>NZ_MRWD01000032.1 GCF_002093625.1 Rouxiella silvae | reverse complement strand
CTTTTAATGATTATCTTTTAATTAAAACAATTAATTAAACTCTAAGTATCTTAATGGTCTTTAAGTAAATCTTTAAGTTTAAGCCCCTGTAGACCAGAGACCATAATTAAATATGATTTCTATTGCTATTCACTTATCGACTGACCCAGAGCACACAGGAAGCATTCTTTAAGTAGAACGCTTGGTGTCTGTAAATTGGTCATCCCGCCCCTGAAAGGATGCGATAAGTTACGGTTAATTTTCATAGAGGAAACACTTTATTGTCTTCCCTCTCCCCTTAGTGAGTCGTATTAGGTCTGTATTACCTTAAGCACTCTTTTTGTCCCGATTCTCAATGCCTTGCCGTGGTCCCTCAGGCATACTCTGGAACATCGTTTCGATTTCCTTTGGTCTCGTAATTCGGTCATCGACAATGATGTTCAGCAGCTTAAAGAGACCGTGTGTTAACTGTGGATCGTCATCAAGGCTAATCTCTCCGGGATGAACGGCCTGATTACCAACAATTCGACATATGTCTGCTGCTTGCTGGATACGAGGAGGCAGCCCCTTCTCAACGAGAGACTTAATATCAGCGTTAATGTTATTCCCCGGCTCGCCTAAGTGGACCATCAGTTTCTGGAGGCACAGACGGAGAAGCGCTGCGGCCCCTTTAGGAGACAGATTGATAATACTTCGGGCTTCCATGTAATCAGCCTTGCAGTCTTCCGGCATGTCTTGATTAGGCAACTCAACATTACCCGCAGCAGGGACCATCATTTTTTCTTCGAACCAATAGGCACTGTCGCCACAATGTGAACATGACGACATCTTGAAGGGTGTATCCTTTGACACCATATGCTGACCATTACCGAATAATGTACGCCAAAATTGCCGAGCATAAACCCCGCAATATGGACAATTAAAAGCCTCGCCTTCAAAAACTGCTGGGAAATACTCAGCCATTTAATCCAATCTCCTTATAAATTTCTGCCATTACATTAACCAATCTATCTACCTCAACCTCTTTAGCGTAGCGGTCATAGGTAATTGATCCTGAGCTATGACCCATAATCGCCTGAGCATACGCCAATTCAACCCCATGTTGTCTTAACTGGTTCCCAACTGTATGCCTGAACGAGTGGAACGCCAATCCGTCACGGTCAATAATAACCTTAGGTAACAACGTCCGGTTAAACCATTTGCTTACCTGCTCACCGTAACCATTCTTCATGAGGCGAAGTTCATTAAACACCATAGCATCCCCCCCACCAGTATTACTACGGGCTTCTACAAGCGTCATAAAGTCAGCCAATACAAAACCATAGGCTCCATCGACCAGAGGCACACAGCGATCACTGTGGGCATTCTTGATGCTCTTACCGGGTAAGCTACTGTCATCTTCATTGATATGGATATAAACGGTTCCGACTTCCGTGGCCCTGACATCCTTGACCTGTAGCTGAGCTACTTCATTAAGTCTTGCTCCAGTGATAGCAGCCAAAACGGTAACGTAATAGTGATAGGGCTTACCAGAAGGCTTTTGTGAGTAAACTTGGGCGGCATCCAATAGTTGATTTACTTGCACCGTAGAGAAAGCATTACGGGCCTCTGAAGCTTTACGCTGAGGAACCTTCAGTTCCAGACCCTCAGTCATATTCTTTTTGATCAGGTCGTTGCGTAAAGCCCACTTGAAGACAGCCGCCATCTTAATAAGATATTTATTATTGATAGTGACCACATCAAGACAATCAGTCTTATCTTCACGACTCAGCAGGTCAACCAACAGGATATCCTTAAAGCGCTGCTTACGATTCTTCGGTAACTGTTGGAGCACATCACGAACCTTGAGTATATCGGCCCTATTAGCATCAGCATTGAGACCGAGATAGCCGAAGATTTCAATTAATGTAGCGTGGGACGCTTTGTTTTCTTTTAAGGTGGCTGGCTTCCAGTTCTGAGCGTTTTCCGCTTCGTATTGCTCAAAGAGGCTCGCTACAGTGACCCCGGAATTAACTTCTGGAGCATTTACAGATAATGAAGCAGAGGTTTGATCACTTGAACGACTAACATCATTAAATCCATCGACGTAATCTATAAGAGGCTTACTGTCTCCAGCTTCGATGCGTTTCATGCACGCCTTGAGCACTTCCAGAGCCTCATTGATGTAACGATGCTGGTCAATGTTCAGGGGTTCACTCGCCAGCGCATCAGTAAGGCTCTCGCCTAATTCGCTGTACTGGTCCCGATAGAGATCTCTCATGTCTGGCTCGAATAGGTCTGAACGTCCCGTTGAAAGTTCCCACTCTGCAACTTCCCTAAGGTGCCCCCTCATTTCCTCATAGGTGGCATCAGGTCGGTCTGCATGGATTACTTTTAGTGCTGCCTTGATGTGCCGAGAGTGAGCCATAGCGGTACGCCTGTCCTTGGTCCGTAATGATACTGACGTAAGTTTATAACGTTTATGTTGTGGAAGCGAAGCCGGAAAGCGACCAATAGCCTTCATCCTAAGTCGGATATAGAAGACGCCATTGCGCTGATAAAGATAGGTTATTGAGTTGAGCATGTACTGAGACCTTAGGTCCGCTCACTACGTCAACAAAGTTAGTCACAGTGTTGGTTACAGTGAGTAAAACTATCGGAAGGCTTTGAGCCATATCCCTTAGGATTCAGTAAATTGAGATGCTTTAAGAAAGGTCATGGAGCGGGTGAAGGGAATCGAACCCTCGTATGCAGCTTGGGAAGCTACCGTTCTACCATTGAACTACACCCGCTTCGGTGTGTGGCTGGCATTATAACGGGTTACGCAGTACTAGCAAGGAATGCATCCAAATAATTGCTGAGGATTTAAGCATTTAGCTCAAAAAACATAAAGGGGTCGCCTGTATCACAGGCGACCCCTTTGTTTATTAACAGCGCTTAAATGAAGAAACGCATCTCATGCTTAATCGATGCCGTACCTTGTGCAAACAGCGGCCAGCGCGGGTTACTCAATCGGCGTCAGCAGTTCGATATTCTGATTACCTAACTGTTTTGGATTGGTGATGACATTTTTGTCTTCACGGATCTTTTTGACATCGTCGGCGGTGACGGGTTCTTGCGCCATGTTGCCCCAGCTGGTGCGGATAAATTTCACCACGTCTGCCACCTGCTGGTTGTTCAAACGCCAGCCGAAAGCAGGCATGGTGATGTTCGAAGGTGCACCGATAACGCCCGGCAATGTATTACCGGTCAGCACGATGTGGATAAGCGACGTTGGATCTTTCGCCAGCACCACCGGATTGCCTTTCAGCTCTGGGAAGAAGCGCTTATAGCCAGTGCCATCGGTCTTGTGACACGCGGCGCAGCTGTCAACATACACGGCGGCGCCGGGTTTGCTGTCGTCACCTTTCCACAGCGCTTTTGCCACGCTGTCGTCCGGCTTGAAGGCCGGTTTGCTGCTGTCTTTGGCATCCAGCGACTTAAGGTAGCGAGCGATTGCCGTGGCGTCTTCCGGCGTCAGGTACTGCAAGCTGTGTTTCACCACGTCGGTCATGCCGCCAAATACGGCGGTGTGATCGTTACGGCCGGTGCGCAGGAACTGCACCAGATCGTCTTCGCTCCAGCGACCCAATCCGTCCTGATTATCGCCACGCAGATTGCTGGCGGTCCAGCCATCGACGGGCGCAGCACTGCCGGAGAGGAAGTTATTGCCCTCGCCATTGTTCATGGCTTTTTCCTGCATAGTGATGCTGCGCGGGGTGTGGCAAGCGCCGCAGTGACCCAGGCCTTCAACCAGATAACGGCCGCGCGCAAGCTGCGAGTCTTCATCAAGTTTACCGGCGAAAGGCTGCACCTTCGGCGCGAAAGCGGTACGCCAGATAGCCAGAGGCCATCTCATAGAGAGCGGCCACGGAATATCGCTGTCACGGTTAGGTTCGGCAACCGGCTCAACGCCGTGCATGAAGTAGGCATACAGCGCCTTCATATCTTCATCGCTCACTACGGAATAGGACGGGAACGGCATCGCCGGATACAGCGTTTGACCGTTTTTCGCCACACCTTTACGCACTGCTTTTTCAAAATCTTCGAGCGTATAATCGCCAATACCGTTGGTTTTATCCGGTGTGATGTTCGTGGAATAAATAGCCCCTATCGGGGTGACCATTTTTAGCCCACCTGCAAACGGCTTGCCGCCCGCGGTGGTATGGCAGGCAACACAGTCACCGGCTCTCGCCAGATATTCACCGCGTTTAATCAGGTCCGCATTGGCGTTATCATCGGCCAAGGCAGCAAAGGCCACCGATCCCAAGAACAAGGCAGAAAGTAATGTTTTCATAGCGATATCCTTATGCCTGTACCAGTGGGCCTGGGTTTTTCAAATAGGTCTCACGAATTGCTTTTGCAGACCAGTAAGTCAATGCTGCCACCATGCCAGTTGGGTTATAGCCCAGTCCCTGCGGGAAAGCGGAGGCGCCCGGCACAAAGACGTTGTGCACGTCCCAGCTTTGCAAATAGCGGTTAACGGCGCTGGTTTTTGGATCTTCGCCCATAATCGCCCCGCCATTCATGTGGGTGGTCTGATAAACCGTGCTGTCAAAATGCGTATTGGCATTTTTAGGCGCGCCGGTGATCAGTTTCGGGTTCATCGCTTCGGCAATCTTGTGCATCTTGTCGTACATAAATTGCGACATCTTCACGTCATTTTCCTGCCAGTCAAAGGTCATGCGCAGCAGCGGCTGGCCGTAGACGTCTTTGTAGGTAGGGTCGAGGTCAAGATAGTTAGCACGATAAGACTGATGCGCCCCGTGGGCATCCATTGAAACGTTATGAGTATAAGCATCGGCTACCGCGGCCTTCCACTTGCTGCCCCAGTTTGGCGTACCTGGAGGGATCGGCAAACCTGAAATCGGCTTGGAACCGGCCTGGTTTACCCAGAACGGCGAGCCGCCGACAAAGCCGTATTTGGCATGATCGAAGTTGTCGGCGTTGAAATCGTCGACGCCCACCCCTGCTCCACCGGCACCTATAAAGGTGTTGGTGAACTTGTCGGTCTCAAAGAAGGTTTTGATGGTGGTCAGGTTCTGGTAGGCAAAGTTGCGGCCCACTACACCTTCGTTGGTCACCGGATCATAAGGTTTACCGATGCCGGAAAGTAGCATCAGGTGAACGTTGTGGAACTGGAACGCAGAGAGAATAACCAGGTCAGCGGGTTGCTCAACCTGCTGGCCCAGCGCGTCCACGTAGGTCACGCCGGTCGCGCGTTTTTTGTCACCCGTTAGGTTA
Source organism: Rouxiella silvae (assembly GCF_002093625.1). Classification (GTDB taxonomy): domain Bacteria; phylum Pseudomonadota; class Gammaproteobacteria; order Enterobacterales; family Enterobacteriaceae; genus Rouxiella; species Rouxiella silvae. The sequence continues at coordinate 53,545 of NZ_MRWD01000032.1, read as the reverse complement.
ACACGCAGCACGTAGGCGTTGTTGCGCAGCTCAAACGTAGACTCCTGACGCAGCGACGGCAGAATATTGACGTTCGGTGAAGCTTTGGAATACATGTAGCACGCATAGCCGCTGCAGTATCCGCAGAAGTTGCACGGGCCCATCTGTGCGCCGTAGGTGTTGGTATAAGGGCCTGAGGTGTTGGCCGATGGCAGATCGTAAGGATGATACCCCACCGACTCCGCCGCCTGAGCAAACAGTTGGGCAGAATAAGTGCGTTTTTGTGCCGGAAGCGGGAAACGGTCGGAGCGGTCTGGCGCAAACGGATTTCCGCCTTTATCTTTGCCAACTAGCTGACCTTTAATCGTCCACGGCGAACCGGAAGTACCAAACACTTTCTCAGCTTTGTCGAAGAACGGCTCCAGCTCGTTATAGTTAACGCCGAAGTCCTGAATGGTCATACCCTCAGGAATAAATTTCTTGCCGTAGCGTTCTTCATAGTGGCTGCGCAGGTTCAGTTCGACAGGATCCACGCGGAAATGCACGCCTGACCAGTGCAGACCTGCACCACCGGTACCGGTCCCAGGAAGAAACGCATTAAGTTGGCGATAAGGTAAGGCGGTCTGGGTCACGTTGTGACGAATAGTCACGGTGCTTTTCGACAAGTCCTGGAACAGCTTTTTACGAATGTTATAGGTCAGCTCATCCACTACCTGCGGATAGGCGCCGTCTGGATAGGTATCTCGGCTCGGGCCACGCTCAAGCGCAACCACGCTCAAACCGGCTTCGGTCAGCTCTTTGGCCATAATTGAACCGGCCCAACCAAAACCGACGATGACTGCATCTACTTTCTTCATTGCTTTAGTCATAATTACGCTCTTTCACCACTGATAGACACCGGCGGGAACGGATAACGTTCGCCGCGTTCAACCCAGTCCATAAAGTCTGCACGGGCACCGGGGAATCCGATGAGCTTCCAGCCGACCATCTGGTGATTGCCACCGTGGATAGGGTCACTGAAGAAGCCTTCACGGGTGTTTTGCAGCAGGAAAGAGAAGAAAACTTTGCTCGGAACCTGTTTGAACTCAGCCTTGCCGCTCTCAAATTCCATCAGCAGGGACTCTTGCTGCTCTGTCGTCAGCTCAGTGAATACCTTGCCGAACTTGGCTTTCGAGTAGTCGTTGGCATCGCTGATACCCAGCTGATAAATCGCGAAAGGCCCCAGCGGCAGCTGGTAACCAAAATCATGTTCGGCTTCGGGATGAAACGGCCCCTGCATGTACCAGTTGGCACCGGTGGCGTAAGGCGTGTCCATTTGACGGTCGATAAACTCGGGCACACCGGCTTCCAGCGCGCCAGGTCCACGATCGTCTGCCGGGATCAGTCGCGCAACGGCAGCTTGAACAAAAGCATACTCTTCGGCGGTAAACTTGGTGGGGTGATAATCAGGCGCTTTCACAGCGGATGACGACTCGGACGGTTTTTTTTCATCGGCCTGAGCCGGCGCTGACATAGCCATGAAACCGGTTCCATTTAAAGCCACAGCGGGAGCAATTGCGATGGTTTTGAGAAGGAAGTCTCGACGGGAATTTCCAGTAGTTTTAGACGACATAGCGGGTGTTGAATAACCAAAATGTTGGGGAAATTTGTTATACGCCTATTACCAGCGTTATAAGTTGTTAATTCCTTCCTTACATATAAGGAAGAATATGTAAAAATTTTACCACAATGTTAATGAGTGTAATTGGCTATTGATGCCAATAAATGTTTCGTCCTGTAAAATCATGCTTATAAAATACAAATAATCTTGTAATTTTTACGCATAAATTTTAAGGATACGATTCACCTTCTAGCAGGTTTTTTACTGTAAAAAAGTGAGGATATTTAGAGGGATACGACTAGATAGTGAAGAAAATAAATCACCCTCTCCTTTGCAGAAGAGGGTGTGGCACGGTTATTTCTGTGGGCGCATCGCCGGGAACAGAATAACGTCGCGGATGGTGTGGCTGTTGGTAAACAGCATAACCATACGGTCGATACCAATGCCGAGGCCGGCGGTTGGTGGCATACCGTGTTCCAGAGCGGTCACGTAGTCTTCATCATAGAACATTGCTTCGTCATCGCCTGCGTCTTTCGCCGCAACCTGGTCGGCAAAGCGCTGAGCCTGATCTTCTGCGTCATTGAGCTCAGAGAAGCCGTTACCGATTTCACGTCCGCCGATGAAGAACTCGAAGCGATCGGTCACTTCTGGGTTATCGTCGTTGCGGCGCGCCAGTGGAGAAACCTCTGCCGGATATTCAGTAATGAAGGTTGGCTGAATGAGTTGGCTTTCAGCGGTTTCTTCAAAGATTTCACAAACTATACGGCCCAGACCCCAGCTTTTCTCGATTTTAATACCAAGAGATTCCGCGATAACCGTCGCCTTCGCCATGTCTGCCAGATCGGCTACGTTGGTTTCAGGACGATATTTAAGGATCGCTTCGGTCATGGTCAGCTTGGTAAACGGCTTACCGAAGTCGAAGGTTTGATCGCCATACTGCACAACACTGCTGCCAAGAACGGTTTCGGTCAGCGTGCGGAACAAAGATTCTGTCAGCACAATCAGGTCACGGTAGTCCGCATACGCCATATAGAGTTCCATCATGGTGAACTCTGGGTTATGACGCGGAGAAACGCCTTCGTTACGGAAGTTACGGTTGATCTCGAACACGCGATCGAAGCCGCCCACCACCAAACGCTTCAAATACAGCTCTGGTGCAATACGCAGGTACATATCGATGTCCAGCGCATTGTGGTGAGTGATAAACGGACGCGCAGAAGCACCACCGGGAATAACCTGCATCATCGGCGTTTCAACTTCCATAAAGTCCTGCTCAACCATGAACTTGCGGATGCCAGCCATGATTTGTGAGCGGATTTTAAAGGTGTTGCGCGACTCGTCGTTAGCAATCAGATCAAGATAACGCTGACGATAACGGGTTTCCTGATCGGCAAGGCCGTGGAACTTGTCTGGCAACGGACGCAGCGCTTTAGTCAACAGACGCAGTTCAGTAACGTGGATAGAGAGTTCGCCGGTCTTGGTTTTGAACAGCTTACCGCGAGCGCCGAGGATATCGCCCAGGTCCCACTTCTTGAACTCTTCGTTGTACTGACCTTCAAGCAGGTCGTCACGCGAAACGTACAGCTGAATGCGGCCGCCGACGTCTTGCAAGGTGACGAAAGACGCTTTACCCATGATACGGCGGGTCATCATACGGCCACCGACGGTGACTTCGACGTTCAGCGCTTCCAGCTCTTCGTTTTCTTTGTTGCCATATTCAGCGTGCAGTGCATCGGAAATGCTATCACGACGGAAATCGTTCGGGAAAGCGATGCCTTTTTCACGCAAAAGGGCCAGCTTCTCACGACGCGCTTTCAGCTCGTTGTTAAGTTCCTGCACGTGTTCTGCGCCCTGTGGCTGCTGCCCAGATGGTTGTTGCTCAGACATTTCGGTTCCTTATAACCCGGCTTTCAAACTTGCTTCGATGAATTTATCCAGGTCGCCATCTAATACGGCCTGTGTATTGCGTGTTTCAACACCTGTGCGCAGGTCTTTGATACGAGAGTCATCCAGAACGTAGGAACGGATCTGGCTGCCCCAACCGATATCAGACTTGTTGTCTTCCGCCTGTTGTTTATCAGCATTTTTCTTTTGCATTTCATACTCATAAAGCTTAGCTTTCAGCTGCTTCATGGCCTGATCTTTGTTCTTATGCTGTGAACGGTCGTTCTGACACTGCACCACAATGTTGGTTGGCATGTGGGTAATACGTACCGCAGATTCGGTTTTGTTGACGTGCTGACCACCGGCACCGGAGGCACGATAAACGTCGATACGCAAATCTGACGGATTGATTTCGATATCAATATCGTCGTCAACTTCAGGATAAACGAACACCGAACTGAAGGAGGTATGGCGACGACCGCCCGAGTCGAACGGGCTTTTACGTACCAGGCGATGCACGCCGGTTTCAGTACGCAGCCAGCCGAACGCGTAGTCACCAATGATTTTGACGGTGGCCGATTTGGTGCCAGCAACGTCGCCATCAGATTCTTCAATGATTTCGGTTTTGAAGCCGCGAGAATCGGCCCAACGCAGGAACATACGCAGCAGCATGCTGGCCCAGTCCTGAGCCTCGGTGCCGCCGGAGCCTGCCTGGATATCCAGATAGCAGTCGGCACTGTCGTATTCGCCAGAGAACATACGACGGAATTCAAGCTGTTCAAGCTTGGCCATCAGCACGTCAAGTTCAGCTACGGCTTCGTTAAATGTTTCTTCGTCTTCAGCTTCAATTGCCAGCTCAAGCAGACCGGTCACGTCTTCACGGCCCTGAGTCAGCTCATCGATAGTATCGACAATGGCTTCCAACGCCGAGCGCTCTTTGCCCAGCGCCTGTGCGCGTTCAGGTTCATTCCATACGTCCGGCTGTTCCAGCTCGGCATTTACTTCTTCGAGGCGTTCTTTCTTGGCATCATAGTCAAAGATACCCCCTAATAACCGCGGCCCTTTCAGCCAAGTCTTGAATGCGGTTTTTTACCGGATTAATTTCAAACATGATTTTTTCGCGTCTTACGTTGAGTAAAATCTGGCACAGCGCCATTCGAACCGCACATTCTAAAGGAATATGCGGCTGTTTTATAGCAAGTCGAGTGACAATTACACTAATGAAGGGATATTGCGTGACTTAGCGTGGCCACAGGTGCTGGATCATCAGTTGAACGTTACGGTTACCGCGGTATTCGTTGATATCCAGCTTGTAGGCCAGTTGAACCTCACGCACGCTGCTGTCGGGCCATAAAGTGGGGTCGATATTAAAAGCAATACCGTCCAATAACGGGCCGCCGCCCAGCGGTTCGATCATCAGTTTCAAATGCCGCTCTTTTAAAAGCTTCTGCTGCAGAATGCGGAAAGTACCGTCGAATACCGGTTCTGGGAACGACTGCCCCCACGGACCTCCCTCGCGAATCTGCTCGGCAGTTTCAAGAGACATCTGCTGAGATGTCAGTTCGCCGTCAGACCATACCACGCCCTCAAGATAAGACGGGTCGAGCCATTCGCCCACCAGCTCGGCAAAAAGATCGCGGAACTGGTCAAATTTATCCGCTTCGAGCGAAAGCCCCGCAGCCATTGCATGACCGCCAAACTTCATCATCAGCCCGGGATTAAGGGTATCAAGCCGCTCCAGCGCGTCGCGCATGTGCAACCCATTGATCGACCGGCCCGAACCTTTGAGCACGCCATCACCCGCAGGAGCAAAGGCAATGACAGGACGGTTAAAGCGTTCTTTCAAGCGCGAAGCCAGTATACCCACCACGCCCTGATGCCACTCAGGATGATACATCGCCAGCCCGAACGGTAGATTCTCAGTACTGGTTTCCAGCTTCTCACACAGCGCCAGCGCTTCAACCTGCATACCCTGCTCGATTTCACGACGCATCAGATTCAGGGCGTCAAGGTCGCCCGCTAAGGCCCTCGCCTGCGCCATGTCTTCGCTGAGCAGCAGTGCTACACCCACCGACATGTCGTCAAGCCGCCCCGCCGCATTGAGCCGTGGCCCAAGCGCAAAACCCAAGTCACTGGCGGTGAGCTGGCGTGCCTCGCGCCCTGCGACTTCGAGCAACGCACGAACGCCTGGGCGGCACTTACCGGCGCGAATTCGGTTAAGCCCCTGATAAACCAAAATTCTGTTGTTGGTATCCAGCGGCACCACATCGGCGACAGTTCCTAACGCAACCAAGTCCAGCCATTCGGCCAAATTAGGCATCGGCAGGCCGCTCTGCTCAAACCAGCCGTTTTCGCGAAGCGAGCTGCGCAGCGCCAGCATCAAATAAAATGCTACACCAACGCCCGCCAGCGATTTGGACGGAAAAGCACAGCCGTGCAAATTAGGATTGATAATCGCTTCGGCAGCCGGCAGCGTTTCACCCGGCAAGTGGTGGTCAGTGATCAGTACCTGAATGCCCTTTTCATGTGCCAGCTCAACGCCCGCATGCGATGAAATACCGTTATCAACGGTGAGGATCAACTGTGCGCCGCGCGCCGCAGCCTGCTCAACCACTTCCGGACTTAGCCCGTAGCCGTCTTCAAAACGATTAGGCACCAAATATTTCACGCCGTCGTAGCCCATACTGCGCAGCGACAACACGGTCAGCGCGGTACTGGTTGCACCGTCGGCGTCAAAGTCCCCGACAATCATAATCTGTAGACGCTCAGACAGGGCGTTTCGCAGCAGTTTTACGGCATCATCAATGCCATCGAGCTGTTTATAATCGAGCAAACCGCGTACGCCGCGCTCAAGTTCCTGACTCTGTTTTACTCCGCGCATGGCGTAAAGACGACGTAGCAAAGGGGGCAGGTCCGCGGGTAAATCGGCGCCTTCCTGTGCCTCACGACGGCGAAGCTGGGTCTTGACTGTCACGAAAATCAACCACCTATATAATTTTGGACGGCAGAGATGTCATCCCGCCGTCCGTTAAAGTCTTATGCTTTGATACCCAGCATGGCGGCCATTGCCTCAGGCGGTTGGTAACCCGGAACCAGCGTTCCGTCTTCCAGCACCACGGCCGGTGTACCCGTTACGCCAAGCTGTTGACCTAGCTCAAAGTGTTTGGAAATATCGACCTTGCTGTCGGCAGTTTTGGCAATAGGGGAAACTGCGTCACCGCGCATCGCCTCATCCAGCGCCTTTTTGCGGTCACCGGTATTCCAGATTGACTGCATTTCTTTTTCAGTTGGCGACCCCAAACCGGCGCGCGGGAAGGCTAGATAACGCACGGTAATGCCGAGATCGTTATAGCCCTTCATCTGCTGATGCAGTTTGTGGCAATAGCCGCAGGTGATGTCGGTGAACACCGTGATCACCCGTTGCTCTTTCGCCGCCTTATAAACGATCATCTCATTTTGCAAGGCGTTGAGCTTAGTGATCAATGCCTGATTGCTAAGATTAACCGGACGCTCACCGCTCACGTCATACAAAGGGCCTTGCAGCACATATTTACCGTCTTCACTGACGTAAATTACACCCTGCGGAGTCGTTACCGCTTTTAAGCCCTTGATAGGCGAGGTGTTCACTTGTGGATTTTCAAGGCCAATCTTCTTGAAGGTGTTTTTCATGGCGGCGTCGTCGGCGTGTGCTGCCTGAGTCAAACCAGTGGCCACCAGGGCCAGCATGAGTAAAGTCTTTTTCATCGTTACGTCCTTTGTTATCCCTCGGATCACGCACGAGGGTGATGTTGTTGATGTAGCTGCTTTAAACGCTCCGTTGCTACATGAGTATAAATTTGCGTGGTCGACAGGTCACTGTGGCCCAAAAGCATCTGCACGACACGTAAATCTGCGCCGTGGTTCAACAAATGTGTGGCAAATGCATGCCTTAACACGTGCGGCGACAGCCTTGCAGCATCGATACCGGCCAGCACAGCATAATGCTTAATCCGGTGCCAAAAGGTCTGACGGGTCATTTTTTGACTGCGATTGCTGGGAAAAACAATATCCAGCGACTGGCCGTTCATCAACCAAGGTCTGCCGTGCTCAAGATAGTTTTCCAGCCAATAGACTGCCTCTTCTCCCAACGGCACCAGCCGCTCCTTGTCACCCTTACCAATAACCCGCACCACACCCTGTCGCAAACTAATATCGCTCAGTGTAAGTCCCACAAGCTCGGAGACGCGTAGCCCAGTAGCATACAGCAGCTCGAGCATAGACTTGTCTCGTAACTCTAGAGGAATATCTGTACTGGGGGCCGCGAGCAGCGCTTCAACCTGCGCTTCACTGAGGTCTTTAGGCAGCCGCTGTGGCAGTTTGGGCGACGAGAGCAACGCCGTTGGGTCATCATCACGCAGCGACTCACGATTCAAATACTGAAAGAAACGTCGCATCGCACTGAGCAAGCGCGCAGAACTGGTCGCCTTGTAGCCGCCCTCAACGCGCTCGGCAAGGAAGGATTGCAACTCAAGCGCCTGAACTTGAAGCAGGTCTGTCTCATGATGGTCCATCCACATCAGCAGCGACTTCAGGTCTAGACGATAGGACGCCAGCGTGTTTTCGGCGAGGTTTCTTTCAAGCCACAGCGCGTCGAGAAACTGTTCGACCAGCATTTGGCCATCGTCTGGTTTAGGCACATTTTCTCCTTTGTCCTGTTTCCAGGGTGGGCCGAGGGTGAAGGTAATACCCGCGCATTATGCCTTAATTTGGCACAAATCTGGTACACTGACCGCCATTCATTGATCGACTAAGTACGGCAGCAAGCATAATGAAGATTGGTCTTTTCTATGGTTCAAGCACCTGTTACACCGAGATGGCGGCTGAAAAAATCCGCGAAATTCTGGGTGAAGACCTGGTGGATCTGCACAATTTAAAGGATGTCGACCCGGCTAAAATGGAGGAGTACGACATTTTGATTCTGGGTATCCCCACCTGGGACTTCGGTGAAATTCAGGAAGACTGGGAAGCCGTATGGGAGAGGCTTTCGACCCTCAACCTGCGTGGAAAAATCGTTGCTATGTATGGCATGGGCGATCAACTGGGATACGGAGAATGGTTCCTGGATGCGCTAGGCATGTTACATGACCGCCTATTGCCGCTTGGTGTACAGTTTATCGGATTTTGGCCGATTGAAGGCTTTGAGTTCACCAGCCCGAAACCGCTCAGCGCAGACGGTAAGCACTTTGTCGGCCTGGCGCTGGACGAAGTCAATCAGTTCGAGCTGAGCGAAGACCGGCTGCAGGAGTGGTGCGACCAAATTCTACTTGAGATGGACGCCCTGCTCTAAGTGTTCACGCAGAGTTTGCCCTCCGCCTTGTGACTGAGTCACTAGAGCGGAGGGGGATTTTTGACCGGTGCCACATCACGTTTGCCCGTAAGCAACACCTGCCTCAGATGCCGCCACTCCTCCTGACTCATGCTGTCTGAAGCCAGCCAAAGCTTGTTCTTTTTTCCACGAAGCGCTTTAAACCAGCCGCGCGGCGTGTGTTCTCTCTTGAGCGATAACAAAATACCGCTGTCGATCATCCACACCGGTTGTTTAATTTTCCACTCCTGCTTGCGCCACAGGAGCCTATCTTGCGCCAGCAGGCTGATTTCGCCGTGACGTGCGCTGATACGACGCTGACTACGTATCGCCTGAGATACGACAATAACCAGTAAAACCAGCCAGATAACCCAATCTTCAGGCGGCCAGGGCGTGAGTAAGATGGCTAAAATTAGAATGCCATGAACTGCCAACGAGAAAAGTTGGCTACGCCACGACACCCTTAAATCACATTGCCACAGGGCCACGGTCTTTATTTCGCGTTTGAATCAGGTTAACCATACGCTTCAACTCCACATCGTCCGGCTCACCGTAATTCATTAACCAGTTAAACAAGTCGGGGTCGTCGCACTCCAGCAAGCGGGCAAATTGCTGTTTGTCCTCATCACTCAGGGTATCGAACTCATAGTTAAAGAACGGCATGATAGCCATGTCGAGTTCTTTCATGCCGCGGCGGCAAGCCCAGTGGATGCGTGATTTGTTATTTATATCCATGGTGCTGATATCCATATAAATGCTCTTTTTAACGGAATGGCTCATCATCAACGTAACTGTACAAGGGCGTTCATTTTTATCATTCAGCCTTGATTCTACCAGCCCAGTCTGTTCTCGCGTAACTATTCAGTGTAAGGATGTCACACGATGTTCATTTTTGGGTAACGTGCCGCAAAATAGCAGGTCGTGATGGTAACGACTAAGCAATCGATGCGAGACGTACCGTAAACAGTATCAATAAGTGTTTTCAAAGCGGGCCAGCTCTTTTACCATGCCTGTATACCTCCCTAAATCAGCAGCACAGGATTAGGAAATATCATGGCGTACAAGTATCCGTTTCCCCCGCAGAAACCTGCATCTTCATCGCATCTTCCACTGACCATTATGTCGTTGGAAGACTGGGCGCTGGTCACTGTGACCGGTGCTGACACGCTCAAATACCTACAGGGTCAGGTCACTACCGACGTTGAGAAGCTCGCGCCCGACTGCCACGTGCTTTGCGCGCACTGCGATGCCAAAGGCAAAATGTGGAGCAACATGCGTCTCTTCAAGCGCGGCGACGGCATGGCGTTTATTGAACGTCGCAACCTGCGCGACAACCAGATGCACGAAATGAAGAAGTATGCGGTGTTCTCAAAAATCACCTTCACCGCAGACGACGACGTCGTGCTGCTTGGCGTGGCCGGTTTTCAGGCCAGCGCGGCGCTGAAGAGTATTTTCTCAACGCTGCCGGATGCTACCCATCAGGTTGTTCAACAGGATGAAACAACGCTGTTGCACTTTACCCTGCCTGCCGAGCGTTATTTAATTGTAACCAGCCCCGAGAAAGCACAGCAGATTACACAAGAAATTGGCGAACAGGCGCAGTTAAACGATAGCCAACAGTGGCTGGCGCTGGATATTGAAGCAGGTTTTCCGGTGATCGATACCGTTAACAGCGTACAGTTTATCCCGCAGGCTACCAATATTCAGGCACTGGAAGGCATCAGCTTTACCAAAGGCTGCTATGCCGGTCAGGAGATGGTAGCACGTGCGAAATATCGCGGTGCCAACAAGCGCGCCCTTTATTGGCTGGCGGGCAAGTCAAGCAAAGTGCCTGCAGCGGGCGATGACCTTGAACTGCAACTGGGTGAAAACTGGCGTCGTACCGGCACCGTGCTGGCGGCAGTTCAGCTTGGTGATGGCTCAGTGTGGGTTCAGGCGGTGCTGAACAACGATTTGAATACCGACAACCTGCTTCGCGTGCGTGATGAGGCCTCAAGCTCTCTGCGCATTCAGCCGCTGCCTTATTCGTTGGAAGAAGAGAAGTAAGCAACACCGACCGCTGGCTACAAGGAGTTTGCACCTTGTGACACGTCTACTTCCCGCAGACAGAATAGAAGACTCTGTTTGCGGGAAGTAAGCGCCTGAGTGCAGCTTATTTACAGGCTGCGTGCATGTCCTTCGCGCCCATCTCACGCCAGACCCCGAACGTGCCATCAGAACCCGGTATATTCCCCACTGTCCACCAGCCGTTAAACCACTCTTTGCCCTGATAAGAGACTTTCACACAAGGTTTAGGATAGGTTTTTGATCGGTCCCAAGCGGGTACTGTGCTAGTGACTTCGGGCTGTTGCGTCATGCTCACTGCACGAGTGGCATAGGCTCCCTTAACATCTGTTACCGTGACTTCAAAACTATAAAGCGTTTTTTGGCTCACGGCTGAAAGCTGCGCAGTTGACTGCAATTTATTAGGTGAACCGAGGGACACGGTCGGTCCTGCAACCTGCTTCCATCGGTAGATTAACTTTTCACCCTCTGGGTCATAACTGCCTGAAGCACTTAGGGTAATTTTCCCCGCACCCGTAAGGCTTGTCGGATTAACAGAGGCATGAGCAACAGGAGGTAAATTATCTGGCTCGCCCACGACGGCTTTTTCGACTTTCAAAACGAAATCATCAAAATGAACGTCTGACATTTCTCCGCTTTTTTTAGTTGCCTGAACCTGCACGGCTAACGTTGCGCTGTCCGCAGGCAACGCCATGACAATATGATTGTCTAACCACTTATTTCGAATACTTTGGGTATCAACCGCTTTTGTTTGCAGCGTATCGCCCTGCTTGTCGCGAGCAATAAGGCTTACCGTGCCGAAATCACCATCTCCCCAGCTGTTACTTTTAAAGCTCAGAGTGGCCGTTGACTCTCCCTGGCTTACCGTTGCCTTATCCAGGCTAATACTTTGGGTCATTTGGTCCTGGTGTGCATAATCTGCGGCCCTGTCACTTAGGCGGGCAGTAAAGAAATAACTCCCTAGCGCAGGCTTGATTCCGTCCTGGGTTTTGACGACTCTGAATTGCCCTTGATCGAGACGCCAATGTGATAAATCGCCGCTTTCTGCACTCGCATTTTGCAATTTTGCCGAAAGGGGTTTTTCAATGCCTTGTGAAAGATCATAACGTATGTTGCTGTCTCTATTATCCCAAATTGGAACGTCTAGTTTTTTAAGGTCAAGTGTGCCAAGACTCTTCTTCGTCTGTTGGGTTATCGGCAGGCCCCATTTATCAAAGAAAGGCGTCAGGTCGTAGCCAGAAAGGCGGCTTGTTTCCAGAATAAAACGCTGAACTTTTTCATCTGAATTAGCAGGTTGCTGCTTTTGCGGTATTTCACGGTAAACCTTGCCAAGTCGAGCATAAAAATCACTGCCAAAGGTCAGATCAAGCTGCCAGAGCATCGCGACTTTGGTGAATAGGCTATCGAGATTGTGATAATCGCGTTTGGATTGATTCAGATAGGGGAAGACATCTTCATCCCAAGATCTGCCAGATTCCAGCCTTGAGGCCATGCCCATTTCACGCTGGACGTAAAGTGAGGTCAAATTCACCACCACTTCGGTCATGTTGCCCCCACCCGCCGAGGTTCCCCAATCAATCGGGATCATCTGGAACTGATGTCCCAGCTCATGCCAGCCTCCCCAGCCTTCATCGCTGGTCAGGAGTTTATTATTAACAATGTCTGCTATTGCGTCCTCGGTACAGGCTTGCATCCGCCAGGAGCTCGAGTTCATGTACCCCCCGCAGTTGTCATTATTGGTCACGCCGGGCAAAGATATGCCGTCTAACCAGTGGAATCGGTGACGAATACGCTGGTGCGGGCTGTTTGTACTTTCTTCGGTCAAACCGTACTGATTTTCAGCAAGCGTAACAATTTTGTCCCAATTTTTAAGCATCTCCTCCGGGCCATTTGAGCCAATGTGTTTCAGGGCTTTAGCACCGCGCAGGGTGATCATCATTCGCTTACTGACTAATTCGACGTAGGGGATATCTTTAAATTGACTCAGCATCTGCTGATAGTCTTGGGCGCTGTGCTGATTCAAAACAAAACGAGCAAAGGGTTTCGCACCTGAGAGGATGTTTATTTTGATATCACCGGTAATTGGCGCGTGATAATTAGCGATATAAATGATGCCGCTTTTTTCCGAAGAGAAAGTATTGTCACCCTGTTTCAGCGCCTTTTTGAATGCGTGCCTATAGTGAGTGGTTCTGTCATCAGGTGTAGTAACAAAAAACTCCAAAGCCGGTGTTAGACTCCCCCCTTGATGGTTGACATTAATCTTCACAGTCTCGCCTTTTTCCACCCAGAAACCGGTGGATTGCAAAGGCGTTTGATCATGCCAGCGGTACTGTTTTTCGACCATGTTCGGTTCGCCAGGCTGGTCTAAAACAAATTGACGAGGAGATTCGATTGAGCCGCGCATCTCTGCGAGCAAAGGTGAGGATTCTGCCGACGTATTTGCAGCGACCGTGGCGGGATAGAGACAAAATAAAGAAACGGCCAAGGCCGAGTATTTGAATAAGGTCCGTTTAGACATAACTTCCTTCTTTATATTTACATTTTGTAATATTTAGACATAAAGATAAGCGAAGTTATGTTCAGAACATTCCCGAGTGAGCCGAGAATAGTAGTTTAAAAATAGAGAAAGATACCTACACAGCACAAGAGGCTCTGTAGGTAATGATCAGAAGAGATTTTTATCAAAAGTACCTGTTTTTTCTAACCTACCTGCGTTATCTAACGTAATAGTAGATAGCCAGAAAATGGCAGAAACAGCCACCAAGCACAAAGCCGTGCCAGATTGCATGCCCAAATCGAATACGCTTCGAGGCATAAAAAATAACCCCCAGCGTGTAAATAATGCCCCCCGCAGCCAGCAGAATGACACCACCGTGAGAAAGCTTCATCGCCAGCTGATAAATCACAATCAGCGACAGCCAGCCCATGGTCAGGTAAATAATCAAAGACAACACTTCAAATCGGTGGGCAAATGCCAGCTTGAACACCACGCCGAAAGCGGCAATCGACCAGATAACGACCATTAATCCGTTTGCCAGCGGTGAATCCAAGCCCACCAGCAGGAACGGCGTATAGGTGCCGGCGATCAGTAAATAAATGGCGCAATGGTCAAGTTTTTTAAGCCAATACTTGGCTTTTTCATGCGGGATCGCGTGATAAAGCGTGGATGCCAAAAACAGCAGGATCATGCTTCCGCCATAAAGGCTGTAGCTGGTAATAGCCATGGCGCCCGCATTGGCACCCACCGCCTGTACCAGTAAAAGCACCAGACCCACTATGCCAAAAATTACGCCAACGCCGTGACTGAGGCTATTGGCAATTTCTTCCGCCCACGGATATCCCGGTGGTGATACTTTAACCATACGTTGAGACCCTCGAGACCAGAAAATACACAATTTAACTGCAACGGCACTGTATATGAGATCAATTCCAGTGTACACGTGTAAGCTTAAATATTGTATAAAGCGATGTAACGAAGGCTCAGCCATCTTTACAATCCACGGGATACTCATGCGATTCCCGGTTAAAAATTTTTAATGAATCGTGGCTTAGAACATGATTTTTTTGCCTTTTAGCCGTATCGTACTCAATACAATGCATTCAAAATGCAGGGTTAAAGGATTTTTCTGAAACAGCCGTCTCTAAATGACTAAGGTGTAATTATGTCCGTAGCCTCTCCGGCACTTAATTTCGGCCCGATGACCGAAGTTTTTCAATTTCTTATGGAAATCGATAAATTGAAAAGCGTGCAACGCCGTACCAAAGTGTTAGGTACACAGCGTCAGGAAAATTCGGCGGAGCACAGCTGGCATTTCGCCGTTGCAGCCATGAGCCTTGCGCCCTTCGCGGAAAAAGATATCGATATCCAAAAAGTGATCCGCATGGCACTGCTGCACGATATCGTCGAAATTGATGCGGGTGACGTACTGGTTTATGACCTAGCGGCACGCGAAGCCGTACACTCAAAAGAAGTTGAAGCGGCTAATCGCCTGTTCGGCATGCTGCCTTCACCGCTGAATCAGCAGTTTCTAGCGCTGTGGAATGAGTACGAGGCGGGTGAAACGCCAGAAGCCCGCTTTGCGCTAGTCATTGATCGCGTTCTTCCGGTGGTGATGAATCTTAATAATAAGGGCCAGAGTTGGGTGGAGAACAACATTCGCCTGGAGCAGGTGCTTTCGCGCAACGCGTTTATCAGCGAAGTGAATCCACTGCTTTGGGAACACCTGCTGGTACATCTGAACAACGCCCACGAGCAGGGCTGGCTGAAGTAGTTTTTCATGAGTAATAACCCTCCCAGACTTTAACAGCTCTGGGAGGGTTGATGATTTTTATTTAGGCAGACTCAGCGCGGTCTGCTCATTGTAAGGTTTCATGATTCCGTCAGCCTGCTTCTGCGCCTCGGCTGCTGCCGCTTCCGGCGTCAGTTTGGCATCGTTCATCAGAGCACCCAGCTGGTTTTCCATCGCCTGACGCACGGCAACAGTTTCATAAGTGGCATACCACGGCATGGCATACTTAAGCTGTTGCAGGGCAACCGCAGCCCGCGAATCTTTGGCAATGTAGTCCTTCATCTCTGGCGTATCGTAAGACGCGATACGTGGTGAGAAGTAGCCGGTGAATCGACTCCAGCTGCCGTTCACTTTCGGGCTGACCAGATACTGCAGGAAGGTGTAGGCCGCTTTTTTCTGCGCGTCAGAAATGCCCTTGAAGCTGACCAGACTCGCTCCACCGATAGTCACTGCATTACGCACTTCCTTCGGCATCATCGCCACGCCCAGCTCGAAGTCTTTGGTGTTTTCACGCATAAAGCCCAGCGCGCCGGTACTGAGCATGGTCATACCCAGTTTGCCTGAGAAAAACGCCGCACTGATTTGTTTCGAATTCAACACGCCTTCCGGCATCACTTTGTCGCGATACACCAAATTCTGCCAGAAACGCAGCGCGCCAATGGTCGAAGGCTGGTTGTAATACACTTCGCCCGGATAGTCGGCGTTGTAGTAGTTACCGCCGTTGGCGCGTGTGAGTGCAGAGAGTATCCAAGCGCCGTAGTCATCATTGGTCGACGGCAGCATAACGCCCCACTGCCCTTTGGTCTGATCGGTGAGCTTTTTGGCATCGGCCAGCAGCTCGGCCCAGTCGGCCGGTGGATGATCAATACCGGCCTTCTTAAACATGTCTTTGTTGTAATACAGAATCGGTGTCGAGTTGTGGAACGGGATCGCGTAAGTCACGCCGTTAACCTGGGCATTTTGACGCATCGCAGGCCAGAAATTTTGAGTCAGGAACGGCGTCGCCTTTTCATTGCCGTATTGGAACAGTTCGTCCATCGGCAAAATTTCATTTTTAATCGCCAGATCGGCGGTAAAGTTGGCCGACATAATCACCAGCGCCGGTGGCTCGCCCGATTTTGCCGCTGCCTCGGCCTTCACCTTCGTGGTGTCGTAGTTGCCCGTGAAAATGCCGCGCACTTCCACGTCATTCTGCGACTGGTTGAACTCTTTAATGACCCGCGTCATTTCCATTGTCAGTTTGCCATCGACCGGCGCGGGGAACATAAAATCAATACTCTGCTTGGCTGATACGCCGCCGGCGGTCATCATCGTGACCGCCAAGGTGAGCGCCTTAATATTACGCATGCTGCATCTCCCGGTGTAAATTTAGCTGGTTTTGGCCTGAAAAAAGGTGAATGTCCTGCAAAGAAAAACTCAACGTAACCTGTTGATTAGCCTGTGGTGCATTGCCACGGTTTTCTCTCAGGTAACGCAGTGCGCCGAGCGAGGTTTGGGCATGATTGAGATAGTCCGCTCCCAGCAGTTCGCAGTAAGTCAGTGACGCGTTAAGCATAATTCGTCTGCTATCGTCGCCATTGAGTGGGGTAAAGCGGGCATCGTCTTCGATATGCTCGGGTCTGATGCCAAGATAAACCTCGGTCAACTGGCGTGCGTGGGCGGTATCGGGCAGGTGAACGGCCTGGTTATCGACCATCACCACGCCATCGCGGCAAGGCAGTTTGAAAATGTTCATCGCCGGTGTGCCGATAAATCCGGCAACGAACAGATTGGCTGGATGGGCATACAGCGTTTGCGGCGCGCCGATTTGCTGTAAATGACCGCCGTTAAGCACCGCAATGCGGTCGGCCATCGTCATTGCTTCCATCTGGTCGTGGGTCACGTAAACGGTGCTGGTTTTCAGCTGTTGGTGCAGTGTCATGATACCGTCGCGCACTTCGGTTCTCAGTCGTGCATCCAGATTCGACAGCGGTTCATCCATCAAAAAAAGTTTAGGGTCACGCACAATAGCCCGCGCCATCGCCACGCGCTGGCGCTGGCCGCCGGAAAGCTTGCCCGGCTTTCGGCCCAGCAGCTCACCTAACTGCAGCAGGTCTGCCACTCTATCGACTCTCGCCCGATGCTGCGACTTGGGTTCGTTGCGCATGCGCATGCCAAAAGTAATGTTCTGCTCAACAGTCATGTGGGGGAAAAGCGCATAGTTCTGGAAGATCATCGAAAAATTACGCTCGCGCGGCTCAAGGTCGGTGATATCGCTTCCGGCCTGTAAAATACGCCCCTCGCTGACCTGTTCAAGACCGGCCAGCAGGCGCAGCAGCGTACTTTTCCCACACCCTGAAGGCCCCACCAGCACCAGAAATTCGCCGTCGGCGATTTCCAGCGACAGGTTATTGACCGCCATACTGCCTTCAAACTGTTTACTGACGTTCTCCAGACGAATGCTCGACATTATTTTTCATCCACCGGGCAACTGATATTGGCATCGTAAAGATAAGGTCCCGGATACTGCGACAGCGGGTGCAAATAGCTGACTAGACCCGTTTTATCCACCAGGCGGTGCATCAAACAGGCGGCAGGTTCAAGGTTATAAAACGGTGCCGGATTCTCATGATAGTAAGGCACCTGATGCACCGTGCCCGGAATGGTAGTGATGATCGCCTGACGATACTGGGTGAAAATCAGCCGGTGGGTGTGACCACAGAAAACGCGACACAGCGACGGGAAACGCTCGATCAGCGCCAGCAGCTGGTCGCCGTTTTCACAGGCAATGCTGTCCATCTGCGCCGAGCCAAGCTTCATCGGCGGATGATGCATAAACACCGCCGTCGGTTTATCGCCGCCCTGCTCCAGCTGCGCCTCAAGCCAAGACAGCGTTTGTGGCGTTAACCACCCTTTTGATTCACCCGCCAGGCTGGAGTCAATAAACAGCAGGCGCATGTCGAAATCATCGACCGCATAGTGCATGTTTTGCGGATCCGTCCCCAACTGCGGGCACAGTGGCCCCATTGCTTCTAAAAACTGCGCTTTGTCATCGTGATTGCCCGGAATGATGTACAGCGGGTAACGCAGATTTCCTAGCGTATGGCGAGCAACGTGGTATTCGCTGGCTAGACCGCAGTTGACGATGTCACCGGTGATAACAACCGCATCTGGGCGTTCTTCCAGCGCATTGAGCTGGCTGACCACTTCAGCATTGCAGGCATTGACGTCGATAAAGTCATACAGTTTGCGGCCGTGGCTGCGAAAATGCATGTCGGAAATTTGAGCTAAAAACATGGAAACTCCTTATTTAATGCCTGAAAAACCGAAGCTTTTAAGGAACTGTTTCTGAAAAAGAACAAACGCCAGCATCAGCGGGAAGCACACCATCAACGTGCCTGCGGTAATTAATCCCCACTGCCCACCCGACTCGGCGCCCATGGCAAACGACACCAGACCTACGGTCAGTACCTGTTTGTCGGGATCGTTAAGCACCATCAGCGGCCATAAATATTCGTTCCAGTGATAGGTGATACTGACGGTGGCGAACGCTAAAATAGCGGGCCACGACATCGGAATAAGTACGCGGAACACCACCTGCCACCAACGACAGCCTTCCATTAACGCCGCTTCTTCAATTTCACGCGGGATAGCAAGAAACGCCTGACGCATCAGAAACACGCCAAAAGCCGACGCGAAATACGGCATCATGGTGCCGGTCAGCGTATTGAGCAGGCCTATTTGTTTGAGGATCATCATATTGGGCACCATCATGATGACCGGCATGATCATCAGTTGGATAAGCAACAGGTAAAACAGCGCCTGCTTGCCGCGAAACTCGTGATAGGCAAACACGTAGCCTGCGGTGGTGATAGTGACCAGCTGAACCAAAAAAGTGCCGAAGGAGAAGAACAGCGTATTGGCATACAGCCGCAGCCAGTCGGCGCTTTCCCAGGCCTGTTTAAAGTTGTCGAAGGTCAGAGGAAAACGCGGCAGCATAGAGGCCATGTTGGGCGAGAAGCTGCTTTCGCTAAAGGCCGATGAGAGCATCCAGATAAAAGGCGTCAACCACAGCAGCGCCGCACAGCACAGCAAAATTGGCAATGTCATACGCGAAGTGCGACGCAGCAGCAGTGAACCTCGGCGCGCACCGGTCTGACTGCCGACGGATTTTTTCAGCAACGGCTGAGGGGTAGTTTCAACGCTCATGGTGGGCTCCTCTTTCCAAAACGCGCAGATTAAGAACCGAGAAGGCAAACAGCAGCAACAGAGTGATAAAAGTGGCGGCGGAGGCCTTGCCTAGGTCGTGCGTATCGTTAGCGAGGCTTTGAATGTAGTAAAGCAGCACCGTGGTCGCGTTATTCGGGCCACCCTGTGTCATCACCGCCACGTGGTCAATTTGGGTAATGGAGTAGATAAGCGCAATGGTCACCACAAAGCTTATCGTCGGTCGCAGCAGCGGCAGTGTGATGTAAAAAAATACCTGCGTGCGCGACGCGCCTTCCATCAGCGCGGCTTCGCGGGCCGATGCTGGAATAGACTGCAATCCGGCCAAGAAAAACAGCATGTAGTAACCGGCAAATTTCCATACGCCAATCACGCTCAGTGCAATCAGCGCGCTGTTGCTCATGCCGAGATAGTTGTTGTTCATCGGACCAAAAAATTTGGCAAGATAGTAGTCGAGCAGGCCCATTCCAGGCATAAAAATAAACAGCCACAGCGTTGCGGCACTAACCAGTGGAATGATCATTGGGAAGAAAAAGGCAGTGCGCAGCCAGCGATTGAGCGAGGTATTTTCCCACAAGGCCACCGCCAATAGCAGTGCCAGCACAATACCAGGGATCACTGTCATCAGAATGTAGGCGAGATTATTGAGCAGAGCGCGCCAAAAGACGGCGTCTTCAAACAGGCGCTGATAGTTTTGCAGGCCGACAAAAGGCGGGTTGGTGCTTGCCATACGGCTGTCGAACAGGCTGTCCATCGCCGAACGCAGCAGCGGGAAATAGGTAAAGGCAAACAGAAAGACCAGAGTCGGCAGTAAAATCAGGTAAGGGAAAATCTTGTGTCGCATCGCTATTTTTCCAGCGGGTCTTAATAGGATGCTTACCCTAGTCTTTCTGTATTTCAGTAAAATGTCAGTTATGTGATTGTTTATTACTCAAATGTTACTGAACAATCTGCTTGATTGCGGTTGACTGCCGTGCCAGCGCTTCCTCATAGGTTGGCATTGAAGAAGCCGCACCGGCTCTTTCTACGCAAACTGACGCATAGGCGGAGGCAAAGCTCGCCGCATCGACCAACGCGACGCCGCTGGCAAGCTGGGCAGCCAATGCGCCGTTGAAGGCATCGCCCGCGCCGGTGGTGTCTTTAGGCACAGCGGCGAAGGCAGCAACCAGCTGGGTCTGCCCAGCCACGGACAGCAGCGCACCCTGAGTACCAAGCGTGATAATCAGCGCATTAATCCCTTTACCGTGCAGCACCTCCGCCGCCTGCTGGGCAGAAGAAACATTTTTCACTGTGATACCGGTCAGCAGAGTGCATTCGGTGGCATTGGGCGTCAGTAAGTCAACTTTTGCCAACAGCGCATCGGAAACCGGCTGGAAAGGGGCCGGGTTCAAAATGATGTAAGTGCCAGCTTCGGTCGCAATATCAATAACTTTCTCAATCGCTGGAAGATTGTTTTCCAACTGAGTGAGCAGAATGTCAGCGGCGGCGATAGCGGGTCGGCATGACTCAATTTCATCCTGCGTGAAGGTCAAATTGGCACCAGGATCGACGGCAATCATATTTTCTGCATCGACACCGGCGACGTAAATAAGCGCGTTGCCGGTGGGGAAATCGGCAGTAGAAAACAGCGTAACTGCGTCAAACCCGGCACTGTCGAGATGGCGACGGGCAAAAGTGCCAAAATCATCGCGCCCGACTTTACCGATGTAATGCACCCGTGCACCCGCACGCAGCGCCGCAACCGCCTGGTTGGCACCTTTGCCTCCCGCACCCATCATGCTGTTGTGTGCAATCAGCGATTCGCCGGGCTGCGGAAAGCGTGACATTCCCGCCACGATGTCCAGGTTGAAGGACCCTAATACGCAGACTTTGCCTTTTTTCATGCCTTTCTCCTTACTGGCATTTCCATGCCGGAACTCTGTGGTTCACAACGTTCAAAGTCTCGCTGTGCGGCCAGACAGGCACCACGGCAGCCGGTTTCATCCGTCACACCGCTTTGCACAATTCGCAGGCCGTTTGCCGGCTCTGGGCCACGCAGATGGCTGCGGATTTGCTGCTCAAGCCGCTCACTTGGGAATCCGCTCATGGCCAAAACGCCGCCGCCCAGCACCAAATATTGTGGGTCGAGAATGTTCATTTCTGTGGCAATCGTGCGCCCTAATCGGTCAACAAACGCCAATAATTCCGGATGTTTTCCGTACACAGTAAACAAGTCGGCGAAGGCGGTATCTGCGGCGTGTTGGCGTTTCCACCCTGCTAGCCAGTTGCCTGAGGTCAGCGTTTCAACGCAGCCTACTTTTCCGCACGGGCACAGCGCCGGATTACCGTCCAGAGGAATATGCCCCAACTCACCGGCCGCGCCGTGTGCGCCGTGATAAAAGTCCTGATTGAGCCACAAACTGTTGCCCAGACCGGTGCCTAAATATACGCCAACCGCCACGTCAGGCAAGGTCCCAAGACGGCTTAAGTCCCACCACATAAGGTGGTTAACATCTTTGTCCATCACCACCGGCAGACCCAGTTTCGCCGATAGCAATCGCGCCACCGGCTGGTCGTCCAGCGCCGGAATAAACGGCAGGGACAGCACGGTTTGGCGGTCACGCGAGAGAATTCCTGGCAGACCCAGCATCACTCTGACTACCTGTCCGGCACGGTCCGTCTGCTGTAAATAATGGCTAATAAGCTGCTGTAGCCCGTCGAGCGGGTCACTTAGGCCAGCCCATGACTGGGTCGCCACTTTTTTGTATCCGTGAAACTTTTGATTGCCGTCCATCAGCATCAAACGGGTGTTGGTGCCGCCAATATCTACGCCGAGAAAACAGTGCATACGGCTCTCCTGCCCTTAGGCTGCCTGACGTGCCTGACGCATCTGATCGAGCATTTTGTCCCACGCCTTATCCAGATCTTTATCTAGATTGAATAGACCGGAGGTGCCCACAATTAACACTTCTGCCCCCGCGCCCATCAGATCCTGATAAGTGCGCTCGTTGCAGGATCCATCAATCTCGATCAAATACTTATAGCCGTGCTGTTGTTTCAAATCGCGCAGCTGGCTGACTTTGTTGAGCATTTCGGGAATAAATGGCTGACCGGCATAGCCCGGATCCACTGTCATGATGGTGATTTTATCCAGCAAGTGAATATAGTGCTGAATGAACTCAACCGGCGTGGCCGGGTTAAGCACAATGCCCACTTTCTTGCCAAATGAGCGGATCTGATTGATCACGCGGAAGGCATCTCGGTTGATGGTTTCGGCATGAGGACAGATATAGTCGGCACCGGCTTTAGCGATCGCCTCGATAAAATCAGTAGGATTTTCAACCATCATATGAACGTCGAGTAGCAACTGAGTGTGTGGGCGGATCTGCTCAATAAAGAACGGCGACAGGGTGATATTTTTCACATAATGTCCGTCCATAATATCGATATGCAGCATGTCAGCACGGCGATTGAGCACGGAAAGCTGCTCTTTGATATCAAACAGGCTCATACACATTAATGAAGGCGAAATTTTGTATTCCATAGCGTTTTCCTAAGGGCCCCAGAGGCCGAGGTTCAAGATAAGTGTCGGTATTGATGCGTTTTTAATCATGCTCAGAGCTGAGCAGCACGCGCCTTGGCGGCACTGCGCCGGCTGGCTCGCTGCTGGAGATAGCGGGTGCGGAAGAATTTCACCGCCAGCACCACAATCAGCACCACGCCCCACATCGCCAGGCTAAAGTGCGGGCTGACATTGAGCAGATTGAGTCCGGTGGCAATCACCTGTAGAACAATCAGCGACAGCACCACGCCGCTGACCTTGCCGAAGCCGCCAAACGGGTCGGTTCCGCCGAGAATGATCGCCAGCACGGTCAGCAGTAAATAAGAGTCGCCGTAGCCCATGCGTGCCGAGTTAAACCGCGCCATCATCACCAGACCGGCAATCACGCACAGCATGCTCGAGAGCACGTAGATGGCGATTAACACGCGGTGGGTGTTCACGCCGCTGAAATGGGTGGCATTAATGTTGCTGCCGCTCATGTAGATGTATTTCCCCAAACGAGTGCGCTCAAGGAATACCGAGATAACTACCGCAGTGGCCAGGAAAATAATCAACGGTACCGGCACGCCAAACACGGTTTCTGCGCCGATAAAGCGCACGATGTCCGGCATTCCGCTCAGCGCCGCACCGCGTGAAAGATAGATACCAATCCCGTTAACCATCGTCATGGTGGCCAACGTCACCAGAATCGGATGCGCGCCGATATAGGCCACCAGTGCGCCAGTCAGCATGCCAATCACCAGTGCCAAGACCATCGCGCCGACCAAGGCAATCGTCAGCCAAACGGCCTGCATCAGCATGCTGGCATCCGGCGGCAGATAAGTCATAAACACCCAGGCCATCAGCAGGCTGGTGAGGTTCGCGGTGGCGATAATGCACAGGTTTAAACCGCCACTGAGGATAGGAATAAACATCGCCAGCGTCAGTAGGCCCAGTTCAGGCAGTTGGAAGGCCACGCTCATGAAGGTCGCGTCACTAAAAAAGCGGCCCGGCATGGCGATACTGAAACCCACCACCACCAGAACCAGCAACAACATCAGCCCTTTATTGGTCGCATCAACTTTGAAACGCGGAAGCTGAGGCGTTTTACTGTCAGTTTTTTCTCTCATTAACAGACTCTTGGATTTAGCAAACATGGCGGCATTCCTTAAATATCAGCAAAGACGGGGATCAGAAAAAACGGACATCAGGCAAAGCCAACGTCGGTTTCTTTGCGTTTTTTGTAATGCGTAATCGTAATAGCCACCACAATGACCCCGCCGATCACCACGTTCATAAAGTAATTGGAGACACCAATAAGATTCAGGCCGTTTTTTAGAATGCCGATCAGGAACACGCCCATCAGCGTGCCAACGACACTTCCTTTACCGCCGTTAAGGCTTGCGCCACCCAGCACCGCTGCCGCCAGCACGTCTAGCTCGCCGCCAACCAGCGCATTGGGCACCACTTCCCCGACGCGGTAGACCTGCACCAACCCGCCTACCGCCGCCATCGCCCCTAAATACCCATAGGCAAACAGATGGAGCAGGCCAACGCGAATACCGATACGGCGTGCCGATTCCTGATCACCGCCCACCGCAAACAGCTGGCGTCCGAGGTGCGTTTTGTTGAGCAATACCCAGGTCAGTGCGGCCACCAGCAGCATCACCACTATCGGTAGGCCAATCTGGTAATGTTCTGCCCCCACGCTAAACGGCAACACTTTGAGCGGCGTCACCAGCCAGTCAGGCAGGTCATAAAGGCTGGTACCTTTGGTGAGCCACATCAGCATGCCAAACAGCAGCGACTGCATGCTGATGGTCACAATGATAGAAACGATGCGCAGGCAGTAAATCAGCACCGCATTCACCATGCCCAGCGCAGTGCCAATCGCCACCGCCAGCACAATGCTCCCGAGCGGATTGCTCATGCCGTAGCTGATGGCGAGCGTCGCGATGATGTACTGCACTACCGAAGCGACAGCGGCGAAGGAGATATCGATGCCGCCGGTGACCAACACCACGAACAGGCCGAGAGCGAAAATACCACTGACCGCGTAGCTTTCGCTGAGGTCCAACAGATTGCGCAGCGTTAAAAATTGGTTGCTGAGCACGGAAAAAATCACCACCAACGCCAGCAATACCCAGGCCAGATAACCTTCGTTACTGGACGGTTTAAATCGTTTTAAATTAAGCATTCACCGCCTCCGCAAGCTGCTGCTGAGTTATTCCGCGAGGGAAATATTCGCCCATCACCGTACCTTCACTAAAATGCAGCACACGATCGCAGTTGAAATACACTTCTGGCACTTCGTCAGATATCAGCAAGATAGAGATCCCTTCCGCCGCCAACTGATGGATCAACTGGTAAATGCTGGCTTTGGCCCCCACGTCGACACCCACGGTTGGCGAGTCGAGGATCAGGATCTTCGGCTGCGTCAGTACCCATTTGGCGAGCACGATCTTTTGCTGATTACCGCCGGAAAGCGTGGAGATCGCCTGATCCGGATCGGCCACTTTGACGCCGAGTTTTTCGATCCACTGATAGACGATTTTGTTTTTGCGGTATTCGTCGATCAGATGAAAACGACTGCGTAGTTGATCCATAATGGCCAACACGGTGTTGTCCCCCACCGACTGCTGCTGCACCAGCCCTAACGTCAGCCGATCTTCCGAGACGTAACCAATACCGGATTTAATCGCATCCTCATGACCGCGAAAACGTACCGGTTTGCTGTCAAGATAGATTTTTCCGCTGTCAGGCTTGGTCATGCCAAACAGACTCAGCGCCAGCTCGGTGCGCCCTGACCCAAGAAGCCCGCACAGGCCGAGCACTTCACCCTGATACAGTTTAAGATTGACGTTGTGATACTGATCAGCACGGCTGAGATTATCGAGCTCGAGCATGATGCGTTCGTCATGCTGGTTAGCAGCCTTCAGCGCGTAGTTGAGTTTCAGACCGGTCATCAGCTCGGTCAGTCGTTCACTGCTGACCTCAGACGCCGGGAAGGTGCCCACTTTTTGCCCGTCGCGGATAACCGTTACGCTGTCCGAAATTTCAAGCACTTCATCAAGACGATGACTAACGAACACCACGCTAATCCCTTTCGCTTTCAGGTAATGCACGGTGCGCAGCAGTTGATTCACTTCGGTGCGAGTCAGCGAGGCGGTTGGCTCATCCATAATCACCAAACGTGCATCGGCCACCAGCGCACGGCAAATGGCGACCTGCTGGCGTTGAGCAATCGGCAGCGCGGCCACTTTGCTGTCCAGGTCCAGCGTGAAGTTCAGCTCGTCGAGAATGCGCTTTGCGGTTTGGCGCAGACGGCCCGGACGATACCAGCCGAGCAGTCCGTGCAGGTTGTGTTCAAAAGCAATATTTTCGGCGACGGTCAGGTTCGGGAACAGCGACAGGTCCTGATAAATCACCTGAACGCCAAAGCTGCGTGCCTGATCCGGCGTCAGTCGACTAAAGGTCTTGTCGCCGAGTGAAATTTTGCAGCCATTATCGGGCTGGTAGACCCCCGAGATAACCTTGATGAGCGTGCTTTTTCCGCAGCCGTTAGTCCCGGCCAGACAGTGCACTTCGCCCGGCATCAGCCGCAGAGAAATATTATTTAACGCACGCTGTCCGCCGAAGGTGACTGAAAGATTTTCGACGTCGATTAACGGACGAACGTCTTCAGCGCCTGAGGTGTCATGTTGGAAAATCTCGGAGATCGCCATAATTACAGCCCCATTTTGACCAGTTTCGGCAGATTTTCTTTGTCGAGACTTTCGGTACGATTACCCACAATGGTGTGAGTCGTTTCATCGACCTTCACCTTGCCCATACCTTCAATGTCCATGCCGTCAGTGATTTTCTCGCCTTTAGAGATCATGCCGGCGATACGAACAAAGATTTCACCCGCGACCATTGGGTTCCAAATGTAGCCGCCGGTAATGGCACCGCTTTTAACTAGCGAAGACCCCTGACCCGGACTGAATGGCCCAAATACGCAGATATCACCGGCTTTACCGCGGTTAAGCACCGCACGGCCCGCGCCAATAGGGCCTTGTGAACCAATCGCCAGAATGCCTTTCAGATCGGGATATTTGGACATCAGATCGTTAGTGGTGCGGATGGTGTCATCCAGAGATTCTGCGACACCAAAGCGGTCACCCACCTGATGCATATTCGGGTAATGTTCCTTCTGATATTTCACGGCGGCATCGGCCCAAGTTTTGTGCACCGGTACCGTCAGGCTGCCGACGTAGATGGCGTAACTGCCGGTTTCTTTCATACATTTCGCCAGCGCAATCATGTGATTAATGCCGTGCTGTTGCGCATCGACCATCTCAAAATCCCAGTTGGCGTATTTCTGATCCGGTGATTCATGGGTGATGACTTTGATACCGGCGTCACGCGCGCGTTTAAGCACCGGCTCAAGCACCTTGGCGTCGTTTGGCACCACGCCAATGATGTCGACTTTCTGAGCGATCAAGTCTTCAATCGCGCGCACTTGCAGCGCCGGGTCAGCGCCGGTTGGGCCGACCTGCCAGGCATCAATGCCCTCTTTCGCCGCTTCCTGTTTAATGCCGACTTCCATAGCGTTGAACCACGGATTACCGCCCACTTTAACCACGACCCCCATGCGAATTTTGTCGGCGGCGTGCGCCGAAATAGAAAGGAAAGCGGCTGCAAACAGGCAGGCAAGTACAGTTTTCTTCATGTTTTTTACTCCACAAATTGTCAGTTTTTTACCGCAGTCAGTGGCTCACCACGGCTGTTATTGTTGTTGTGACTTATAGGTAAGATGTTTTTTGTTTAAACAGGAGATGAATCTCCCCGGTGTGTCTTGACGCTAACTTGCTTGTTTCTAACCGGGGCAACCTCAATCACATTGACGTTGCTCCAGGCCAATTCCTGACGGAATTCATCGTCCTCCAGCGAATCGGTGATCAGCGTGTCTATCTCTCGATAGTGGCAAATGCGGGCAAAGGATCGGCGACCAAACTTGCTGGAATCGGCCAGCAGAATTTTGTGTTCCGACGACAGCAGCATTTGCTGTTTCAGCCGGGCATGGTGCTCGTTGCTCTCGCGGATCCCACCTTCATGGCTGATGCCGTGACAGGAGAAAAACAGCTTGTTAATCACGAACTCTTTCAAGATTTTCTCGGCCAGTACACCGATGAAGTCTTCATATTTCGCCGAATATTCACCGCCCAGCCCGATAGTTTTAACGTTAGCCTTAGCAGCCAGGGTCTGAATGATATGCAGCGAGTTAGTCAACACGACCAGCTGGATGTCGGGCAATTGCCGCGCTAAAAACCAGCTGGTCGAGCTGCTATCGAGCAGTAAACAGTCGCCGGGATTAATCAGCGCCAGTGCCCGTTTAGCAATGCGGGTTTTCTGGTCCGGCGCCTGGTTACTGCGTTCGCGAAATGATTCACCCTGCTCAATCTGCGCCGGCACATAGAGCTTTTCGCTTTCGTGCTGCTCGACAAATACCGCGCCTCCGTGGCTGCGCAACAACGCGCCGCGTTTCTCCAACAGCGCGAGGTCACGGCGAGCCGTTTCAAGCGATATCTGGCACAGTGTGGCAACTTCTTGAACCAGCACCCGACCACGTTGGCTAAGGATTTCGGTAATAAAGCGATGACGTTCAACAGGCAGCATTTTTTTCCCCTTCCCGATAGTGAATAAGATACGCAACCGCAAGCTTTCTGAATGCGCGTTGCTTCATAGCGGGCCACGCGGTCTTATCGCCGCGCTCGCCGTGTGATATTTGTCAAAAAAAAATGAGATAAGGTGAAATGGTAAATTCAAGATCTGTGGCGGGGCCTGCATTAAATCGCTTTCAAGGTTGCAAGTTGTCACGAGTGTTTCAGCAAACGGTCACAATTCCTCGGTCCAATCAGTGACCGAGCGTGACCGTTTGTGTGGTGTTGCCCGAATTCGGTCATCCTGAAGGGGTTTTATTTGAATAAATAAAAAGCGACCGCTAAACGGTCGCTTACACAAGGAGTGACGGGAATATAACGAGGTCGGACTTTTATAGCGGTTTTTTGGCCGTCTCCTTGGCGGCAAACACGGCCAACAGAGTGATCAGCAACGTCAACGTAACGTAGCATGAGACCGCCAGTGTCGTGTTGTACTCTTTAAACAGCGTGGTAATAATCAGCGGTGCAAAGCCTCCGCCAACAATCCCTGACAGCGTGTAAGCCAGCGACGAACCGGCATAGCGCACGCGGGTTGGGAACTGCTCGGTGACAAACGCCGCCTGCGGCCCGTACATAATGGCGTGAACCTGTAAGCCGCCGATCACCGCCAGGCAGATAAGCACCGGATGCGCGCTGTCGAGCAACATAAAGAAGGCGAATGACCAGACGATCGCCAATGCGGCCCCCATAATATAAACCGGACGGCGTCCCCACTTATCCGAGAGCGCACCAAACATCGGCACAGTAATCGCGTTACCCAGCGCACCGAGCATAGTCGCCGTCAGCGCCAGCGGTCGCGGCAGGTGCAGAACAGTCGTGACGTAGGTCAGCGTAAAGACCACCACCAGCGCATAAAGCACGTCTGAACCAATACGTGCACCACCGGCCACCAATAGCGGGCGAAAATGCTGGGTGAACACTTCTTTAATTGGCGTGTGGGTGGTGTTTTTCGTCTGCTCCAATTTAAGAAAAGCAGGCGTCTCGCCTACGCCACGGCGCAGCCACAGCCCAAAAACAACCAGTACTAGGCTTAATACAAACGGAATGCGCCAACCCCACAACAGGAAGTCATCGGCCGACAAAAATACCGTAACCAGTGTGATCAGTCCGGTACCAATCAGTGTGCCGCAGGAAGGGCCTACCTGTGCAAACGAAGCGTTGCGGCCACGCTGTTCTGGCTTGCCGTGTTCCATAGACAGCAGCACGGCACCGGCCCATTCTCCACCCAAGGCGATACCCTGAATAAAGCGCAGACTGACCAGCAATAACGGGCTCCAAATGCCCCAGGTTGCGTAGCCGGGCAGCAGACCCATTAACGCCGTAGTGACGCCCATGATCACCAGCGTTGTCACCAGCACGAACTTTCTACCCAGCACATCGCCTAAATGACCAAACACCATGCCGCCGATTGGCCTTGAAACATAGCCTACCGCGTAGGTCGAAAACGCCAGAATAGTGCCGACCAGTGGATCAAACGAGGGGAAAAACACGTGGTTAAAAATCAGCGCCGCCATGATGTTGTAAACAGTAAAGTCATACCATTCCAGCGCAGTGCCTATTGAACTGGCCGCCGCAAGACGCCCTGTCTTTGGTGGCGTGTATTCATCCTTGGCGGTATTTGGGGGCAAAACCTTGGAATTATCGGTAGAAGAAAGACTCATAATTTCAACTCCTGTGCGGTAAGTTGCCAGCCGAGGCTATAGTGCAGCACGTCAGCCAATGGAAGGTTTAACGCGTGGCAGGCGTGGGCGGCCAGACGCTGTGAGGCTTCGGCGCTGCTGCTTTCAATCAACATCATAGGGAGCAACTGCCGGTTTTCAGGAGACTCTTTCGGCAACGGCGTACTGAGCGCAGTATCCGGCGTCAACAGGCTTGAATGAATGAAACCAGCATGAGCAAAAAGCGTATTCCCCAGCTCGGCGATTTGGTTTTCCAACGAGCCAACGGGCAGAGTCACAATGGCCAGATGACTGCCGCTGCCCAAACCTACCTGCGCGCTGATGGCACAAACGCGACGCATCGGTGACTGCATTTTTTGCAGATTAGCCACCGACCATTCCGTTTGTCGCGTGAAGGCGGCGTGATACGCAGCGGAGGTGAAACTTTCCAGCGATTCGGTTTTATACAGGCCAAGGTATTGGCGTCCGCCCTGCAAAGACTGATAGCGCGTACCGGAAAGAAATCCTTCAATACGTACGCGCTCTTCGACGTGTTCGCGATCGTACCATTGGTTAAAGTCCGCCTCGTCCTGCGCGGCGACGTCGGTGGCGACAAAAAGCATGCCCTGATTTGAAGAGTTCATCATTAATCCTGTCGTTTTCCAGAGTGGGAGTGAATGTGTGTTAAGTCATTGCTTTTGATACTTATATATTTGTTATTTTTAAACTTTAAGGCAGCGTTCTATTTCCAACGTCCAGCTCATTAGCGCCTCGTCCTGCATCGGCAGTGCAGCCACCATCAAACCCACCGGTGCATCACCTTGTGCATGACAAGGTAGCGACACCGCACAGCCGTCCAGGAAGTTAATCACCGACGGATTGCGCAGCGCCGCGCCATTAACACGGAAATAGGCCTCTTCGTCGGCTTCCAGCTCGACAATCGTGGGAGCAATAAAAGGCACAGTCGGCATTAACAAGGCGTCATACTGTTGGACCTTGCTACTGACGCGCTGCTGCCAGTCGGCACGCTGCTCGACTAAACGCTGGCGATCGCTTTCACCCAGCGGCTCACCGCGGCGGATGCGTGACACCACGCGCGGGTCATAGTCGTTGGCACGTTGTTCGATAAGCGGTTTGTGCCAGGCCCATGACTCCAGTGCGGTAAAGCCACCGGTGGCGTTAATGGTGGCCAGCTCGGCGATTTCTGTTAGAGGAATTTCAGAAACCTTTGCACCGGCCTGCTTAAGCGCCTGTACCGCATGCGCGAAAGCAGTGGTCACCTGTGCGTCTAGGCCGTCGAGCACGACAGTCTGGGGAATCGCAAAATGCGCGTCGGCGAGCTTTTTTACCGTCAGCGATAGAGGCCGATGCGCGATTGCAGCGTCCAGCGCAACGCAGCTCGCCACGTCTTGGGCAATAGTTCCCACTGAGTCTAAAGAGCCGGAGAGTGGCAACACGCCGTCCATCGAAATTCTGCGCGCCGTGGGTTTAAATCCGGTAAGGCCACAAAACGCTGCCGGAATGCGCACCGATCCACCGGTGTCACTGCCGACTGCGCCAAAACACATGGCATCGCTGACTGAAACGGCGGCACCGGAGGATGAGCCACCCGGAATGCGGCGCGAGTCGCGATCCCACGGGTTCGCAGGCGTACCGTAGTGCGGATTAATGCCGAGACCCGAGTAGGCAAATTCGGTCATATTCGTTTTTCCCACTATTACGGCACCGGCTTTGAGCAGTAAGTCGACGATGGCGGCATGCGAGGGGGCGACAGGCATATCGGCCAACACACGTGAGCCGCCGGTGGTCGCTTCACCTTTTACGTCAAACAGGTCTTTAATCGAAATCGGCACGCCGTCGATAGGTGAAAGTGCAGCCCCTGAAGCCCGGCGCTGCGCGGAAGCCGCCGCCTGTTTACGCGCCCACGGGGCATAAACGTGGGTAAACGCCAGCGCGCCTTCACCCTCAACGGCGTTGATATTGGCCAGCGCCTGCTCGGTCAATTGCTCTGCGGTTACGTTGCCGAGAGCCAGTTGTTCAATCGCCTGATGCAGGCTTAAAGAGAGGTGAGAAGTCATTGCGATGCTCCCAGTTCAACATACGTCATGATTAGCGGCGCGATTAGGCGACGACGGGTAATTCAATACTTTGATAGGTATGGCTAATCGTGCGGCCTAACTGTTCATCCACCAATTCCATACGGAACTCTGTTGCAGGACGAATGCCACCTATCGCCGAAACGGTGCCACAGGTCATGCCCAGACCGTCGGCCGGAACTTCGCCATTGTTCAAATAGCGGTTCAGCAGGTCATCGGGTTTACGCAGGCTAGACAGCGGGCCTTCCTGATATAAACGGAACTCGCCCTCCTCTTTTATCCAGGCGCGCAGAACAAGCTGGTCCCAATGCTCGGCCACTTCACTCATGCGCCAGGCCACCGTGGCCACCGGTTTCACACACAGCTGTTTGGAGAGCGCCACACTGTGGGATTCCAACTCGCGATCGGTGTGGTCCGAAGCCAGTGAAACGTACAGCTCACCTTGATGGGTGAAAATAAAGACTTCTGCCTCGCCAGAGCTGGCGGTTCCAATGACTTCTACCGATTTATTTTGTGTCAGTTGGTTAGCCGCAACGCGATAGAACAGCGGCACTGCACTTGGGCGGGGCACACCCAGGACTTCCAGCTCACTAATATGGTGCATGATGGCTTCAGGATCGCGCCCGGCCCATCCTGCAATAACCAGCCTGTCTATCTCGACCTCAAGGCTTGCTGCGCTTGGGCTGGCAGGCTTTTCAGTGGCTAAAATGGCAGGCAGACTAAAGGTAAGTTTCATCGGGTAAATCCTCTTTATTGCATTCTTTTTAAAAACACAGTGAAATTTCACTATAACTTCATTTATTAAATAAGCGATTTCCGTGCCATGTTTTTGTGTAGAATGTCTAAAAATCTTTTCAGCAGGAGCTGGATGTGAAGACTGATGTCACAGAAACGCAGGAAAGAGCGGTGAATGAAGAGTCAGGATTATCGTTAAACGAGCAGGCGTATCGTCGTTTTAAGCAGGCGCTGGTCACCCTAAGCTACAAACCGGGTGAATATTTGAATACTGCTCAGGTAATGAATGACCTGGCAATGGGGCGCACGCCGATTAATCAGGCAATCCACCGTCTGTCTAACGAAGGGCTGCTGCAAATTATTCCGCGCAAAGGAGTGATGGTGTCGCCGCTGTCTGTCGATGACGCACTGGAGTTGATTGAGGTTCGATTGGCCAATGAAATGCTGTGCATGCGTCTCGCCAGTTCGCGTATTTCAGCGCAGGACATTGCCAGCCTTGAAGCGATAAACCAGCAAATTGAAGTGGCAACCCAACAGCGCGACCGCGATGGGATGATGTTGCTAGACAACCAATTTCATCAGCAATTGGCCAAAATTGCTGGCAACAAGATGCTAATGGACATCCTCAGCGTACTGCACGCCCAGGCGCAACGGTTTTGGGCTAGCTCGCTGTCGAAAGAGGGACACATGCAGGAAGTTATCGAGGAACATCGGGCTATCATCAACGCGTTGGCGGCGCAGGATGCTCAGGCTGCGGCAGATGCCGCCGAGGTGCATATTCTGTCGTTTCGTCATGCGCTGCTGCGAGGGTAAACCGTTGGCAAACGTCATCCATTGAGTGTGAAAACGAGCGGTTTACTGCTGCCCATTTTTCCCTGATTGCGTATGATGCTTACCTGCCCTACCCAAGATACCCATAATTAAAGGATTAATTAACGATGACAGCCGTAAGCCATATTATTAATGCTGCCGCTAAAAAAAGCGTCGGCGGCCTGTTACTTGCGCTGATTTCCCTTTCTACGGTGCCCGTCTTTGCCCAGGCTTCTGAAAACGGCAATCTACCGGGGCTAATCAACGAACGTCTTTCTTATATGAAGGATGTAGCCAGCAGCAAGGCAGAAAACCATCAGCCGGTAGAAGTGCTGGCGCAGGAAGACAAAGTATTAACAGCGACGCAAAAAACCGCCGAGAGTTTGGGCCTCAATCCCGAGTCGATCAAACCCTTTATCGTTGCACAAATGAGCGCCGCCAAGGCCATTCAATATCGTTACCGTGCTGACTGGCTCGCCGCACCAGAAACTGACTGGAAGCCTCGGCCACTGGAGCAAATCCGTAACGATATTGCAGGGCTATCGACCCGAATTCTTCAACGACTCGCCGTTGAGTTAAAGGCTAACGGACATATTTCGCCAAACAATCAGGCAGAGTTTATTGCCCAGCTTGATCAAAAAAATCTCAGTGAAGCCGATAAAATTCAACTATTTAAAACGCTTGAGCAAGTGCGTGTAAAGTAACAGCGCTCGGATAACGACCCGTGACTGTTTGGCCCGCTTCGCCCTTCCGTGGTGCCTTGCCGTTGCCTGAGATAAGCCGGTTATAAAAAAATCCCTGAGAGTGACGTCAGGGATTTTTTGTTTATGCTGTAAACCCTGCACGATTAAGCAACAGGGTTTGGTCCAGCGGCGATTATTCGTAATCGCTGATAGGTACGCATGAGCAGAACAAATTACGGTCACCGTAAACGTCATCAAGACGTTTCACCGTTGGCCAGTATTTGTCGTCACTTCCCGCAGGGAACACCGCCAGCTCGCGGCTGTAGGCGTGGTTCCACTCGCTGACCAACTCGGCCTGAGTGTGCGGCGCATTCACCAGCGGGTTGTCCTGCAACGTCCATTTGCCTTCGGCCACGTTCGCAATTTCACCGCGGATAGACAGCAACGCATTGATAAAGCGGTCCAGTTCAACTTTGCTTTCAGACTCAGTGGGCTCCACCATCAGCGTGCCCGCAACCGGGAACGACATGGTTGGCGCATGGAATCCGTAGTCGATCAGACGCTTAGCAATGTCCATTTCACTGATGCCGGTGGTCTCTTTCAGCGGACGAATATCCAGAATACATTCATGCGCCACGCGACCGTCACGGCCGGTATACAGCACCGGATAAGCCTCTTTCAAACGGGTAGCAATGTAGTTTGCATTCAAAATCGCGACCTGACTTGCCTGCTTCAGACCTTCTGCCCCCATCATGCGGATGTACATCCAGCTGATTGGCAAGATTGATGCGCTGCCAAACGGTGCCGCAGAAACTGCGCCGTTTTGCGTCAATACGCCGTCAATCTGTACCACGCTGTGGCCTGGAACAAACGGTGCCAAATGGGCTTTTACGCCGATTGGTCCCATGCCCGGACCGCCACCGCCGTGTGGGATACAGAATGTTTTATGTAGATTAAGGTGCGACACGTCCGCGCCGATGTAACCCGGGGTTGTGATACCGACCTGCGCATTCATGTTAGCACCGTCGAGGTAAACCTGACCGCCGTACTGATGAACAATCTGGCACACTTCACGGATGGTTTCTTCGTACACGCCGTGGGTTGACGGGTAGGTCACCATGATACAAGAGAGCGCATCACCCGCCTGTGCCGCTTTTTCGCGCAGGTCACTTAAATCGATATTGCCCTGTTTATCACAGGCCACCACGACCACAGACATGCTCGCCATCTGTGCAGACGCTGGGTTAGTACCGTGCGCCGAACTTGGGATCAGACAGATATGACGGCTGCCTTCGTTGCGGCTTTCGTGATAATGGCGAATCGCCAGCAGGCCCGCGTACTCGCCCTGTGCACCCGAGTTAGGCTGCATACAAACGGCGTCATACCCCGTCAGTTGAACCAGCCACTGAGACAGCTGACCGATCATCTGCTGATAACCGCCCGCCTGCTCAACAGGGCAGAACGGGTGCAGTTCGGCGAACTCCGGCCAGGTGATAGGGATCATTTCTGCGGCGGCGTTAAGTTTCATGGTGCAAGAGCCCAGCGGGATCATCGCCTGATTCAGCGCCAGATCCTTTTTCTCGAGGCGGTGCATATAGCGCATCATCTCGGTTTCACTGTGGAACTTGTTGAACACCGGATGGGTCAGGATCGGATCCTGACGCAGTACGGCGGCAGGAATTGAGTTGCTGTCCGTGCTGGCAGCCTTGTCGAGTTGGTCGATATCCAAACCATTTTCGTCGCCAAGCAGCACCGCGAACAGTACCTGCACGTCTTCGCGTGAGGTCGCTTCGTCGAGCGTGATGCCCACCGCACCGTGAATATCAGTACGGAAGTTTAAACCAAAGCTCAGGGCGCGATCCAATACGGCGGCTTTATCCTGCACCTCAACGGTCAGGGTGTCGAACCAGCTATTGTGGCGCAGAGTCAGGCCACCTTTTTTCAGGCCAGCGGCCAGAATGTCGGTCAGGCGATGAATGCGCCCGGCAATGCGTTTCAAACCTTCAGGACCGTGGAAAACGGCGTACAGGCTAGCGATGTTGGCCAGAAGCACCTGAGAGGTACAAATGTTGGAGTTGGCTTTTTCGCGGCGAATGTGTTGCTCGCGAGTTTGCATCGCCATACGCAGCGCGGTGTTACCGGCGGCATCGCGTGAAACACCAATGATGCGGCCCGGCATTGAGCGCTTAAACTCATCGCGGCAGGCAAAGAATGCAGCGTGTGGACCGCCGTAGCCCATTGGTACGCCAAAGCGTTGCGCAGAACCGAATACCACGTCGGCGCCCTGCTTGCCCGGTGCGCTCAACAGCACCAACGCCATGATGTCAGCGGCCACGCTGGTGATGATTTTACGAGATTTCAGTTCAGCGAACAGCGCGCTGTAGTCGTGTACTTCGCCGGTGGTGCCAACCTGCTGCACCAACACACCGAACACGCCGTCGAGATCCAGTACTTTTTCAGCTTTATCAACGATGATATCAAAACCAAAAGTCTCGGCACGGGTACGCACGACGTCCAGCGTCTGCGGGTGCACGTCATCGGCCACGAAGAAGCGGTTGGCGTCTTTGAGTTTACTGGCACGCTTGGCAAGCGCCATCGCTTCAGCGGCGGCGGTCGCTTCGTCAAGCAAAGAAGCAGACGCCAGGTCCAGACCGGTGAGGTCGAGAGTCAAGGTTTGGAAGTTCAGCAACGCCTCGAGACGCCCCTGAGAAACTTCTGGCTGATACGGCGTATACGCCGTGTACCAGCCTGGATTTTCCAGCATGTTGCGCAGAATGACCGGCGGAGTCAGTACCGCGCTATAACCCATTCCGATATAGGATTTGTAACGCTGGTTTTGGCTGGCAATCGCTTTCAGCTCAGCCAACGCCTGATGCTCGGTTACCGCATCACCCACAGCCGGTGGGCCAGGTAACTGGATGTCCGCCGGAACAATTTGCTGGATCAAGGCGTTTAACGAGCTCGCGCCTACGGTTTCCAGCATTTGCTGTTGCTGTGAAGATGAAGGACCGATATGGCGACCAATAAAGGCTTCGCTGTGTTCAAGTTGGCTGAGAGTCTGAGTCATGTGCTACGCATTCCTGAAATCTTGCATTGAGGTATCGGGAGTTTTCTAAATCTTTGTCTATACCAAGAACATTTATTTCCGTCATTGGCGTTACAGCAAGGCGGCAGGTTTGTAGATCCCCAAAAGCTTACATCAGTAAGTGACTGGGGCGAGCAAACGCTGCCAACGCCGCTGTAACGTCAAGAACGACGAGAAATTAGTCTTCCAGAGTGGCTTCGTAGCCTGCGGCATCAAGCAAGTTGCCTAGCTCCGCTTCGTCAGAGGCTTTAATATGGAACAAGAAGCCTTCACCGTACGGTGCGCTGTTAACTAATTCAGGAGATGACTCCAATTCGCTGTTAACTTTCACAATTTCGCCGCTGATTGGCGAATAAATATCAGACGCTGCCTTTACAGACTCGGCAACGGCGCAGTCTTCGCCGGCGTCAACGGTGCGGCCAACCTCTGGCAGGTCGACAAACACCATGTCGCCCAGTAATTCTTGCGCATGCTCGGT
The DNA here is from genome assembly GCF_002093625.1 of Rouxiella silvae. GTDB lineage: Bacteria > Pseudomonadota > Gammaproteobacteria > Enterobacterales > Enterobacteriaceae > Rouxiella > Rouxiella silvae. Next base: position 15,412 of record NZ_MRWD01000032.1, on the reverse strand, counting down.
GATACCTACGCTGTAAATGCCATTACCTTCTGAACGAACCCATTCATGAGAGGTGGCATATTTCAATTCTGCTGGAACATTGCTCATAAATAATCTCCGGAAATTTTAATTAATTTTTAAAACCAGTCAGTTATCAAGACGTTAATCGTTAATAATCAATAGATTATCTGCGCATTACACCACGCTTTTACCGTTACGGACGAAGCCAGGCTTGGTCACGCGAACCGGCATTTCACGGTTGCGGATTTGCACAATCGCCTGCTCGCCAATGCCCGCAGGCACGCGAGCCAGCGCAATGCTATAGCCCAAGGTTGGAGAGAACGAACCGCTAGTGATCACGCCTTCAAGTACATTACCGGCCGCATCGGTGAAACGCACCGGCAGCTCATTACGTAATACACCTTTTTCGGTCATGATTAAACCAACCAGCTGCTCGGTGCCCGCTTCTCGCTGTTTTTCCAGCGCATCGCGACCGATGAAACGACGATCTTCCGGCTGCCAGGCGACAGTCCACCCCATATTGGCGGCCAGCGGCGAAACGCCTTCGTCCATTTCCTGACCATAAAGATTCATGCCCGCTTCCAGACGCAACGTGTCGCGTGCGCCCAAACCAGCAGGTTTTACGCCTGCGGCCAGCAGCTTTTTCCAGAAGTCTGCCGCCTCTTCCTGCGGCAGAGCAATTTCATAACCCGCCTCACCGGTATACCCGGTGGTAGCGATAAACAGTGAACCGGACTGCACGCCGAAGAAAGGCTTCATGCCGCTTACGGCCTGCTTTTGTTCGTCAGTAAACAGTGTGTTAGCGCGCTCTTTTGCCTGCGGACCCTGTACGGCAATCAGCGCGAGGTCATCACGAACGGTCAGTTCAATGGCAAATGGCTTGGCGTGTTCGGTAATCCACTCCAGGTCCTTTTCACGGGTTGCAGAGTTCACGACCAGGCGGAAAAAGTCTTCAGTAAAGAAATAGACAATCAGGTCATCAATGACCCCGCCGGATGCGTTGAGCATGCCGGTGTAGAGCGCTTTACCCGGCTGAGTCAGTTTGGCGACGTCGTTGGCTAATAAATAACGGAGGAATTCGCGAGTGCGTGCACCGTGCAAATCGACGATGGTCATATGGGAGACGTCAAACATGCCGGCATCCTGACGAACAATGTGGTGTTCATCAATCTGGGAACCATAGTGCAGCGGCATCATCCAGCCGTGAAAATCGACCATGCGCGCACCACAGGCGACGTGTTCATCATATAACCGAGTCTGCTTTGTCATCTTATTCCTCATTCTTTTCCGAAGCGATTAACCCGATCCTCAATCAGCGGCTCAATGGATATCGAGATAGCTTGTTTAAAGAAAACCGGTGCAAGAACTGTGCCGACGCAAACGATACCTTTCGTTGAACGTTATCACCGAATGCCCCTGCTAACCATAAGTTAAAATATACGTTCCTGTGACGTTGTCAGGAATTTTCGGGTCGTATGATGCAGAGTTTTTGACTGGAAAAATGGGGTTTATGACGCAAAATCTATAATTAAACTATAAATTGTTCGATGTTATATAACGCCGAGGCCGAATTTCGCGTCATTTGCCGTTCGCGAAATCCGACCCCGGATTAGAAAAAGTAATGGAAAAAAAGGAATGGAATTAGATTATTTCAGCTGAAGTTCTTTGGTCTGTAACCACTCGGGTAAATCATTCAGTCCCATCGCCTGACGCAGCAATTTTGGCTTCACGCCCGGCAACGAGTCCGCCAGCGTCAGGCCAATATCACGCAGCAGTTTTTTGGCCGGATTATTGCCGGCGAACAGTTCACGAAAGCCCTGCATACTCGCCAGCATCAGCGCCGCGCTGTGTTTACGTTTGCGCTCATAGCGACGTAAATACATGTGTTGCCCAAAGTCTTTACCTTCACGCTGTAATCGTTTGATTTCAGAAGACAACTCCGCTGCATCCATAAAGCCGAGATTCACACCCTGCCCGGCCAACGGATGTACGGTATGCGCTGCATCACCGATTAACGCCAGACGCTGTGCGGCGAAGCTTCGCGCATAGCGGCCGGTCAGCGGGAAGGTTTGGCGTTCGCTCACCACCTGACACACGCCGAGGCGCAGGTCAAAGGTGCTGGCCAGAACCTTGTTGAACTCTTCTTCGGATAACGCAAGCAAACGCTCGGCCTCTTCAGGAGAAACTGACCAGACGATGGAGGAAAGATTCGCATCTGCCAGCGGTAAAAAGGCCAAAATACCTTCGCCGTGAAACACCTGTCGTGCCACAGATTGGTGCGCGTCTTCGGTACGAATCGTCGCCACCAGTGCATGGTGACGGTAATCCCAGAAGGTCAACGGAATGTCGGCATGCTGGCGTAGCCATGAATGTGCGCCGTCGGCACCCACCACTAAACGGGCGGTGATCATGCGGCCGTCTTCAAGATTGATAAAGGCTTCATTCTCGCCCCAGGCCACGTTTTTTAGCTGCGCGGGTGCAAAGATTTCAATATCACTGAGCCGCTCCGCGCGCTGCCACAGCGCTCGGTGAATAACCTCATTTTCGATAATGTGCCCCAGATGGCTGAAACCGTATTCGTCGCTGCGAAAGGCGATTTTGCCAAAACTGTCGCGATCCCACACTTCCATTCCCTGATACGGACTGGTGCGTTGGGCAATAATGTTGTCCCAGGCACCAATGTGCTGTAGCAGGCGCTCACTGGCGGCGTTGATTGCCGAAACGCGTACGCCGGGGATTTCGGGCAGTGGATTATCATCAGGCTGACGGTTTTCGAGTACAGCAATGCGCAGACCGCTGCCGCTTAGGCTACAGGCTAGCGCAAGACCTACCATGCCGCCGCCGGCGATAACCACATCAAAAGATTGCATAATTTATTTTATTCCTGTCATTTTTCTGCGGTCAGACAAGGCCTTTGCAAGCGCATTCAGCGTTCTGTCCAGCCCAGCGTTCGGCGAGTAAAAGCGTCACGAAGCGTAGGGATGCGTTCCATGGCCATCAGGCCAAGATTACGCCCTACCACCAGTGGCGTATAGCGATTGGCAAACAGGCGCACCAGGCCATCGGTTATGCCGACGGTTGCGCGCTGGTCCGGCTGGCGGCGCTGTTGATAGCGGCTCAGTATCTGATAACTGCCGATATCCTGATTCTGCCGCCACGCGTGGGCCACGGTTTCACTCAACGTCATGACATCGCGCAGACCAAGATTAAAACCCTGTCCGGCAATCGGATGCAGCGTTTGCGCAGCATTGCCCACCAGCGCCAGCCGATGGCTAATATGTCCGCTGGCGGTCAGTAATTGTAGGGGATAACTGTGACGTGCGCCGGTTTGCTGCATTTTACCCAGGCGCCAGCCAAAGGCTTTTTGTAGCTCATGCAAGAACTGTTCATGGCTCCAGCCATTCACTTCATCACGTCGTTCAAGGGGATGGCACCACACCAACGAGCTGCGGCCTTTCGACATCGGCAACAACGCCAGTGGGCCATGCTCGGTAAATCGTTCGAATGCGCGCCCGTCGTGAGGCAGTCCGGTGGTGATGTTGGCAATGGTGGCTATCTGCTGATAGCTATCGCGCTGCCAGCTTATGCCACAGGCCTGCGCCAGCGTAGAATTTGAGCCGTCGGCGGCCACCAGCAGGCTAGCTTGCAGCGTTTCACCGTTGTCTAGCGTCACGCTGGCGCTGTCGGCTTGGCGACTCACCGACACCACGCGAGCCGGACAGTGCAGATGCACACCCGCCGCCTTAGTCAACAGGGCAAACAGCCGCTGACCTGCGTCATGCAGCTCAACAACCTGCCCTAATGCCTCCACACCGTAGTGCTTGGCATTGAGATTAACAAAACCGGCATGACCGCGATCGCTGACGTGAATATCAGTGATCGGCGTGGCGCATTGGGATAAGGCCGACCAGACGCCAATCCCCGCCAACTGCTGGCAGGTGCCCTGCGCCAGTGCAATGGCGCGCGCATCAAATCCCGGATGAGTGAAGTCATCGGGTGAGGTTGCTTCAATCAGGTGAATCGGCACTCGGCCCTGAGTCAGTGAGGACACCGCCAGTGCCAGCGTGGCACCGGCCATACCACCGCCTACAATAATCATGCTCATGGCGTTATCTTGCCGCCGCCATCAGAGCTTCAATATCGTCGGCCTCTTTTACCACGTCACCGGTCAGAATTTCAATGCCGGTTTCAGTGATGACGATGTCGTCTTCGATACGAATTCCAATGCCTCGATAGGCTTCCGGTACGTCGGCGTCCGGCGCGATGTAAAGGCCAGGTTCGACGGTCAATACCATGCCTGGCTCCAGCTTACGGCTGCGGTCGGTAGTGCCATAGTTGCCGACGTCGTGCACGTCCAGCCCCAGCCAGTGAGACAAGCCGTGCATGAAGAATTGGCGGTGTGCCTGTTCGGCAATCAGTGGGTCAACGTCGCCCCTCATCACGCCAATACCAACCAATCCTTCCACCATCACCCGTACCGCGGCTTCGGTGGCTTCCTGAATGCTGCTGCCCGGGCCTAAGACTTCAAGCGCTTTATATTCTGATGCCAGCACAATGTCATAAATCTGGCGCTGTGCCGGAGTGAATTTACCGCTGACTGGGAAAGTCCGTGTGATATCACCGGCATAGTTTTGATATTCACAGCCCGCATCAATCAGCACTAAATCGCCGTCGCGCAGCTCACTTTCGTTTTCGGTGTAGTGCAGAATGCAGCCATTTTCACCGCTGCCCACGATGGTGTTGTAAGACGGCGTGCGAGAGCCGTGGCGACTGAATTCGTAGTGAATTTCGCCTTCAAGGTGATATTCGTACATGCCTGCGCGACAGGTTTGCATCGCTCGCGTGTGCGCTTTGGCAGTAATTTCACCGGCGCGACGCATCACGGCAATTTCCTGAGGCGATTTGATCAGGCGCATCTCATGCACCCAGGGACGCCAATCGGTAACAGTGGCAGGCGCAGAAAGATTTTGCCGAAAGCCTTTACGCAATTTTTCCATCGCCCGGTCAACAATGCCGTCGGCGTAGGCATAATTGCCCTGCGCGTGATAGAGCACATCCAGTCCGTTAAACAGCAGGTGAAGCTGGTCGTTGATATCGTCAAACGGCAGTGCACGATTCACCCCCAGACGTGAAGGCGCGGCGTCTTGCCCCAGTCGACGACCAAACCAGATTTCAGCGGTTAAATCACGTACGCGGTTAAACAGCACGCTGTGATTGTGATTTTCATCGCTTTTCACCAGTACCAACGCAGCTTCCGGCTCATTGAAACCGGTCAGATACCAAAAATCGCTGCTCTGACGATACGAGTATTCGCTGTCAGCGTTACGGGTTGCCTCCGGGGCAGCAAAAATAACGGCCGCACTGCCGGGTGCCATCTTGGCGATGAGTGCCTGACGACGCGCTTCGTATTCCTGCTGAGTAATGCTCACTGTTGTCATCACCTGCTCCTGAAATCGGATGTTATCCGCGTTAACTGGGCTGTTTTTATACGTTTTATTGTCAAACTTGGGTGCTATTAACAGAAAATTTTAGTGCAAGGTACGCTGATTTTCCGCCGCGGTCGGCCTGCTGTGGCCAAATTCACCAAAGCACAGGATTGCCGATACGCGTACATATTCGATGACTTCTTCAAGCGACTGAGCCAGCATTTCCTGATCTTCGTCTTCTTCGTAACCCAGTTGCGCGATGCTGCGCAGATCGTCAATCGCTTCACCGACCTCGCCTTTCACCTGAGCAAGTTTAGGCTGCATCATGCCAAGCCCGAGCATGAAGTGGTTAACCCAACCAGCCAGCGCATCGGCACGCTCAAATACGCTGGTATCGTCGTCCGGCATCAGCATTTTGAATTCAAAACTGTCGTCTTCCAGCGTGTCCGAGGTGATTTTTCGGAGTTGTTGAAGCATGTCGGCCAGCGAGTGGCTAAAGGCCATTCCTTCGTTGGTCAGATCATGCACCAGTGTCAACCAGCTGCCGTCACGGTTGCCGCCGCAGAGTAAGCCACTGATAAGCCCGTGCATTTCTGCAGGCGTCAGGGCAACAGATTGCTGCTTAAGATTTTGATTCAGCGAATCATAGTTTGGATAAGTATTCTCAATAGACATGCGCATTCGCCATCGTTGGCTGGATAAGTTCGTGTTATGCTACCACCAAGGCAAGTCTCAGTACCAGATTAGCGAGCCAGGCGTCCGCGCTAAACGGCGTTGCAAATCAGGGGTGAGGTATATATAGTTGCGCCCGCTTTCGATGTCCTGAGCGTTTGGCAGTGTTTCATTCGGGGGCTGGCGAATAATTTGGCAGGAAGGTGGCATGTCTGCACAACCGGTAGATATACAAATTTTTGGTCGCTCATTAAGAGTAAATTGTCCGCCAGAACAACAAGAAGCGTTGAACATGGCTGCCGAGGATCTTAATCAGCGGTTGCAAGATCTTAAAGTTCGCACTAGAGTCACAAATACAGAGCAACTCGTATTTATCGCGGCATTGAATGTTTGTCACGAACTTGCTCAAGAACGCTTGAAAACTCGCGACTATGCCTCCAATATGGAACAGCGTATTCGCATGTTGCAACAAACCATCGAGCAGGCTTTGCTCGAACAAGGACGCATCACTGAACGTGAAGGGGCGCCTTTCGAATAAGTCAAGCTGTTGATATTTATCTCATTACGTGAGAGACTAGATCCACAGTAAGAACACAAAATTTCTCTGAGATGTTTGCCAGCGGGCCCGTCCCCTGAGCCGATAATTAGTACCAACAGAATGTGATGATCCGCAATCGGTGCGCATGCTCGGTCCGCCGAGAAGCCTAAAGATTGTGACTGAACGTTCACCTTGAACCATGGGTTCAAGGGTTACAGCCTGCGGCGGCATCTCGGAGATTCCCCTTTCTTTCCTTCACTCTCTTCTTTGGTTTTTTCTATGTCCTTTACAGCTCAACACGCGCTGATCAGGCAAGCTATTCGTACTGAAGTACGCCAGCGCAGAAAACAACTTACCCAGCAGCAGCAACAGCAGTTTGCCCTGCAAGCAGCGCAGCGCATCGCCAATCATCCCAAAGTTCAGCAGGCTAAAACACTGTCCGTTTTTCTGTCTTTTGACGGAGAACTCGACACTGCGCCGCTGATAGACCGACTGTGGCAAGAGGGCAAAACGCTTTATTTGCCAGTATTGCACCCTTTTACGGTGGGCCACTTGCTGTTTCTACGCTATCGTCCCGAGACAAAGCTGGTGCGGAATCGTCTGAATATTCTTGAACCTGCACTCGACGTGAGAGAGATTTTGCCGCTCAATCAGCTGAACATTATCCTCACGCCGCTCGTCGCCTTTGACTCACTCGGGCAACGATTAGGTATGGGGGGTGGATTTTATGACCGTACGTTGCAGAACTGGCGCGAAAGTGGCCCTTACCCGATAGGTATTGCCCACGACTGCCAGTGGGTGAATACGTTGCCGAGTGAGGAGTGGGATATTCCGTTGCCCGAGATTTTAACGCCGAGTAAAAGCTGGCGTTGGCCGGATTAACACCTTAACCCCGCAGGTTAGTTTCCTCCTCCGCTTTGCACTACCATTCTTCTTATAAATTTAAAGAAACTTCTTAGCCAAGTTAAACGTTTTCTCTATGTTTTATATAGCAAAATCCTCATCAGATTATTGTTACATTATATTACACAGGGAAGTAAGCATGAAAAAACATTACGGATTAACACTTGCAGCACTCGCGGTAATAGCCTCGTTCAATACTGCAAATGCTGATGATTTATCGGACAAAACAGCAGCTTTCATGTTGCCTAATATTCAGGCCCCTATGTCTAGCAGCAGTGAACGAGAAACAGGTCAGTTTCTTAAGCTGTCAGCGCTTCTGCGCGATACCGACTCAGTATCAGTAACCGAGTTGTCGGCATCCTCTACGGCAACAATGGTCAGGGATACGAAGTATAAAGACGCCGCTGTTTATACCGGAAAAATGCCGTCATTAAGCCGCTCTGCAGGGTCAACGGATATGGTTCTGGTCGTTCGTGAAGACAAAAGTTTTCTGGCGATGTATCCCGATCAGCATAAAATTATTTACAGCACGCCCGCAGGTGAACAAACTCAAATTACGTTCAAAAAACCCATTTTTTCCCAAGAAGATACGCTAATTCCCGCAACTCAAGGCGATGCTTTACAAACTTTGGCACGAGACGGCAGCTCTCTTTATCAAGGAGATATTGATAAAGACGGCTATATTGTTATCGATGTTCTTGCCGGTTTCTCAAAAGCTGCAGCGAAAACGATTATTGATCCTGAAGCCTTCGCGCTTGCTCAGTTAACCACAGTCAATCAGGCTTTAAAAAACTCCCGCATTGAAAAAATACGCGTCAGGCTGGTAGGCACGCAAATCATTGATCAGGATTACTCGATTACTGGTGGTACGCTATCACAAATAAATAAACTGTTTAGTCAGGGCATGTCCGAATATGGTCCCGACCTCGTCGCTGCTTTTTTCGAAGGTAATAATGACGATACGGCTATCGGCTGGGCCTACGTCAATGGCCGCTACAGCATTAACGCGCTCTACGCTTCAACTTCCCTGCGCCATGAATTGAGCCATAACATCGGTGGCAGTCATTGTTGGTCAGGCAGTGGCGATAATCATGGCTGGGACAACGATAAAACCCAAACCATACAGTGTGGTAACGATATCGGCTACTTCTCCAATCCCGATTTGCAAGACAACTATGGTTTGCCGATCGGTGACAAGAACAAGGCCAATATGGCGCGAGTCTGGCGAGATAATGCGGCAAAAATCTCGGGCTACAATCCAGCAGTGATCCCTTTTGATCACGAAAAATCGCTAATGCTGGCAGAACAAAGCGTTAAGCTGAACAAATCCAATAATTATCTGCATCGTATCGAACTTAACGTGCCGGCCAATACCCATAGATTGGCTGTCAGTGCCGTACCGGGTCCGCAGCACGAAGAAACCAGCAAATTTAGCCTTTATCTCAGCAAAGGTAGCTGGCCTTCGGCCAATGATTACGACTATAAAGGGCGTGAAGCATGGAATACCTCTTTGGGTGTGACCAAGCCCGCTGCTGGAAAATGGCACTTAGCGGTTGCCTCTAAAAACACAGCGATAGACGATATTATTGTTCGTGTACAAGCCTTTACCGAATCTGGTGAAGAGATTGTACCCGATGAGGTCTCCACCTCGCTGCAAAATGCGGGCGCAGAAACCGGTAACCTAAGTGGCTGGAAACTGACTCAGGGACAATTCCGCGTGGTGACCAGCCAGGACGGTATCCTGCCAGCCAAAGGGAAATACTTCTTTACCGCGAGAATCAATAATAGCGCGGCCAATAATGCCACCCACGACCAAATAAGCCAGAGCATCGCCTTGGACAAGTCTTTAGTCAGTCAGGGTAATCACGTTGCCAAACTGCAATTCAAGAGCAATGGTTTTGGAGACGGTGATTACGGTACTGTCTATTTGATTGCTAAAAATGCAGCGGGGGCGACGCTTAAAACGGCGCAGGTAAATACTCAAGGCCTCTACAAACGTTGGCTGGATAATACGGTCTCAGTTGACCTACCAGCACAGGCAACGCTACTCGAAGTTCAAGTGCAGGCAACGAAAAAAGCGGGGGCAACATCAGACGTACATTTTGATGATTTTATTCTCAATATCGAGAAAAAAAGCAATGATGGAGACGATAATCAGCCAGAGAATCATGCTCCGACTGCCGTTGCAAAAGCCACGCCAGCAGAAATTACCGGTTCAGGCAGCGTCATTTTATCGGCCGTGGGCAGCAGCGACCCTGACGGCGACAGCCTGAAGTACCAGTGGAGACAGATATCTTCTGGCCCACAAATTACTCTCAAAAATGCTCAAACCATTCAGGCTACAGCATCATTCCCCGCCGTGGAAAAACAAACCACCTACCGTTTTAACGTCACAGTGACGGATTCGCACGGTGCAAGTGCCACCAGTGAAACTCAGGTTACGCAAAAACCTGCGGCAACCGCAGCCAACCCTCAATGGATATCCTCAACAACCTATCCTAAGCCCTGTGTAAAAGTATCTTATCAGGGGAAACAATGGATGAACGGTTGGTGGACAGTAGGCAATGTGCCGGGTGTCGATGGTACATGGGGAGTTTGGCGCGAAATTGGTGACAAAAATATGCACGCTAGCTGTAAATAGCGGCTGACTTTTTTACAGCTGTGATATTAATGAAAAGGGGCATCTCTCGATGCCCCTTTTGCCATTCAAAAATTAAAACTGCTCAAAATTAATCAGTAAAGCAGACGCGCGCGAATGGTGCCTGGGATGGCTTTCATCAGCTGCAGCGCGTTATCAACGGTTTCGATATCGGCTTCAACGTCAATAACCACATAACCCACTTCTGGACTGGTCTGCAGATACTGAGCAGCAATGTTGATGCCCTGCTCGGCAAAAATCTGGTTGATGCTGGTCAATACGCCAGGACGATTTTCGTGGATGTGCAGCAAACGGCTGGCTTTTTCGCTGTGCATTGGCAGCGAAGCCTCCGGGAAGTTAACCGCAGACAGCGTAGAACCGTTGTCTGAGTATTTCGCCAGTTTACCGGCCACTTCCAAACCAATCCCTTCTTGCGCCTCCATGGTAGACCCGCCGATGTGCGGCGTCAGGATCACGTTATCAAACTCACACAGCGGCGAAATGAACGGATCACTGTTGGTCGCAGGCTCTTCTGGGAATACGTCGATGGCGGCACCGGAGAGATGCTTGCTGCGCAGCGCGTCGCACAGCGCAGGAATATCAATAACGGTACCGCGTGAGGCGTTAATCAGCAGCGAGCCAGGCTTCATCTGTGCCAACTCTTCGGCACCAATCATATCTTTGGTGTTAGCGGTTTCAGGCACGTGCATGGTGACCACGTCGCTGGTGTTAAGCAGTTCGGTCAGACTTGGTATCTGCTGCGCATTGCCTAGCGGCAGTTTGCTTTCGATATCATAGAAGTAGACCTTCATACCCAGACCTTCGGCCAGAATACCCAACTGCGTACCGATATGGCCATAGCCCACAATACCCAGACGCTTTCCGCGGGCTTCATAAGAACCGACGGCCAGCTTGTGCCAGATACCGCGGTGCGCTTTGGCGTTAGCAGCCGGAATGCCGCGGATCAGCAGCAGCATTTCGCCCAGCACCATTTCTGCCACGGAACGGGTATTGGAGAACGGAGCGTTAAATACCGGAATACCGCGCTTGGTCGCAGAATTCAGGCTTACCTGGTTGGTACCAATGCAGAAACAACCGACGGCAACCAGTTTTTCAGCAGCAGCAAAGACTTCTTCGGTCAGTTGGGTACGGGATCGGATCCCGACGAAATGCGCATCACGGATTGACTCTTTCAGCGCTTCACTATCCAGCGCCCCTTTATGAAACTCGATATTGGTATAACCCGCTGCGTGAAGCGTATCGATAGCGCTTTGGTGGACACCTTCAACCAGCAGAAACTTAATTTTGTCTTTTCCGAGTGATACTTTTGCCATTTCCCGACCCTACTGTTTTATTCATACCGGCAGTAACGCATACCGAAAGTTATTCATGCTGAATGCAGACTTCAGAAGTCACTGCTTTATGCAGTTCACAGTCAACATAACAAAATTTTTGCTACGGGCAATACAAACGATTGCCTACCCGATAGCACAAGCCCTAGCTGGTCCTACATTTTTCAGAACTTAATACTCAAATTCTGGAACAGCGTGGAAGCAAACGTCAAAACGGCGTCTTTATGTGACATAAGTCACCAAATTAGCCGTTTTAAATAAAAGATGATTCAGGCGGTAAATTATCATCTTCATAACATTACATTATGCTAACGACCCCAGAGAGATCGTAAGCTTATCGCCAGCACTACTTTTTAATGACTTTTACGCCGTCTGGCGAACCCACCAGCGCGATATCTGCCCCCCGGTTGGCAAACAGTCCAACGGTCACTACGCCAGCAATCGCGTTTAACTTATTTTCCAGCGCGATGGCGTCAAGAATGCTCAGGTTATGAACATCCAGAATAACGTTTCCGTTGTCGGTGACTACGTTCTGGCGATACTCCGGCAGTCCGCCCAACTTCACCAGTTCACGTGCTACATAGGAGCGCGCCATCGGAATAACTTCAATTGGCAGCGGGAATTTGCCCAGCACGTCGACCTGCTTGGAGGCGTCAACGATACAAATAAACTTGCGGGAGATAGCGGCGATGATTTTTTCACGGGTCAGCGCCGCGCCGCCGCCTTTGATCATCTGCATGTGACCGTTGATTTCATCCGCACCGTCGACGTAGATGTCGAGTTCGTCAACTTCGTTGCTATCAAACACGTGAATGCCGAGGCTTTTAAGTTTGGCCGTTGACGCGTCAGAGCTGGACACCGCGCCTTCAATCTGGTGTTTAATCGAACCGAGCGCATCAATAAAATGCGCCGCCGTTGAACCGGTGCCTACGCCAACAATCGTGCCTGGTGTGACATATTCCAACGCTGCCCAACCCACCGCTTTTTTCAGTTCATCCTGAGTCATGGTCATTTTTCTCTTTCAGTAGACAATCTGCCTTGAAGTGGTGATCAGTATAAAGCATGGTCTGAACAATTGGGGAGTACACTTATGCCCAAAAAGCGGAAGATTTTGTGCGCCACAAATTTGAATGAACTGTGGCATAGTGTCTGAATAGGTTTTAATTCCAGACGAGCAAGGAATAGATTTTCGATGAAACGCCCAGACTATAGAACGCTGCAAGCGCTGGACGCTGTGATCCGTGAGCGCGGCTTTGAACGAGCGGCACAAAAGCTGTGTATTACCCAATCCGCCGTTTCTCAACGTATTAAACAGTTGGAAAATTTATTCGGGCAGCCGCTGCTGGTGCGTACTGTTCCTCCTCGCCCAACCGAACAGGGCCAAAAGCTGCTGGCGCTGCTGCATCAGGTGGAACTGCTTGAAGAAGAGTGGCTTGGCGGTGATAACATCAACGACAGCAATGACACCCCGCTGCTGCTCTCTCTGGCGGTGAACGCCGACAGTCTGGCAACCTGGCTTCTACCGGCGCTGAAATCGGTGCTGGTTGATTCCCCTATTCGTCTGAACATGCAGGTCGAGGACGAAACCCGTACTCAGGAACGTTTACGCCGTGGCGAAGTGGTGGGGGCCGTCAGTATTCAGCCACAGCCTTTGCCAAGCTGCCTCGTGGACCAGCTCGGCGCACTTGATTATCTGTTTGTGGCCTCAAAAGGCTTTGCCGAGCGTTATTTCCCCAATGGCGTTACCCGCTCTGCGCTGCTTAAAGCACCGGCGGTCGCCTTTGACCATCTCGACGACATGCATCAGGCGTTTTTACAGCAGAACTTTGATTTATCACCGGGCAGCGTGCCGTGTCACATCGTGAACTCGTCGGAAGCCTTCGTGCAGCTCGCCCGTCAGGGCACCACGTGCTGTATGATCCCGCATTTGCAGATTGAAAAAGAGTTGGAAAGCGGAGAGTTAATCGATTTAACGCCGGGTCTTTTCCAGCGCCGAATGCTGTTCTGGCACCGTTTCGCACCGGAAAGCCGCATGATGAGAAAAGTCACTGACGCCCTTCTTGCGCACGGCCGTCAGGTACTCCGACAAGACTAATTTACGCTTCATCATTCAAGCTACAGGGGTGTTCGCTTTACTCACTCACCCAAGTCCCTTAGTGAACTAAGCGCCTTGGGATGAGCTCATTTTGCCGCCTACCTGTAGCTCGTCTGCTTTTGAATAAAAACGTTATTTAGTTACGTCACCGTTTTTCAGTTCAAACACCACATCTACCTGATCGTCAAAGTGAATGCTTTGCTGCTCATAGGTTTGAGCGGCATCACTTTGGCCACTGGCGTCGGCGGTTTTATACATTCTGGCAACCGGCATAGGCTGATAGTTTGCGACGTGGTAGCGAATGCTGTAAACCTGTCCGAGCTGGCTGTGGAAGCCTTCTGCCAGCGCTTTGGCCTGCTGCGTAGCGTTATCGATGGCCTTCTGACGTGCCTGATCACGGTAGGTATCCGGATTGGCAACGCCCAGTTCAACGGCGCGGATCTCGTTTAAACCTGAACTCAGCGCACCGTCAAGCAGCTCATTGAGTTTGTCGAGCTTACGCAGGGTGACCTGTACCTGACGTACGGCGCGGTAGCCTTTCAGCACGCTACTGCCGTCTTTCAGGTAGTTATATTCCGGCTGAGTACGCAGGTTGGCGGCGTTAATGTCTTTCTTATCAATGCCGTTCTTTTGCAGGAAGGTAAAATACTCGGCTACGCGCTGGTCAGCCTGTTTCTTGGCCGAGGCAGCGTCTTTCGCGGAAACATTGACTTCAATTGCCAACGTAGCGATGTCCGGAACGGCATCAACGCTGGCTGTACCTGAAGTTACCACATGCGGCCCTTCTGGCACTTCAGCAGCCTGAAGTGCAGCAGGTAGTGTCCCTAATCCCAACATGGCGGCCATAGCCAATGCTTTCAATTTCACAGTGTTTCCCTCATTCATCTGGTGAACAACAACACTAGCACAGTAGTTTGGTAGCGAAATTAAGATTAGTGATAAATTATTCAGAAATGCAGGTTCTGTAGCGCCAACTGTAGAGCTATGCCCCACATCACCAATCCCACAACGGTGTTAATCGCCCGCTGGGTTTTTCCTTTGTTTAACCAAGGAGAAAGCAGCGCGGCTAACATCGCCAGGCCAAAAAACCACAGCGTTGAAGAAAGCACCGCCCCTAGTGCAAACCACGAACGCTCATCGCTGGCAAGACGTCCACCGAGGCTACCCAGAACCACAAAGGTGTCGAGGTAAACGTGCGGATTGAGCCAGGTTACCGCCATCATACTCACCACAATCCGCCAGCGGCTTTTCGCCATCACTGCGGCTTCGACCTGCAGCGGGTTAGCCGTCATAGCGGTGCGAAACGCGCCCCAGCCAAACCACAGCAGAAAAGCTACGCCGCCCCAGCTGACAATAAACAGCAGCGTTGGATAGTTGTCGAGCAGTGCACTGCCACCAAAAATTCCTGCGCAAATTAGGGCAATGTCGCTGGCTGCACAAAGCCCGGCAATCATCAGATGGTACTGGCGGCGGATACCCTGATTCATCACAAACGCATTTTGTGGACCGATCGGCAAAATCATCGCGGCACTCAGCATCATTCCCTGTAAGAATGTCGAAAACATGGCAAAACTTCCTTATAAAAAGTCTGGAAAAGGTTTCTGCCGCGCAGTGTATGCAAGAGTGGTCATTAGAGGAAATGGATTTTTCTAATCCAGCATTAGTTAGTCTTATGTCGTGAGTTATTTTTATTTTTAATAACCCCTCCTATAAATCCTTATCGTTAATTAAGCTTTTAAATAAAAATTAAATTAATAAGAAGATACTCGTATTCTATAAAATTAATAG
>NZ_MRWD01000031.1 GCF_002093625.1 Rouxiella silvae | reverse complement strand
CGTTAACATAATCCCCATACAATCCTTAACTAACGCTGTCTTTAAAAAGCACGATAAACATAGCATTCTGCATGAGAAGAATTTTAACCTCGCTATCTTCTCATTAATGCAAATTCAAGGGTGAGCATGAAAGAAATTCACAGTTTGCGGGAAAATATTATTAATGAACTTTTATTTTGGATTGAGGAAAACCTTGAAAGTAATCTAAGCCTCGACAATATTTCAAAAAAAGTCGGATACTCTAAATGGCATTTACAGCGAGTGTTTAAAAGTATGACCGGTACATCACTGGGTGAATATTGCCGTCGCCGTCGGTTATCCAAAACGGCATTACTTTTACGTCTGACTAAAAAAGACATTTATGAAATAGCGATGCAGTACGGCTTCGACTCTCAACAAACGTTCACCCGTGCTTTCCGACAAAATTTCAAAATAACGCCTTACGCCTACAGGCGTGCTGAATATTTTGATATGCAGGGCCTGTTACCCCCCTACTATTTTGAGGCACAAACCCTCGCCAAACCGACCATTGTCACTCTTGAGCCTACGTCGCTGTTTGGTGAGCAAAACTTGGTAAAGTGCGCCGTTGAAAATGGTGAATGTTTTTCACATGAGTTTCGTACCCAGCTTATCGCCAGCACGCTATCATTAGTCGGCGTGACGCCGCCGCGATTCTACGGACTGGTTGACTACTCTCACTATAATGAATCTGAACCCCATTATAAAGTGGGCTACAGGGTTGCTTTTGAGAGAGATCTGCTGCCATTTTTCACTAAAAACTGTGAGAAAGTCGTTATTGAGCAAGGCAAGTATGCGCGATTTACCTATACCGGCGATGTCACCGGCTTTAAAGCGTTTGTCTCCAAAATATATCTTATCGCACTTCCTAAAGAACATCTTATCCGCCGCCGTGGCGTCGACGTTGAGATCCACACGCCAATATTTAACGACATAGATCTCGACTATTTTAACTGTCAGTATTTAGTGCCGATCGAATAACCGAACCTGGTCTTAATGCCATCGCTTAATCCTTTCATGACGCCCGTTATATCTTCAGGTGTAAAAGTTTCGCCGGTTTATTATCAACCTTGAACCTTATCACTTTTACATTCAACGCGGCTTTAACTGCTAAAACCTATTACAGCTACAGACCGTAATCAGGCAAAAATGTAATTAAACGTTTCGAAATCGAACTTATTTGCATGCCCACTTTGATTCTTAATTAAGCATTATTAGCTTAATGTGCTCGAAATGAATTTAGTCGTTTCACTAAATTACAATTATTCATACTAATTAAGAAAAACACCCTGTTTTAGCCATCCCTAGTCGTGACCTGCGTCACACTTAATCCTTTCACCTCTATGACAGCCATGTTAAATATTTATTCGCAGTGCAACGTAATATTTCTGAAATAACAAAAATAAAATGATTGGAGACAGGGTAAATGCGTAATTTTAAAGGGCCAATGATCGTGGGTGGCGTGATGTTATCGGTGCTTTCAGCTAGCGCTCAGGCTGAAATCACTATTTTAGACAAAAATACTCAAAGTGATTCGTTGCTGGCGCCGCTGAGCTTAAAAGTTGGTGGCAGCATTCGACCAGAGTTCACTTTCGAAAATACTAAAAACAAAACACACGGTGCCTCAAGTGGTCACGACGGCGGTACACGTTTCCGTTTCAGCGGTGACTATGCGTTGACCGATCACACCTCGGTCATTGGTATGTATGAGCTGGGTGTGAATATGTATCACCTGCTCGATATCAAGTCTGGGTATACCGACGGCACTGATCTGCTTAAAAAACGTAAGTTGTATTACGGCTTCAAAGACGATCGCTACGGTACTTTCACCTTTGGTAAACAGTACGGCGTGTATTACGACATTGTCGGCAGTAAGAGCGATGTGTGGGATAACGATGGCCAGGCCGCAGGTGAAGGCGTTGGCATCAATGGCGATCAGGATGGCGGAAACCGTCCGGCAAAAAGCTTCAAATACAAAAACACCTTTGGCGCATTTACGGTTGAGGCCCACTACCTGTTGCCTGAAACCGAGTACGCGGCCAACAGCACGCTGCACTACCGTCGCGTAGGCGGTGAAGGTATCGGCGTTGACTATGCCGTAACCCCCACCTTGACGTGGAGTGGCGTTTACACCGTAACCGACGCCCGTGTGAAAGACAGCAACAACGGCAGCGACCAGAAATTCTACCACCAGCAAACCACGGCTACAGCTCTGACCTGGCAGCCGGGAAGCTGGTATTTGGTTGCCACAGCCAACTACTATGACGACTACGTGCCAAGCAAGCGTGAAGATGTGAATCAAAACAACTTCTTTGCCGGCAGTGGCTATGGCGTCGAAGGCTTTGCGGGTTACACATTTACCTTCAACAAGCCGTTCTTTAAATCGATCCAGCCTTACGTTGCAGCAGATTCCCTCAAGCTGAAAGGCGGAGAAGACTACTCGGCCAACCACGTTTATCTGGGTACGGCTTTAGACTTCAACCACGGCATTTCGCTTTATCTGGAACGCACTCTGGCCAATGCACCGGGCCAGTCTGACGAAACCATCGCGACTTTCTACTACAACTTCTAATTGCCCTATTATTTCATGTATAAAAGCCAGTACAGCAATGTACTGGCTTTTTATTAGGGCGACAGCAACGCCATAATATGACGTGGCAACGGATTAGTTATCACACGTCGTTATCTTTTATTTCACGTAAATATTTATAAACAGTTGTTCTTCCTAGCGAAAGTACGCTGGCAATATAGTCTGCCGAGTTCTTTGCCCTGAATGCACCCTCTTGCTGTAAATCCACCACCAGCCTTTTTTTTTGCTCGCGATTTAAAGACGCCAACGAGGTGTTTTGTTTGCGGATCCACTCATGCAGGAAGGTGTTAATCTTCTCCTGCCAGTCATCTTTAAACAGTTCTGCGGGCTGAGGCTGTAGGCGTGTGACTGACAAGAAAAGCTCAAGTGCGTTCTTGGCATCTTCAAAAATACCCGTGCTCAAGTTAACGCATAAAATGTAACCCGCCTTACCCTCGCCGGCGCTGGCAATGCTGATGGAGCGCATCTTTTTGCCATCCCAGTTAAGTTTTTCATAGGGGCCGCTGAGCCGCTCAAATTCATTGAATTCCATTTCATCTAAACCGGCGTCATCACCGAGATTTCTTTTAGACAGATTATTGGCGATATAGGCAACTTTACCGGTGGTGACATTATGGATAACCACTTCCACACTGGGAAAAAAAAGCGCTGCCAACCCGTCGGCGATTGATTTGAGCAACGCAAACTGCGAATCATGATTATCGGCAATCTTAAGCACCTGTCTCTCCACTATTTTGTTGAATCGTCCGTCAGCCCGAGTTGTTGTCAGCTCCAGCCTTTGCAGGGTGGAAGTTAACCATGTGCTAAAGGCCCATTGCAAACAAAAAGTGCATGATGTACTTTTTAGTTCACCCATAAGCAGCCCTCTGTCATTCCGCCGTCCTTGTGTTTGCGAAGACCTGCTTCTCCTCCCCTAATCGAGATATGTGAAATGAAAATTGAACCCTTCGGCGTTGAGCAGTGGATGAATGAGTGGGAAAACCGCTGCGAGTACAACCTTGCTGAAACCTGCGTTGAGTCACTGACCATGCGCCAGCTGCTCGAAATGACGGGTCAAACCGAGTCAGTTCTTGACGATATGCTCAATATCAAGATGACCTACGGGGAGATAACCGGCTCACGGCGACTGCGCCAGCTGATCGCTACGCAGTATGCCAGCCAAACGGCAGACAATATTATGATTGCCCACGGTGCCATTGGGGCTAACGCTCTGATTTATCAGACACTGGTTGAGGCCGGTGACAGGGTAATTTCTGTTTTACCGACCTATCAGCAGCACTATTCCATTCCGGCCAGCTACGGTGCAGAGGTGAAAATTCTGCCGCTGCGCGAAGAAAATGCCTTCCTGCCTGACCCGGAAGAGCTGAAAACGTTGGTGGATAACAAGACCAAAGTCATTGCCCTGAATAACCCAAATAATCCCACCGGCGCGCTGATGGATGAAAAATTATTGCATCAAATCATCGAGATTGCCCGCAGCGTTGACGCTTGGGTTCTTTGTGACGAGGTCTACCGTGGAACCAATCAGCAGGGGGACGGTTATAGTGTCGCGATGGCTGATCTGTATGAAAAAGGCATCAGTACCGCCAGCATGTCCAAGGCATATTCTCTGGCCGGACTGCGTCTGGGATGGATTGCGGCACCCCATGATTTACTCAAAGCCATTGAAGTACATCGCGATTACAACACCATCAGCGTCGGCGTGCTGGACGACTACTTCGCCTGTTTAGCGTTGGAAAACCGCGATAAAATTTTGCAACGCAATCAGGCAATGCTGCGAGACAACCTGCAAACGTTGGATCAGTGGGTCGACAATGAGCCACTCATTAGTTACACCAAACCGCTGGCGGGAACAACCGCCCTGCTCAAATACGACTTGCCGATAGGTTCACGCGATTTTTGTATTCAATTAATCAAACGTTACGGCGTAATGTTTACCCCCGGCGAAGTGATGAGAATGGAGGGCTATTTGCGTATCGGTTTTGCCAACAACAAAGAGGTGTTAGCTAAAGGGTTACCTTTGGTCTCTGCATTTATAAAAGCGCTGGCCAGTGAGCTGAAATAAACGCCGACGTTACCCTGACCATTATTTTTAAACAGATCACCGCTCTTTCACGTCCCCAATAAATTTCTTTATTAAAGGGGACTTCTCCCACTTACGATAGATTAAATTTATCTCTGATGTTATTTCAGGCGCAGAAATAGAGGGATAGGTTACCTCATGTAAAAATACTTTACGGGTCAATATATTAGGCACAATTGAGACGCCCTCGCTAAGCACACCTGAATACAGCGCGGAACTGACATAGCCAATACGTATTTCACCTAACTCACCCCGCCCAGCGCGTTTTGCCACCTCAATTGCCCGCTGCGCCTGATCGATTGTTGCTTGAGCTTCGACCAAGAAAAACTTCCCAGCTTCACTTAATTCCACACTTCTTTTTGAACGGATGAAAAGAGCGGTACCGATCTCTTTTTCTCATTGCCGAATCTGCACTGACTGACTCCCGGTGTTAGTCCACAACGAACATAAGTTAATTTACAGGGCATTGTAGTCATCATTCATAAGCTCAGTATTAGTTTCGCTGTGCAATTGCGGTAACTGTACCCTTCGTGCTGTAACTTTCATTTTGAAAGTCTTATTACTTGCAAAATGCAAGTTACAGTGGAAAGATGGATCAATGAACTCCTTTGGTGAGACATCAAGATGAAAAACACTCCGCTTTATGAAACTTCCTGCCCCATAGCCCGCAGTCTCGGGCGCATTGGGGACAGTTGGTCGGTGATGATCCTGCGTGATATTACTGCCGGTTTTACCCGCTTTGATGAATTTCAAAAAAGTTGTGGCATTGCGCCAAATATCCTGTCGCGCAGGCTAAAAGACTTGATTGACGACGGGTTGGTTGAAAAAGTTAAGTACACCACCTCCCCACCTCGCTATGAGTATCAGCTTACGCAAAAAGGCCGCGATTTCCGTCCGGTACTGCTCGCGCTGGCGGCATGGGGAACCCAGCATTTCTCTCCGGAAGGAACACAGCTGCAACTGGTCGAAACGGACACCCGTCGTGCGGTGCAGGCTGTGTTGGTTGACAGTGAAACCGGCAATCTCATAACCTCCGAGGCTTACTCGATGATGCCCGGCCCGGCCGCTGACCCGATTATTCGCTACCGTCACGACTACCTGAAACAAAAAAAGGCCGGCGTTGACGCCCTGAAATTCACCCCGCCAGAAAAACAGGTTCAAGCGCAATGAGTGTGACGAATGTTGCCCCTCACGTCCGAAGCTCGGGTAAATTTTTGCAGCGCCCGGTTATTGTGCTGGCGCTCTGCGCCTCAGTACTGGCGATCGGCGGATATGGCTTTTACTGGTGGCAAAGCGGCCGGTTTATGCAAACCACCGACGATGCCTACGTCGGCGGAAATATGAGTGTTGTTTCAACCAAGGTAGCAGGCTACATCAGTGAAATTGCGGTAAACGACAACGCCAGAGTCAAGAAAGGCGATTTGCTTATTCGCATCGATGACCGTGATTATCGCGCCGCACTTGATAAATCGCAGGCAGAAATAGCCGCTCAGGAAGCCGCGTTGGAGAACATCGCGGCCTCTCGACAACTGCAACTTGCCACTATTAGTGGAGCAAAAGCGGCAGTTGATGCCGCACTGGCCGTGACCTCAAAGGCAGCTGGCGACAGCCGCCGCTATGATTCTCTTGCCAACTCGGCGGCAATCTCTCAGCAGATTAAAGACAATGCGCGCGCTGATTATCACAAGGCTCAGGCCGATGAAGCCCAGGCTCGTGCAGATTATATGGCGGCACAGCGGCAATTGGCGGTGCTCGATGCACAAGAGAAACAAACTCAGGCGTCTTTGGCCCAGGCACACGCCAGCGCCAATCAGGATAAACTCAATCTTTCTTATACCCAGATCAAAGCGCCCTTTGACGGTGTGGTCGGCAATCGCCATATCTGGATGGGTTCTTATGTGGGAAGCGGCACACAGCTTCTATCGCTGGTCTCTTCCTCAGGTCTGTGGGTTGACGCCAATTTTAAAGAGAATCAATTGGCGCGCATGCAACCAGGTCAGCCGGTGAAAATCATCGCCGACGTCCTTTCTGGTCGCACTTTCCACGGCCGAGTGAGCAGTCTTTCTCCTGCTACCGGCTCACAGTTCAGTATTCTTCCTGCGGAAAATGCCACCGGAAACTTCACTAAAATCGTTCAGCGCGTGCCCGTTCGCATTGAACTTGACAATCAAGATGCCGAATTAGGACTGTTGCGCCCCGGCCTGTCGGTTGAAGCCACCGTCGATGAGAGCGGCAAACCATGAGTGCCACGATGACGACGATTTCACGTTCTCCGGACACCATGCCATCGCGCCAAAAGATCATCGCCTTTGCCACCCTGTGTCTGGGTATGTTTATCGCCCTGATTGATATTCAGATAGTTTCCGCTTCGCTAAAGGACATCGGCGGCGGACTTTCAGCCGGTCAGGATGAAACGGTCTGGGTGCAGACCAGCTATCTGATTGCCGAAATTATTATCATTCCCCTCTCCGGCTGGCTGGCGCGGGTGTTGTCCACGCACTGGCTATTTTGCGTGTCGGCGGCAGGCTTCACCGTGATGAGTTTGCTGTGCGGATGGGCGTGGGACATTCAGAGCATGATCGCGTTTCGCGCGTTGCAGGGTTTTTTCGGCGGTTCGATGATCCCCCTGGTATTCACCACCGCGTTTGCCTTTTATCAGGGCAAACAGCGGGTAATTGCAGCCGCTACCATCGGCGGTATTGCGTCACTGGCCCCGACGCTTGGCCCGACGGTGGGCGGTTGGATAACAGACAACTTTAGCTGGCACTGGCTGTTTTTTATCAACCTGCTGCCGGGGCTTTACATCACCATTGCCGTCCCCGCATTGGTCAGAATTGATAAACCCGATCTTAGTCTGTTAAAAGGTGCCGACTATCTCAGCATTGCACTGCTGGCTCTCTCGTTGGGGTGCCTGGAATATACGCTCGAAGAAGGACCGCGCTGGGGCTGGTTTGACGATGCCACCATTATGCTGACCGGCTGTACTGCGTTTTTCTGCGGCCTGTTTTTTATTCTGCGCACCCTTTATCACCCACAGCCAGTGATGGACCTGTATGCCCTAAAAGATCGCACTTTTGCGCTAGGCTGCTTCTTCTCTTTTATGGCCGGATTGGGGATCTTTTCAACTATCTATATGACCCCACTGTTCCTCGGCACGGTCCGTGGTTTCAGCGCCCTGGATATCGGTCTGGCTATCTTCTCGACCGGCATTTTCCAAATCCTCTCGATTCCTTTCTATTCTTGGTTGGCTAATCGGGTAGATTTACGCTGGTTGCTCATGGTTGGCCTGGCTGGATTTGCTTTTTCAATGTATTTTTTCACCCCGATCACCCACGACTGGGGCGTAGATCAGCTGCTGTTGCCTCAGGCGCTGCGGGGCATTGCGCAACAGTTTGCGGTAGCACCGGCGGTAACGTTAACGCTGGGCAGCATTCTCCCTCAGCGTATGAAATTGGCCTCAGGCCTTTTTAATCTGATGCGAAACTTGGGCGGCGCTATCGGCATTGCGCTCTGTGGCACAATGATCAATAACCGCACCAACATGCACTATAGCCGCCTTGCCGACCATCTTTCACCGACAGACCCCGCGGTAAACGCGCTTGTCAATAGCAGCGCACAGCACAATATTGGGCTGGGTTACTCTTCTGAGCATGCGCAGTCTATTTCGCTGCACTCCTTATCTTCGATGGTAATGAATGAAGCAACGACAATGGCATTCTCCGACACCTTTTATCTGCTGATGGTCTGTTTTCTACTGACGGTTATTTTGGTTCCGCTGATGAAGAAACCCGCAGTTCAACGCTAATTTTTCGCGGCCGGGGTTTATACTACTTTGCTCAACTGGCGGAAAATAAATCCCGGAGCAAGCCGGCTCGCGATTCTAAGAATGTTACTCTGCCCAGGACAAATTTCGCACTTTCCGGCCTCAATGGCGGCCAGCGCTTTGCGAACCAGCACGTCTACCGGCATGCCTTTCTCGCCTTTCATCTTGCCTTTAAATTCTGCAGAAAAAAGCGGCGTTTCCGTCAACGGAGGGGCCAATTCTGCCACCCTGATTTTCGTACCCAGCAGCTGAGCACGAAGGCAGCGCGTGTAGGCATGCATACCCGCTTTGGCGGCAGAGTAAACAGGCGATACTGCAAACGGCACGAACGCTAATCCGGATGAAACGTTAACTATTAGAGCATCGGACTGCGATTTAAGCAGAGGCAAGAACTGCTGCACCATACGCATCGCCCCCTTCAAATTGATATCGACCTCTTGGGTTAGCGCTTCTAGAGTTCTCGGATCCTGTAGCGGCACAATTTTCATCACCCCCGCATTGTTAATCAACGTATCGAGCTTGGGATAATGCGCGGCTACCTGCTCGTGGAGGCTGCGAATATCCTCGGCTTTGCTGACATCGCTTTGGAATATGTGCAGTTCAGGAAAGCGCCCTTTTGCGCGTTGCAGTGCCTGTTCACTTCGCCCTGTGATAAGTACAGTATTGCCAGCTGCAATCAACTGCCCGGCTAATTCCAAACCGATCCCGCTGCTGCCGCCGGTAATCAAAATCGTTCGTGTGCATAATTTCATCGCGCTGCCTTCAAAGGATGTTGTGGAAATACAGCGTAACGCCTATTCTCTCTAATAGAAATAAGGCACCTAAATGTGCCATACACACCTAAAAGAGAGTGTCGATTATGGGCATTGCTAATTTCACCGATCAACAGATAGCCGATGCAAAGCGCTACGCGAACACAACGCCACCTATCGAAATCGATCCGCGAATAAAAGATTTGGTCACCGAGTTAATAGGCCGAGTCGCTGACAAGTGGACAATGCTTATCCTCGAGGCGTTGGCCGAACACGGCACACTGCGATTTAGTCGCTTGGCCGAAGCCGTTGGCGGCATCAGTCAGAAGATGCTGACCCAGACCCTGCGGGCGATGGAGCGCAGCGGACTGGTGAGTCGAACGGTGTATCCGGTCGTGCCACCGAAAGTTGAATACCAATTAACGAGCTTAGGGATGACCTTGGGAGCTGCTTTTTGCGGCGTGTGGGTGTGGGCCAGTGAAAATTTGCAGGCGGTGGAACAGGCAAGAACGACATTTGACCAGCGCGAGTAAAGGCCGCACTGCTAAATACTGCTATTTTTTAAAATATTATCCCGATGGAAATGGAAAACGCTACGGCCTTATTTAACGACGTCTGGACAGTGCGCCAAAACCAACGCTTCGGCATATCAATACGGCGTGGCATCCAATCTCAGACTGATTCACCCGCAGTACGGCAATCAAAATGTTACCTCTAGCGGCTATGCCAGCCTGCATGTTCAGATTTACCGCCATGGTAAACGTCAGCGGTATCAATAAAGTTAATTCCCTGCTCACCCGCTTTAATTATGATACGCCTAGACGTTTCAAGGTCGGTTTCACCACCAAACATCATTGCACCCAAGCACAAAGGTGAAACCTTAAGCCCGCTGCGGCCTAGATTTTTATAATTCATCGTCATTCCTCTCACGTTTCAATGAAAAAATCAGCCAACTGATTACACGAAAGATCAGTATCAAAACCTCGCTGGCTAATATATTTAACGCTTAAATAGTGGCATTCAGGGATTAATTGATTAATAGCGCATCGCGATTAAAGAGATGAGAAATATTCATCAATTACAGCTAACAAGCTGATTTATAGACCAATAAATCCAAATTTAGTGATTGATGAAATTTACACATAAGTGTATTCAATATTCATGCATTAAAGTTATTAAATCGGACAGGTAGAATTAAGCTCTGACTTAATCAATGAGGCGCATATCGTGGATAATACAGTGGCAAACAACGATTCAGCGGTTACTCCGCTAACGTTGCCTTCTTTGGTAATGTACACCGAAAATACTTTATTAAACGATCTGTGGAACAGAACAGCGCTGTCACCACGCGACAGAAGCATCATCACACTGGCGACGATAGTTTCCCGTCATCAGGTCGAAGAACAGCTTAACACCTTAAATCAGGCGTTAGATAACGGGGTAAAACCGGACGAGATTGCAGAAATCATTACTCATCTGGCTTTTTATTCTGGCTGGGGTAATGCGACCTCTGCTGCGCGCGCTGCTCAGCAGGTATTTAATGCCAGAAGCATTAATATCAGTGAGTTACCGGGAAGTAATATCGTTCCCCTGCCGATTAATCAGCAAGCCGAAGACCAGCGCGCCCAGCACGTGAGCAGCCATTTCGCCGATGTCTCACCGGGCGTTGTGCAGTTCACAACCGACGCGGTATTTAACGACCTGTGGCTGCGTCCTGACCTGGCACCTCGCGACCGCAGCCTGGTCACGGTTAGCGCACTGGTCTCCAACGGACAGGTCGCCCAGGTGACGTTTCATTTGAACAAAGCCATGGACAATGGCCTGACTCAATCTCAGGCGGGGGAAGCGCTGACCCAGTTAGCCTTCTATGCTGGCTGGCCAAATGTGTTTTCAGCGTTGCCAATATTCAAGCAGGTCTTTGAGTCGCGAAACGCCTAAACCTTTAGGAAGCTAATCTATGCTTCAATAATAAGAGTTTACTACCACGCTATACGAAAGATTGAGGATACAGATGAAATCACGCGATAACCTGAATGATTATGTCGCTTTCGTCACGGTCGCTCGGGAAAAAAGCTTCACTCGCGCCGCCGCGCAGCTTGGCGTCTCTCAATCTGCGTTGAGTCATACTATCCGTGGTCTTGAAGCGAGTCTGGGCGTACGACTTCTTACCCGAACCACCCGCAGCGTTTCACCGACAGAAGTGGGTCAGCGACTGCTGGATAACCTGGCACCCCGTTTTGAAGAAATAAGCAGTGAAATTGCGTCTATAGGCGATGCATTGGATAAGCCCGCCGGAACGATTAGGATTTCAGCAACGGACTACTCAATTCAGACTGTTCTGTGGCCAAAACTGTCTAAAATCCTCAAAGAGTATCCCGAAATCAATGTCGAGATGATCAACGACTATGGGTTAACCGACATTGTTGCTCATCGATATGACGCAGGTGTCAGATTGGGAGAACAAGTGACTAACGGCATGATATCCATGCGTATTGGTCCCGATATTAGATTTGTCGCGGTCGCCTCCCCTGAGTATTTGAAGGCGAAGGGTATCCCTGAAACGCCTTATCAACTGGCTAAACATCGCTGCATAAATCTTCGCCTGCCGAGCCATGGAGGATTTTACGTCTGGGAATTCCAATACGACGGGAAAGAGGTCAAAGCCCGTGTCGATGGTCAGGTAGTCTTTAACACGGTTATGCAGGTGATAGAGGCGGCAATAGACGGCTTTGGTATAGCGCAGGTACCTGAAGATCTGGTGAGTGATTATATTCAAAAAGGCCAGTTGTCACAGGTTCTTGATGAATGGACACCTTATTGTGAAGGTTTACACATTTTTTATTCAAGCCGTCGCCAATCCTCTAAAGCAATGAAAATTGTCATTGATGCGTTGCGTTATCAACGTTAAATATGTTTATTAAAATCGCGGTAAAAATATGCCCATAGGCATTCACGAGGTGGGCTTATAATTCCACTCATGAATACCGACCCTTTAAGCTGGCGGTGTGAAGGTAATATTTTTATTCACGCCGGTTATTTTTGACATGCTTAATGACATCACAAACTAAAACGCATTTTTTATTAAACTTAAAAGATGTGAAAACTATTTCCAGGAATAAAGTATGACTTTAAATTTTGAAAATCAGGTTGCTTTGGTAACCGGTGCTGCTTCCGGAATGGGCTTTGCCGCAGCAAAAGCCTTTGCCGAGGCGGGCGCCAGTGTATCGTTGGCAGACGTTAATGGCGAGGCCGTTAAGAAAGCGGCTGAAAAGCTGGTGGCCGCAGGTTATGAAGCCATCGGCATTGAGTGTAACGTGGCGGATATCGGTCAGGTTGAATCAATGATCGAACAAACCGTTTCCACCTTTGGCCGGCTAGATTTCGCCTTTAACAATGCCGGTGTACAAAGCCCGGTTGCTGAAACTGCCGACGCCGATCCCAAGGATTACGACTTTGTGATGGACGTTAATCTGCGCGGTATCTGGAACTGCATGAAGTTTGAGCTTATCCAGATGCGCAAACAGGGCAGTGGTGCCATCGTCAACAACTCATCGCTTGGAGGGCTGGTGGGTATCGCCGAGCGCGGTATTTATCACGCATCTAAACACGGCGTTGTAGGTCTGACCAAAAGCGCGGGTCTGGAGTATGCACACAAAGGTATCCGTATTAACGCCGTCTGCCCTGGAATTATTGAGACTCCAATGGTTTCTGGCATGCTTGAAAGCCAACCTGAAGCGATGGCCGAATTGATGAAAGAAGTGCCCATGCGTCGTCTGGGCCGCGCAGAAGAAGTTGCCGATGCCGTTATGTGGCTATGCAGCCCTGCATCGAGCTTTGTTATTGGCCACGCTTTGCCTGTTGATGGGGGTTATACGGTTCGCTAACTCCCCTTCTCTACGGCACGCAGATGTCACACTCGTGCCGTTTCCTCTCTCTTTGCATCAATCAGTTATGCCCGTCTACGCATTAAAATAGAAACAATGGAAAGCTTATGGAAACGCATCCACTACGCCACAGTGAAAATCATCATTTTGTTAACGTTTTTAAAAATAGGCTGCCGTCCCTCTTTTATAAGGACACTTGAAGTGATTTTATTTTTAAATATATAACGATTCACTTAGGGATAATGGCTTAATAAGACATTAATTGATAATGCCCCCCGTGGGTTTTAAAATAACAAACCGGTACAGGGTCAATATTTTCGTGCGTAGAAATGGTATGCTACTCGCCTTTTCTAATAACGATTTTTCTTGAAACTCAACCGGAGACCTCACCGAGCAGGCGATTGAACGCCGCTACGGCCTGACCCTATGACCTACATTTATCTTTTTATTGCCATTATCTCTGAAGTTATTGCCACCAGCTCTTTAAAAGCTTCTGAAGGCTTTACCCGTTTCTATCCTTCCGTGGCGGTGGTTGTGGGCTACATCATCTCTTTCATTCTGTTATCGTTGGTTTTGAAATCAATGCCGGTAGGTATCGCCTACGCCATTTGGGCTGGAATGGGCATTGTGTTGGTTGCCTGCGCCGGTTTTATATTCTTCGGGCAAAAGCTCGATGCCTATGCCATCGGCGGTATGGTGCTGATTATCGCCGGCGTATTAATGATTAATCTGCTGTCGAAAACCGCGGGACATTAACCCTTCCCCTTCATAACGTTGAAACATAATGAAACTAAGCCGCCAGGCTAAATCAAGTTAAGATTTAGGGCGGCTTTTCATTGCTAGCAATCTGCACCACGGCAATGCAGAGTTGCCCATTACGTGCGCAAACACCACTTCCCCCCCACCACCGCTGGTCATCTAGCAATGGCTCACCTCTGATTACTCTTTGAAATAACTCGAAAAGAAGATTATTTTCATTTTACAACTTGCTTGGCACGATGGTTGCTTTTAATAATTGCTAGCAATGTGGCTAGTAAAATCACCCCCTACCATTGTGTGAAGGAAGATCGGATGAAAAAGTACGTGCTGCCGCTTTTACTGACCTGCATGGCGACTCAGGCCGCTGAAGCCGAGAATATAGTTCGCTGGGCGGTTGCCGCCGATATTCCTACGCTTGACCCTGATGCCTTTGCCTCCACCACCGCGCTGACCTTTCAAAATCACATTTATGAGGCCCTGCTTCAACGCGATAACGATTTGAAGCTTCAGCCCACGCTGGCTACGCGTTGGGAATTTATCAATGACACCACGCTGCGTTTTTATCTGCGTCAGGGAGTGAAATTCCAAAACGGCGACGTTTTTGACTCCGCCGACGTGGTGGCTTCCATTGCGCGCGTCACCGACCCGGACTCAGGAATACGCGCTAACGCATCCACGATTAAAGATGCGGTGGCGGTGGATCAATACACTGTGGATATTCATCTCAAGCAAAAAAGCGGCATTGCGCTTAACGAACTCAGCGGCGTGATGATGATGGACAAAGAGTGGATGGAGCAGCATAACGCCCTCAAACCGACCAGCATGAGCCAGGGCACCGAAGGCTATGCCACCAATAATACCAACGGCACCGGGCCGTTTATGTTGGTGAGCCGCCAGCGGGAATCGCAAATGGTATTAAAGAAGAATCCGACCTGGTGGAATAAAGACAACTCGGTTGGCAACGTGGACCAAATAATCTTCAAACCTATCACCTCTGATGCAACGCGCCTGTCGGGTATTTTGGCGAAAGAATACGACTTGGTGACCAGTGTGCCGCTGCAAGATATCGACAGATTGCGCAAAGACACTACGATTCAAACGTTAGTAAGCCCCTCGCTTCGCGTTGATTTCCTTACCTTTAACCTACGCGACACCCTCAACGCCGGCAACGTAGAGGGTAAGAATCCCCTCAAAGATTTACGCGTGCGGCAAGCGTTGATGATGGCGGTGAACCGTGAAGCTATCACGCAAAAAATCATGCGCGGCATGACGCAGGTGGCCAACACCTACCTCGCCCCGCAAATCCCGGGTTATGACACGGCCAATGCAATAAAGTTGGGATACGACCCCGTAAAAGCCAAAGCGCTGCTGGCGGAGGCGGGTTATGAAAAAGGCTTCAAGCTGGCTTTTGACTGCGTGGAAGGCTCCTATATGAACGCCCCTCAGTGGTGTCAGGCAGTCCAAAGTTATTGGGCCAAAATAGGCGTAACGGCCACTCTGACGATGCACACCAACAGTGTTTATAACCAGATAACCGACAATGGAAAAACGGATATTGCGGTTTTAGGCTGGGCTAACCTGCCTATTATGGATGCCTACAGTATCTCTGTGCAGTTGCTGCACACAAATGATAATAGCGGCTTTGGGATGTTTAATATTCCGCGTTATTCCAACCAGCAGGTTGACCAGCTCATTGAGGCCTCTATTCCAGAACTTGACGACAAAAAACGCACCGACATGCTGCGCCAGGAAATAAACCTCGCCCAAGCCG
The DNA here is from genome assembly GCF_002093625.1 of Rouxiella silvae. Classification (GTDB taxonomy): domain Bacteria; phylum Pseudomonadota; class Gammaproteobacteria; order Enterobacterales; family Enterobacteriaceae; genus Rouxiella; species Rouxiella silvae. The sequence continues at coordinate 45,064 of NZ_MRWD01000031.1, read as the reverse complement.
ACTTGCCTTATATGCCGATGCACTATGAACCGGTTGTCTGGGTTGAAAATAAAAACCTGACCCTCAAGCAGAGTCCCGATAACGTCGTGCGCCTGTGGTATGCCCGGGTCAATGCTAATTAACAACAGAGAGAGCGCACAATGGTGAGTTATATCATTAAACGGCTGTTGCAAATGATTGGCCTGATGCTGGCGGTGGCGTTTATTTCATTCAGCATGTTTCAGTATTTGGGTGACCCAGTCAATAACATGCTACCGGAAAGCGCAACGCAGCAGGAGCGCACCGATTTGCGCATCAAATTAGGCCTCAGCGACCCTATGCTGACCCAGTTTGCGCGCTTTGTGGTGCGCATTTGCCACGGCGACTTTGGTATTTCCTATTACAACCAGGTAGACGTTTTTCATTTAATTATGGAGCGTCTTCCCGCCACGCTGGAGCTGGTGTTGGTGGCTGTGGTTATCTCATTGCTGGTGGGATTCCCGCTCGGAGTGTGGTCGGCGATAAGTAAAAACCGATTGCTGCTGGGATTAGTGCAATTTTTATCATTGATAGGCGTCTCGCTGCCCAGCTTCCTGATTGGTATTTTGCTGATTATTGTCTTCTCGGTTTATCTAGGAATTTTCCCCTCTAGCGGACGTGGCGTAACGACCCATTTTGGCCTGTGGAGCACCGGACTGCTCAGCGTGAGCGGATGGAAATCCATTGTGCTGCCTGCGCTCTCTCTTTCGCTGTTTATGATAACGCTGATTATGCGTTTGGTGCGCTCGGAAATGCTGGAGGTTATGCGCACAGACTATATTAAGTTCGCCAAAGCGCGCGGCCTGCATAAGGCGAGCATCTATTATCGCCATGCTCTGCGTAACGCGTTATTACCGGTGGTAACGATTGTGGGATTACAAATTGGTGGTCTAATTGCTTTTGCGATTGTCACTGAGACTGTATTCCAATGGCCGGGCATGGGACTGCTTTTTATTCAGGCGATTAATAATGTCGATATTCCGGTTATTTCGGCTTACCTGATATTTATCGCATTAATTTTCATTGTCATTAATACCTTGGTCGATCTGCTTTATTACCTGATTGACCCGCGTATGAAAAAGTCCTGAGTGAGACAACTATGATGAATCAAGACTCCCGGCAACCCGCTGAATTTAACGCAGTCGCTGCGCCCACCCGGTTGCAGTTAATTAAACAAAACCTGACCGCTTTTATAGACAGCGATTTCCTCTACTACTTTTGGAAATCAAAAATCACCGTTATGGCCTTCTTTTGGACCGTAGCGCTGTTAATTTCCGGTATTTTCAGCGGCTGGCTAGCGCCCTATTCAATTTTCGACGCCTCAAGCTTTGACCTGATGAACTCGGAGCTTCCGCCTTCTTGGTTAACCGGGGGTGATGCGCACTTCTGGCTCGGCACCGACGTTCAGGGGCGTGACCTGCTGTCGCTGATGCTTTATGGACTGCATATTTCACTGATTGTCGGCTTAATCAGCGTGGGGCTTTCTCTGCTGATCGGCGTGCTGCTTGGGGTGTTGAGTGGCTATCTCGGCGGGCTGGTCGATACGGTGATTATGCGCTTCGCTGACGCCATGCTGAGCATTCCAACGATTATGTTTTCGCTGCTGATAAGCGGCGTGGCGCGCGGTATTTTGCCCAAGGCGCTACAGGGGGAAATGGCGATGCCGATTATCGTCGCCTCTATTGCCTTGACCGGCTGGATGCAGTACGCCCGCACAATCCGCAGCCTAACGATCCTCGAAAAGCATAAAGAGTATGTGCTGGCCTCCAAAGTTAGCGGGGGCCGTAGCCTGCACATTATGTTTGCCCATATTCTGCCTAACGTGCTGAGTCCGGTTTCCGTGTTGGCGACGCTGCATCTTGGCCTGGCTATCCTCACCGAAGCGACCCTGTCGTTTCTTGGCGTAGGCATGCCGCCAGACCAGCCGTCGCTGGGCACGCTTATCAATGAAGGCAATCAGTATCTGTTTTCCGGCCAGTGGTGGGTGGTGCTGTTTCCCGCCTTGGTATTAGTGACATTGTCACTGGCATTTAACATCCTCGGCGACTGGCTGCGGGATATTCTCAACCCTAAATTACGTTAGGAGAAGACCATGAACAGCAGCCCGCTTTCTTGCCCTCCTCAGGCTCCGTTACTGGAGGTCGAAGGACTCAGCGTTGAGTTTATGCACCGTAAAGGCGCTCTGCTGGCGATCCGCGATGTCTCTTTTTCACTCAACGCCGGTGAAATTCTTGGCGTCGTTGGCGAGTCAGGGGCGGGTAAATCACTTACCGGTTCCGCTATCTCGGGCCTGCTTGAGTCCCCCGGCCGCATCAGTGGCGGCAAAATATTATTTAACGGCCAGCGCATCGACAATCTTAACGAAGCGGAAAGACGCCTGCTGCGGGGCAGAAAAATTAGCTGTATTTTCCAAGACCCGTTGACCAGCCTTAACCCCGTGCTGACCATCGGCGAACAGCTGATTGAAACCATTCGCACTCACCTGCCGCTGAATGCCGAACAGAGCCGCAGTCGCGCCATTGAACTAATGGGAGAAGTCGGTATCAGCAGTGCCGAACAGCGGCTTGAACAGTATCCTCATCAATTTTCCGGCGGCATGCGCCAACGCATTATTATCGCACTGGCGCTGTGCGTGGAACCGGAACTGGTGATCGCCGACGAACCGACTACTGCCCTGGACGTTTCGGTGCAGGCGCAGGTGCTCGGATTGATAAAACGCCTGTGCAAACAGCACGGCACGGCGGTGATGATTATCACTCACGATATGGGAGTGATCGCCGAAATTTGCGACCGTGTGGCGGTAATGTATGCCGGACAGCTGATTGAAACCGGGCCAGTACAACAGGTACTGCAGCAGCCACGGCATCCCTACACGCGCGGGCTGATGGCCTCGATCCCCAGCCTGACCGAGCGCCGCCCACGTCTGGCGCAAATCGACGGCTCAATGCCGCGGCTTAATCAACTTCCCAGCGGCTGTTCTTTTCATCCGCGCTGCACGCAGCGTCTTGAACAGTGCAGTCTGCATTCGCCCACGCTGCAAACACGGGGCGAGACGCGCGTCGCCTGTCTGAATCTTTAAGGAGACACCATGAATACGATGAAACAGACAGTTCCACTGACCCCTGTAGACAATGAAGAGGCCGGCGCACGGAACCCGCAGGCGCATACTATTATGCAGGTTGAGGACTTGCATATCAGCTTTGAAGTCGGCAGCGGCGGCATGGGCAGCCTGTTTAAACGCCAGCCGAAACAACAACTCCAAGCGGTGAGAGGAATAAGCTTTAGTGTGCAACAGGGTGAAACCTTTAGCTTGGTCGGCGAATCTGGCTGCGGAAAATCCACCGTTGCCCGTGCGCTGGCAGGACTTTACACACCCACCAAGGGAAAAATTTCTCACGCGGGCCGAACACTGACGCCGGGCGATACCTCACCCGGCCGTGGGATTCAGATGATTTTTCAAGACCCTTACGCCAGCCTTAATCCACGCTGGCGCGTAGAGCGCATTATTGCTGAACCGCTGCGCCTGCAAAATCGGGTCGGCACGACGCGTCAAGCACGGAGTCAGGTGGCGACGCTGCTGCGTCAGGTCGGACTGGCGGAGGGTGACATGTTTAAATTCCCGCACGAGTTCTCCGGCGGCCAGCGCCAACGTATTTCGATTGCACGCGCACTCGCGACCCAGCCAGACTTTTTGATTTGCGACGAACCGACCTCAGCGCTGGACGTATCGGTGCAGGCGCAGGTTCTGAATCTGATGAGCGATTTGCAGGAAACGCTGGGCCTGACTTACTTCTTTATCAGTCATAATATGTCGGTCATTGCGCATATTTCTGACCGCGTCGGCGTGATGTATCTCGGCCGTATTGTCGAGCTGGGTCCGGTGGATGAAATTTTCCGTCAGCCTGGCCATCCTTATACCCGGATGCTGCTCGACGCCATTCCCAAAATTGACCAACCTAATCAGGCGCGGGCCGCAATTTCCGGCGAGATGCCCAGCGCGCTGTCGCCGCCCGCCGGTTGTGCGTTTCATCCGCGCTGCCCGCTGGCGACTGACATTTGCCGTCTAACGGCACCGCCGGTCCACGCCATGTCTGCGCTTCACCAAATCGAATGCCACCATCCGGTCGCCGCGGCGCGCCCTTCTTTGCAAGCGATCACAGGAGAAATACGATGAGCTCGTCATTACTTTTAAAACAGGTCCGTCCTTTTACTGGCGTAAATACGTTGGACGTATTAATTCACGACGGCGTAATTGTCGAGATTGCACCCGATCTCTCTGCGGCGGTGGCTCAATCCGAGGTTATTGAGGGCAATAATCAGCTGCTGTTGCCCGGTTTTATTGACGGCCATGCACACATCGATAAAAGCCTGTGGGGCCGAGAGTGGTATGAAAACGACGTGCCGCGCAACCTGCCTGCCATTATTGCCAATGAACGCGCCTATCGTCGGGAACATCATCCCGACTCTCAGCTCCAGTCTGAACGCATTGCGCGACACTGCATCAGCCGAGGTACCTCGTTTATCCGCACACATATTGATGTGGATAATGAAATCGGCGTCAGTCATATAGAAGGCGTGCTGGCCACCAAAGAGAAGCTGGCGCACGCCATTGATATTGAAACGGTGGCATTTCCGCAAAGCGGGATTTTGGAAAATCCAGGTGCGGAGAAACACCTTGAACAGGCGCTGATCCTAGGAGCTGATTACATTGGCGGGCTGGACCCTTGCACCTATGAGAAAGATCCGATCGCACATTTAAATATTATTTTCCGCCTGGCGGCGAAATACGATAAAGGCGTGGATATTCATTTGCATGAACGTGGTGAAGTCGGTGCGTTTAGCGTGGAACGCATTTTGGATAAAACCCGCGAATTCGGTCTGAGCGGTAAGGTCACCATCAGTCACGCATTTTGCTTGGGGATGGTCGAAGCAGACCGGCAAAAATGGTTTGCCGAACAGCTTGCAGAGCTGGGTATTTCCATCGCCACCACCGCGCCGGTTGACGTGGCAGTGCCGCCTTACCTGTTGCTGCGAGAACATGGCGTTGACGTTTGTGCCGGTAACGACGGAATACGCGACACCTGGAGTCCTTATGGCAACGGTGACATGCTGCATCGCGCCATGATGGTAGGGCTGCGTTACCGCTGGCGTAAAGACAGCGAAATGCTAAATGCGTTAGACGCTATTACCTATGGCGGCGCACGAGTGATGAAGCGTGAAAACTATGGCATTGAAGTAGGATGTCGCGCCGATTTAGTGCTTTTACCCGCCCGCGTGGTGGCCGAAGCTATCGTCGCCCAACCGATGCCGCGCACGGTTATCAAGCACGGTAAAGTGGTAGCGGCCAACGGTGAGTGCCTGTTTTGATGGCGGCGCAAAAAATTATCCGCCTCAGTGCCACCTGGGTAGTGGGATATAAAGACAACGACCATCGGCTCTATTCGCCGGGAGAAGTGGTTTATCAGGGCGAGCGAGTGTTGTTTGTCGGTGAGCGTTATACCGGCGCGGTAGATGAGGAGATAAACGCCGGGAATGCGCTGGTTGGCCCCGGATTTATTGACTTGGACGCACTGGGTGACCTCGATACCACCGTGCTCGGTTTTGACAATCAGCCCGGCTGGCAAAAGGGCCGCGTGGTGGCGGCAGACTGGCAACGGCGCGACCTTTATTCCCGCGAGGAACTCAATTTTAACAAGCTGTATGCCTATACCCATCTGTTGCTCAATGGGGTAACCAGTGCAGTCCCTATCACCTCCATTTTGTATCGACAATGGGCTGAGGATATCGACGAATATCGCCACGCGGCTGACGTGGCGGAGTCTCTCGGACTGCGCGCGTGGCTGGGTCCGGCGTTCATGGCGGGTCACAACGTGGTTGAAGCCGACGGCCAAATTGGCATGCGTTTTGATGAGGCGCGCGGACTGGCGGGTCTGGAGGACGCTGAGCGTTTTATCGAAGAAATCAGGATGCGTGATTCTCCAATCCTGCGCGGCTTTTTGGCACCCGATCGCATCGAAGGCTGTACGCCCGCTCTGCTTGCCGCGCTGAGCGAAGCGGTGCAGCGTCAGGAATGCAGCGTTCGGCTGCACTGCTGTCAGAGTGAGCTTGAAGTCAATGAAGTTGATCGCCGGTTTCAAGGGCGCTCATCGCTTCAGGTGCTGGCTGACGCAGGGCTGTTGCATAAGAAAATGCTGCTTCCGCACGGTCAATTCCTCGGCGGAAAGTCGCCGACGCAGGCAAGTATTACGCGTGATATCAGGCTGCTGGCCGACTCAGCCGCCAATCTGGTGCTCTGTCCGCTGGTATCAGGTCGTCACGCCAAGTATCTTGAGCAGTACCTCCCCCTGCGTGAAGCCGGTGTGAATATGGGATTAGGCACCGACACTTTCCCACCGGATATGCTGACCAACATGCATCTTGGCACCGTGTTAAGCCGGGTGGTGACGCAAAATGTGCAGGCTGCCAGCGCCGCCGACTATTACCGCATGGCCACGCTAGGCGGAGCAAAAGCCCTAGGCCGTGAGGATATTGGCCGACTATGCCCGGGCGCGCAGGCTGATATCACGATTATTTCGCTAGACGAACCGGCGATGGGGCAGATTTTTGACCCCATTACGGCGGTGGTGATCAACGGTAATGGTCGTGACGTGCGCGGAGTGATTATTGCCGGTGAAAAAGTGGTATGGGACCGGCAATTAGTCAAGCATCGGGTTGACCTTGACCAGCTTCATTATCAGGCCCAGCGGCAGTTTGAAAAGCTGATGCGCACTTATCCTGAAAGAAGCTTCCAGCACCCGCCGTGCAGCCGCCTTTTCACGCCGTCGTTTCCACTGAATCCACGCACTTAACTCATCCCCCGCCGCCTTCGACTTTTACTCTGTGAAGGCGGCAAAATACCTGTTAGCGCTGCGAAATCTCAGGCACTAATATCCACTCGGCGCTGTCGTTCCATACGTCCATATGCGTGATTTTACCGTCGCGAATTTCATAGCGGTCTAGATAACGATTACCGGCAAATTTCCGACCGTCCGGCCATTCCCCGTAAAGCGTGCCGTTCGAATACACGACCGTGTGATCACCTTTGTCCATCCAGTCATACTGGCCAATAGACTTCTTCACCCAGGCATAACGTGCCTTGTTAAACGCGGTGATGTGATGTGCGTCGGGCATCACGCGTTTTCCGGTAAAAGTAATGACAACGTCTGCCGCCATGTAGGTCGCTGCCTTGACTGGGTCCGGCGCCATCGACGCCGCCAAAAAATTGCTAACAATTTCTACGGCACTATTTTCCTGTTTCATCTTTTTTCTCCCAGTGAGGTTTCCACTATCGTGTCAATGATTCCATGCGGTGCAAGGGCGCACGCTTAGTGTGCAATTAAATTGCCCTTTTTCAGCATCGGGCCTGTCGCGACGGCGCTGATCAAGATGGCATCCATATTGCTAGCAAAATACATGCTAATGCTAGCAATATGGAGAAATAAATGCGTAATTTCACCCAAGCACTGAAAATTGTGAATGCCCGTCTGCCGACTTCGCCGCTTAAGCCACTCAGCCTGCGGGTTGAAAATGGTTTCTTTGTGGATGAACTGTCTGCTGAGGCAGAAAAAAATGCCGCTACGCTCGATTTACAGGGCAAACTGCTGCTGCCCGGACTGGTTGAAACGCACATCCATCTCGATAAAGCCTGCATTCTGTCGCGCTGTGAGTTGCACGCAGGTACGGTGCATGAGGCGGTGGAGCAAACCCGCCGGGCAAAGTTGGCGTTTACCGAGCAGGATATTTATCAGCGCGGCGCCAGCGTGTTGGATAAAGCGATTGTTCAGGGCACCACGCATATGCGCACGCACGTCGAGCTGGACCCGCAAATAGGCCTGCAAGGATTTAACGCAGTGCGGCGACTGCAGAAAGACTATGCGTGGGCAATAACGCTGGAGATTTGCGTATTCCCCCAGGAGGGTATGTTGAATAATCCGGGTACCGAGGCGTTGTTACGCCAGGCGCTTGATCAAGGCGCCGAGGTGTTAGGCGGCTGCCCTTACACTGACAGCTCGCCGCTGGGGCAAATAGAGCGGCTGTTCGACATGGCGGTGGAATACGACTGCAATCTTGATTTCCATCTCGATTTTGACCTCTCCCCCGATAACATGATGCTACCCAAGGTTATTGAATATACAGAAAAATTTGGGCGTCAGGGGCGCGTTACCGTCGGTCACGTGACCAAACTTTCGGCGTTGCCGCGCGAGCAAGTAGTGGCGCTCGGTAAACAAATGGCGTTGGCGGGTGTCAGCATCACTTCACTGCCTGCAACGGATCTGTTTCTCACCGGGAGAGATCATTTTCATCATCGCCCGCGAGGACTGGCTCCCTTGGCCTGTCTCGATAATTGCGGCGTGATCTGTTCACTGTCGAGCAACAATATTGCCAATCCTTTCACTCCCTACGGCGATGCTTCGCTGGTGCGGCAGGCCAATCTTTTTGCCAACGTGAGTCAGTTGGCGACCGAGGCTGAGTTACTGCGTTGTCTGGCGTGGATTTCAACCGAGTCGGCTCTCCTGTTGCGTTTGAAAAACTACGGCCTGACGCCGGGATGCCGTGCAGATTTTGTGGTATTTAACGCAGTGAATGCCGCGGCTGTAGTGGCTGAAATAGCGCCGCCGCTGATGGGATTTAAAGCCGGGAAGAAAACCTTTGAACGACCCGAGGCGACAATATTCACCCCAGAATCGGGTCATGATGCCGCCTAACCACAGCGGACAGAGGCTTAGAGATCGGCCAGCGCCTGACGCAGGTTCACCTCGCTGGTTGACTGCTCTTCAAGCTCAAGCTGTGACTCCAGCTCTTCGAGATGCTCAATCATTACCGCCACAGCCTGCTCATTATCACCGGCTTCAAGCGCGGTAATAATAGCCTGGTGTTCGTCAGACTGGCATGACGGCACATCGTTACGCTGATAAAGCGCGACGATGAGCGAGCTGCGCACCATCAGGTTTGCCAGCACTTCGCTCAGAACTTCATTGCCGCAGATTTCACCCAGCATCAGGTGAAACTCGCTCAGCTCACGCACTATTGCACGACGATCGGTGTCATTAGTGGCTTCACGCTCATTGCGAAGATGGGTTGCGATACGGTGACGATGACGGCGAATCAGCTCGGGCGTTATCGTTTCTACAATCGCACGTTCAATGGCGCGGCGGGCCACGAACACCTCCCTCGCCTCTTTCGCCGTTGGTTGCGACACCATCGCGCCGCGATTGGGTTCTATATCCACAATTCGCTGCATCGCCAAGCGCTGCAAAGCAACCTGTACATGATTACGGTTGGCGTTTAACGCCTCAACTATTTGTGCCTCAATCAGGCGTGAACCCGGACGCAGCCGATGTTGAGCAATTGCCTTGGAGAGTACATCGACAATGCGCTTTACTTCCAGTTGTTTGGCCGTAGTAGTGTTATTGCTCATTGTTTCCTCAATGTCGAAACCACCTACAGTCACCGATTCTATGTGCAGCAGAGCGCCAGATGCAAGAGGCTATGTTGCTTTCAATTGCCGCTGTGGCGGGTCGCACACTTTGCGCAGTATTAAATTTTCCAGCCCCGTAGTATGCCCACAAATGTATGTTTACGGGTAGCGACTGTGAAAAATTCACTCCTAAAGCAAGTCATCTTGTTTGTACTTTTAGCGGCCTGTGCTGCTTTTTCTGCCGGAATACTGTTTTTCGACGTTGTAATACTGAAAGATCAAGTTAATGAAATCTCTACCACCGAGATTGTTCAGGAGGCGTTCCTAGTCATTACCGCGGTACTTTTTTTCATTCAATCACGACGGCAAAAATCCCAGCGCGGTGGCTTTATTCTGGCGGCAGGATTTTTCTGCTGCATGTTGTTCCGCGAACTGGATGCGCTGTTTGATATGATTCACCAGGGTGCATGGGTCTATTTTGCCAGCATGTTGGCGATTTATAGCCTTTGCTGGGCAGCATTTACACCTAAAACCACCCTTAACGGGCTTAATGCGCTGGTTGCGAACGAGTCATTCCCCATCCTAATGTTTGGCTTGGTGATCATTCTGGTTTTATCACGCGTGATGGGTATTCACTTCATCTGGCAGGCAGCAGTCGCGGGTGATAACGTTCGTCTGGTCAAAAATCTGGTCGAAGAAGGCATCGAGCTGTTTGGCTATTCGCTTTGCCTTCTGGCCGCCGTGCGCATGAGTTGCAGTAAATTGGCACTCGCGTAATTGTAGAGCAGGTCAAATATCTACCCGACTCCATCGCACTATTCTTTATCGGGGTTGGGTAGATTCAAAATAGCGACGCACGTCAACCACGCTGATAACAATATCACTTTCAATCACAAAGCCTTCGGGGCTTACTGGGTTTATACATTAACTAATATAACAAAACTGGCAAATTTTCGGACAGGACGTCCTCTATTGAACGTCCTTATCAACGCCTACTGGCTGACTGCATCACGAATGGGCGTGTTGCCGTTGCGTAATTCCCACTGTTTGCCAATCGAGGCGTCTTCTACCACCGTGGCAACGGCCACCAGTGCTACGTCTTCGCGGGAAACTTCACCTCTACCCGCATGTTCTTCCAGCGTGACAAGCCCAGTGGCTTTGTCATCGGTCAGAGGACCCGGACGTATAATCGTCCAATCTAGTCCGCTTTTACGCAGAGAAATGTCGGCATCGCGCTTGGCTTCGACATAGGCTTTCCAGGTAGGGTCGGTTTCAGGTTTGACCGGATTGTCGACGCCGATGGCAGAAATTTGCACATAACGCGCAATGCCTGCCTTCTTGGCGGCGTCGGCCAGCAGTACAGAGCCGGCATAGTCGACAGTGCGTTTTCTCTCCGCCGAGGAACCTGGGCCGGCTCCGGCGGCAAATATCACGGCATCAACGCCCTTGAGTCCAGCGGCCAACTGATCGACGGTGGCAGATTCGATGTCAAGCAACAGGCATTCGGCACCCAGTTTTCTCAACGTAGACACCTGCTCTTCTTTACGCACAATGCCAAGAGCTTCATGCCCCTGCGCACGTAAGTGCTTGATAATAAACTGTCCAATTTGCCCGTGTGCACCCACGATTGCGACCTTAGTCATATTTTCTCCTTTCACCTTTATAACGGTTATGGGGTAATCCTTGCTGACTCACCGCTAATAACAACTGTAGCACAGCGGCAATTGGGGTCGAAAAAGACAGAAAGATCTTAGGCACGCCAGGGCAATACGCCTTCCGGCAGACGTTTGGCAAACAGTGATGCCAACAGCATAAACAGCAGGATAATCAGGATCATCAGACACCCCACGGCTGCCGCCAAGGTTGAAGATCCCCCTTCATCAAGGAAGATAACCATCGGCCCCAGCGTTTGTGTGCTGGACGTGACCAACAGAATTGAAACCTGAATTTCATTCAACGCGGTGAGGAACACCAAAATGGCTCCCGCCATCGCCGAAGGTGCCGCTAACGGCATCAAAATGTCCCGCATGCGGCGCATGAAACTCGCACCGGATATCTGCGCCGCTTCGTCGAGTGAACGTTCAATCTGTGCAAAACCGGCCAACGTCGGGCGCAGTACCAGCGCCAAAAAGTTAGACAGATAGGCCGCAAGGATAATCCACACCGTGCCGTAAATACTGACGTTTATCAGCGGTAAAGGCTTGAGGAAAAACAGAATAGCGGCTATGCCGGTCACAATGCCGGGTAGCGCATAGGCCAACTCGGTTGACATCTGCAACACGCTGACTAAACGATTACGCTGCCAACTGAGAAAATAGGCCAAAAACAGTGAGGCAACGGTGAGGATAATCACCGCCAGCAACGTTAATCCGAGACTGGTAAAGAACGCCTGATGAATTGCCGGATATTGCCATAGGGCATTGAGATAATTTTCAAAGGTCAGCGTTTGCCAATTTAACGCTTGCCCAAAGCCCCGAGTTAACGATGTGGTGACCAGCGCAGAAAGGGGCAGCAGCAGCGTTATCAGGATCCATAGCCAAGCCATACCCTCGACCGGCAGCCGCCAGCCGCCGAGTGACTGCCTGATATTACGCGCAGCGCCAGAGACGCGGACGTCGCGACGTCCGCCCAAATAGCGGCTTAACGCTAACCCAGCGAAGGTTATGAGCGCAATTAACAGAGACAGCACGGCCATATCGGGCAATGCAGACGGTCCATAGCTATTAAGACGCTGATACACCAAAGTGATCAGCGTGGGAACGCGCCCAGGAATGCCCAGCATCGCTTGAATACCAAAATTACCGGCGGCAGCGACAAACGAAAGCGCGGCACCGGCAAAAATTGCCGGGCGCGCCAGAGGGAGAATCACGGTAAATAACACGCGCAGCGGCGACGCGCCGGTAATGCGTGCGGCCTCAACTAAATCAGCCGGTAAACGTCTTAGCCCCGCACGCACGGTCAGAAAAACCAGCGGCGCATTGTGTAAACCCAGCAGTATGATAATGCCGGTGGCCGAATAGAGAGGCTGCTGATTACCCAAATGTAGCGTTAATCCCAACCCATTAAACATACCGGCTATCCCTGTCAACAACGGGCTGGAAGGTGACAATGCCTGGATCCACGCCAGCGCGATTACCTGCGGCGGTATCATCAGCGGCAGAATAAACGTGAACACCCAAAGCTGCTTGCCGCGTAGATTAGTCAACGCAACCAGCAGCGCTGCCAGCGTGCCGGTCAGCATGGCCAGCAGCGTGGCGGACAGCGCAATGCCTACCGTGTTGAAGGTGGCCTGCAATACTTTTTGCGTGCCAATAAGGTGTAATAGGCGAGCCACATCGGGTACTCCTTCCGGCGCAATGGCGGCCCAGACGAGACGAGTCAACGGAGCAACAGACAGGGTGCCAATCATCAGGGCCAAAAACCACAGCGCGGCCCTCTCACTGCGCCACGCCGAAAGTTTTCTAAAAGCCCCCGCTCGCGTCATCTCACCGATTACACTCATGGCCTTATCCGCCAAAAATCTGGGTAAATTTAGCGCGCACCTGCTTGTCATCTTCAACGGCTTTATCAGAGTCGAGGGTGAGCAGCTTAATTTTATCGATCGGTGTAAAACCGGCAGGTGCAGGGACGCTCTCATCAATCGGGCGATTGCCCTGTTTTACCACCAGCTCCTGACCCTTTTTAGAGAGCAGGAAGTCTACAAACGCTTTCGCGGCAGGCACGTTGTGCGCAGAGGACAAAATCGCCACCGGTTCAGTCACAAACGAAACCCCCTCTTTCGGATAAATCAGGTCAATAGGTGACCCTTTTTGCTTGGCTAAAATGATATCGGCATCGGTAATTACGCCGTATTTATCCAACCCGCTGGCGACAGCTTTAAGCGCCGGTCCATTGCCTCCTTCAGGCGTTACGCCGTTCTCCGCCAATTTTTGATAAAACGTCCAGCCAATTGTCGGGGTATTAATCGCAGTATGCAGATTGTAAAGCGCTGCACCTGAATACAGCGGGCTAGGCACTGCCACCTGACCTTTGTTATCGGCCGTGGTCAGCGCCATCCATGAGTCAACCGGTTTGGCATTTTTAGTATTGTAGCCAATCACCGTGGCGATAATTTTGGTCCCGAACCACGTTTTATCTTTATCATAAAATCCTGGGCTAATATTTCCGACCGGAGCCTGCGGATAAGACATCAGCTTGCCCTCTTTCTTCAGGGTACCGAGGTTGATTGAATCAGCCACCAGCAGCACATCGGCTTTAACCTCTCCGGCCATCATCTCGGTATGCAGCACGTTCATCAATTGAGTGGTGCCGTTGCGCGTCCACTCTACTTGCAAAGAAGGATAAGCCGCTTTAAACGCGTCGATCGTCTGTTGGGCTATTTCCGGCGCCTGTGAAGTATAGATAACCAGCTTTCCGGTTGGCGCGTCTTCAGCGTGCGCCCACTGCGGTAACGCCAATGCGCTGGTCACCAACAGTGCGATAGTTGAACTTTTTGCGATCATTTTTTTGGCTGTAGTAGCAAATGTGATGTGCATAACCTGGTCCTTTAAGTAAAAGAGATATTGTTAACTCATTCATTGCATTCAGGAATAACCCAGCCATCGACCAGCGTGAGGCGAATTCTATCGCCAATGCGCCTCTCACCAATATAGCTCAGGTGATAAGTCAGATGCTGTGATTCAGCGCCGTCTGGTTCTACGTCCAGTTGGCTGTAGCCGCCGCGGTAGGTGATACGTTTGAGGGTGACGACAAAACCGGGTTCATCGTTTTCGGATTCGCGCAGTGAGGCCGCGTGCAGGCAAATTTTCCCTTTAGATTGAGGACGCTGCTGCTGGCTGGCACGCAAACGATACGCCACGCCCAGCAGGCTGACGTCTGCCAAACCTGGTCCGCACGGGCAAATATTTTCAACGTCTATCACCCTGCCGTCATCAATAAACCGGGCGACCATTTCATTGGCCGGTTCGAGATACAGGGTTTCCGGGGTGGCAAACTGCATCACTCTACCGGCATCCATCACCACCACGCGGTCGGCAATCGCCATCGCCTCCTGCTGGTCGTGAGTGATATAAAGAAGCGTTGCACCTGTGTGGCGATGAAACTGAGTAAACTCCTCTTCCATTGCCGCACGCAGATGCACGTCGAGATTGGCCAGCGGTTCGTCAAGTAACACCACGGAGGGCTGAGCAACCAGGCAACGCGCAAGGGCGACTCGTTGGCGTTGGCCACCGGAGAGATCGGCAGGACGCCGCGTCCCAAATGCCTCAAGTCCGACCATCTGCAACGCATTAGCCGTGCGCTGACGACGCTCTGCCGTTCCCACGCCGTTAACCTTAAGGCTATAGGCCACGTTTTCTTCAACCGACATATGCGGCCAGAGAGCGTAGTTTTGAAACACGATAGCTAACTGGCGCTGTTCAGGCGGAATATGCCCCTCATCGGAGGAAACTTTGCGCCCGCCAATGCTGATGGTTCCGCGATCGATCTGCTCAAATCCGGCGATAGTGCGCAGCAGTGTGGTTTTACCGCAGCCGGATGGCCCTAATACCGCCACAAACTCGCCGTGCCGAATATGCAGCGACACGTCATTAAGAACAGTTTGAGATCCAAAAGATTTATTGAGTTGGGAAATTTCAATAGCAGACATCCACATTGCATCCCGCAGTTGAGAATGAAAATTCACAATTTCTAAATCAAGCAGGGTTTAAGCTAACGATGTTAAATGACGTTTTTATTAAATCTGGATGACGATTCTGCTGTGCTGTAAAGGGGGGCGGCATGAGTAAAATCAGAGTAATTACTGAGTATGAAAGGAGGAATGTGTGATGAAGATGTGAGAACGAGCGCTGCCATGCGCTAGGTCATGGCAGCGGGATGCTTATTACTTCTTTTTTTGAGCGCCAAGGTAGCGATAAACGACTGATAGATCACTGTCGCCGTATCCTGCCTCAACGGCTTTTTGCCAGGTCTGGCTGATATTGTTCATCAACGGTAGCGTGCGTGAACCGCCCGCTTTGATCGCTAGATTAATGTCTTTCAACGCCCAAGTTAGCTGCATTTGTGGGGTGTAGTCATCGTTCTTGAACATATCCATTTTGCCTTTAATGTAAGGCACCGCCAGTGGACCGCCGTCCAGCACGCCCCAAAGTTCGTCGGTGGTAAAACCAAGTTCTTCGGCCAGCTGTGAGCTTTCGGCAATCCCTTCAACCATCGAGATAAGCCAGGCGTTGACAACCAGCTTCATTTTTGACGCACGTCCGGCCTCCCCCAACCATTTAACGCCTTTGGAAATAGCAGCAAACACCGGTTCGACTGCTGCACCAGCTTCTCGGTCACCACTGGCCAATACCACAATCTGCGCCTGCTCGGCCGGCCCCTTAGTCCCTGACACGGGTGCATCGATGTATACTGCGTCGGGACGCTGATTTTTCAGCAGCGCAATCAGCGTTTCGGTAGCATCCACGCCGATGGTACCCATCTGCACCACAATTCCGCCTTCTTTAAGCCCGGCAAGCAGGCCATCTACACCGTTGAACACGGAGAGTGTGGTTTCACCGTCAGAAAGCATGGCGATCACGACATCTACGCCTTCAACAGTTTCACGAGGGGTTTTACCGGCCACAGCGCCCGCCTTGACCAGGTCTTCAGCACGCGCTGTCGTGCGGTTCCATACGCGAGTAGTAAACCCTTTCTTGACCAGATTAGCGGCAAATGCATGCCCCATGGCACCTAATCCCAATACTGCAACGGTGGGTTGCTGACTCATGTCCTACTCCTTGTTTACGGAAATTATGCTTTGAATTCAGATGTTATTAATCTACCAAAAAGGCTAGCACTTACGAGCGGGGATTTTAGCTGCCATCTGTAAGGGGATATGATCCTAATCCTCTGCCCCAACTTTTTAATTTCATTGCGTCAACAGGCAAGATGTTTGTCCGCCTCACGCTCTGTCCGCTAAATGGGTGAAAGGATAAATATAAAAACACCCATTGCCATTTAAGAAACCTCTCTTATATCGTACTCTTGGCGGGTGAAATTTTTAATATCAGTCAGTAAGACTCAGGAGTTATTGTGATTGGAAAGACGGGTAAAATGGTTTTAGGTGCCATGATTTGTGTCGTGTTCGCCATGGTGGTGCTGACTATTGGTATGACGTATGTCTATCCAATGTGGATGCAGCGCACTTCTCCAGAGGCCTGCGCGACCGTAACGCCGCAAAATGCTATGGATTTGGTCACCCGTGATTTTATGGAAAATAAACTGCCAAACTGGGGGAATGACAAAGATAACCTCGGTACTCAGGTCCCAAGCCTGTCATTTATCTCCGACAATGTGAAAGAAGATAAAGGCACTTATCACGTCCCGTTTGAGGCTAAAGGCCCTGGCGGCACGCTGAAATATATGGCCCTGTTTAACTGCACGAATAAATATATAAAGTATAACCCCGTTGAATAATTAGCGCGTCTGCACGCCATCATACGGTGGCGTGTCATTTCACTTTTTCAGGCTTTTGAGGTGTCATCATGCGAATTTTAATTCTGGGTGCAACGGGTATGGTCGGTCAAGGTGTGCTGCGTGAGACCTTGCTGGCGAAAGACGTTAGCGAAGCTGTGGTACTGGGCCGTACGCCGATTGAGAAAAGCGATGATAAGCTGAAAGAAATTATTCACGGCAATCTTTTTGACCTCACCGATATTGAATCGCAGCTTGAAAACCTCGATGCGTGCTTCTTCTGCCTCGGCGTGTCTTCTTACGGCATGAGTGAGGCTGATTATGCGCGCATTAGCTATGACTTAACGCTGTCAGTGGCGAAAACGCTGCTGCGCCTTAATCCGATGATGACATTTGTCTATGTCAGTGGTGCAGGCACCGACAGCACTGAACGTGGCAAAAGTATGTGGGCACGTGTCAAAGGAAAAACTGAAAATGCCCTGCTGGCTCTGCCCTTTAAGGCCGTTTATCTTTTCCGACCTGGAATAATACAACCCCTACACGGCGTGAAGTCTAAAACGAAAGCCTATCGCCTGCTCTACCCGATCCTTTGGCCCTTTATCGTTATCGCCAGACCGTTAATGCCGGGTGTGATTTTGACTACCGTTAACGTCGGCTTGGCCATGCTCAATGCAGCAAGGCGCGGTGAGGGAGACAGGGTGCTGGAGTCAAAGGATATCTATCAACTCAGTCGTTAAACGTTAACGCGAAATACTGATTTAAATCATTTGTAAAAAATAGTGTAAATCGACAAAAATGATAATTAGAATGCAACGCGTTATCATTTGCATTTCAGGGATTATTATTTTGTCGATTTCTATAAAAACCATAAGTAAAAAAACCTATGGGCGTAAAAATGCCCTGCCATCAATGGGCTATTTCAAGCCAAGCGTACTGGCACTGGCCATTCTGCACGCCGCGCCTTCGCTGGCTGCTACCTCTACTGAGACTGACAATAACGCATCGGTAATGACGATTACCGCCGATGCAGCCGATGCTTATCCGATTGAATACAGTGCCGGCCAAGCCACTACGGCCACCAAAACCGCAACCCCGCTTAACGAAACGCCGCAGTCAGTCAGCGTCGTAACCCAGTCGATGATTGAAGATTATCAAGTCACCTCGCTCGATGAGGCGATGAAGTTTGTCAGCGGCGTTACGCAGGGCAACACCCTCGGCGGCACGGAGGACGGCTTTGTTAAACGCGGATTTGGTGCCAACAGCGACGGATCAATTCTGCTTGATGGCGTGCGCAGTAATCAGGGGCTGGGTTTCGGTGCCACCACCGACCATGTTGAAGTGCTTAAAGGTTCAGCCTCTCTGCTGTACGGCATCCAGAACCCTGGCGGCGTCATTAATATCATCAGTAAAAAACCGCAGTATCAATGGAATACACGCGTCAGCGGCCGTACTGGCGGCTCCGGCGGCGGTTCAGGTGCGATTGATATCACCGGCCCGCTGGGCAAAGGTTTCGCCTTCAGACTGATAGCAGAACGGCAGTCTGAAGACTACTGGCGCAACTTTGGCAAAGACCAGCATACCCTCATCGCCCCTTCCTTAAGCTGGTTCGGTGAAAAAGCCAGTTTCAATATTAGCTATCAGGAATATAAATACGATATTCCCTACGATCGCGGCACGGCTTTCATCAATGGCAAACCACTTAACATTCCTTACGAGCGCCGACTGGACGAACTGGCCAATCATGCGTGGGGCAAGAACAAACGCCTCAACACCACCTGGGAATATGAGCTGACGCCAGAGTGGAAAACGCGTTTCACCTATGCTTGGATGCAGCGCCGCTACGACAGTAACGAAGTTCGCGCGACCGCCATTAATACCACCACCGGTGCAGTGTCGCGCCGTGCAGACGCCAACCGCGGATTTAACCATCAAACCAGCCTGACGTCGTGGGACTGGATAGGCGACCCACAGATTTTGGGCATGAAACATGACCTACTGATTGGCGCCGATTATGAAAAAGTTGAGACCTACAAACAGTACTCCTATCGCGGTAAGGTCAACTCAAACTTTAATATGTACGATCCGGTGTATGGCGTCTCCCCCATCACCAACAGCTCGACCTATCTCGACAGCAGCAGCAATCTGCGTTCAACGCTCTATAATCATTCGATTTATGCCAAGGACAGCATCCACTTTACCGACCAGTGGATTGGGGTGATTGGCGGGCGCTATCAGCATTACAATCAAAAAAGCGCGTACGGCTTTGTGACACCGACCGAAACGCAGAACGACACCGCGAACAAATTCCTGCCGCAGATTGGGCTGGTTTATAAGCTCAACGAAGCGCTGTCGTTTTACGGTAATTTCAGCAAGTCGTTTACCCCGTCAACCAGCGTCGATGACGATGGCAACACCGCCCAGCCGGAGCTAGGCACCACCTATGAAGTGGGCAGCAAATGGCAGATAACGCCGCGCCTTGATGCCACCTTGGCGCTGTATCGTATTGATGAAAAAGACATGTCGGTATTCATTAACGGCGTCACGCGTAATATTCCAAAGGCACGCTCAAGCGGTATTGAGCTGGAGATGAACGGTGAGATTGCCAAAGATTGGGATCTCAGCGCCAACTATGCCTACGATAAAACCGAGATCGTTGAAGATAACGTGTCGCAAAGCAACGTGGGTAACCGTTTGGTGAATGCGCCCACCAATATGGGCAGCCTGTATATCAGCCACACTCTACGTTGGGTGCCAGTTCAGGGCGATTTCCGCCTCGGCGGTGGCGCACGCTATGTGGGGTCGCGCGCGGGTGATCCGGAAAACAGCTTCACTATGCCAGCCTATACCGTTGCAGATGCTTTCATCACCTGGGATAACGCGCTGCTGGGCAAACACACTCAACTGCGGCTTAACATTAATAATATTTTCAATAAGGAGTATTACACCTCGAGCGCCGGTAATTTGCGTGTAGAAGAAGGCGAGACGCGTAATCTGGTACTTTCAGCCAGCGTAGACTTCTAACCGCCATGCCCTGCCACTGTGTGCCGGCAGGGCATTTTTTAAGGCTGGGTCGAAAGGTGAGTCCAGTACGTACCGGTCAGTTGAATCGGTAAAAATTGCTGATAGATATCGTTTAGCGTTTGGTCAGGATTGAGTGAAGCGAACAGTTGCGGATAAAACACTTTCGCAAATATTTCGACGTCAATCAGATGGTAAGGACTTAAGTAAAAGTTGTGCCACAGACTATAGGCTTTGCCCTCGCGTACTGCCTGTAGGCTCGACAAAATAGGCTGCTGGGACATCAGCTTTTTGAAGCTGTCCTGCGCCTGCCGCTGGCTGACTAACGGACCCAGCTGTAAATCGTCCGGCTTTTCCGGCCCGGACATGCCGGTAGTCATGTAAATATCCGGATTCGCGGCAATAACCGACTCGGGGTTCATCTCCCCGTAAACCCCTTTAAAGGCTTTTCGGGCAATATTATCGCCACCGGCAAACTGTAGCAGGTCGGCCAGATTGCCTTTTGACACCGTGGTACAACAACTCTCTCTTCTGCCTAAATGCAACTGCAACATCACCGTCGGCTTAGGCCCGTGATAGGCCGCCAGTGTTTGCGTAATGTGGTTCATATGTTGCTGATAAAAGGTGATAAATCGCTGCGCCTTTTGCTGGGTATTTAACACCTCTCCCAGTAACTTGAGGCTGGGAATCGTGTTATTGAGCTGATCGACGCGGAAATCGACGTAGATGAAAGGGACATTCGCTTTTTGCAGCTGCTGTTCAATCGATCCTTCGCCTGACGGCTTTTTAGCATAGCGAGGCAGAATAACCAGGTCTGGACGCAGCGCGAGAATTTTTTCCGCGCTCATCTGGTCATAGCTGGTGTTTCCTAGCTGTGGGATGGTGGCAATATGCGGAAAGGCTTTAAGATAGATTTGCCAACTTTGCGGGTCATAATGGGCCATGTCGCCCGGCCAGCCGACCACGTTTGCTGAGGGGTCGCCATTTTCAATCAAGGCCAAACTGTAAAGCATACGGCTTTCGCCCAGCACGATGCGCTGGGGATTATCAGGCACCTCAACGCGGCGTTGAAAGATATCGGTGACCGTTTTGGCCTGTACCTGGCAACCCCCTGTCCCGCCGCCAATCGCTATTGCGACGGCCATTGCCCAACTGGAAAAACGCATAAGGCCTCAAAAGTCATTTTCAAAGCCTTGGATGATAATGATTATCGTTATATTTCGCAATCATGCGGTGACGCAGTGTCGCCCTCACCCAGCGTTCTTTGCATCATAATGGTGTTTAACCAGCGGCCGTGTTTATAGCCTACGCCAGTCAACTGACCAATCACCCGAAAACCCAGCGCCTGATGCAACCGCAGCGAGGCAATATTCTCACTATTGCCAATCACCGCCATCATTTGTCGCCATCCGCCGCGTTCGGCTCGCATAATCGCTTCTGCCATCAACTTTTTACCCACGCCCTTACCCTGCTGACCTTCGGCGATATAGACCGAACCTTCCACAGTGAAACGGTAGGCATAGCGCGGCCTGTAGGGTGACAGGTAACAATAACCGACCACCTGACCGTGCACCCGCGCCACTAAATACGGCAGTCCTTTGCTCAGCACGTTTTTACGACGTAGCTGCATCTCTGCAAGCGTAGGCGCTTCTGTTTCAAAGCTGGACAGACCATGAATAACGTGGTGCGCATAAATTTGCTGTACTGCCGACATATCGGACTCACTGGCGTCCGCCAGCTCAACGGCGTTTTCAGCGTAACTCTCCAATAACATGGCTATTTCTCACATCGGTGGTTGTGTTGTTTTAAAGAGTAAAGTAAACAGTTAACTTAATGTAGCTTTGTGAACTTATCATCAGCATAAGAAAAACTTTGGTATGACTCGAAATACTGCACCAACGATTAATCTGGACCAGCTCGCCACTTTCAAACTGGTGGTACGTCACGGCAGCTTTTCCGACGCCGCCGAAGTATTGGGACTGACACAACCGGCGGTGAGTCTGCAAATTCGCCAGCTGGAGCGTTTTTTTAATCTAAAACTGCTCGAGCGCATCGCCAAAAGAATGAAACCTACTGCTGCCGGTCTCACACTGCTGGAACAGATCCCGAATATTGATAACAGCATCGACCTCGCCCTCCAGGCTATGGCGATCCACTCGCAGGGCGTGAGCGGCAATGTAACATTAGGCACCGGTGCCACCGCCTGTATTCATCTACTGCCGCCGTTGCTTGGCCATCTCAAGCTTGAATGGCCGAGCTTGGGGGTTACTGTACGCATTGGAAATACCGATGAAATGGTGAAAGCAGTAGAGGAAAATCGCCTTGATTTGGCATTGGTCACCCTGCCTGCGGGCGGTAAAAATTTGTCGGTAACGCCGCTTTATCAAGAACAATTTCTGCTTATCGGCGCGAAAAACCAGTGTCAAACGGTGCAACACATGACGCACGAGGCCTGGACCAAGCTGCCTTTAATACTCTTTGAGCGCGGCAGCAGCACACGACTTCTAATCGACAACTGGTTTCATCAGCAAGGTTTAAAGCCGCACCCTGTCATGGAGTTAGGCAGCATAGAGGCCATTAAACAGATGGTTAGTGCGGGTCTGGGGTTCAGCATTGTTCCGCAATTGGCGATGGCGGGTGAGACGTCCAATACCTTGACGTCTCGCCCTCTTGAGCCGAGGCTTCAGCGCCAGCTGGGGTTGGTATTACGCCAAGACAAGCCGCTAAACAAAGGCCTGCAAAAAGTGATAGAAGCCCTTGAGACAGTGCGAGGCTTGCACAACTATAAGTAAAAGTGATTATGTTATTTGAAACTCCTCTTGGATTTCGCCGTGCCGCCTCACGTAATATTGCCCTAGGCTAGTGCCAGGGATCACCAGGTTTATGCTGCCCCAGAATGTTGTTTCCTCCCTATTTTTGCCGCAGAGCATGCTTTATGACTGATTCAGTAGTTTCCTCACCGTTGACTTTCCGTCGCTCGCTGCTGGCCGTTCTTGGGCTGGCGCTAGTGTTGATGCTATCGGCTTTAGATCAAACGGTTATAGGTAACGCAATGCCCTATATCGTTGCCGATTTGGGAGACTTTAATCTCTATGCCTGGGTAGCGACCAGCTATCTGCTGACCTCCATTATTACCGTGCCGATTTTTGGCCGCCTCGGCGACTACTACGGTCGTAAATATTTTGTTATCGCCGCCACGGTGCTGTTCACGCTCTCTTCGGCGCTGTGCTCGTTCGCCAGCAGCATGCAAATGCTAATTCTGTGGCGCGCCGTGCAGGGTATTGGCGGCGGTATGCTGGTAGGCACCGCCTTTGCCTGTATTCCTGAACTGTTTCCCGATACGCGTCAGCGCCTGCGCTGGCAGATTTTATTCAGCACCGCCTTCAGTATTGTTAACGCCCTGGGACCCACGCTTGGCGGGATTTTAACCGAGCAGTACGGCTGGCGTTCAGTGTTCTATCTTAATTTACCGCTGGGTGTGTTAGCGCTGGTAGTGTCGTGGATTTACCTGCCCTACTTCAAACCGGAGAAAAAGGCCGCGATTCGCCTCGACTGGCTGGGTGCGCTGCTGATTATGTGCGTGCTGGGCAGCATGCAGCTTTTGGCGGAGTTTCTGCCGAGCAACGGCTCAGCCTTTACGCTACTGGGCCTGATGCTGGCCTGCGGTCTCAGTGCGGCACTGCTGATTTTTCAACAACGGCGTGCGCATTCGCCCATTCTGCCGCCGCCGCTGTTTGCCATCGGCCCGATTAAGCAGTTGTTTATTATTTCCGTCCTGATTGGCGCGGTGTTGTTCACCCTGCTGTATTTTATGCCACTGCTGTTCCAGGGAGGCTATGGCTACTCACCGAAGCAGGCCGCGTGGCTGGTGACGCCTATGGGTGTGAGTATCACCATCAGCGCCATTATAAATGGCCGCATCGTGACCCGTATGCAAAATCCGATGCGTTTACCGCAGATGGGATTTTTGGTCGCGGCAACTGCCTGCGCGATTTTAGCGCTGGTGGGCAGTCACGGCCACTTTGGCGTGCTGATGGGATTAATGATGATGGCCGGTATCGGCATTGGTTTTATCTTGCTGAACGTCACTATTTTTATCCAAACGCTCGCCCCACGTGAGTATCTCGGCATAGCAACCGCACTTACCCAGTCCCTGCGTTTGGTCGGCGGCCTGCTCGGCACCGCGCTTACCGGCGCTGGGGTGACTAAATTTTATCATGTTCACGTGGGCAGTAAGCTGCTGGTCAATGACGTCACCGTGCCTGATGAGGTGCAACGCTATTTTTCGGACCCGCAGGTGCTGCTACAGCCGCTCAATCCGCAGTACGCCCAATATTATCCGCTGGCTCGCAGTGCCATGGTGAACGCGATTGACGTAGGTCTTGTCGTTTGCGCGGTTCTGGCCCTGCTGGCTTTCTGGCAGTCAACTCGCCTGCCGCTGATTCAATTTCCAGGCGTGACGGTCAAAGCCAAGAAAAAACCGCCGACAACTTAATTAAATAATGCGTTATCTCTGAGTTTTTTAGACGTTAACGACTACACTGGAGGACACTTTCCTCAGAGGGACGCAAAAGTAATGAAAAGATTGACGCAGCAAGACATGACGGAAAGCGAACAACGCGAGTTAAAGACTCAGTTAGACCGGGCAAGAAAAGCTCAGGGACGTGAACTGACCAACTCCGAGAACAACCGTATCAAAGACGATTATATTGATACGCTGATGGCCGAGAAAGAAAAAGTCGCTAGCAAAGCCCGTGCTGAAAAGCGCCGAGCCAAAGCCAACGCAACGCCAAGCACGTCGGCAACATATGACTGGACCGCCAGAACGCATCCCCGCGGTCGTCGCTAAAATTTATCTTTAGGTGTTTATGGGCAGCCTCGGCTGCCCATTTTTATGGCGTATTCTACACCTCATCCACGGCTAGCTGGTGAAATCCGTGGGTGTTATCACGCTCAAGCTGTGCCACCAGCCCGTCTTCCCACGCGGTAATGCCTCGCTTCGCCTCATGTCCGGCATCGGCGTTTTCTTCAGGTTGCAGATATTTATCGCGCGGATTATTAAGATAAGGCGAATCGCCGTGCTCCAAAGGCCGGTCTTCGGCAATCCACTTCAGCGTACCGCCGTCTAATAAATAGGCAGGCGCACCGGTTAACTCCGCCACTTCAGTGACAGCGTAACGGGCTAAAAACCCGCTGCCGCAGGTGACAACCCAGCGTTTGTGCGCAGGCTGCTGCGCTAACGCCTGCGGCAACTGACTGCGGGCGGTAAACACCGCGCTGGGAATACGCCGGTTGCGAAAATTGGCGCTGAGTGTTAAATCGATAATCCCGGTGTTGCCCTCCGCCAGCCACTGCTCCAGCCGTTCGCCATCAATGCTTTCAATGGCCGGTACGGGGGCTGATGTGACGCTGCCGTTGCCGGTTGCGGTAAATAGCTCACTCACCGCATTAGCATTTTTAGCATCAAAGCCCAGCACAAATACGCGCCAGTTCTGCTGCGCCAACCACGCGGCGACGATATTTGCACGCTGCCCGTTGTCGTCAAGCAACACAATTCTTGCTCCGCGCACGCTGGCATAGTGTTCAGTTTGTTGCAGCAGTTGTTCGCCAGTGACATGACGCGCACCCGGCAGATGACCGGCCTGATATTCCTCAAGCGTGCGAACGTCAAACAGATACAGCGTGCGCTGACTGTCAGCCTGCCACTGAATAAGCTGTGGCAAATCGATATTTTGCACGCCGGCGCGCTGGGCCAAAGTCGTGGCATGATTGAGGCTTTTCGAATCAAACAGCTCGCCTGCCGACGGGTATTGCCCGCGGTATTGGCTCCAAGCCTTGAAAGCCTTGTTCGGCACATTAATGCCAATAAAGACTTCTCCGCCTGCTTCCTGCCAGCCGTCAAGATCTCCCGCCAACAGCGCGACATCTACGTAGCCCAGCGCTTTAAGACGTTGATAGGCCACGTCGGTCAGGCGCGCATCGGTACGCAGATTGTACCGCTGCCCGTTGTCATACAGCGTAATCGGCGTTGTGCGACTCGGAATGCGGTCCAACACCTCGATTTCAAGCTTAGAAAGCGGCAGATTCACGGCAAATAGCGGATGCCCGCTGGCGAAATCAGCCTCTTCACGCAGGTCCACCAGGGCGACTTCTTGGCCATTACGCAGCGCCTTTATAAGGTCGGCCGTGTGGCGCAGAGGGAGAGAATTAAAAGAATCAGGCATGAAAGAGGCTCCACAAGTCTAAGGCTCGGATTGACACAGTGACACGCAGGCTAGCATCGGTGAAAACGATGCAAAATTCATATTATCGCTAATCAAATGTTAATTATTGATTTCTCTTCGTCCGATGGGCTGATTAGGGTAAATCACGCCTGCCGTCTGTTGTTCAGATGGCTTCTACCCCGCAGGAGTGCAAACTATGAGCGTCCAGTTCATTGGTATGATCGGCCATCGTTTATCCTCGGAAATTATTCCTGCCACCGGACCGGTATTCGACAAACAGTACATTGCAGATTTCGCCAAGGCTCATGAAAAGGCCGGATTTGACCGGATTCTGGTGGGATATTGGTCCGATCAGCCAGACGGTTTTTTAGTCGCCGCCCATGCGGGTGCCCACACCTCTACCCTTAAATTTTTGTTGGCGCATCGCCCCGGCTTTGTTGAACCAACCTTGGCCGCGCGCAAGTTGGCAACGCTGGATAACCTGCTCGACGGTCGCCTGGCGGTGCATATTATCAGCGGTGGCAGCGACGCAGAACAACGTCGCGACGGTGATTTTCTCGAAAAGTCTCGCCGCTATGCGCGCACGGAAGAGTTTTTACAGGTGGTGAAAAAAAGTTGGTACTCCAGCGAAGGATACGACCATCGCGGCGAATTTTATCAGGCTGAAAACGCTTTTACCGCCATCAAACCTTATCAGGCATATTTGCCAGTCTATTTTGGCGGTTCGTCAGACGACGCCATGCGTGTCGCAGGCAAGCACGCTGACGTATTTGCTCTGTGGGGCGAACCGCTGGCAAGCGCGGCTGAAACGGTGAAAGCCGTTAAGGCCGAGGCGGCACGCTATCAGCGAGAGGTAGGTTTTAGCATCTCCTTTCGCCCTATTCTTGGCCGCACTGAGGCCGAGGCCTGGGAAAAGGCCGAAGCTATTCGCGCGCAAACCAAAGCCCAGCTGGCGCAAAGTACCTTCAGTTTAGGTAAACCCAAGCCACAAAGTGTAGGGGCTCAGCGGTTACAGCTGGCCGTGGCACAGGGTGACCGCCTCGACGACAATTTGTGGACCGGCATTGCCGCGCTGGTGGGCGGAGGCTACAACTCGACGGCGTTAGTCGGCACGCCGGATCAAGTCTCTGATGCACTGCTGAAATACTACGATTTGGGGATCGAAACATTCCTGATCCGCGGATTTGATCCACTGAACGACGCCACGGAATATGGACGTGAACTGATCCCGTTAACGCGTCAAAAAATTTCCGCACGCGAGCAGGTGGCGCTTAAAAATCGACTCCCTACATCGCACGCACAATGGTAAGGGAAAGTTATCGGATTTCCACCAGAATCAGCCAAGCTGTCTTACGGGCGCAGCAAAAACTGCCGCCGTAGGCGATTGATGTTAAGAGGACCGTTAATAACTGTTTTGCACTGACTGAGGACAGCGGCTCGGGGCCTCTGTCCTTTTAGGGTAGGTGACAGCCTGTGATAAGGGGATTAACGCCCTTTTTTCTTACGACCAGCTTGGGCAAAACGTTTGCGGGATGAGGCGTTGCCATCGGGCTTTTCAGCCGTTTTTGGCTTGCTGATGCTGGTTTTTTTAACGGCAGCGGTTTTGGCCGGCGCTTTTTTAGCCGGTTTATCTTCGGACGATGAGTTTTCAATCAGCTTAAACAACTCTATCAGTTCGTCGTCGGTCAGGTCGCGCCATTCTCCCAGCGGCAACCCTTTGAGATTAACGTTCATGATGCGCGTGCGTTCAAGCTTGGTCACTTCAAAACCAAAATGTTTACACATACGGCGAATCTGACGGTTAAGCCCCTGCACCAGCGTGATGCGAAACACCATTGGCGCTTCTTTCTTCACTTTACATTTTTTGGTGACGGTTCCCAGCATGGGCACACCGGCGCTCAAGCCCTGAATGAACTCGTCAGTAATCGGCTTATTTACCGTAACCAAGTACTCTTTTTCGTGATTGTTACCGGCGCGCAGAATTTTGTTGACCAAGTCACCGTGATTGGTGAGAAAAATCAGCCCTTGAGAGTCTTTATCCAGACGTCCAATCGGGAAAACGCGCTTGCTGTGGTTGACATAATCACTGATGTTATCACGTTCGCCCTCTTCCATGGTGGTGATAATACCCACCGGCTTATTCAAGGCGATAAGCACCAGATCTTCTTCATCACGCGGTTCGATAAGCTGCCCATTAACTTTGACAACGTCACCTGGGAAAACCTGATCACCGACTGCGGCACGCTTACCGTTAATGAAAACGTTGCCCTGTTCGACGTAACGATCGGCGTCACGGCGAGAACAGATGCCGCTCTCACTGATATATTTGTTAAGGCGAATAGATGAGTTGGTCAGCATGTTTTCTCCAGAAAAAGCGGACTATACCTCACCGGAGTGGTGATGCGAAGTGGGGTTTGAGGCAAACGGGGAAAATTTTAACATCAAAGGTATACGCTTTGCGCACTGGGTGGTGGCCCAGTAGGCGCAGCGCATGCCCTTAAACTCAAATTTGCCAGTAAAACCCAATCAAAAATCTAGATTTGGTAATCAATCACCACATCGCTATCACTCTGCGGCTGTTTGAAAACCTTCTCTTTGATTTCATTAATCGACAGGCTTTGATTACACAACTCGATGAAACGCCAAACATAGTTACGTTGTAACTGCGAGCGTTTGAGGCCAAGCCAAACGGTATTTGACTCAAACAGATGTTCTGCATTAATAAGCTGTAGGCCACGATCCCGGTCGGCATCAAAGGCTTTATCCGCCAGAATCCCCACCCCTAACCCTAACTCAACGTAAGTTTTAATCACGTCCGAGTCCTGCGCACTGAGTACGATGTCAGGATTAAGCCCGTTTTGCTCAAAGGCGCTGTCAACACGCGAACGGCCGGTAATGCCCTGACGATAAGTGACCAGCGAGTATTCGCTGAGCTGCTGCAAAGTTACCGGCTGCTGCTCAAGCAGCGGATGACCGTCTGGAACCAAAACGGCGTGATGCCAACGGTAATAAGGGAATGACGCCACTGAAGGGTCATTAATCAGCTTCTCACTGGCTATCGCGACGTCAGCCTGCCCGCTAAGCAGCATCGCCAGCACTTCCTGTGGCGAACCCTGATGCAGCTCAAGTCGCACGGCCGGATAAACCGCGCGAAACGCTTTAATAACCCGAGGCAAACTGTAGCGAGCCTGGGTATGAGTGGTAGCAATCGTTAATACACCGGCATCCTCTTTCGAGAAAATGTCGGCCAAACGACGGATATTTTGCGCTTCGTTGAGGATTCGCTCGGCTACGGACAGCAGCTCTTTACCCGGCTCGGTAAGTCCCAATAACCGCTTACCGCGACGAATAAATATTTCAACCCCGAGCTCGTCTTCAAGCTCGCGAATATGGCGGCTGACCCCTGACTGTGAAGTAAAAAGCATGTTTGAGACTTCAGTCAGGTTGTAATTGCAGCGCGCTGATTCCCGTATAATTTTTAGCTGTTGGAAATTCACCGTGCACCCCTATTAGTTTTCCATGATGCCTATTGTTACGTTCTCGTAACCTTTAGGACAAATACGAAAAAACCGTTACTTATGCTTTTTCCTAATAAGGGCACTTTTGTTATGCGAAAACGCCTATTTTGGACTACGCCTTAACCGGTGTTAAAACAGCTTTACCGCCAAAGTGTGCTGCAAGGTTAGCTAAAACCAGCTTCATCATATTGTCCATCGCCTCCGGTGAACGCCCTGCCGTATGCGGCGTGAGGACCAAGTTTTTAATCATCGAAATCATTTCGACGGGGACTTCAGGTTCGCCGTCAATGACGTCGAGTGCCGCACCGGCAATGCTGTCGGTCCTTAGGCTTTCTATTAGTGCCGTCGTGTCTACCACCGTCCCGCGCGCAATATTAATGAGATATCCGTCAGGACCCAGCTCGCGCAGCACGTCGGCATCAACCAATTTTAAGGTATCTTTACCGCCGGGCGTGGCGACCACCAGATAATCGGCCCATTTTGCCAGTGCCTGTCGGCTCTCGAAATATTGCCACGGGCTGTCAGTCATCTGACGGCGATTAAAATAGCCAACCGGCATATTAAAACCCCCGGCGCAGCGCTGCGCAATTTGATGACCAATATTGCCCATGCCGATAATGCCCAGTTTTTTGCCAAACATGCCGGGCAGAGTGATGCGGGACTGCGTCCATTTACCGGTGCGAACGCGGTGGTCGAGATAGGAAACGCTGCGGGTGATGGCCAGCATTAGCGCCAAAGTATGGTCAGCCACCGCCGAATTATTGGTTCCTGGACCATGTGTTACCTGAATATTTCGCGCCTTAGCCGCCTCCGTGTCAATAAGCTCGAAACCTACCCCCTGCGCGCAGATAATCTCCAGATTCGGCAGGCTGTCCATCTCTGCCGCCGATAATCCAATTGAGCCCACGGTGAGCACCGCGCGAATTTCAGCCGCAATTTTAGGATCGAGACTGGCACGCTGGTCGGCGGTCGTGGCGTAATAAAGGGTAAATCCTGCGGCCTCAAACTGTGCTGGATAGCCAGTATCGGGTTCAATATGGCACAACAAAGCTATTTTCATCACGACTCCCCTCAGGTGAAAAACAGACGCAACCGCGCCAAAACAAGGCTGATTTCAGCCCTGTAAAATGATAACTAGCAGGCTATTTACTATCATGTAACAACTTCAACTTGTACAGCTTTTCAGCGAGAACATCTGTTTCAAGGTGCGTTTAATCCACATCGTCTACACTCCAGAGATGCGCTTTGCACATTATTGTTCGTAACCTCTCTCGGAGATCACCTGACGATGGCCAAAGCCCCACCTAAGAAATCGGTTAAACCAACCGCAACAGTCGAGACTGCAAGTAAACCCCAAAGAGCCGTAGACGTTGAAGTTTCAGACCAGGGCGTACGTCTAATTTATCCCTACAGTGATGGAGAAAGGGTCAAGGATTTCGACAGCGACCATAAAACCCGCGTTCGCGAAGGATTACCGGTACCGCTGGGTGCCACTTGGGACGGTCTGGGGGTGAATTTTGCACTGTTTTCAGCCAATGCGACTAAAGTTGAGCTGTGCCTTTTCAACGACCAGGGCGAAGAGTACGACCGTATTGAGCTTCCTGAATATACTGATGAAGTGTGGCACGGGTATCTGCCCGATGCCCGACCCGGTTTGCTTTACGGCTACCGCG
Organism: Rouxiella silvae; assembly: GCF_002093625.1. Classification (GTDB taxonomy): domain Bacteria; phylum Pseudomonadota; class Gammaproteobacteria; order Enterobacterales; family Enterobacteriaceae; genus Rouxiella; species Rouxiella silvae. The sequence goes on along the minus strand of NZ_MRWD01000031.1, from coordinate 13,704 downwards.
TTCACGGCCCGTATGCGCCACACGACGGCCACCGTTTTAACCCCGCCAAGCTCCTGTTGGACCCATATGCGAAACAAATCATCGGCGATTTAAAATGGGACGATGCCCTCTTCGCCTACGATATGGAAAGCGACAAGAAAGACCTGCATATTGATGACCGCGACAGCGCGGCGTTTTTACCGAAATGCCGCGTTATCGACCCTGCCTTTTCATGGTCCCGCTCACGAAAAAATCCGGTTCCGTGGGAACACACCATTATTTATGAGACCCATGTGCGCGGCTACACCATGCGCCACCCTGCGGTTCCCGAACACCTTCGCGGCACTTTTTCAGCAATGACTACGCCGCAAATAGTGGATTACATTAAGTCGTTGGGGGTGACGTCGATAGAGCTGATGCCGATACACGCCTTTACCGATGACCGTCATTTGCAAGACAAGGGTTTGCATAACTTTTGGGGCTACAACACCCTGAGTTTTTTTGCGCCGCATCCGCAGTATATGGCGACTCACACGGTGAATGAGTTCAAGCAGATGATTGCCACGCTGCACGCGGCTGAAATCGAAGTGATTCTCGATGTGGTGTATAACCACACTGCGGAAGGTAATGAGCTGGGTCCAACACTCTCATTTAAAGGCATTGATAACGCGAGTTATTATCGCCTGATGCCGGAAAACAAGCGTTACTACATTAACGACACCGGCACGGGCAACACGCTTAACCTGAGCCATCCGCGCGTGCTGCAAATGGTGACCGATTCTCTGCGCTACTGGGCCACAGAAATGCAGGTTGACGGCTTCCGCTTCGACCTGGCCACCATTCTGGGACGCGAAAGCTATGGTTTCGACGAGGGCTGCGGTTTTCTTGACACCTGCCGTCAAGACCCCGTGTTGAGCCAGTGCAAACTGATTGCAGAGCCCTGGGACTGTGGCCCCGGCGGCTATCAGGTCGGTGGATTCCCACCCGGTTGGGTTGAATGGAACGATCGTTTTCGCGATTCGGTGCGCAAATTCTGGCGCGGTGACGAAGGCCAGCTCGCAGACTTTACCACCCGCCTCTCCGGGTCGGCTGATCTCTTCAACCATCGTGGCCGCAAGCCTTACGCCTCGGTAAACTTTATCACTGCGCACGACGGCTTCACCCTCAATGACCTGGTTTCTTATCAGGACAAGCACAATGAGCAAAACGGCGAGGACAGCAAGGACGGCACCGATAACAATATTTCAGCCAACTACGGCGTTGAAGGCCCAACTGACGATCCGACGATTAACGAACTGCGGGTGCGACAAATGCGCAACATGCTGGCCACGCTGTTCTTCTCGCAGGGAACGCCGATGCTGCTCGCCGGCGATGAATTCGCCCGTTCGCAAAACGGTAACAATAATGTCTACTGTCAGGACACGCCGATTGCCTGGGTTAACTGGAACATTCAGGACAAAGGTAAATCACTGATTTTATTCACCTATCGACTCATCGCTTTGCGCAGGCGATTTCCTATTCTGCACCGTGGTCGCTTTCTCACCGGCGAACTGCATGAAAAGCTGGAGGTAAGGGATGTGAGCTGGTTTCAGCCCAACGGCGACGAAATGACCGGCAAGGCGTGGGGCGATCCACATGCAAAAAGCATTGGTATGCTGCTTGACGGTCGTGCTCAGCCTACCGGATTGATTCGCTATGGTTCGCTGAGCACTATTTTGCTGCTGTTTAATGCCGCGCACGAGGAGGTGGTCTTTTCGTTGCCCTGCGTCGCACATGGGGAAAGTTGGCGGCACATTCTTGACACCTTCCAGCCAGACGACATCAACGAGCACAACTTTGACTTTGGCCGTGAATACATCTGCCCCTCGCGCACAGTGGTGCTATTTGAACTGATCGGTCTGTCCAAGTAACCCCTCGTCCCCCATCAGATAACGCCCGGTTTGTTAAACGGGCGTTTAAAGATTGCCGTGCATCAACCACGCCTTTAGCCCAAGCGCATCGTGGTAATGAGAATAGCGGCGCGGCCCACCGGCAATAATCATCAGCACGTCCTGGCCTTTTATTCGCGTATAAACGATAAGACAATGCCCAGCCTGATCGGTGAAACCGGTCTTCTGCAAAACAATATTCCAGGTTTTATTGTTTATCAGACCGTCCGAACTGCGGTAAACCAGCTGACCCCGCCCTGGATGCACCACATAGCGCTTGTCGGTTGAAAGTTGACGAATAAGCGCATAGCGATAAGCGTGTTTAGCCATAATCGCCAAGTCATGCGCCGACGAGGTGTTGCGCGGCGTTAAGCCTGTGGGATCGTAAAAATGGGTATTGCGCATGCCGTAGGCTTTAGCCTTACGGTTCATCTGGCGCACAAACGCGCGGCGACCGCCTGGGTAATAACGACTCAGCGCGGCGGCGGCGCGATTCTCTGACGACATCAGCGCAATATGCAGCATGTCTCTGCGCGACAGAGTGGAACCTATAGTCAGCCGTGAGTGGGTGTGCTTAAGCAGGTCTCGATCGGCGGAAGTCACCGTGATTAGTTGACTCAACGATTGTTTACTGTCGAGAACCACCATGGCGGTCATCAGCTTAGTCAGTGACGCCATAGGGTAAGCTCGGGCGGTATTTTTCTGGTAAAGCACCCGCCCGTTGGATGCATTGAGAACCAGCACCGAACGCGAAAGCATACGCGGCAATGTTTTAGCCGAGGCATTAAGTGAAATGAAACAGATCAACAGTAAAGACAGTGAAACTGCGAGACGGGTAAACCCTGAATGAAAAGCGCGGGAAAAAAATGACATGACGACCATAAAACGTTTAAAGATGAGTTTATGACTTCAACAACGCAAAGAAACGGCCGCATCGATGAAGACAATGTAGGGATAACTCTTTTTTCACAGCAAATTTACAACAGTGACGGACGAATATGCCAAGAAAAAAATGCTCCCCTGACAACAGATACTGCCCAACTTGTCTGACCCCACCAAAAGGTAAATTGTAAAAAAATCGGTTTGTTACGCTAATAACCCGCAGATAAAGGCACTGCGGATTATTTTTTAAGAGTGTTCTTAGAACATCATGCTGCCGATCAGTCGGCCTTGCGCAGGTAGGCCTTGAATTGAGGGGTCATGGTGGTTTTAAATCCATCGCCTTCCTTGGTGATTAAATAGACCGCCAAATGCTCTTTCTCTGCCAGCGCCAACGCCTTTTTAGTCCCTAACACCATCAGGCCAGTGTCCCAACCGTCGGCTTCCAGCGCGGTAGAGGCAATGACGGTGGCCGACACCAGTTTATGCGTGATAGGACGTCCAGTGGCGGGATCGATGATGTGCGAAAGGCGTTTTCCGTCGAGTTCGTAATAGTTGCGATAGCTGCCCGAGGTGCTGATGCCCATGCCCTGCAAATCGACAATCGCCTGCACCGCATCTTCTTTATCGGTCGGCTTTTGAATCGCTACCTGCCACGTTTTACCTTCCGGGTTTTTACCGCGAGAAACCACTGCACCGCCGACTGACACCAGATAATTGCTAATCCCGTTGGCCTCAACCAGCCGCGCCAGGTGGTCCGTGGCATAGCCTTCGCCTACAGTAGATAAATCGACATACATGTCGGGTTTATCTTTTTGCAGATAATCACCGTCGTACTGCTGAATCACTTTAAGATGCTGTAGGCCAATTTCGGCCTTAGCGGCATCAATTTGCTGCTGGGTCGGCATCTTAATCGGCTCCTTATTCGGGCCAAATCCCCAGAGATTGACCAGAGGACCGACGGTAATATCCATCGCCCCTCCCGTTTTCTGCCCGACTCTCAGCGAAGTAATAATCGCATCGGCCATTCCCGAGCTAATCGGCTGCGGTTCCGTACCCGTGTATTGATTAAAGCGTGAGAGTACGGAATCGTCTTTATAGGTCGAGAGTTCGTGGTCGTCTTCTTTAAGCTGGGCTTCAATCTGCTGGCGCAACTCCGGCTCACGACTTTTATCCAACCCCACCACGCTGACTCGATAATAAGTGCCCATGGTTTTACCTGAAATAACCACGGACGTTGCCGCGTCTTTGTCTGGACCGCAGGCGCTGAGTAAAATCGCGCAGCCTAGAAGGGCAGGTGCAGAAAGAAGGTGACGTGTGAACAACATTAAAACTCACTTAGCAAAACGCAGGGTTAATGTGATACCAAAATTTATCGGCCCACATTATACAACCCAAACTAAACCCGGCGTTAACAACAAGCGCAGTATTGCGTTAACTTTTCTTTCGTTTAATAAACAGTTAACGACTGCGTTTGGCATGCCGCTCCCAGTTTTCCTGCTTGGCTTCGGCGGATTTTTTCAAAGCAATATAGCAGGCTCCCGCACCGCCGTCCTTGCCCATTGCCACGCTAAACGCCTGAACCTGATCCAGTTGTTTCAGCCATTTAGCGAGGTAGCTGCGTACGATATTGGCATGGCTTTGATCATGTCTTCCACGCCCGTGTACCACCAGCAAAGTCCTCAGGCTGTGTGCCTGTGCCTGTAGAAAGAAGCTAAACAACTCTTGGCGACAGGTCTCTACCGGTTTGCGTAACAGATTAAGGCTGGCCTCAAGGGGATATTTACCCTGCCGCAGTTTGTCGAGCACGCCCTGCTGAACGCCGGGCTGCTTGTATTCAAGAGGAGTGGTGCATTCGACAATATCTAAAAAGCCGGTGGTGAGAATATTTTCAGGCTGCGTCAGTTCAGGATCCTGCGCCTTGGCCGTTTTATGCTGATTTTTTAAATAAACAACCTGATTATTATCTGAGAGTTTCTGTACGTCAGCCATTTCCTGAAAAAAAAGAAGATCCTCATTTTGGTCATCATTTTTCATTGCTTCCTCCCCGACTTATCGCTTTATTTAAACAATACAGCACCACATTCATTAAGCCCGCGTTAAAGGGCGTTCGCGGCAACGGTGGTCATAAAACTGAGTGTATAGAAAAACCGGCCAGCTGCAATATTTCAGGCACAACTCCAGTGCTCACAGGCAAACCGCTAACCATAACTCCCTGTAACTCGGCCTGTTATTATATGTTCAAAAAAGTGGGTTATTAAATTAGGTATATACTTAACCGTTGGAGCAGAGAGATTAAGACTCAGAATCCTCTTTGTTTCCATCCAAATTGAGGAGAAACGATGCCGTACCTTGATGACAATCTGCTTGTATTCACAGACCTTGACGGGTCGCTGCTCGATCACCACAGCTACAGTTGGCAACCCGCTCAGGAATGGCTCAATCGTCTGAGTGCGGCGCACGTTCCGGTGATCTTGACCACCAGTAAAACGGCGGCTGAGGTTGCTCAATTGCAGCAACAACTCATGCTCACTCAACACCCTTTTATTGCAGAAAATGGCGCGATGATTAGCCTGCCGACCGACTGGCCCGGCAAAAAGGAGTCTCCTACCGGACATATTATTGGCGCCTCTTATGAGGAGATTCGCCACACGCTGATTACCCTCCGTCAAAGGTATGATTTTGAATTTAGAGGCTTTGGTGACGTTAGCCCACAGCAAGTCGTAGACTGGACCGGACTCGAGTTAGCAGACGCCAAACTGGCCATGCAGCGTGAAGCATCCGAACCGCTCATCTGGTTTGGTAATGAGCTCGATTTTGCACGATTCGAAAAATATCTGCATGAGGAAAACCTGGCACTCACCCGCGGCGGCCGCTTTTGGCATGTGATGGGTAAAGAGGCAGGTAAAGGTCCGGCGGTTGAGTGGCTAAGCCAACAGTACCAGCAACCGTCAGGAAAACCGGTGGTCAGTATCGGCCTAGGCGATGGGCCTAATGATATTGGCATGCTTAATGCTACAGATTATGCGGTGGTTATTCTTGGACACCACACTCACGCCATGCCGCTTGAAAAGGAAAACGGCGCTTTTCGCACCACGCAACGCGGTCCTGAAGGTTGGAAGCAGGGTTTAGACCATTTGATTCGTCTTTGAGTTTTCTTTTAACTTTTTTGATTATTACCAAGATTGAGGTTCCTATGAGCGACTTTTATCAGGATGGCGTCATCACTAATTTTCACAATTTGACCAAAAGAAAATTAGAAGAACTGGAATATGACCTGCAAGTGTTCTCGGGTCGCCGCTCGATGGGCCTTATACTGCCGTCGCTGTTCTCTGAGCTTGAGGGTCCGGCCCTGAGCAAGATTGTCGACGAGCTGACCAAGGTGCCTTATCTGGAGGAAATTGTCATTGGTCTGGATCGCGCCGACCGCGATCAGTTCTTGTTTGCCCGTGAATTCTTCTCTCGACTTCCCCAGCGTCATCGTATTTTGTGGAATGACGGACCGCGCCTCAAGGCGCTTGACGAAGAGCTTAAAAAAGAGAATTTGTCGCCAATGGAACCCGGCAAGGGGCGCAATGTGTGGTTCTGTGTGGGCTACACGCTCGCATCGCGGCGCACGACAGTCGTCGGTTTGCACGACTGTGACATTGTCACTTATACCCGTGAAATGCTGGCACGCCTGATGTATCCGGTAGCCAACCCCAACTTCCATTATGACTTCTGCAAAGGGTATTACGCGCGCGTGGCCGACGGCAAATTTAACGGCCGCGTAGGTCGCTTACTGGTGTTCCCGCTGCTGAAATCGCTGCAAATTGTTTACGGAAAGTCAGAATTTTTGGAGTATTTACGCAGCTTCCGCTATCCACTTTCCGGCGAATTCGCCATGCGTACTCACGTGCTTAACGATCTGCGCATCCCGAGCGACTGGGGTTTGGAAATCGGCGTACTCTCCGAGCTGCACCGTAATACGGCCACCAAGCGTATTTGTCAGGTGGATATTGCCGATAACTATGACCACAAACATCAGCCGATGTCGGAAGAAGATGCCAGCAACGGCCTCCAGCGCATGAGTATTGATATCACCAAGGCGCTGTATCGGAAAATGGCGATTTTGGGCGTGCCGATCACTGCCGAGTCCTTCCGCGTCCTGAAAGCGACCTATTACCGCAATGCGTTGGATATGATCGATGGTTTTGAGCACGATGCCAAAATGAATGGACTTAAATTTGACCGCCACAGTGAAGAGTCGGCGGTAGAGCTGTTCTCAGGCGCGATTATGGAGGCCGGTCTGGCCTTTGTTGATACCCCGAGCGAAAAACCGTTTATTCCAAGCTGGAGCCGCGTTCAGTCTGCATTCCCTGATATGCTTGAACGCCTGCACGATGCAGTCGAAGAAGATAATAAAGGCAACGTTTAATAACCTGGCAGCTCACCACAGGGAGGCAGTGAGCTGCTAATTGCTCCAGATTATTCGTACACATCGATTCCCCCATTTTTGTCGGCATTATTTTCTAGTCCAGTTTTTTACTCATGAAATAAATTTAAGCACACGTCACAAACACCGTTTTCGAATAAAAAAGTCACTCACAACCCGATGAATGTCATTGTCTTTATTTACCTAACGTCAATTCTTAGCTTGATTTTTAGCCGGTAATTAATAACATTGTGATAACAATTAAGATTGTTATCACAAAAAATATAGCTAACCCTCATCTTTTGGCACAGATATTGAACCAATAAACATAACAAGCTAACCAATTGATTTTAATCAACTTAAAACATAAAGCATCCGTTTTGAAATTATTCTTCTTTTAACGATAAATTTGCATCTGGCCGGGTTAAATCCTCGCTCAGCAGAGATAAAAAAAAGGAGGTTATTAAACTGGTTTTATATATCTCACCCCTTCTCATTCGCATTTCAGCGTTTTATTAACGGTCAAATTAATAAATAATTAAAAAAAACCCTTTGAAAATCGGGGTTTTTAAGTAAATACCCGCGCCAAAACAAATCTTCCGCTTATCAGTTTCAGTAAAAGATGTTAAAATTGACGCATATCAATATTGCGAGAGCGAAACCTATGATCACGGAAAAGCGTATTATTCGTCGTATCCAATCTGGTGGTTGTGCAATCCACTGCCAAGACTGCAGCATTAGTCAACTGTGTATTCCCTTCACCTTAAACGAACACGAACTCGATCAACTCGATAACATTATTGAGCGTAAGAAACCGATTCAGAAAGGCCAAACGCTTTTCAAAGCCGGTGACGAGCTTAAGTCTCTTTATGCTATTCGTTCAGGTACCATTAAAAGCTATACCATCACTGAACAAGGTGATGAGCAAATTACTGGTTTCCACCTAGCGGGTGATTTAGTGGGCTTTGATGCCATTGCTACAGTGCAGCATCCAAGCTTTGCTCAGGCGCTCGAAACGTCAATGGTTTGTGAAATCCCTTTTGAAACCGTTGACGACCTTTCCGGTAAAATGCCTAAACTGCGTCAACAAATGATGCGTTTGATGAGCGGTGAGATCAAAGGCGATCAGGATATGATCCTGCTGCTGTCGAAAAAGAATGCGGAAGAGCGTTTGTCGGCCTTCATTTATAATCTCGCCCGTCGTTTTGCCCAGCGGGGTTTCTCACAGCGTGAGTTTCGCCTGACCATGACCCGTGGTGATATCGGCAACTATCTCGGACTGACGGTTGAGACGATTAGCCGCCTGCTTGGGCGCTTCCAAAAATCAGGCATGCTTAGCGTTAAAGGTAAATACATTACCATTGAAGACCATAACGCGCTGTCGGTGCTTGCCGGTCACCCTGTTTCTTTAGCCTCCTGACGGCCCCTTTTTTGCCGGTTTTCTCCGGCCTGCTGTACTGGATCGATAAATGATTAAGTTTATTGATCCGGTTCAATATGTGCCCTGTCTTGTTTCCCCATCCTGGTTTATTCTCTATCTATAGCGTGTGCGTTATTCCACGACACCACTTTTTAGTTTTCTTTTAGTAGGTTTTGGCTTAAGTTTGTGTTTACTGAATGAATTGTTAGGGTTTTGACTTTCCTTGAGAAAATGGCGCCCTACGCGCTTTCAATCACAGAATTAAGGAGGCTTCCTTGGCCAAGTATCAGAACCTTCTGGTCGCTATAGACCCTAACCAGGACGATCAGCCGGCGCTTCGCCGCGCGGTGTATCTGGTTCAACGCAACGGCGGGAAGATTAAAGCCTTTCTGTCTATCTATGACTTTTCCTATGAAATGACCACCATGCTTTCTCCTGAAGAGCGCACAGCGATGCGTCAGGGCGTGATAAGCGAGCGTACCGCATGGATTGCAGAACAATGTCATTACTACGTTGAAGCAGGGATTGAAATTGATATCAAAGTGGTTTGGCACAACAAACCGTTTGAAGCGATCATTAATGAAGTTCTCAATGGTGGACATGATTTACTGTTAAAGATGGCTCACCAGCATGACCGGCTCGAATCGGTTATTTTCACCCCTACCGACTGGAATTTGCTGCGTAAATGCCCTTGCCCAGTGTGGATGGTTAAAGACCAACCTTGGCCAGAGGGCGGCAAGGCGGTGGTGGCGGTTAATCTTTCAAGTGAAGAACCGTATCACGATCCGCTCAACATCAAACTGGTCAAAGAGAGCATAGAACTGGCCTCACACGTTAACCAAACGGAAGTTCATCTGGTCGGTGCCTACCCCGTTACGCCAATTAATATCGCCATTGAGCTGCCTGACTTTGATCCGAGCGTTTATAACGACGCCATTCGCGGTCAGCATCTGATTGCCATGAAGGCGCTACGACAGAAATTTCATCTAGACGAAAAATACACTCACGTGGAAAAAGGACTGCCGGAAGAAGTTATTCCAGACCTTGCTGAGCACCTTCAGGCCGGCGTTGTGGTACTGGGGGCTATTGGCCGTACCGGTCTCTCTGCCGCGTTTCTCGGTAATACTACCGAACAGGTGATCGACCATCTGAAATGCGACCTGCTAGCCATCAAACCTGATGATTTCGTTTGCCCATTAACGGCAGAAGACAGTGAAGAGCACGACGACGAGTAGCGTTCAGCTGACACTCTGGCATAAAAAAAGGACTCATGAGAGATCGTGAGTCCTTTTGCTTTTTGGTGCACCGCAGATGAATCTTTGTCAGAGCAGCGCGGATAACACGCTGTTTTCGCGTTTACTGCTTCTTGATTTTGAGATTATTTTATATTTTTATAGGTCACGGTGTATTGCGAATTTGCCACCATGAAACGGTTGGCATATTGGCTATTGGTCGGCTCTCCGGTCATTTCTCCCGTTGCCGCATTTTTGGTTTTCACCCGCACGTTAAACATCTGCTGATTGACAGCATCGGCCAAGAATTTAGGCCAGCCATAATGACCCAGCTTATTTTTAGGCAGTATTAGCGTAGCCTGCTCAATGATTTTCTTGCCATGCATGACGTCTACCTGGAATTTCTCAGAAGTGACAGCTCCCGTCGACTGGATATTCCCCACGTTCGAACGCCGCTTTGATAATCAAGTAAAAAACCCCGATTAACCGGGGTTTTTTATATTTAAGAGACACCTTGGGATCACTCGGAATTCAGAGGCCTGCCTTTTATTAACAGCACCAATGCGAATCCTAGAGCGCGCGCAGAATCGCCTCAACGCTTTCTTTGGCGTCGCCAAACAGCATCTGCGTATTTTCTTTGAAGAACAGCGGGTTTTGCACGCCAGCATAGCCGGTGCTCATCGAGCGTTTAAAAACAATGACGTTGTGCGCTTTCCACACTTCCAATACCGGCATTCCTGCAATAGGACTGCGTGGATCTTCCTGAGCTGCAGGGTTCACCGTATCGTTGGCGCCGATCACTAACACCACGTCGGTGTCGCTGAAATCGTCATTGATTTCGTCCATTTCCAGCACGATGTCGTAAGGTACCTTCGCCTCGGCCAACAGCACGTTCATGTGGCCAGGCAAACGTCCCGCGACCGGATGAATACCAAAGCGAACTTTGATGCCCTTGGCTCGCAGTCTGGCGGTGATGTCCTGGACCGGATACTGCGCCTGTGCCACCGCCATGCCGTAGCCCGGAGTGATGATGACCGAACTGGCGTTTTTCAACATCTCAGCCACGTCTTCCGCACTGGCTTCGCGGTATTCACCCATTTCTTCGGCGTCACCCGTTGAAGAGCTGTCGGTGCCAAAGCCACCGGCAATCACGCTAATAAACGAGCGGTTCATCGCCTTACACATGATGTAGGAGAGGATGGCACCTGAAGAACCGACCAGCGCACCGGTCACGATCAACAGGTCGTTGCTGAGCATAAAGCCCGCCGCCGCCGCCGCCCAACCTGAGTACGAGTTAAGCATTGAGACCACTACCGGCATATCCGCACCGCCGATAGACGACACCAGATGCCAGCCAAAAGCCAGCGCAATCAGGGTCATAATCAGCAGCGCAAACACCTGCGTGCCGACGCTTTCTGAGCGAACAAAAATAATCAGCAGTGCGAAAGACACCACCAACGCGGCCAGGTTCAGCTTATGGCGATGCGGCAAAGCCAGCGGTTTAGAAGAGAAAGTACCGCGCAGCTTGCCGAATGCAACGATAGAACCGGTGAAGGTAACCGCACCAATAAAGATGCCGAGGAACACTTCGGTCAGATGGATATTCTCCATCACCCCTTCCATCGCGACACTGCCGTGGTCAAGGTAGCTGTTAAAGCCGACCAATACCGCCGCCAGACCCACGAAGCTGTGCAAAATAGCCACCAGCTCAGGCATTTGGGTCATTTCAACTTTACGCGCCAGGTAGATACCTATTGCACCGCCGATAACCATTGCCACAATAATCCAGCCGACGTGGCCGGAGTCGGGACCGAGAATGGTGACGATTAATGCGATCGCCATTCCGGTGATACCAAAAATATTCCCCTGCTTGGATGTCTCATGCTTCGACAATCCCGCAAGGCTGCAAATAAACAAAATAGCGGCAACAATGTATGCAGCTGTAACTAGACCCCCAGACATAGGCTATCCCTTAATTCTTGCGAAACATTTTCAGCATGCGCTGAGTGACGGTAAATCCGCCAAAAATATTGATACTGGCAATCAGCACCGCGACAAAAGAGAGGAAACTCACCCATCCGCCGTGACCAATTTGCAGTAATGCCCCGACCACGATAATCCCTGAAATCGCGTTGGTTACCGCCATCAGCGGCGTGTGCAATGCGTGACTGACGTTCCAGACTACGTAATAACCCACCACGCAGGACAGTGCGAAAACGGTAAAGTGAGACAGAAACTCTTTCGGCGCAACGTTTGCCAGCCAACCAAACAGCACGATGGCGATGGCCATAATGATGTATTTGGTCCATTTTGAGGTGGGTTTAGCCTCGGCCTTAGGTGCCGGTGCTGCAACTTTTGCCGCCTGAGGCTGGGCAGAGACCTGAATCGGCGGCGCTGGCCAGGTTATTTCACCGGCTTTAACTACCGTAACACCGCGCACGACGGTATCTTCGAAGTCGATCTCGATTTCACCGTTTTTCTCTTTGCACAGCAGCTTCAACAAGTTAAGCAGGTTGGTGCCGTAAAGCTGAGAAGACTGGGTCGGTAAACGGCTCGGCAAATCGGTATAGCCGATAATTTTCACGCCGTTTGGCGTAACGGTAATGGTGTCGGCCACCGTCAGCTCGCAGTTCCCGCCGGTTTGCGCCGCGAGATCGACAATGACGCTGCCCGGTTTCATGGAAGCGACCATTTCGCGGGTGATAAGCTTCGGCGCAGGTCGACCCGGAATAAGTGCCGTAGTGACAATAATATCAACTTCTTCTGCCTGAGCCGCAAACAGCGCCATTTCGGCCTTGATAAAGGCTTCAGACATCACTTTAGCGTAGCCATCGCCGCTGCCGGCCTCTTCCTCAAAGTCCAGCTCAAGGAATTCAGCGCCCATACTTTGCACTTGTTCTTTAACTTCCGGACGGGTATCAAAGGCGCGAACTATTGCCCCCAAGCTGCCCGCAGCGCCAATGGCTGCCAGACCGGCGACACCGGCACCGATGATCATCACTTTAGCTGGGGGGACTTTGCCTGCGGCGGTGATTTGACCGGTGAAGAAGCGGCCAAATTCGTGCGCGGCTTCAACAATGGCACGATAACCGGCGATATTGGCCATCGAACTCAGCGCATCCATCGACTGTGCGCGGGAAATACGCGGTACAGAGTCCATTGCCAGCGCGGTAACATTTCTGTCGGCCAGTTTTTGAATCAGTTCAGGATTTTGTGCTGGCCAGATAAAGCTTACCAGGGTTGACCCTGCCCGTAGTTTGTCGATTTCAGCGTCTAAAGGTGCATTCACCTTCATGACGATGTCGGATTGCCAGACGGCATCACCCGCTTCTACCGTCGCTCCGACGGCTTCATACGCGGCATCGTCAAAACTGGCCAGTTTGCCCGCGCCCTGCTCAATGGCGACTGTAAAGCCGAGTTTCAGCAGTTGTTCCACCGTTTTTGGCGTTGCTGCAACACGGGCTTCATTGGTCAACCGTTCTCTTGGTATACCAATACGCATAATTATTCCTTTCACCCTTTTTATTTGATGACGTTAGTCATCGATGTAGAGATAAAATGTAAAACCTGTCGGCTTGTATCGCCGAATGACTGACGGATTTTTCAGGTTGGCTATAACCTACTGAATATCAGGTTAATAAGCCATATAGAAACCTGATTTATGAGGATTAAATCACCTAAAGACGGCATAAGACGCGATCGCTCTGCCAAGTGAGTAAATTTCATATTTAATTCACTTCGATGTGCTAATTATACGAGATCAATCACTCTCTTAATTCGTCAGTAAGGCCCGTCTACTGGGATGAAAAGTGAGTAAAATGTAAATAATTAACATTTATTTCACTTATTTAC
>NZ_MRWD01000030.1 GCF_002093625.1 Rouxiella silvae | reverse complement strand
GAATACTGACTAAAAAATACACCTTATCGTTTATGATTCGTTTATTTTCATTGAAAATTAGTATAGGAATCGTTTAACCGGCAGGTGATACTGTGCACCGACTGTCAACTGCTGAGATTTAATAATGCCAAGCATTTTAATAACAGGCGCCTCCGGCTTTGTTGGTGGTGCCGTTGTCGAACATCTATTGCGCCAACATCAGAAAAACGAATTGAATCTGCTGTTATTAGTACGCGCGCAAACACCTGCCGATGGCTTGCTGAGAATAAGAACCAATTTGGAAAAATTTGGTTTAAATTCGCAACAACTTGATTCAATAAAAGAAGAAAATATTCTTATCGGCGATCTCTCCGAGCCGGATGCCTTTACGCAAGATAATCGCATAGATAATGTTACTCACGTGATTAACTGCGCGGCAATTGCTTCATTTGGAAATAACCCGGCGCTGTGGCGCGTTAACGTTGATGGCTCTTTAGCTTTTGCTCAACGGATGGCAAAAGTAAAAAGCCTTAAGCGCTTTGTACACGTCGGCACGGCGATGGCATCGATGCCGGACAAAGACAGCGTGTTTTATGAAAACATGCCTGACAACGCGCACAACGAGGACTTGGTGCAGTATACTGCCTCCAAGCGAGCGATTGAAAATCTTATCCGTGAGCACTGCCCTGACCTGCCATTTGTGGTAGCACGACCGTCAATTATCGTCGGACATACCCTGTTCGGCTGCCGTCCTTCGAGCAGCATATTTTGGGTATTCCTGATGGCGCTTAAACTGAAAAAGTTCACCTGCCATTTAGACAGCAAAATTGACGTTATTCCGGTAGATTACTGTGCAATGGTGCTGGTTAATTTATGCCTGCGCGATGAAGTAACACATAATTTCTATCATATTTCTTCCGGTGAAGAGATGTGTACGCCTTTTTACGCTATTGACGAGTTTATCGCCAAGGCCAATAACACCTCTGCTATTGTTGACGATTATCAACAAATTAGTTACGAGGAATTCACAGAGAACCGCAAGCAATTTAAAGACGTTCTTGGACCTTGTAACGATAAGATTATTCTTCGCGCCATTAAACTTTATGGCGGCTTTGCAGAATTAAATGTCAAATTTGATAATAAACGTCTGTTAGACATGGGCATTCCACGCCCAATGCCCTTTACCACTTACATTGATAAATGTGTCAGTTCAACGCGCGGGCGTTCTATTCCCGAGCTGATGATGGTCGACTTCAAATAGCATTCTCTGCCCCCTGCTGATTCCAGAAGGGGGCAGTTTTCGCCATCACACGTTGCCGTTGCGGCCAAAAAGCTTAAATCCTTCGCGTTGATTCAATCTTTCATAGTAAGAAAACACGGCAGAAAGCGTCGGACGGGTCATCGGCGTCATCACCCAACGATTGACCGACATGCCAATGACCACATCGGCCAGCGTAAAGCTGTCGCCAAGAATGTAGTCCCCCTTCTCCTGCAACTGCTGTTCAACAATTTCCATCAGCCGGTTCCATTCGCTGATGCTGTTAGCCAACAGGTCTGGGTCGGTATGCTGCGGACTGTGGCGTGCCAAAGACATAAACGCATAGCGCCAAGCGTTGTTTAGGTCACCCAGTTGCCAGTCCATCCACTGTTCTACTTTAGCCCTGCTTTGCGGATCTTCGGGCAGTAAGTCCTGTCGGCCGGCCTTTGCCACTAAATAACGGCAAATAGCGTTGGACTCCCACAGTACAAAATCACCGTCAATAATCACCGGCACCAGTGAATTGGGGTTCAGCGCCTTGAACTCAGGGGTTTGGGTAGAGGTAAAATCGCCGCCGTACTCTTCATGGGTATAGTCTAGCCCTAGCTCGTGACAAGTCCACAGAACCTTGCGGACGTTAATCGAGATAGATTTTCCTAGAATTTTCAACATAATCTGCCTTCTCCATCCGCAAGTATTACTGTTTATTGTTTTTAACAGGGCGAGTAAAAAGGCGCACTGTAGAATTCTGATAGCGTGTGTCTGTCTGAGCGATAAATCCATTTTTATCTGCCAGGCGCAGTGATGGAACATTCTCGGGCGCAATAATGCAGCAGACCGGCCGCTGAAGATTGTCGTCGGCCCACGCCAAAGCTGATTCTGCCGCCTCGCTTGCGTAACCTTTACCGTGAAATTCGGGACTCAGCACCCAGCCCATTTCAGCCATATTGTCCATTGAAGGCTGCATATCGCGTTGATAATCGGCAAAGCCTATTTCACCGACGAAGCGGCCTGAATTCTTATCAACAATCACCCAATAGCCGAACCCCATCAACCTCCAATGGCCGATATACCGTAAAAACCGGCTCCAGCTTGCCTCACGCGTTGAAGGTACTCCGCTGATAAATCGCACCATGTCTGGGTCAGCCCAGAGCGCGGCAATAACATTAAAATCTTCGAAAAGGTGGCCTCTCAGCAGCAACCTCGGCGTTTCTATTTGCGGAGCAGACTGGAACATTTACGTTATCACCCTCGATTATCAGACTTAAATAACCTATCACTGAAAAGCGGGCAATGGCATAACGGAGAGATAATTTTGAGGATTAGCGCAGGGAGGCCTGGCGAACGGTAGAAGGGGAAACGCCGCGCAGAGATTTAAAGCGATTGCTGAAGTGGCTGGTTGAGCTGAATCCGCAGTCCAGTGCGATGGTGGTGATATCAAGCTCTGTGTTGTACAGCAGGCTTTCGGCGCGAATAATGCGCGCATTCATTACGTATTGATGCGGCGCGATGCCCATAGACTGTTTAAACATCCGTGCAAAGTGAAACTCGCTCAGTCCGGCGATTTCGGCCAGTTCCGCCAGTTGCAGCGGCGCGGCAAGCTGACCGTGAATATACTCCTTCACCCGATTTAATACCGACGGCGATAAGCCGCCGCGCACGGTGGGAAGCGCCCACTGGAGCTGCGTATATTGGCGAGCCAAATGTGTCACCAACAGGTTGGTCGCCGAACTCAACATCAGCTGATTGCTGTTTTCCTGCCACTGGCAACTCAGCAAAAAATGACGATAAAGCTGGGTTATTTGCGCGTCTTCTCGAAAAGTGATCTCGTCAACCAACAGGCTTGCAGGACTGCGATCCCAGGTTTGCTCAATCACCTTGCGCAGGTGTTCATCAGTGCAATACATGTGCACAAACGACAGATCGCCGCGCACGTCCCAACTCGACACGTTATGTTTCGGCATCAAACAAAATCGATCGGGGCCTCCGCCGTTTTGCCATCCTGAACGAGTTTTGTGATAACACTCGTATCCGTCGGCGATGTAGAGGCTAAGCGTGTGGTGATCGGGGTCTTCCTGAGTCACGATATCGTGCTTATTCGACCAGGCAGCCAACTGCATGCCCGAGCCTAGATGCACGCTGTCGTGCAATATAGCTTGATGCTTTTTGAGCGTTTCGAACGCCTGATAACGATTAGGCATAGCGTGGCTTCCCAGGGGATGAATAGCGATATTGTAGTGTTTTGGCGGGGTCGAGAGCGAGAAATGACTGCATTTTTGCCCTAAAAAAACCGCAAGATTATGCAAATGACCGCAAGTTGATGAAAGCCCGTGTTTTATCAAACCGCAATAATCAGTCTGGAACTTCTTTCTCTTGGCTGGACAACACTATGAACGCGCTGCTGTATATTTCTGTGATCCTCATTTGGGGCACAACCTGGTTTGCCATCTATCTGCAACAGGGTGTCGTTGCCGTTACCGTATCCATTTTCTATCGTTTTTTACTGGCCTCATTGTTGATGATGGTCACCCTGCTCGTCACCCGGCGCCTGCGCAAACTGGCGCTGAAAGACCACCTGTTTTGCGTCGCACAGGGCTGTTGTGTTTTCGCATTCAATTTTTACTGTTTTTACCATGCGGCAGCTTACATCAGCAGCGGACTGGAATCGGTCATTTTCTCGATGTCGGTATTGTTTAACGCCTTCAACGGCATGCTGTTTTTCCGCCAAAAGCTTTCACCTGCGCTTATCCCAGCCTCTATTCTGGGCCTCGCCGGGATCGTGACGCTGTTCTGGCATGACCTCAGTGCTGCGCATATCGCTCCAGGCCTGCTCAAAGGAATCGGACTCAGCCTGCTGGGTACCTTCGGTTTTTCATTGGGCAATATGATCAGCACCCGCCACAAGCAGCACGGGCTGGACGTAGTGAGTACTAATACTTACGCGATGGGTTACGGCGCGGCGGTAATGGCGCTGCTTAGTCTGTTTCAGGGTGCCTCTTTTGCGGTTGAATTAACGCCGTCTTATTTAGGATCGTTGGTCTATCTGGCCGTATTTGGTTCAGTACTGGGATTTGGGATGTATTTCAGTCTGGTCGGTCGTATTGGCGCCAGTCAGGCGGCCTACAGCACGCTGCTGTTTCCACTGGTAGCGCTTACAGTATCAACCTTCTATGAAGGATATCAATGGCATACCAACGCCGTTATTGGACTTACGCTGATCTTGCTGGGGAACCTGGTGATGTTTTATCGTCCACGCTGGCTTACCGAGTGGAAAAAGCCGCGGCCCGCACTGAGTTAACAGAACCTCAGTGGGTGCGCCGCGAATGCTTGTAATTATTAGGTAAAAAATGACTCACCCTGTCAGAGGGTTGTTTGTAGATATAAGGAGTCTACAAATTCAATCAAATTATCCCGCCGTTCACCCGCAGCGTTTGGCCATTAACCCAAGCGCCGTCAGGACCGGCGAGGAAAGCGACGCTGGCTGCGATATCGTCTGGCTGACCCAACCGCTCAAGCGGCGCAAGTTTGGTGATGTTTTCAATCAGCTGCTGTGATTTTCCGTTGAGGAAAAGTTCGGTCGCCGTCGGGCCAGGTGCCACCACGTTGACGGTGATATTGCGTCCGCGCAGCTCTTTGGTCAACACGCGGCTCATAGCTTCCACTGCCGCCTTGGTCGCGGCATATACGCCGTAAGTTGGCTGATACAGTCCCACTACGCTGGTAGAGAAATTAATCACGCGTCCGCCGTTACGCAGGCGTTTTGCTGCCTCACGCAGGGTGTTAAAGGTGCCTTTGAGATTGGTGTCGATCAGACGGTCAAAGGTTTCGTCATCGGTGTCGGCAATAGTTGAGAGTGTCATGATACCGGCATTATTGACCAGCACGTCAATGCCGCCAAAAGCCTGCTCGGCGCTGTCAAACATCTTGCGTACCGATGCCGCATCGCTCACGTCAGCCTGGGCGCTGACCGCGCGTCCACCGGCCTGCTCAATCTTGCGAACCAGCTCATCGGCTTCGTCGGCGCTACGGGCATAGTTTACGATTACCGTGAAACCGTCTTTTGCCAGACGCTCTACTATCGCGGCGCCAATACCGCGCGAACCGCCGGTAACCAACGCAACTTTTTGTTCTACAGGCTGTGCGTTTGAAGTCGTCATGCTGTGTATCCTTATTAGAGGTGTTCAATTGAGCCACGCTTGCTGGCCGGTGAACAAATAATGCACCTTTGAATCGTTCGGATAATCACCTATTATTCGTTAACACTATCCGGATAAAACGAACAATTGCGGCATAAAAATGGATAAACTCGACAGCATGCGGCTTTTTACGCGCGTGGTAGAGCTACGCAGTTTTACGCGGGCGGCAGAGGATTTAAATTTAAAACGCTCAACGGTGACTGACGCCATCAAGCAGCTAGAGACGCGCCTGAATGTACGACTGCTGCAACGCACGACGCGCCACGTCAGCTCAACGTTGGACGGTGAAGCCTATTACCAACGCTGTCTACGTATTCTGGCCGAGGTTGAAGAAGCTGAAATGGCGTTTGCCGGCGCGAGGCCAAAAGGTTTGCTGCGCATTGACGTTAATTCTGCCATCGCGCGAAACTTCATCTTTCCTGGACTCGAGAGCTTTTTGGTTCGTCACCCTGAAATGACGCTGGCTATCAGTGAAGGCGATCGGCTGGTGGACCTGGTGCGTGAAGGCATTGACTGTGTCATTCGCGCAGGTGAACTTAAAGACAGCGACATGGTGGCCCGCTCGCTGGGGCATTTTCAGGAAGTCACCTGTGCCAGCCCGCATTATGTGAAGAAATTTGGCCTACCGGACACGCTCGACGCGCTGCAACGGCATCATCAGATGGTGGGATTTCACTCTAGCGCCAGCGGAAATATTCTGCCTTTGACCTTTTATGTTGAAGGCGAAGAGCGGATTATTAATTTGCCGACCAGCGTTTCCGTCACGGGTTCAGAAAGTATGAAAGAGGCAGCACGACAAGGATTAGGCATTATCCAAGTGCCACACTATGGCGTGGCTGCTGATTTGGCTCAGGGAACGCTGGTGCCTATTTTGCCGCAGTTTCCCGCCGGTTCCATGCCCGTTTCCCTGCTTTATCCGAGAAATCGCCAGCTTTCGCCGCGCGTCAGGGTCTTTATTGATTGGATGGTGCAGGCATTTTCCATGCATAACGTTTAAAAATGGAGCGCGTCGCCACTCAGTCAGATTGCGTAATCTGGCTAAGTGGGAGTAAGTTATTCAAAGACTCACGGCCTTATCGGCCATCGGCTACGGAGTAAAACATGGCGCCAGCTTTATCAACCGTTTTTCTGCATATCGGCAGCGAAGACACTCAGGTCACTCTCGACGGCACAATACAGCGCTTAACATTGGGTTCACAGCTCACATCATTGGCGTATTTCAGGCACCAGCCTCCTACCCCCGCCGAGATGGAAACCGCCATTATGGTGGTAGAAGATGAGATTGCACGTTTGCGTCATGATATCGCTCCGGGCGCGCGTTTATACAGTGAAGACAATGATATCCGTGCCATCGCACGCCTGGCTGGCGTGGCAGAAAACGAAGAAATGTCTCTTTCCGTTGAGGCCGTCGAACGCACCTTCGACCGATTGGCACTGGTTATCAATGGGCGCCCTGCCAGCTTTGAAGGTATTCCAGACGGTAACGATTTCGCTGCCACCCTGCTGATCCTCAGAGAATTTATGCACCATCTCCAGTTCAACGAAATTGTGATAAAAGGCGCGAAATTTGAGATGCTAAATCAGCCTTCTCGCTAATTAAAATATCTGAAAATAAGCATCGCTCCCGAGGCAAGCAGAATGATATTGAGAAGCTTAAGAAACTGCTCACGTGACATTTTCAACGTGAAGTAACGCCCCAGCGTGATGCCTATCAGCATGCCCGGCAGCAGCGACAGCGCCAGTAGCCATAGATTGACGTCGAGATAGATCCCGGCAAAAGCGAAGATAATCACCCGCGTCAGCGTACTCAGGCCAATCAGTGTGGTTTGAGTAATGCGAAAAGCCTCTTTCTTCTCGATGCGCCCGCTGAGATAAATGGCATAGATAAATCCACCGCTGCCAAACAGCGCGCTGAATATTCCGCCGACCAGTCCAAATGGCACAGATGCCTTGGGCGAAAAAGGACGATGCGGTTTCAGTCCACTAAACGAGTAAAGGGCATACAGGACGACAAACATGCCCAGCGCGAGCAAAAGAATATCGGGACGAGTTTTTAACAGGATCGTTGCACCAACCAGGCTACCGATAATCATCAACGGCACCAGCCTTTTCAACTCTGACCACTGCGCGTTACGCCCATCTCGACTAACGTTGACCAGTGCGGCGCACAAGTCTAACAATGCCAAAACCGGCACAATCTCTTTCAGTGGAATGTAGAGCGCCATCACCGGGCTGGCGATAAGCGCCGAGCCAAAACCCGCGATGCCGAAAATCACGTAAGCCACCAATAACGTGGCAGCGAGCAGCAGATAATTTGCGAACGTGAGTGTGTCGAGCATGGTGTACCGAGTCCTTGGGTTAGCGGCGATTACTGCTAAACGAGATAGTTAAGCTGTTGCAGGCGGCTTCGCGTGCGCTGAATATCTTCCTGTTGAACACCTTCGGTCATTTTGTGCAGCGCATAGTCGCTGATTAAAAATAACCGGCAGTGTTGGTCATAAAGCACGTCGATCACGTTAATAAAACGCTGCTGCACTGCGGGAGAAGAGTTTTCGAGTTTGGGAACACCCTCTATTATCCAGCAGCGGTAATGCTCACACAGACTCAAATAATCCATCACGGCCGTCGGTGCAGCGCATAGCGCTTCGAAGGTAAGGTGAAGAAAATTCTCACTGGCCGACAACACATTAATGTGGCGATGACCCACGCGAAGCGGCAGAGGATCGCTGACCGGCAATAACGGTAGCACGCAGTCGCGACGCTGTGCCTCAGTGCCCGGACAGAGATAAGCCCCTTTGCTAAACGGCGTGAAAGTGTTGCCGCCCAGCGTGCGGTAATCCAAAGTCCCGCCCAGCGCCACCACCTGCATATTCTGCTTAATCAGTTCAATTGAGGAGGCAAAACGTGAATGATAAAGAGGATTCGACAACAGCTGGTCAGGGGGATAGTTCGAGGTGGCGACGAGGATAATTCGCCGCCTTGCAATCAGTTCAAGCAGGCTTTTCACCAGCATCGCGTCACCGACGTCGTGCAGATGCAGCTCATCGAAACACAATAGCTCGCAATGGCCCAACTGCGCGTTTAATGCAGCATCAAGAGTATTTTCACCGGTGTGCGGGCGGTTGATATGGCAGTGCAGTTCACGCAGGAAATCATGGAAATGGACCCGTATTTTATTTTTGACGGGAGCCGCTGAAAAAAAACTGTCGACGATAAAGCTCTTACCGCGCCCGACCGTTCCCCAAACGTAAACACCTGACTTAGGCAACGTCTCTTTTCTAAAAAACTTTTTGGGGGGACTTAACGACCGCTTCATCAGTGCATCAAGACAAGCAATAACCTGTTGCTGGTCAGGATCCAAAACAAACTGGTTCAAGCGGGCTTTATCATCCATAACCTGATGAAAATCAAAAAGGCTGTTCGCCTGTTTCATTTACGGCTCCCTGCATGATGGAAAGTACGTTTTACAGCCACGAACCTGCAATTTTTTAAGATTACGCCAGATATGAGCCCAAAAAAACCCCGCTAAAAGCGGGGTCAGTCGTCGTGAAAATTACCTGTCTTTTAAAGACTCACCAGCAGCCGCTAGGTGGGCAAGGATCAGAACGGGATATCGTCGTCGAAATCCATGGGTGGTTCGTTGCTTTGCGCCGGTGCATTCTGAGCCGGACGAGATTGCTGACCGCCGCTGAACTGATTACCGCCCTGTGGCTGCTGAGGTTGACCCCAACCGCCCTGCTGGCCACCTGAAGCTTGGCCGCCAGAAGGTTGGCCGCCGCCTGCAGGAGCACCGCCGCCCGCACGACCACCCAGCATTTGCATGGTGCCACCGACGTTTACCACGATTTCGGTAGTGTATTTTTCAACACCTGCCTGATCGGTCCACTTGCGCGTTTGCAGTGCGCCTTCAATATAAACCTGAGAGCCTTTACGCAGGTATTCACCTGCAACTTCTGCCAGCTTGCCGAACAGCACAACGCGGTGCCATTCAGTCTTCTCTTTCTGCTCGCCGGTCGCCTTGTCGCGCCAGCTTTCAGAGGTTGCCAGGGTGATATTGGCAACAGCACCGCCGTTAGGCATGTAGCGGACTTCGGGATCCTGACCCAGATTCCCAACCAGAATCACTTTGTTTACGCCTCTGCTGGCCATGTCGACTCTCCTGATGAGTTAATTTTATACAGTATAAACCATGAATTTTAGCATGGGCAGATTCTAGATAATACCTGCAATGCATATCGAGATAATGTTTACGGAGTCGACAAGGTTGCAGACTTCTACTGGATATCCATTCAGGTTTTTTTGTGTCATACTTACTCGTTTCGTACTTTCTGTGCCCAATTTTCTGATTCAGATGCCGTGTCTGGGGCGGATATACCCGAATCAATCGGTAAGCGGGTATGCAATTTCACACACGCATCGCGGACAGTCACCGGCACGGTGAGCTTTCAAGTTATTCCGGGAATGATGAATGGATAAGATAGAAGTTCGGGGCGCACGTACCCATAATCTCAAGAATATCAACCTGATTATTCCGCGCGACAAACTGATTGTTGTCACCGGATTATCCGGATCTGGCAAGTCCTCACTGGCTTTTGACACCCTGTATGCCGAAGGTCAGCGCCGCTACGTTGAGTCGCTTTCAGCCTATGCGCGGCAATTTTTATCCTTGATGGAAAAACCGGACGTCGACCATATTGAAGGGTTGTCACCGGCTATTTCGATTGAGCAAAAATCGACGTCGCACAACCCGCGTTCAACAGTCGGGACGATTACCGAAATTCACGACTACCTGCGCCTGCTGTTTGCTCGCGTGGGCGAACCGCGCTGCGCTGAACACGGCGTTCCGCTGGCCGCGCAAACCGTGAGCCAAATGGTCGACAACGTGCTGGCACAGCCTGAAGGGCAACGCCTGATGCTGCTGGCACCGATCGTCAAGGATCGCAAAGGCGAGCACACCAAAACGCTGGAAAATCTGGCGGCGCAGGGCTACATCCGCGCAAGGATTGATGGCGAAGTGTGCGATCTGTCCGATCCACCGAAGCTGGAGCTACAGAAGAAACACACCATTGAGGTCGTCGTCGATCGCTTTAAAGTGCGCGACGATCTGGCTCAGCGTTTGGCGGAGTCTTTTGAAACCGCGCTGGAGCTTTCCGGCGGAACTGCCGTGGTCGCCGACATGGACGACCCTAAAGCCGACGAAATGCTGTTCTCGGCCAACTTTGCCTGCCCGATTTGCGGCTACAGCATGCGCGAGCTGGAACCGCGTATGTTCTCGTTTAACAATCCGGCCGGTGCCTGCCCAACCTGTGACGGTCTGGGCGTGCAGCAGTTTTTTGACCCTGATCGTGTGATTCAAAATCCGGAGCTTTCGTTGGCCGGTGGCGCGATCCGCGGCTGGGATCGTCGCAACTTCTACTATTTCCAGATGCTGCGTTCGCTGGGTGAGCACTACAAGTTTGACGTCGAAGCGGCTTTCAACGAGCTGAGTGAAGACGTGGTGCACGCCATTCTGCACGGCTCCGACAAGCAGACCATAGAATTCAAATACATCAACGATCGGGGTGATACCTCGGTGCGTCGCCATCCGTTCGAAGGTGTGCTGCACAATATGGAACGTCGCTATAAAGAGACGGAATCCAGTGCGGTACGAGAAGAGTTGGCAAAATACATCAGCAATCGCCCCTGCGCGTCCTGTAAGGGTACGCGCCTGCGCGAAGAAGCACGTAACGTCTTCGTTGAAGAGACCACGCTGCCGGAAATCTCCGATTACAGCATCGGTCACGCGATGGAATTTTTCCTCAGCATGAACCTTACCGGTCAGCGCAAGCAGATTGCCGAGAAGATCTTGAAAGAAATCGGCGATCGGCTGAGATTCCTGGTTAACGTCGGCCTGAACTATCTTTCTCTTTCTCGTTCGGCCGAGACACTGTCGGGCGGTGAAGCCCAGCGTATCCGTCTTGCCAGCCAGATTGGTGCGGGCCTGGTGGGTGTAATGTACGTGCTCGATGAGCCTTCTATAGGTTTGCATCAGCGCGACAACGAACGCCTGCTCGAGACATTGATTCACCTGCGAGACCTCGGCAATACCGTTATCGTGGTTGAGCACGACGAAGACGCCATTCGCGCCGCCGACCATATTATCGATATTGGCCCAGGTGCCGGTGTTCACGGCGGTGAAGTGGTCGCGGAAGGCACGGCAGAAGACATTATGGCTACCGAGAACTCCCTGACCGGACAGTATCTCAGCGGCAAGCGCGAAATTTCTGTGCCTGAAAAGCGGGTTCCGGCCGATGCGGCCAAAGTGTTGAAACTGGTAGGCGCAACGGGTAACAACCTGAAAGACGTGACCCTTACCCTGCCGGTTGGACTATTTACCTGCATCACCGGCGTCTCAGGATCGGGTAAATCGACGCTGATTAATGACACGCTGTTCCCGCTGGCGCAGCGCCAACTTAATGGCGCAACCATTGCGGAAGCCGCGCCTTATCGTGATATTCAAGGCCTCGAGCATTTCGATAAAGTCATCGACATTGACCAGAGCCCGATCGGTCGTACACCGCGCTCAAACCCGGCCACTTATACCGGTATTTTCACACCAGTGCGTGAGCTGTTTGCCGGTGTGCCAGAATCGCGGGCGCGGGGTTATACGCCAGGACGTTTCAGCTTTAACGTGAAAGGCGGTCGCTGCGAAGCCTGTCAGGGCGATGGCGTAATCAAGGTCGAGATGCACTTCTTGCCGGATATCTACGTACCCTGCGACCATTGCAAAGGCAAACGCTATAACCGTGAAACGCTTGAGATTAAGTACAAAGGCAAGAGCATTCACGAAACGTTGGACATGACTATTGAAGAGGCGCGTGAGTTCTTCGATGCTGTTCCGGCATTGGCCCGCAAGCTGCAAACGCTGATTGACGTCGGCCTGTCGTATATTCGTCTCGGCCAGTCGGCCACGACGCTGTCCGGCGGTGAGGCGCAAAGGGTTAAACTGGCGCGTGAGCTGTCGAAACGCGGCACCGGTCAAACGCTGTATATTCTTGATGAGCCGACGACCGGTCTGCACTTCGCGGATATCCAGCAGTTGCTTGAAGTTCTGCATCAGTTGCGTGACCAAGGCAATACCATTGTGGTGATTGAGCACAACCTTGATGTGATCAAAACCGCAGACTGGATTGTGGATTTGGGTCCTGAAGGCGGACACGGCGGCGGTCAAATTTTGGTATCTGGCACGCCGGAAACCGTCGCGGAGTGCAAAGAGTCGCATACCGCACGCTTCCTGAAGCCACTGCTGGAACGCCATACGCAGAAAGCAAAAAAAACCGCCTGATTTAAGCCGGTAACAAAAATAGCGAGTCCTCGGACTCGCTATTTTTTTGCCTGTAACAGGATATGCATCATCATTATCATTCAGGAACGAATTTGCGGAACCTGGCTTAATCTCTCACGCGCAAAGTCCCAAAAAGCGCGAACTTTTAATGGCATACGCTGAATATTTTGCACCACCAGCTGTACGGGAAGCGGCAATGGCTCAAACTCGGGTAACAGGCGCACCAGCGAGCCGTCGGCAATATCATCGGCAACCTGATAAGAGAGTAATCTCGCCACGCCTTTCCCCGTCTTGACGGCCAAGCGACGGGTTTCAACGTCGTTAAACAATAAATGGGGGGCAAGCCGAACGCGCGGCCCCTCTTCGTGCGGGCCAAATCGCCATTCGTTGAAAGCGTCATTACTGCTAAGTACGGTTTGATGGGTATTCAACTCGCTGGGATGACGTAACGCCGGGTAGCGCGCTAAATAGTGCGGGCTGGCCACCAGTACAATACTCACCTCGCCTAGCCGACGGGCAACTTTGGCGGAATCATCGAGATGGCCAATGCGGACAGCAACATCGATGCTTTGGCCAATCATCTCCAGATTGTGGTCGTTGAGTATCAGCTCAATTTGGATTTCGGGATGCAGAGACTGAAACTCCATCACCAGCGGGGCGACGTGCCATCGTCCAAACAGCACCGGCGCAGTGATGCGCAGCAGGCCCTTCAACTGCGTGGCGGCGGTGTCCAGCACAGCATCATCATAGCTGCTCAGCACCAGAGCAGCGCGTTCGGCCAAACGCACGCCGGCCTCGGTCGGTGCCAAACGTCGCGTGGTGCGCTCCACCAGCCGAGCGCCAAAACGTTGTTCAAGAGAGGCAATGGCGCGAGTGACCGCCGGTGCAGAACGCCGTAATTTACGCGCAGCTCCCGACAAGCTGCCCTGATTGAGTACTTCGAGAAAAATAGCCAGCTCATCCAGACGATCCATAAATTATTCCATTTAATGAAATTATCAATTTCAATGTTCTCGGATTTCATTCATCCGTTGCAAGAGTAATCTATTAATTCACGCAATATCTTATAAGGAAGAGAATGATGAACATGTTAAAACTGTATGGCACACCGCTTTCTGGGCACGTCCACCGCGTGGCGCTGCTGCTGAAAATGCTTGAGCTGCCGCACGAATTTATCGAGGCCGGGGCAGAGGTTCGGGCGTCTGCGGCATTTCGGAAATTAAATCCTTGGGGACAAATTCCCGTGCTGGTCGATGGCGATATTGTCATTAGCGACAGCAATGCGATTCTGGTTTATTTGGCCAAAACCTATGCGCCCGACAGTCACTGGTTGCCAAACGAACCGGTTGCAGCCGCGCTGACTCAACAATGGCTGTGTAAAGCGGCCGGTGAGGTTCGCTACGGGCCGGCTTCGGCAAGGCTTATCGCGCAGTTTGGCACTGACGAAGATTATGCCTACGCAACCAAGTTGGCGGGCAAGTTCTTGCCTCATCTTGAGCAACATCTGACCGCGCGTGATTTTTTAGCCACCGATCGCGTCACCCTCGCCGATTTAGCCTGCTATACCTACATTGCTTTGGCCCCGGAAGGCGGTATTTCTCTCGACGCCTTTCCCGCGATCCGCCAGTGGCTAACGCGCATCGAACAGTTGCCGGGCTTTTTCTCAACCCCAGCGCTGCCTTTACCCGTAAAGGCAAAAGTCTGAGGTGACGTGATGGACATCTTCCATGCGGATGAAAAACGCGCGCAGTTAATGGCAGGATTTATGGTCGGCTCGGCGGGTATTTATCCGGCCATGCCACAGCAGCATCGCGATTTTTTTGCCGGATTGCCGTCATTTTTCATTGCCACTTTGGACGCCACCGGCTGGCCGGTGGCCACTGTGCTGAGCGGACCGCCGGGCTTCATCAGTACGGTCGATAATTCACACCTGAGAATTAATGCCCCGCGCCGAGAAGACTGTCCGGCGCTGTCGGCACTGCGCCCCGGTCAAACGCTGGGTGCATTGGGGTTGGACTTTACCAACCGCCGTAGAAATCGCGTCAATGGCGTGATTAGCCGCATGGATAAAAATCGGCTTGAGTTAGCGGTTAACCAAAGCTTCGGCAACTGTCCGAAGTATATTCAGCGGCGAAAAATTTCAGCGCAGGTCAATCATCCTCAGCCAATTGTTTATCTTGATAAACTAGACGCGGAGGAAAGAAATCTTATCCGCTCTGCCGACACCTTTTTCGTGGCCACGCACGCCCATGGGGAATCAATAAACGGCGGCGCGGATATCTCTCATCGCGGTGGAAAGCCCGGCTTTGTAAAAATTGAAGGCGACACGCTGTGGGTGCCCGACTTCTCCGGGAATCGCTACATGAATACGCTGGGCAACATGTTGGCAGAACCCCGCGCGGCGCTGTTGTTCCTCAACTTTGAGAGCGGCGACGTACTGCACGTGCAGGGAGAGACGGAAATACGCTGGCAGGGAGAAACCCAACATCCTCTTGAAGGTGCTGAACGTTTCTGGTGCCTGCACATTAGGCGAGCATGGCGTTTTCAGGCTCTGCTGCCGTGGCGAGGAACAGACATTGAATATTCACCCGCGACGCTTGATACCGGCGTATGGGCTTAACTATTGCTGCTCCTGCGCTTATGGAGGATCACCCGGTAATGTGGTGACGCTTTTCCTCTGGTAAACCGGAAACAACCTGCTGATAAGCCGTGTCGATCAGCGCATAGAACTGGGAATCCGGCAGATTCCCGTCGAGCAGTACGCTGTTCCAATGTGCCTTGTTCAAACAGTCACAGGGCACAATTTCAGGATGCTGATGGCGAAGATTTTCCGCACTTTTATTGCCAACCTTCAATGAAATTGCCGGATGACCTTCTATATCGCGCAGCATGGCAAACATCACACCCGCCACTTTTATCTGACTGGCCTGCCATTGATTTTCAGTGCTTTGATGCGTACCTGGTTTAGACAGACAGTAATCGAGCAGTTGAGCATTGTTCATATTAATCACACTTTCCGTAAGTAAAATGGGAAAGAGAAGTATAGCTGGTTAAAAAACATGCAACTGCAACCCGCTTAACAAAATCTATTCACCGTTCAACGTGACGACAATTCTTCTCGACCCGCCGTGATTGCGATGCTCGCACAAATAAATGCCCTGCCAGGTGCCCAGATTCAGGCGACCGTTAGTGATCGGGATATTCAAAGTGCAGCCCAGCAGGCTGCTTTTCAGGTGCGCGGGCATATCGTCGCTGCCTTCGTAGTCATGCTGATACCAAGGCTCATCCTCTTTTACCGCACGGTTGAAATAGCTCTCAAAATCGAGCCGCACCGTCGGATCGGCGTTTTCGTTAATCGTTAAACCTGCCGAAGTGTGCTGAATAAACACGTTGCACATTCCCACCGAAAGCTGGCGGATCTCCGGCAACAGCTGCAAGACTTCGTCGGTGACCAGATGGAACCCACGCGGCCGCTGTTTAAGTTTAAGCTCTTTTTGAAACCACATAACGCACTCCTTTTTTGATGAAAATCAAAGGAAGTTTCACTTCCTTTAGCAAACTTTTGATTTAACAAGACGGTCGGTCTATATTCATGCAATGACTGTTGAAAACTCAAAACCACGCCGTGGTCGTCCGCTTAAAGCTGGGCGAGAAAACACTGACACCCGCGAAACGCTGATCCGCAGCGGAACCGCCGTGCTGACCGAACAGGGTTTTGCCGCCACCGGCATTGACGCCATACTCAAGCAGGTTGGCGTTCCCAAAGGCTCTTTCTACTACTACTTCGACAGCAAAGAGAGCTTTGGTCAGGCAATTATTGAAAATTATGCCCGCTTCTTCGCGCATAAGCTGGATAAATTCCTGCTTGATGACACCCTCGCTCCTCTTTTGCGTCTCAAGGCCTTCGCTGAAGATGCCGCACGCGGCATGGCGAAATATGACTATACGCGCGGCTGCCTGGTCGGAAATCTCGGGCAGGAAGTCGCCAATCTGCCGGTTAACTTCCGAGAACAGCTCAAAGATATTCTGCACAGCTGGGAACATCGCGTGAGTGAGTGCCTCGCCCTGGCCCAGCGCCACGGCTCGCTATCGCCGCAGGCCGACTGCGACAACTTGGCGACCTACTTTTGGAGCGGATGGGAAGGGGCGGTAATGCGCGCCAAGCTTAATGCCAATGCCACTCCGCTGAATAATTTTATCCGCTACTTTCTGGCCGGTCTCCCCCGCTCGCCTAACGAGAGTTCCCACTCTGGAGTTGATGATGTTTAAAGCAATCGTGATTGATAAAACAGACGACACGTATCAGGCCGCCCTTAAAGAACTGGACGAGAGCCAGCTGCCTGCGGGCGAAGTCCAGGTTGACGTGCATTATTCAACGCTGAACTATAAGGATGGGCTGGCTATTACCGGCAGTGGGCCTATCGTACGCCGCTTTCCGATGGTGCCGGGCATCGACTTTTCCGGTATCGTTTCACACAGCAGTAACCCACAGTTTGCAGTAGGCGATCGCGTGCTGCTTAACGGTTGGGGTTTTGGTGAGAAAGCCTGGGGTGGACTGGCACAAAAAGTCAGTATTGATGCCCAATACCTGACGCCGGTACCGCCGTCTGTGAGCCTGAAGGACAGCATGATTGTCGGCACAGCGGGGTATACCGCAATGCTGGCAATTATCGCGCTGGAAAAAAACGGCCTCACGCCAGACAAAGGTACAGTGCTGGTGACCGGTGCCAACGGTGGCGTCGGCAGCTTTGCCATCGCGCTGCTCTCCCGACTCGGCTATCAGGTTGCCGCCTCAACCGGGCGTTCGGACGAGGCTGAATATCTGACAAAACGCCTGGGTGCCCGTGAAATCATCGACCGCAACACACTTAGTGAACCGGGTAAACCGTTGCAGAAGGAGCTGTGGGCAGCGGCAATAGATTCAGTCGGCAGCCACACGCTGGCCAACGTTTGTGCCAGTATTAAAGAGAGCGGAACCGTTGCGGCCTGCGGGATGGCACAGGGGTTGGACTTTCCCGCCAGCGTCGCCCCGTTCATTCTGCGCAATGTTACGCTGGCAGGCATCAACAGCGTGACGCGTTCATCTGAGGAGCGCAGGGTTGCTTGGTCTCGACTTGCCCAGCTTGTTGACGCCGAGCTGCTTGAGGCCGTCAGTCAGGAAATTACGCTTGATGAAACGATTGATGCCGCCGCGCGGTTAATTAAAGGCGAGATCCGCGGACGTGTCGTGGTTAATCTGAGGGCAGAGTAAGCGCGCAGTGATGAGTACTGAGCAAAAAAAATCGGCGTGAGATTTCGCTCACGCCGAAGGTTATCAGACCGCTTTTAACGATTACTGTACCGCAGCAAACGCCGCAGCAACCTGCTCCACGTTGTGGTGGTTCAGACCGGCCATGCACACGCGACCGCTGGCAATCAGATAGACGCCAAACTCGTCGCGCAGGCGATCAACCTGCGCCACGCTGAAGCCGGTATAGCTAAACATGCCGCGCTGCTGTAGCAAATAGTCAAAATCACGGCCCGGTAACGCTTTCTTCAAGCTGTTAACCAGCGTCTGGCGCATTTCAATTATGCGCGTACGCATAATTTCCACTTCGGCTAACCACTGGGCGTTAAGCTCTGCGTTGTTCAGCACGGTGGCCACCACTTTTGCGCCAAAGTTTGGCGGGCTAGAGTAGTTGCGACGCACGGTTGCTTTTAGCTGGCCGAGTACACGCCCTGCGGCTTCGGCGCTTTCACACACCACCGACAGTCCACCGACGCGCTCACCGTACAGTGAGAAAATTTTGGAGAATGAGTTACTCACCAGCATGTTCACACCGGCAGCGGCCATTGCACGGATGGCGTAAGCATCTTCGTTCATCCCTTCACCAAAGCCCTGATAGGCGATGTCGAGGAACGGGATAAGCTCGCGCTGCTTAACCAGCTCAATCACCTGATCCCACTGGGACGGGGTTAAATCGGAACCGGTCGGATTATGGCAGCAAGGGTGCAGCAGTACGATGCTTTGCGCGGGCAGAGTTTGCAGCGCGTCAATCATACCGGCAAAGTTAACGCCGAGATCCTCAGCATCAAAGTACGGATAAGTGTGCACCTCGAAGCCCGCGCCGGCAAAAATCGCGACGTGGTTGTCCCAGGTTGGGTTACTTACCCATACTTCTGAATTAGGGAAATAGTGTTTAAGGAAGTCGGCGCCCACTTTAAGCGCGCCCGATCCCCCCACGGTCTGAATGGTGGCAATACGCTGCTGTTGCAGCGCAGGATGTTCTGCACCAAAAAGTAGGGTCTGAATGCTGCTGCGATAGGCACTCAAGCCTTCCATCGGCAAATACACTGAAGCAGCCTGAGGCAGGGCATTCAGCTGATTTTCAGCGGCTTCGACAGCGCCAAGCTGAGGAATAATCCCTTTGTCGTCGTAGTACAGACCGATGCTCAGGTTTACCTTTTTCTCTCTTGGATCGTTCTTGAAGCTATCCATCAGCGACAGAATGGGGTCACCGGCATAAGCATCAACATGTTGGAACACGGTATATTTCTCCTAGGATTGTTTCTTGAACCAGCGCCAGAACCCCGTGATACGGGGCGCCGCTGTGTCGAAGCACCGACGTTTGACTGCTTTTTTACTGCTGTATTTTAATACCCCGTAGACTAGCAAATATCGCTCAGGAAGAAACATTTATGTTCAGTTCTTGTTGAGCGTGCCGTCAGACTCGATAGCGCCCAGGGCGGTGGTTCATGGCAATAATCAGGTTGAGCACGAAGGCGCCCAAAATCGACGCAATAAGCATCGGAATACTCACGACAAACAACGACGCCAACACGATGACAAAATCGACGCCCATCTGCAGTTTTCCCGCACGAATGCCGTATTTATCCTGTAGATAGAGCGCAAGGATATTCATGCCGCCCAGACTTGCCTTGTGGCGAAAGAGCACAATAAAGCCCATGCCCATAATCACGTTTCCGAAGAGTACGGCATAAAACGGCTCAAGATGGTCAAAATGAGCAAACAGCGGATGCAGGCTGGTAAAGACTGATACCAACGCCACAGCACTGAAGGTTTTGATGGTGAAGGCCCAGCCCATGCGGCGAATTGCCAGGTAATAAAACGGCAAATTGATGACGAAAAACACCGCACCGAATGAGTAATGCGTCAAGTAGTGCACCAGAAATGCCAGACCCGCGGTGCTGCCGGTCAATGCGCCCGACTGACGCAACATCATTACGCCAAAAGAGACCATCAGGGTACCCATCAGAATGGCCAGCACGTCTTCGACCCAAGTGTGTGAAATACGCGGTTCCGGGATGTTATCGATATTATCCATAGCAGTGTCTGTCGCCCTTAAGTGCTGATCATTTAGAAAATAAAGAAACCGCACAGGCTATCTTGCCCGTTGGGGTCTGCGAATTTTCATAGATAATTAACGACAGGGCCAAAGAAGGCAACCGTTTTTGCACAATTCACGCACTTTAAAATACAAAAACAATCAACTCATGCAAATATTGGCAACGCAGTAGCATTAACACGCATAAAACATTCTTTATATGCACCAAATAAGGGATGCTGCACCATAACAGTTCAATAAAGTCAGGGTATCTGACAGTTAACTTTATTGAATACTAAGCAGGCCATTCTCTTTTATTCGATTCAGAACTACGGAGGTTTTAATATGAGCAACGCTCTTATGAACCGAAAGAATATGGCTTATAAGCGTGCTCAAACCCGCCAAGTCAGCGACGGCAACTTTCAGCAAATAGTCTGCATCCCCCGTGGTTTTATAGGCGTCGATCACGGCATCAACCTCTTCAAGCATCAGATGAAATTCACTCACACTTTCTGGCAAGTGATTGATTAAACGTATTTCTATCAGTCCAATCATGCCTAAACCCAAAGCTTCGGGGGCAAGGCGCGCGTGATAGCCCAGAATCATTTGCTGCTGTTCAAGGCTTATCCTTCTGCGTGAACACTGTGAGGCAGACAGCCCCACGATTTCACTCAGCTCCTGATTGGTCAGCCGCCCGTTAGCCTGCAACAGGGTCAGTATTTTTAAATCATAATCATCAATGCTGTACATGAGTACTCACCTGCCTCTCTATTTTATTTATTAACACACTATCAGTTTTTTAATAGCCAAACCGGTCCTTTATAGCCCGAGAGATGCTTTTCGTGCTCAATGCATCGTTTACTGACTAAAGCCCCCGTGACGCTGAAAAATATGCGAGGTAGGCATTATTAATTAACCACGATATTTCTTATACTTACGCCGCAATTAAAAAATACATCACCGTGACTGTTGTCCTTTTTATTACACAGGTCACCGACAAGGGAAAGTAATGAAAAAACTGCTTGTTTCTCTCGTTCTGCTGGCTGCGGGCACCGCAACGGCTCAGGCAGAGGGCGTCTCTTCACATCTCGACAGGGTTATTCAGAAAGGCTCACTCAACGTTTGTACCACCGGCGATTACAAGCCCTACACTTATTTACGCCCCGACGGCCAATATGAAGGCATTGATGTCTCGATGGCGCAATCATTGGCGGCGAGTTTGGGTGTAAAAGTGGTTTGGGTGAAAACGACTTGGAAGACCATGATGGACGATATGAGTGCTAACAAGTGCGATATCGCGATGGGGGGAATTTCTGTCTCTTTGGCCCGCCAGCAAAAAGCCTGGTTTGCCAATATGTTGACTCAGGATGGCAAAATTCCGTTTGTACGCTGCGAGAACGTGCATAAGTACCAAACGATCGAACAGTTGAACAAACCTGAGGTTCGCCTGATTGAGCCGGTGGGCGGCACCAATGAAGCTTTCGTGCACGCACACTTGCCCAACGCTCACCTGGAGCTTTCACACGATAATCTGGCAATTTTCCAAATGCTGGTCGATAAAAAAGCCGACGTCATGGTTACCGATGCTTCTGAAGCTCTGTTCCAGCAAAAGCATTATCCCAAGCTTTGCGCCGTAAATCCTAAAAAGCCGCTGCAGTATCTTGAGAAGGCTTACCTGCTGCCAAAAGATGATATTAGCTGGAAAATGTATGTCGATCAGTGGCTACATTTAAGTAAAGCAAACGGCGATTATCAGAAAGTTATCGCACAGTGGCTGGGAGCGGCTCACTAAGTTTTGAAGGACTAAGCAGGCCGTCAGGGTGCAGCATGGCTACGCCCTGACGGGGATTATTCGCCGAGATAGAGGCGGGCAACGCGGGACGTTAAGGTGGTGATCAGTTCATAGGCGCTGATGCCAGTCTCACGGGCGATGCGCTCAACCGGCAGGGAAGGTCCCCACAGAATCGCTTCATCACCCACGCAATCCTGTGCATCCGGGCCTAAATCGACAGAAATCATGTCCATAGAGACCCGGCCTACGATCGGCACTTCTCGTCCATTGACCAAAACCGGCGTGCCGCTGGGTGCACTGCGTGGATAACCGTCGCCGTAGCCAATGGCTATCACGCCCAGCCGAGTGTCTCGCGGGCTGGTCCAGATACCGCCATAGCCAACCGGTTCGCCGGCACGATGGTCGCGTACGGCTATCAGGCTCGAGCTTAAGGTCATGGCCGGGCGGCAACCGTACTCGCTGGCTTCGGTTGCGGCCAGCGGAGACACGCCGTACAGAATAATTCCTGGGCGCACTAAATCAAGATGCGAGGCAGGCCAAAGCAGAGTTCCCCCTGACGCGGCGATCGATTTAAGGCCCGGTTTATGCTGCGAAAAATCGTGAAAACACTGCATCTGCTTTAGGGTGTAATCATTTTCCGGCTCATCGGCGCGGCTAAAATGACTCATCATATTCACGGGTTGAACTGCGTTTGTGCACCGGCAGAGTCGCTGGTAAAAAGCCTCGGCCTCATCGGGCGCAACGCCTAACCGGTGCATGCCGGAGTCAAGCTTCATCCACACTTTTAACGGCGCAGTCAATTGAGCGCTTTCAAGCACGTCAAGCTGCTCGACGCTGTGAACCGCCGTTTCCAGACTGTGTTCAACCAGCAGCGGCAAGTCTTCGGCGGCAAAAAATCCCTCAAGCAGCAAAATCGGCTTAAGAATGCCACCCGCGCGCAGCGCCAGCGCCTCCCCCAAACGAGCAACACCATAGCAATCAGCATCTTGCAAACTGTGTGCTGCCTCAAGCAGGCCGTGCCCGTAGGCGTTGGCCTTCACCACTGCTACCACCCGACTTTGCGGAGCAACGTGCCGAATCCGTTGCAGATTATGGCGCAAAGCGCGGCGATCAATCACAGCCGTAGCCGCCTTCATTGATTGTCCTTATGAAGAATTTAATAATGCAGATTCCGGGCACTGCCCGAACACTCGCTGCCAAGTCACTCGCCCTGAAAAGAACTAGTCCTCGTCGTATTGCGGGCCGCCATAATTATCAAATCGCGACCATTGCCCGTTAAACGTCAGGCGTACCGTACCGATTGGACCATTACGCTGCTTACCTAGAATGATTTGCGCGATGCCCTTCTCTTCACTGTTGTCGTGATAAACCTCGTCACGATAAATAAACATGATCAAGTCGGCATCCTGCTCGATTGAACCCGATTCACGCAGGTCGGAGTTGACTGGGCGCTTATCGGCGCGCTGCTCCAGGCTTCGGTTAAGCTGAGAAAGGGCAACAACCGGCACCTGCAGCTCTTTCGCCAGCGCTTTAAGCGAACGGGAAATCTCAGCGATTTCCAGAGTACGGTTATCCGACAGCGAGGGAACGCGCATCAGCTGAAGGTAGTCAATCATGATCATGCTCAGGCCACCGTGCTCACGGAAAATACGCCGGGCACGAGAGCGAACTTCGGTGGGCGTCAGACCTGAAGAGTCATCGATGTACATATTACGTTTTTCAAGCAGGATACCCATAGTGCTCGAAATACGCGCCCAGTCCTCGTCGTCGAGCTGACCGGTACGAATTCGGGTCTGGTCAACGCGCGACAGGGACGCCAGCATACGCATCATCAGCTGATCGCCGGGCATCTCGAGGCTGAAAATCAGCACGGGTTTTTCCTGCATCATGGCGGCGTTTTCGCACAGATTCATGGCGAAGGTGGTTTTACCCATCGAGGGACGTGCGGCAACAATGATTAGATCAGATTTCTGCAAACCGGCCGTTTTCTTGTCTAAATCGCTGTAACCGGTAGAAACGCCGGTTACGCCGTCGTGCGGACGCTGGAACAGCTCTTCAATGCGCGCCACGGTGCTTTCAAGAATGCGGTCAACGCTTTTCGGGCCTTCATCTTTATTGGCGCGGCTTTCGGCAATCTGGAAAACACGTGACTCTGCCAAGTCCAGCAGATCTTCACTGCTGCGGCCCTGCGGATCATAACCGGCGTCGGCGATTTCATTAGCTACCGAGATCATTTCTCGTACCACCGCTCGCTCGCGGACGATATCCGCATAGGCACCGATGTTGGCCGCACTCGGGGTGTTTTTTGATAATTCTGCAAGATAGGCAAAACCACCCACCGAATCCAAATCCCCTTTCTGCTCGAGAGATTCAGACAGCGTAATCAGGTCGATAGGCTTGCTCATCTCCAGCAGGCGCTGCATCTCGGTAAAAATCAAACGATGCGGACGGCTGAAGAAGTCATTGCTTACCACGCGTTCAGCAACGTTATCCCAACGCTCGTTGTCCAGCATCAGTCCACCCAGCACGGACTGCTCGGCTTCTATCGAATGTGGCGGAAGCTTTAACCCTTCCATCTGACGATCGCGGGGTTCGTTCGGTTTATTGGTTGGTTTGTTGTTTCCTGCCATGGGTGAATGCTTTCCTACTATAAATAACTGGCTTGGTACCGTCTGGCTGACGGTCAGAGCGAACGCTAATAACGCGTCAGTATACCCAATTATAATTCCTTGTGATGCCTCATTTCCAAACGGTCTTAACAGCAGCACTTGCCGACTAGGAAAGCCCAATCAATTAGCGTAGGGTAAAAATCACACTTTATAACGAGGATAAAAGATGGCTAAGCGTATTCAATTTAGCGCCACGGGCGGTCCGGAAGTCTTGGAATATGTTGATTTTGAACCACAAGATCCGGCGGCGGGCGAAGTTCAAGTCGAGAACAAGGCGATAGGCATCAATTATATCGATACCTATGTGCGCAGCGGTCTTTATCCCACCGCCTCGCTGCCATCAGGTTTGGGGACCGAAGCCGCAGGTGTCGTCACTAAAGTCGGTGCCGAGGTTAAGCACGTTAAGGTGGGTGACCGCGTGGTATACGCCCAGTCTCCACTCGGTTCCTACAGCGAAATCCATAATGTTTCAGGGCAAAAGGTCTTTGTACTGCCTGATGCCATCAGTTTTGAACAGGCCGCGGCTGCCTTCCTTAAGGGACTGACGGTACAGTATTTATTCCGCCAAACTTATAAAGTGAAAGCGGGTGACGTCTTCCTGTTTCAGGCTGCAGCGGGCGGCGTAGGGCTGATCGCCTGCCAATGGGCCAAGGCGTTGGGTGCCAAACTGATTGGTACCGTCGGTTCCGATGAAAAAGCGGTGCTCGCTAAAGAAGCGGGAGCATGGGCAACGATCAATTATCAAACCGAAGACATCGCCGCCCGCGTTGCCGAACTGACTCAAGGGGAGAAAGTGTCGGTAGTGTATGACTCGGTGGGTAAAAGCACCTGGCTGGACTCGCTCAACAGCCTGAAACGTCAGGGCCTGCTGGTGAGCTTTGGCAACGCTTCAGGTCCGGTAACCGGCGTAGACCTCGGCATCTTGAATCAAAAAGGGTCGCTGTACGTCACGCGCCCTTCCCTCAATAATTACGTCACAAATTACGAAGAATTGACGGCCGCCAGTGAGGAGCTTTTCTCGCTGATTGCCAGCGGCGCTATTAAAGTTGACGTAAAAGATACGCAGAAATTTCCGCTATCTCAGGCACGCAAGGCACACGAAACGCTGGAAAGCCGCGCCACAACTGGCTCAAGCCTGCTGATCCCAGGTCAATAACCGGGTTTTGCCTAAAAGCAAAGAGGGCTCCGGTTAGGGAGCCCTCTTATGCTGTTCTGGCGTCAATCATGTTGAGTTCAGAACGGTACTGCCTGTAGGTTACTGCAAGGTAAATCGGGTGGCGATGTTGCTTAAGCAACTATTTTAGAGCTCACCAGATCGGATGAAAGCTTGTCGTCTGTCACGATATGCCCATCCTAGCAGCCACCAATGTTAAA
This sequence comes from Rouxiella silvae, assembly GCF_002093625.1. GTDB lineage: Bacteria > Pseudomonadota > Gammaproteobacteria > Enterobacterales > Enterobacteriaceae > Rouxiella > Rouxiella silvae. The sequence goes on along the minus strand of NZ_MRWD01000030.1, from coordinate 35,112 downwards.
AAATATGATTAATTGATTGCGAAAGCACTTTATCACTCAACCTGTGATCGAGCCCACATAAGTAAAAGTTATGCCTGAGGTCTTACATTTTCCGCATTCCCGATGGAGAATTTATCCCGCTGATAAGGTTGGCGTTTATATTTTAGTCAGCAAATACAGCATGCTTAACGAAAGCGTCTGCGGTTATAACGTGGTTTTTCAGGCTGCTTGAAGGCGCGATAAATCCACACAATCACTACCGCCAGAATAAGCCAAGGTAACATTTTTATAACAACTGCCAGCAGTCCACCCAACATCATTACGGCAAACGCCACCACTAACGCAGCAACCATCCCCAGCAATGAAATACCGGTCAGCAATAGCATAAAGAAAAAACCGAGTACGAATAAAATTTCCAACATGGCAATACTCCTCAGGAAAAACAGTGTCGACAGACATGACTGATAAGACGTTCTACCGAGAGATGTATCAAGAAACGTGCCAGTGCGGAATATTATTTAAATCTTTATATATCAATATGTTGCATATCCCGCCGTTTCAGCGGGATATATTCTTTGGTCAAAAAAACCAACAATTGGTGAAATCACTCAAGCCTGCAATAAAATCACGCTTCAGTCGTGGCCATTTGCGGACGGGTCACCATCGACAAGGCCTGCTCAACGACGTCGATTCCAGCCCCTGGCTTGTGCGCATTTTCACTCAAATGCCTGCGCCACTGGCGAGCGCCAGGAATACCTTGGAAAATGCCCAGAATGTGTCGCGTAATGTGGCCGAGGTAGGTGCCTTTTGAAAGTTCCGCTTCAATATAGGGATAGAGCGCGCGGATCACCTCAGGACCTGTCAGTGCCGATTTCTGGCTGCCAAACAGTTCGCGGTCAACCTCTAGCAGCATGGACGGATTTTGATAGGCTTCACGACCGATCATCACGCCATCCATATGTTGCAGATGCTGCTTTGCCTCATCCAGCGATTTGATACCGCCATTGATTGCCATGGTCAGGTGTGGAAAATCCTGCTTGAGCTGATAAACGCGCGGATAGTCGAGCGGCGGGACTTCGCGGTTTTCCTTTGGACTCAATCCGGAAAGCCAGGCCTTGCGCGCATGGATGATAAAAGTATCGCAGCCGCCGTGCTCAGAAACCTGCTGCACAAAGTCGCAAAGAAACGCGTAGCTGTCGAGTTCATCAATACCGATGCGGGTTTTTACCGTTACGGGGATAGACACCACGTCGCGCATTGCTTTGATACAGTCGGCGACCAAGGAAGCCTGCGCCATGAGGCAGGCACCAAACATGCCGTTTTGTACGCGATCGGAAGGACACCCCACATTAAGGTTGATTTCGTCATAGCCGCGTTCCTCGGCCAGCTTGGCGCAGGTGGCTAAATCTTGGGGATTGCTGCCGCCGAGTTGCAGAGCAATAGGATGCTCCTGCTCGCCAAACGCCAGATAATCACCCTTACCGTGAATAATAGCGCCGGTGGTGACCATTTCGGTATACAGCAGCGCTTCGCCGCTCATTATGCGATGAAAGTGGCGGCAGTGGCGATCGGTCCAGTCCAGCATGGGCGCGATAGAAAAACGCTGTGCGCTGTATTTTTGCGTCGTGATGGGGGTTTCACCGCGATGGGATAAGGTGTTCATTTCTGTATTTTCGTGCATTTTTATCTATTTAGGCTAATTGATGCTTTCTCAGTACACCATGCAGCACACATAACAGGGTGCACTCGGATACAGGAATTAGCGGAAGTATCGCTCACTATACCATAGTTGTGCGGGTACGTGCTGACGCGCCAATGCTCTGGCGGGGGCAGAAAAATTACGCCAGAGTGACCTAATACTGTTAATAGCACGACTGGCTGGTACGCATTCAGAACGAAGTAACTGCGGGTCAGGTCTCGGCGAATAGACAGAAGCATGATAAAATCAGCACTCTTTTTATGCAGAGACGTCGCGATGAACCCAACCACTACGGAAAATATCCTCATTCAGGCTGAGCATCTTTGTCAGCAACGTAGCGTACGGCTTACCCCGCAGCGGCTCGAAGTATTGCGTTTAATGACGCAACAACCTGGGGCCATCAGCGCCTACGACCTGCTCGACCTGTTGCGTAAAACGGAGCCGCAGGCCAAGCCCCCAACAGTTTATCGCGCTCTCGATTTCCTTTTGGAACAAGGTTTTATTCATCGGGTTGAGTCGGCAAACAGCTATGTTGTCTGTCACCACTTTGAGGAACCAAGCCACACGTCTGCCCTGTTTATCTGCGATCGCTGCGGTTTTGTCACCGAAAAAACCACCGACGGCATCGAAGAACGTTTAAGCAAGCTGGCTAAAGACTCAGGTTTTGTGCTGCGTCATTCCGTGGTTGAAGCACACGGGCTGTGCTCCGACTGTTCAGTGATTGAATCCTGTGAAAGCCATGACCATTGCGAACACGACCACAGCATTGCAGTTAAAAAGCGATAAACAACGCGTTCAATTTCAGCTGAGGAAAAGTGATGCGAGATATCTTCAAGGCCAGCTGTCACTGTGGCGCTGTAAAGTTTAACGTCAAACTTACCGACGGGTTTAACACCATCAGACGCTGCGATTGCTCGCTTTGCCGCATGCGCGGAGCTGTTGCCGTGTCGGCAGACCTGAAAGATATTAGTTTCACTCAAGGGCAGGAAAAACTGATCGAGTACAGCTTCAATACCAAAACGGCCAAACACTACTTTTGCTCAACTTGCGGCATTTACACCCACCATCAACGTCGGTCCAATCCTACGCAATACGGCGTTAACGTAGCCTGCCTAGAAGGCGTTTCTCCGTTTGATTTCGCTGAAGTACCTGTATTGAACGGCAGAAGTCATCCCGCTGATTCCAAAAGCGGTGCACTCATTGCGGGATATCTAAGATTTACTGCAACGGATGAATGAATTATCGGTGAGACGAGTTGACTATTTGATGGGGAGAAATGGCTCAAGGGGGGGCTAAAGTCGGTAAATGGTTGGGTACGTCCTTGTACCCTGCATCCTGAAAAGCGTCTTGGGTAGGAGCAGCTTAATGCTCAGGATGCAGATTCGGGGAGAATCACCTTCTACCAGTGGTATTTATGGTCTGATTCCCAGGACTTAACTTCCTTTTCAGCCTCTTCTTTCTGATATCCATATCTTTCCTGAATCTTGCCGACAAGCTGATCGCGCTTACCTTCAACGACGGTCAGGTCATCATCGGTCAACTTACCCCATTTTTCTTTCACTTTGCCTTTAAACTGCTTCCAGTTACCGTCTGCTTGGTCCTTATTCATCATCAACTCTCCTGATTAGCTTAGGTTTGACTGCATTTGATAAATGCTTATCAACAGTTCTAATTGTAGTAGAGGATTTCAATAATTCAGGTTAAAGCAGTAATAAAGCGTATAACTAGGATTAATCTAAAGAATTTAAAACCATGTATCATGACGCCAATGGCGACGCCAAATCCATCCTAAGGCCAGCCCCCTTAGGGATAAAAATACCGCCACCGCCAACCACAGCGCGTGATTACCCAAAGCGGGCAACGCCAGCAGCGACAGAGCATAGCCGAGCGCGGCGATCGCCATACTGTTGCGCATTTCACGTCCGCGAGTAGCACCGATAAACATGCCGTCGAGTAAATAACACCACACGCCAACCAGAGGTAAAATGATTTGCCAATTTAAATAGCGGTCTGCCTGCGCCCGAAGCTCGGGTAGAGATGTCAGCAAGTTGACAATATGCTCTCCGGCCAACGCATAAACGACGGCAAACATCAGTGCCACCAGCCCTGCCTGACGGCAAGCGGCGTGCCAAACGTGCAACAGCCGGCTTTTATTTTTGGCACCAAATGCCTCACCGGAATGAGCCTCTACCGCATAGGCGAAGCCGTCTAAAGCAAAGGCGGTGAAGGTCAGCAGGTTCATTAATACGGCGTTTACGGCAACAATCTCACTGCCTAAGCGCGCACCGAGGATGGTCAAAGAAGCAAAACACAGTTGAAGCAGCAGCGAGCGCAGCATGATGTCACGATTAAGCGTAATCAGCTGGCGCAGATTTCCCCGCCAAGACTGTTTTAAGAGGCTAAAACTGATCCCCCGCCTTCTCATTACAATTGAAACCAACCATAGTCCAAGTGCCAAGGTGGCATATTCTGAACAGGCGGTCGCCACGGCGGCGCCTTTAACATTCCACCCAAGCCCCATCACCAGCCACAGGTCGAGCACGACGTTCAGCAAATTTCCGGCGATTAGCATAATCACCGGCGCTCTGACGTACTGAATACCCAATAGCCAACCTAGAATTACCAAGTTTGCCAGTGAAGCCGGCGCGCTGTACCAGCGAATAGAAAGAAAGATCTCGGCCTGATCCAAAACCGCCTGACTGCCGCCGACAATGCTCAAGGCCAATGAAATCAATGGATGGCGAAACAGGAAAATCAACACGCCGGCAATCATGGCTAACATAAACGGCTGGACGAAAGCGCGTGCTAACAGGACGTTATCTTTTGCTCCCAATGCCTGCGCTGTCAGCCCTGTGGTGCTCATGCGTAAAAACAGCAACAGCATAAACAGGAAGCTAGTGACCATTGAACCCACCGCAACGCCGCCAAGATAATCGGGACTGTCGAGATGGCCTATGACGGCGGTGTCCACCAGCCCCAGTAAAGGCACGGTAATGTTTGAGAAGATCATCGGCAGCGCAAGCAGCCATAGGGCCTTGTCGGCTGGGCTGAAAAAGGTTTTTTTGAGTGCAGGCAAGCTGAAAAGCGATCGCATAATGGCTAAAAACCCAGGCTGAGATAACAATTCGGGACAAAAACAATATCGCCCCAATTAAGGGGCGATGGGCAAACGGCAAGCGTTTGCTGGCAGGGAATATATGCCGAACGAATGGCCAGATCCTGACTGCAAATGTTAGATCCAATCACCATTGCGAATCACGCCGACCGCAAGACCTTCAATGCTGAAGCTTTGTTGACGTAGGTCGACCACAATAGGTTCGAACTCACTGTTTTCTGGAAGCAGCTGTACGGTATTACCCTGTCGCTTAAGACGCTTAACCGTGACTTCGTCATCGATGCGCGCAACAACAACCTGACCGTTGCGAACGTCCTGCGTTTTGTGAACCGCCAGCAGATCGCCATCGAGAATACCAATATCGCGCATCGACATACCGCTTACGCGCAGCAGGAAGTCAGCGTTAGGTTTGAACATGGCAGGATCAACCTGATAATGCGCTTCAATGTGCTGAGTAGCCAGTAAAGGCTCGCCAGCGGCAACGCGGCCAATCAGTGGCAGGCCTTCTTCTTCTTCCATCAGCAGGCGAATGCCGCGAGAAGCACCGGAGATAATCTCGATTACGCCCTTGCGCGCCAGTGCCTTAAGATGTTCTTCTGCCGCGTTAGGGGAACGAAAACCCAGACGTGTGGCAATCTCGGCACGAGTTGGCGGCATACCGGTGGTGGAGATATGATCGCGAATAAGGTCATAGACCTCTTGTTGTCTGGTCGTTAGTGCTTTCATTCCGCCCCCTGGTTGTTTATACAGTCCAGCTGTGAGTATATACAGGTAATGGGTGAATTAAAACCTAAGAGTGAACAAAAACAGACATTAAGAATATTTAAAACATTCAGAGCCAGCGCGGCACTAGGATAGTTGCCCAAGTGAAAATGGCAAAAACAATGGTAATGAGAACGGCGGCCGACCCCATGTCTTTGGCGCGGCCAGAAAGCGTGTGAAATTCCGGTCCTATGCGGTCGATGGCGGCTTCTACTGCACTGTTTAATAATTCAGCAACCAAGACTAAAATCAGTGAACCAATCATTAAAATACGCTCGATGCTGCTCACATCCAGGTAAAATGACAGTAAGATGGCAGGCACCACGACAATGGCTTCCTGACGAAATGCAGCTTCGTTTTTCCAGGCCGCGGTTAATCCCTTTAAGGAGTAACCTGCGGCCTTGTAGATTCGGGTCAATCCCGTAACTTGATTTGACATTATTTTGCGTCTTAGAGTGATTTTGGGGCATTTTAGCCTGAATCCGTTGTCCTATCACCACAGATCTCATACCGGGTTTCTGGTATCCTTGCGGCGAATTGCTAACAAGAGGCTTTACGTTTTTTATGTCAGGATGGCGTAGACTTTATTATACCCTATTGAATTTACCGCTAAAATTGCTGGTAAGAAGCAAGGTCATACCTACAGATCCGGTGACGGAGTTGCGTTTAGATCCAACTCGCCCAATTCTGTACGTTTTGCCTTATAACTCCAAGGCCGATCTGCTTACTCTACGGGTTCAATGCCTCGCGCAGAACTTGCCCGATCCTCTTATTCCGCTAGAAATAGACGGCGTACACCTGCCAAGCCACGTTTTTATTGGTGAAGGGCCGCGCGTATTTTCCTATTATCAGCCCAAACAAGAGTCAGTAAAACTTTTCCACGACTATCTCGACCTGCATCGCAATAACCCTAACTTGGATATTCAGATGCTGCCGGTCTCGGTTATGTTTGGTCGTGCGCCGGGTCGCGAAGGTCAGGACGCGCCGCATCTTCGTGTCTTGAACGGCGTACAAAAATTCTTTGCCGTGCTCTGGCTCGGCCGCGACAGCTTTGTGCGTTTCTCGAACACGGTATCGCTTCGCGATATGGCAACCCAGCACGGCACCGATAAAATCATTGCCCACAAACTTGCCCGCGTGGCGCGTATGCATTTCTCGCGCCAGCGTTTGGCCGCGGTGGGCCCGCGCCTGCCGGTTCGTCAGGATTTGTTTAACAAGCTTTTAGCCTCAAAAGCCATTGAGAAAGCGGTTGAAGACGAAGCGCGCACCAAAAAGATCTCCCACGACAAGGCACAGCAAAACGCTATCGCCTTAATGGAAGAAATTGCTGCTAACTTCAGTTATGAGGCGGTTCGCCTCTCTGACCGCGTATTAAGCTGGACCTGGAACCGTCTTTATAAAGGCATCAACGTTAACAACGCCGAGCGCGTACGTCAGCTTGCCCAGGACGGTCAGGAAATCGTTTATGTGCCCTGCCACCGCAGCCATATGGACTACCTGCTGCTCTCTTACGTGCTTTATCATCAAGGATTGGTTCCGCCACATATTGCGGCAGGTATCAACCTCAACTTCTGGCCAGCGGGACCTATCTTCCGCCGCTTGGGTGCGTTCTTTATTCGTCGAACCTTCAAAGGGAATAAACTTTACGCCACGGTTTTCCGTGAGTACTTGGGTGAACTGTTTAGCCGCGGCTATTCCGTCGAGTACTTCGTTGAAGGAGGTCGCTCACGCACCGGCCGTCTGCTCGAACCTAAAACCGGCACCTTGGCGATGACCATTCAAGCTATGCTGCGCGGCGGATCGCGTCCTATAACACTGGTGCCGATTTACATCGGATACGAACACGTGATGGAAGTGGGCACCTATGCGAAAGAGCTGCGCGGAGCCACCAAAGAGAAAGAAAGCTTCCTTCAGATGATCAACGGGTTGCGTAAATTGCGCAACCTGGGTCAGGGCTATGTCAACTTTGGCGAGCCGCTGCATTTGACACCGTATCTTAACCAGAACGTTCCCCAGTGGCGCGATGCGATAGACCCTATCGAAGCACATCGCCCAAGCTGGCTGACACCGACTGTGCAGGATATTGCCGACAAAATAATGGTTCGAATCAACAACTCGGCGGCTGCCAATGCCATGAACCTGTGCTGTACGGCGCTGCTGGCATCCCGTCAGCGCTCATTGACCCGCGAGCAGCTGATTGAACAGCTGGATTGCTATCTGCAGCTTTTGCGCAATGTGCCTTACACCGCTGACTCAACCGTGCCGGACCTCACAGCCGATCGACTGCTCGACCACGCACTGAATATGAACAAGTTCCAGGTCGAGAAGGACAATATTGGCGATATCATCATCCTGCCGCGCGAACAGGCAGTACTGATGACCTATTATCGCAACAATATTCATCACCTTCTGGTGATGCCATCTCTGATAGCAAGTATTTTGATGCACCACCGCGAGGTGAGTAAGTCCGAGCTTCTGCGTCAGGTCGAGCTGATTTATCCAATGATAAAAGCCGAACTGTTTATGCACTACGGTAAAGAGCAGTTGCCGCAGGTGCTTGACGTTCTCAGCGCCGAACTTGCACGTCAGGGGCTGATCGTGGTCGAAGGTGAACAGCTTACACTGAATCCTCTGCGCAGCAGGCCTCTACAGTTGTTGGCTGCGGGCGTGCGTGAAACATTGCAACGCTATGCGATTACCCTGTCGCTGCTGAGCAATAATCCAAGTATCAGCCGTGGCGCGCTGGAAAAAGAGAGTCGTATCATGGCACAGCGTCTGTCGGTGCTGCATGGTATCAACGCTCCGGAGTTCTTCGACAAGGCAGTATTTACTACGCTGGTCGGCACGTTGCGCGATGAAGGCTATATCAATGATATTGGTGATGCTATTCCGGAACATACCCGTGAAATCTATACCATTCTCAGTGACTTGATTACGCCAGACATTCGACTGACGATTGAAAGCGCAGGCATGCCTTCTGAATTACCGGTGGCGACCGAGCCTCCGGCCGAAGCTAAAATCGACGTTAGAGATACCGACCACTAATCGACTTTATATTCGCGTCGTCACTGTATGGCACAAAAAAAACCCCGATCGCTTCAATGCGCATCGGGGTTTTCTTTTTACAGGACTGGCTAGCCGCCGGCCATTGAGTAGCTCAGCAAGATGCCGATAAACATTACCATGCCGACGTAATTGTTATTGCGAAAGGCCTGAAAACACTGCTCGCGCTGGCGCTTTGCCGTGATTTTCTGCTGATGTACAAACAGGCAAGCGGCAAGCAGCAGCGACCAATAAAACGGGGCACCAAGCTGGTTGAGATGACCCACAGTCGCCATTAACACCAGCGTTGCCAGCTGCAAAAGCCCGTTAATCAGGTTGTCGTAGCGGCCAAAAAGAATCGCGGTAGATTTCACGCCTATCCTAAGGTCATCGTCCCTGTCTACCATCGCGTACTGAGTATCGTAGGCAACAGTCCAACAAATATTAGCCAAAAATAGCAGCCAACAGCTCAGCGGCACAGCTTCGCTCACGGCCATGTAGGCCATCGGGATAGCCCAACCAAATGCCGCGCCCAGCACCACCTGAGGCAGGTTACTCACACGCTTCATAAACGGATAGATCCACGCCAATGCCAATCCGCCCAGCGACAGCAGAATGGTTTTTCCGTTTAACAACAGCACCAGGCAGAATGACAGCAGAATCAGCGCAGCAAACAGCATCTTGGCCTGCGCGCTGGTGATTGCGCCACTCGGTAACGGGCGGCCAGCGGTACGCTTCACGTGCCCGTCAACCTTCCTATCGGCATAATCATTGATGACACACCCCGCCGCGCGCATGAAAAATACACCCAGAACAAAGACAATCAGAATCTTGAGCGGCGGCATACCGCCGCTGGCCAGCCACAGCGCCCACAGCGTCGGCCACATTAAAAGCAGCGAACCAATCGGCTTATCAATTCGCATCAGCCGGCAATAATCACGCCATTGTCCCTGCATCACAGTCCCCATCAACTTGATCTTCTCCCTTACAGCATTACTTTTCTGTCGTTGGTTTTACCGCATCGTCGCCACTCGCGTACACAGGCGAAGCAGGCAAGAAAATTTCGGTCAGCAGCAGTGGCTTGTCTGAAAGCCTCAGACGAGACCGCCGGGCCCAGTATTTAGCCTGCTGCCCCAGATGAATATAGTCACGGCTCAGATGATTGCCGCTAAATAAATAGCGCCCAAGTGGCAAGGTTCCCAAGTCCACCAGCGCCTGATCGTCTCCAGTCAGCGTTTCGAGTGGAATAACCGTGCGGCCCAGCAGCCAGGGCACATCATCACCAAAAAGGACGATTTCGCGCAGCCAGTAGCGCTCACTCATCGGCAGTTGCTCGGCCTCTTCTTTGCTTAACTGGTGGTGTTCAATGAAACACTCTTTCTGCGGGGTCACGCTGACGGTGGAACAGTGCTGTTCAAAACGACGCGTCATCGACCCCATTTCCAGCAGCCAGTCTACGACCGAGGGAGGGACGTCGGAAGAGAATTCAAACCAGTGAATAGCATCCGGAAAGGGAACATAAGACTCAGACATCAACGCACTCCGAGTGGGTAGAAATCTCTACCACAAAAGAAATTAAGGCTGGCATTCTAGCGCAGATTCCCCCGGCGGTAATCCCGCCGAGGAGAACATTTACTCACGTTTCAGGCGTTCACCGTTAGCCAAATAAAGGGTAACAACCAGCACCAAAATTGCGGCGGTATAAAGTAGAGTATCAATCGGACTTTTGTGGTCGACGATGATAAAGCGAATAATCGCCGTGATCGCGATATAGACGAAGTAACGCAAAGGGAAATGGTATCCCGACGCAAAGTACTTAACTATCAGGGCAATAAACTCAAAGTACAGGAAGTAAATAACAATGCCTTCAATCAGCATATAAGACGAGGATTCGTCGTTATTAACGAACAATACCAGAGCCAAATGATACGTTTCTCGCCCCAGGAACAGCATTAAAATTGCCGCCAGCCCCAATAGAAAAACGTTTAAAATTCGCTGCATGATGACCGCAATCATCGTTGCCTTTTTAGATCCTGCCATGTGATGTAGATCCCACTTTTGATGTTGAATGGCAGAAGAATACCACAGCGTTCAAAAGGGTAAAGGCGGATGTTTTTGCTGTAATCTTCTTTTTGGTTATCGTTTCTTTCAAAATAAAAAGGGCTAACTGACAAACAGTTAGCCCTTCAAGCTGCGAACAATTAACCCAGCAAATCACACATTATTGCTGGAGAAAGTTCTTAGGCACGCCAGTTTTTAAAGCGGTTGATTAAACCGTTGGTAGAACTGTCGTGGCCGGTCACGTTCTCACTGCCTTCAAGCTCAGGCAGGATACGGTTTGCCAGCTGCTTGCCTAATTCTACGCCCCATTGGTCGAAGGTATAGATATTGAGGATAGCGCCCTGAGTAAAGATTTTATGCTCATACAGCGCAATCAGTGCGCCCAGGCTGAACGGGGTAATCTCACGCAGCAGAATAGAGTTAGTTGGGCGGTTGCCTTCAAACACTTTGAAAGGCGCCACGTGTTTAACGTCTTCAGGCTTTTTGCCCTGTGCAGCAAACTCTTCCTCAACCACGTCCAGCGATTTACCAAAGGCCAGCGCCTCAGTTTGCGCGAAGAAGTTGGACAGCAGTTTGGCGTGATGATCGCTTAACGCATTATGGCTTACCGCCGGTGCGATGAAATCACAAGGGACGATTTTAGTACCCTGGTGAATCAGCTGATAAAAAGCGTGCTGTCCGTTGGTGCCCGGCTCGCCCCAGATGATTGGGCCCGTCTGGTAGTCCACGGCATCGCCGTTGCGGTCAACGTATTTGCCGTTGGATTCCATATTTCCCTGTTGGAAATAGGCAGCAAAACGGTGCATGTACTGGTCGTATGGCAGAATTGCTTCGGTTTCAGTGCCGTAGAAATCGTTATACCAGATACCGATCAGTGCCAGAATAATTGGCAAGTTTTTCTCGGCAGGCGTTTCGGCGAAGTGTTTATCCATCGCATGCGCGCCGCTCAGCAGCTGTTCGAAGTTTTCGAAGCCTACTGAAAGGGCAATCGACAGACCAATCGCAGACCAAAGAGAATAACGACCGCCCACCCAGTCCCAGAACTCGAACATGTTGTCGGTATCAATGCCGAACTCGGCCACGGCTTTACCGTTAGTAGAAAGCGCGGCGAAATGCTTGGCAACGTGCTGCTCATCACCGGCAGTTTGCAGGAACCAGTCGCGCGCGCTGTGGGCGTTGGTCATGGTTTCTTGCGTGGTGAAGGTTTTTGATGCCACCAGGAACAGCGTGGTTTCTGGATCCAACGGTTTCAGCGTTTCGGCGATGTGCGTGCCGTCAACGTTGGAAACAAAGTGCATATTTAAATGGTTTTTATAAGGACGCAGCGCTTCGGTCACCATGAAAGGCCCCAAGTCTGAACCACCGATACCGATGTTAACGATGTCAGTAATTGGCTTGCCGGTGTAGCCCTTCCAACTTCCGCCGATCACACGTTCGGTGAAGCCTTTGATTTTGGCCAGTACGGCGTTCACTTCTGGCATTACGTCTTTGCCATCAACCACAATTGGCGTATTGCTGCGGTTACGCAGGGCAACGTGCAGCACGGCGCGGTCTTCCGTACGGTTAATTTTCTCACCTGAGAACATCGACTTGATGGCGTCCTGCAGACTGGTCTCTTTGGCCAGCGCATGCAGTTTTTCAAGCGTTTCTGCCGTGATGCGGTTTTTAGAGAAGTCGATCAGAATTTGATCGTCGAAGGTCGCAGAAAACTTGGCGAAGCGATCGCTATCTTCAGCGAACAGCTGACTGATTTGCACATCTTTAACTTGGTCGAAATGCTGCTGCAGGGCCTGCCAGGCAGCGGTTTTAGTTGGATTGATATTTTTCATAGCAATGCTCTTAGGCTGAGAATGTAAGGTGACATCTTGACTATTATTTAGCGCAACTGCCTTGATTGTATCCGGTATTTTACAAGTTTAGATGCCTTTTCTTGCGTTTCTTGCAATAGGCAATAACTGTTGGCAATGCGCCGCATAGACAAATACCGCAATCAATAATAGATGACAATCTTTCAAAATGTGAGACAGATGCCGCGCGATCGTTGACAGATGGCGCAGAACCAGTAATTCTAGGCACCTAACTTATACGCGTCCGCGCGCGTAAGCCAGAAGAGGCGCGTCGCCCAGGCAATGTATCGGAGGAACCGTATCCTGCGAAGGTGCATTATGGGGTGCGACGCCGAGGTCAGACACCCAACGGTTGGGAAAAGATCGACTACAGGGGCTGAATCCTCTGGGTTGTCACCGCTATAGCTCTGTGAGCTATTGGCATGGTGGGGCGCTTCTGGGTGTATCGTAGCATCTCTACGTCTGCTCCCGTTTCCCGCTCTACCCTTGTGCCAAGGAATATGCAATTAAAAAGGCCGTCATAAACATGGCGACCCTGACACGAGGTTTTAAATGAATCAAGCAACAATCCGCAACGCCGACCCGACGCCTTTGAGCAGCACGGTCATTGCCAAATTTGGTGGCACCAGCGTGGCGGACTTCGAAGCGATGAACCGCAGCGCCGACGTTGTACTCTCCAATCCTGATGTTCGAGTCGTCGTACTCTCCGCCTCTGCTGGCGTAACGAATCTGCTGGTTGAACTGGCCGAAGGTTCCGACAGCACGCGCCGCGTATTCCTGCTCGACGAAATTCGCCGTATCCAAAACGCTATTATCGACCGCCTGGACAAGCCTGAGGTTATCCATGAAGAGATAGAGCGGATGCTGGAAAACATCAGCATGCTTTCCGAAGCGGCAAGCCTTGCCACCTCGAGTGCATTGACCGATGAACTGGTCAGCCACGGTGAAATGATGTCGACGCTGCTATTTGTCGAAATCCTTCGCCAGCGCAACGTTTCTGCCGAGTGGTTTGACGTGCGCAAAATCATGCGCACCAATGACCGCTTTGGCCGCGCCGAGCCAGATACTCAGACACTGTATGAACTGGCAAGCCAACAGCTGCTGCCACGTCTGAAGGAAGCACTGATTATTACTCAGGGCTTTATTGGCTCAGAACCTAAAGGCCGCACGACTACGCTGGGTCGCGGCGGCAGTGATTACACCGCAGCCCTGCTGGGTGAAGCGCTGCACGCGTCTCGCGTTGATATCTGGACCGACGTTCCGGGCATTTACACCACCGATCCCCGTCTGGTCCCGGCCGCTAAACGCATTGATCGTATTGCGTTTGAAGAAGCGGCTGAAATGGCCACCTTCGGCGCCAAGGTTCTGCATCCGGCCACGCTGCTGCCCGCTGTTCGCCGCGGTATTCCGGTGTTTGTGGGCTCAAGCAAAGACCCGTCCGCCGGTGGAACGTTGGTCTGCAACACCACTGAGAATCCGCCGCTGTTTCGCGCACTGGCGCTGCGCCGCAAGCAGACGTTGCTCACGTTGCACAGCCTGAGCATGCTGCATTCGCAAGGTTTTTTGGCCGAAGTTTTCAGCATCTTGGCGCGTCATAACATCTCGGTGGACTTGATAACGACCTCCGAAGTCAGCATTGCATTGACGCTCGATACCACCGGGTCTACCTCGTCCGGCGAGAGCCTGTTGACCACTTCTCTGCTGACCGAGCTTTCTTCACTGTGCCGCGTCGAAGTTGAAGAGAATCTGGCGCTGATAGCAATCATTGGCAATAAGCTTTCTCAAGCCTGCGGCGTGGGCAAAGAGGTCTTTGGCGTGTTGGACCCGTTTAACATTCGCATGATTTGTTACGGTGCCAGTAGCTATAACCTGTGCTTCCTGGTTCCGGGCGATGATGCTAATCAGGTTGTTCAAAAACTGCATCATAATCTATTCGAGCAAAATCAATAGATTATCGATTCCAGTTAACCAGATAATTAAGCCGGGTCGAAAGATCCGGTTTTTTTTACCAAGAAAAACACAACATTAAAAACTATTAAATTATAACAAGACACTGAGGATCACTCTGCATGTTAGCCAAAATTACACGCCTGTTCCCCCTGTGGGCCGTTTTACTGGCCGTCGCCGCCTATTACACGCCCACGACCTTTACCCCTATCGGCCCGCACGTCAGCACCCTATTGATGCTGATTATGTTTGCAATGGGCGTAACGCTTGAATTTGGTGATTTTAAGCGCGTGCTGTCTCGGCCCGCGCCGGTTGCCGCCGCCACTTTCCTGCATTATTTGGTGATGCCGCTGGCCGCATGGTTGCTAGCGAAGCTGTTCCACATGCCTGATGATCTGGCAGCCGGTATGATTTTGGTGGGCAGCGTTGCCAGCGGAACGGCGTCCAACGTGATGATTTACCTGGCCAAAGGTGACGTGGCACTTTCTGTGACCATTTCCTCCGTCTCTACCTTAGTCGGCGTATTCGCCACGCCCCTGCTCACTCGTCTTTATGTGGATACGCACATTAACGTTGATGTCGAGGGCATGCTGTTAAGTATTCTACAAATTGTCGTGATCCCTATTTTGGCTGGTTTGATTATTCATCACCTGTTTACCAAAGCCGTCAAACGCATCGAGCCTTTCCTGCCACTGTTCTCGATGGTCTGCATTTTGGCTATCATCAGCGCAGTGATCGCAGGGAGCCAAGGTTTGATTGGCTCGGTAGGACTGGTAGTGGTTATCGCGGTGATTCTGCACAATGCCATTGGCCTGCTCAGCGGTTACTTTGGCGGTAAGCTGTTTGGATTTGATGAAACCACATGCCGCACCATTGCGCTGGAAGTGGGCATGCAAAACTCCGGTCTGGCCGCAACGTTGGGCAAACTGTACTTCACTCCCATTGCAGCACTGCCGGGTGCAATCTTCTCGGTATGGCACAACCTCTCCGGCTCGCTGCTGGCCGGTTACTGGTCGGGTCGTCCGGTGAAGAAAGAGCAGAAATCCGCTGAGGAATAATCTGCGCTGACAGACAAATTGGATTGATAAAAAAGGGTCGCGATATTCTCGCGACCCTTTTTTTTAAACGGTGAGTTTTATTTAGCCAGACCAGGTACGTCGTCCAACTCTTCACGTTCGTCGTCTTTTTCGTCTTTATCGAGCACGTTGTAGGCGACGGCGCAGAACAACGAGTTAAGGCGTTTCATGTCGCCCAGCAGCCCAAGATGCAGCGAACTGGTTTCAATGCTTTGTACGTTGTGCTGATGAAGCCTGTCAACGTGGGCGTGCGCATAACGGCGGTCAAGCAGGCGGAAACGATGTTTGGAACGACGCAGTCTTTTTGCACTGGTCAAATCGTTTGAAAGGAACACCGACAGGCTAAGTCGCAGGTTATCCACCAGCTTCTCATGCAAATTGTCGAGCTCACCGAGGCCTTCCGCCGAGAACGCGCGTCGGGTGTCGTGAGACTTGGCGGTGATATCACCGGTCATGCGTTCGATAATATCGCCGGCTTGCTCAAGGTTAAGCGCCATCTCGATGATTTCGGCCCAGCGACGAGAGTCGTCCTCTCCCAAATCTTCTTTATGAATTTGTGCCAGATAGAGTTTTATCGCGGTATACAGCACGTCGACATCGTCATCCAGGCGGCGAACCTCACGGTCGTTAGTTATCTTTCCATGCATCACTTCATGCTGCAGGATAAGCATATGTTCAACCACGTCACCCATGCGCAGCGTCTCACGCGCGGCATTAGCCAGCGCCAACGTAGGGGTGTCGATAGCGCTAACGTCCAGATGGCGAGGACGCAAACGTGGGTCATCTTCTGGCATATCGGCAATCCACAGTTCACAAATTCTTGCCATCATGCCAGCCATTGGCACCAGCGCCAGACAGCGGATCAGGTTATAGAAGACGTGGAAATAGATAACCAATTCCTCATCGGGGATACCAATTTTAGCCAACAGGCCAGTCAATGGCCCGATAAAGGGCAGCACGATCACGCAGCCAATCAGCTTGAAGAGTAGGCTCCCCAACGCAACTCGTCGACCGGCAGCATTTTGTTTACTGGCGTTGATCATCGCCAAAATACCGCTGCCGAGATTGGCACCGATGACCAGACACAGTGAAACTTTCAGTGAAATAACGCCCGTAGCCGCAAGCGTTGCCGTTAACAGCACCGCAGCGAGGCTGGAATAACTGATGATGGCAAAGACGGCACCGGTCAGGGCATCAAGAATGGTATCGCCAGTTAGCGACGAGAACAGCACCTTCACGCCCGACGCCTGAGTAATCGGCGTGGCGGCACTGACGATCAGTTCGAGAGCGAGCAGAATAAGGCCCAGACCAATTCCGACCCGCCCCATCTGCCCCGCCCGCGTCTGTTTGCGGCTAAGGAAGAACGACACGCCAACGAAGATAAGCAGCGGAGATAGCCACGAGAGGTCGAAAGTCAGCACGCGCGCCATCAGTGCGGTGCCAACATCGGCGCCGAGAATAATCACCAACGCCGGGGAAAGTGCGACCAGCCCCTGGGCAACAAACGAGGTCACCAGCAGTGCCGTGGCGTTGCTGCTCTGCACCAGTGCCGTAACACCGATGCCCGAAACAAACGCCAGAGGCTTCTTTTCAACACTGCTGCTGAGAACGCGGCGCAAATTGGCACCAAACACGCGCATGATGCCAGTACGCACAATGTGCGTACCCCATACGAGTAATGAAACAGCAGAAAGCAAATGAAGAAGAGTTAACACTAAAAAATAGCTCCTTTAGCGCCAGGCCTGGATAGGCCATCCTGCCTGCCTGGCGTGTTGGAGCAGGATAGCATCCGGATTAATGGCCACCGGATTGCCGACCAGGGTTAACAGCGGCAAATCGTTGTGCGAATCCGAATAAAAACTGGCGTGCTCAAGCCGGCTCGAGTCCTGATTTAACAGGGTCATCAACCGGGAGACTTTTCCTTCACGGAAAGTCGGCACGCCTTGGGTAAAACCGGTATACAGGCCGTCGACAATCTCAACGCCGATGGCCAGAGTTTCGTCCACGCCAAGAAATCTGGCAATAGCCGCAACCAGATGCTCGCCCGAGGCGGAAATGATAATGATCTGGCAGCCCTTAGCGTTATGCTCGGCCAAGCACGCGCGCGCGTCGTCATACACCCGCTCGGCAATAACTTCATGCACGAACCGCTCAACCATTGCGCTCACGTCGGGCACACTTCTGCCTTTCAGCGGGGTCAGCGTCCAGTTCATATATTCAGTCATGTCCATCTGGCCTAGTGCATACAGGCGCATCATTTCGGCATCCTGCTGCAAAAATATTTCCGGTTCAGCGACCCAACCCTGCTCAACCATAAAGGCTGACCACAGGCTGGAACAGTCTCCACCAATCAGCGTTTCATCAAGATCAAATAGCGCCAGATTCATGCAACTTCCCGTAAGGTATCAAGATCTAACTGTAGACCAATATCGGTGCCATCAGCGATGAGTGACGCAACGGAGCGGTTTAAAACGTCCACGGATAACTCGACATTGTGAGCCATAACACGATAACGAACGACGTTACCCAGCAGGCTGTGATTGATAATTCGGGCTGGAATACCCTGTTGTGGAGCACAAAAAGCGATCGACTCGGGCCTTATTGCCACCTGTGAAGGGTAGCTTTGGCCGGTCAGGGCATGTGCCTGCTCGGCGGTGAGCAGATTATAACTGCCAATAAATCCTGCCGCGAAAGCATTTACCGGAGCAGTATACAATGTTTCAGCGTCGCCATTCTGTACGATTTGTCCTTTATTCATCAGAACAATGCGGTCAGACATCGTCAACGCCTCCTCCTGATCGTGGGTCACAAAGATGGCAGTGAGGTTCATCTCGCGCTGAATACGGCGGATTTGCTCACGTAAATGCTTACGAATACGGGCATCCAGCGCCGAAAGCGGTTCATCGAGCAGCAGCAGTCGAGGCTCAGTTACCAGCGAACGTGCCAAAGCCACACGCTGACACTGGCCCCCAGAAAGTTGATGAGGATAACGACGGGCAAATTCGTTTAATTCCACCAGCGCCAACACCTCGGCCACTCGGCGTTTAACCTCACTGGTTGAGAGTTTCTGCATTTTCAGGCCAAACGCCACGTTGCCCTCAACCGTCATGTTAGGGAACAACGCATAGCTTTGAAACACCATGCCAATGCCGCGCTTTTGTGGCGTAAGTGGAACAATGTCTTGCCCCTGCAGAATGATTTTTCCACTGTCAACCGAGGTCAGGCCTGCCAGACAGCGCAGCAGCGTTGATTTTCCACAGCCACTTGGGCCAAGGAGGGTGACAAACTCGCCCTCTTTGGCGCTGAAATCAATATTATTGAAAATCTGCGTCTGGCCGTAGTGCTTGTTGAGTTGGGTGACTTCTAAATAGGACATATCAGCGCTTCCCTTTATTCAGAACGTTGGCCACCCAGGTAAATACCAAGACAACCACGAAATAGGAGATGACCAATGCGCTGGTGAAATGGCCACTGCCATTGCGCATATTGTAGAGATAAACCTGCAGCGTTTCATAGCGGCTGCCGACCAATAGGTTAGCAAACACAAACTCACCGATTAAAAACGAGAACGACAGCAGCACAGCAATCGACGCGCCCTTTCGCAAGTTTGGCAAAATCACCATCAGCGCGGCTTTCCAAGTGCTGGCGCCGAGCAAATGTGCCGCATCCATCAGGTCACGCATATTAATCGCCTGAATGTTGTTGGAAATGGCCCGATAGATAAACGGCAGTGCAATGGTGAAATAACAGCCAATCAAAATCCACGGAGTGCCCGTCAACTCAAACGGCGGAGAGGAGTACAGTTCCATCAGGCCGACCGAAGACACCACCGGCGGCACGGCAAAGGGCAGCAGGATCAACACATTCATCAGGGCATCAAGCCTTGGGAAATAGTAAGCAATCACAAACATAAGCGGCAGGATAAGCACCATCGAGAACAAAAGCGTCCCGAAGCACACCAGCAGCGAGTGTCCTAATGCCACCAGAAAACGCGGATCGCTCCAAAGAGCTATCAGCCATTTCAGGGTGAATCCGCTGGGTAAAATCGTTGCGCCCCAGTCCTCCACCAGCGCATAAATTAGCGTCGCTGCTAGCGGCAAGAGAAGAACGATAAACAGCAACCACACGATGAGCCGATGATAAATGCTTTCAGCACGCGACATGATTTGCCTCCAGAACCAGAATATTCACAGAATTAGCCTTAACGAACATTGAGATAGCTCCTGCGCAATATCCACTGATGTACCAGTGTAATGACTGCCATTAACAGCACGAGCAAAATCGCCAGGGCACTGCCCATATTCGGGTCGAGGGAGATATCACCCGATACTAGCGCCGCAATACGCACTGGCACCACGTTAAAGTTGCCGGTGGTTAGCGCATAAACCGTCGCGTAGGCACCGAGCGCGTTAGCCAGCAAAATGACGAAGGTCCCCATCAGAGCCGGGGCAAGCACCGGCAAACCAATATAGCGCCAAAAACGCCATTTCCCGGCCCCCAACAAGGCTGCCGACTCTTTCCAGTCTTCACGCAGTCCGTCGAAAGCTGGGTATAGCAGCAGCACGCCCAAGGGAATTTGAAAGTAGGTATACAGCACGATCAGGCCGTCTTTTGAGTACAGATTGAAGGTGCTCATCAGGCCATATTTACGCATTATCAGCGTGAGCGTGCCGTTGAGTCCCAGCAGAATGACGAAGGCAAAAGCCAAGGGTACGCCCGCAAAATTACTGGTCATGTTGGTAAAGGACATCACAAAATCGTGCAGTTTTGTCGGACCTAGCTGGCGAAGTGAGTAACTACCAACTAAAGCAATCAGCAAACCGTACAGGCTCGACCAAACCGAAATATCCAACGAGAATTTAATCGCCTGCAGATAAAAAGGTGAGGTCAATATGTCGCTGTAGTTACCAAAACCCCAGGCTTCATAAGTGTCGCTATAAAAGCTGCTCACCGCGACCCACACCAGAGGTGCAAGCTGGAAAGCAATAAAGAACACCGCGAAAGGCAGCACAAACAGCAGGGCGAGCCACTTAGCTTTCATCCGTTATCCTCGGCGGTTTCAGACCAGTAAATCCGCGCAGTGCGGTTTGTCGTGGCTGATATTGAGTAATTGGCAAACGGTGCCACACAGTTCAGTTTGTAACGGCTCGGCAGCAGCCATGCTGAATGCGCTGCCAAATACAAACATCGGCACCTGACGCTCTTCGTCAAGAATTCCGCCGTGGCTGCGATCGTTGTTCATGCCGTGATCGGCGGTGACAATCACCTGGTAACCCTCGGCTAACCAGTTATCAAGATAGTGAGAAAGAATTCCGTCGGCGACGCGCGCTTTGTTGCGATATTGCATCGAGTCCAATCCAAACTTATGGCCGGTATCATCGATATTCATGGGATGAATCAGCAAAAAGTCAGGATCATGCTTAAGGCGCAGGCTTTCCGCATCATCAAACAAATGGGAATCCGGATAGGTATCGTCGTAATAAAAATGCCCGTGCTGGATAGTCAGGCTTTTATCGTCGGTATGGCGATCGCGCGCTGGGGTAAAAGGCGTACGGTTATAAAGCTCGCTAACCCAGTGATAGGCCGCCGCCGCCGTAGTTAATCCCGCATCGCGCGCATAATGGAAAATGCTGCGCTGGGTTGATAAACGGTCGACGTGGTTGTGAACAATTCCACTGACCACCGGCGTTACGCCGGTAAGAATGCACTCATATAGCGGTCGTGACAGCGAAGGTAGCTCGCATTCCAGTTGATATAAGCGTCCGCGTCCTGCGGCACACTGTGCCTGTAAATATCCCATTGCATCGCGGGCTACCTGAAAATTCAGGCCGTCCAATACCACCAGAATGCTTTTCATTACGTGTGACCCTGATAAATTTATAAAAATTCAACACATGTCGAAGGCGATGACTTTTTAGTAACGATCTATTTAGCTTTAGTGAGAGCAACACCGTTCAATATTCTCACCAGAGTATTACCTGAAACATTTCCCTCCTCTTCAAGGTAGGAAAATGAATCCTCTAAAGATTTCGCGTTGCAGGAAGGCGGCGACCGAGTGTTTCCCGGGAGCTTACTGAAGTAAGTGACCGGGAAACGAGAGGGAGGCCAACGCCCCTGCGGTGCGAAAGATGACGAGGATTTATTGCTGCATGTTGATCATGACGTCTTCTTGCCACAAACGTGGGAGAGTCTTAGAACTCTTGTTCCAGGCTTCTGGGTCAGCAATCGGATGGGCATTAGCGTATTCGCTGTTTGGCAGCAGTTTAGCTTTCACGTCTTCTGGCAGAGTCAAATGTTCTGCGCGAATAGGTCGTGCATAACCGCGTGCCAGGTTGATTTGGCCAGCGTCAGAGAAGATATATTCGCGTGCCCACTTAGCGGCGTTAGGGTGCTTGCCGTATTTATTGATGATGGTTGAATAACCGGAGGTGATGCTGCCGTCAGACGGGATAACAACGTCAAAACGGGTTTTATCAATCTGGTCACGGTAGTTCAGGCCATTGAAGTCCCATACTACGCCAACCTGCACTTCACCTTTTTCCAGCGAAGCAATGACCGGATCCGTCAGGCTCAGACGGCCTGCTTTAGCCAGCTTGGCAAAATACTCCAGGCCAGGCTTGAGGTTTTTCTCGTTGCCACCCATCGCGTAAGTGGCCGCCAGCACGCCGTTAGCGGCCTGAGCCGCGGTGCTTACGTCGCCAATAGTCACTTTGTATTTGCCTTTCAGCAGGTCAGCCCAGCTGTGCGGCTCATCTTTAACCTGTGATTTATCAATGATAAACGCGATAGTGCCGGTGTAGGCTAGAACCCAGTTACCGTCTTTGTCTTTTGCCCAGGCAGGAACCTGATCCCAAGTGCTTGGTTTATAAGGCAGAGTTACACCCTCTTTCACCGCAACCGGACCAAAAGCGGCACCCACGTCACCGATGTCAGCGCTGGCATTATTTTTCTCCGCCAAGAATTTGGCGATTTCCTGCGCCGAACTCATGTCGGTATCACTGTGTTTGATGCCGTATTTAGTGTTTAAATCATTCCAGGTATCTTTCCAGTTTGCCCATGAGTCAGGCATACCGACGCTGTTTACCGTACCTTCAGCTTTAGCGGCTTTCTCAAGATCCGCAAGAGATTCGGCGGCAAACGCCGTCGTGGTGGTCATTACCAGCGCGGTGGTTAACACAGAAGCGAACAACTGTTTCATAACTGATGCTCCAGATGATAGTGTGTGTGAGTGCTGGTCTAGTCCAGCAAGAACCAAGCCAATCTAACGATCGTTTGTGATAATTATATGACAGCGTGAAAAAGCAGCATTTTTAAGCTCATCGCTGTTAGCGAGCGCACAAATTTTCGACCTTTACTTGCCATTGTGGTGCAAAAACGCACTGAAATGAGGCTGATGACCAATGAGTGAATCGCAGACCGCCGTAGCAACCATCTGCCAGACACTGAGTGAAAAGATAGCTGCCGGACTTTATTTTGCCGAGGGGCGACTGCCTTCGGAAAGAACGCTGAGCGAGCAATTCTCTACCACGCGAATAACGTTGCGCGAATCACTGAGTCAACTTGAGGCTCAAGGGTTGATTTATCGTGAAGTGCGCCGCGGATGGTTTATTTCCCCACCGCGCATTCTGTATAACCCGCTGCAACGCAGCCATTTCCATGCGATGGCTCAGGAACAGGGTCGTTTCGCGCAAACGGAACTGATTGATGCCTGTCAGAGAAGAGCCAGCGACAATCTATGCCAAAAGCTTAATCTGCCACTGCAAAGTGACATTTATTGCATTCGGCGACTGCGATATATCGATGGCCGCGCGGTGCTTTACGTTGAGCACTACCTTAATCCGCAATTTTTCCCCGATATTCTTCACGCCGACCTGACTCAATCGTTGACTGATCTGTATTTATCTCGCTATGGCATAAAGTATGGCCGAGTGCGTTTTGACATGGTGCCAACCCGTTTGCCACAGGAGGCGTCAGATGCATTGAAAGTGACAGCAGGAAGCCCGGCGCTATTTATTACCAGGATCAACCGCGATCAGCAGGATCGGGTTATTGACTGCGATCTTGAATACTGGCGCTATGATGCCTTACAGATCGACGTTGAGGTGGGGTAAAAAATTTTTCGGGACCAGAACTTATCTCCGTCTCCTTGCCCTTCCCAAAATGGGTTAAAGGCCAAGAAGACGGACAATAATCGATTAATCAGCGTCGTATCCGAGATTAGGTGCCAACCAGCGCTCGACCTCGGAAACAGGCATGCCCTTACGTGCCGCATAATCTTCGACCTGATCGCGCTGAATCTGGGCAACCGCAAAGTACTTGCTGTCCGGGTGGCTGAAATACCAACCTGAAACGGCGGCACCCGGCCACATGGCGAACGATTCGGTCAGTTGCATACCGGTATGAGTTTCAACATCCAGCAGCTTCCAGATCTGGCCTTTTTCGGTATGCTCGGGACAAGCCGGGTAACCCGGCGCAGGACGAATCCCCTGATAATTCTCGCGGATCAGCTCTTCATTACTCAACTTCTCATCGGCAGCAAAGCCCCAGTGGACCTTGCGCACCTGTTCGTGCAGATATTCTGCAAACCCTTCAGCTAATCGGTCTGACAGCGCTTTAATCATTATTTTATTGTAATCATCGTGCTGCCGATCATAAGCCTCGGCCAGTGCGTCCTCTTCCAAACCGCCGGTTACCGCGAAGGCCCCCATATAATCGGATTTACCGCTGGATTTTGGTGCCACAAAGTCCGCCAAGCAGTAGTTAGCAAAGTCAGTTTTTTCAGTTTGCTGACGCAGATGATGACTGACCACTAGCACCTCATCTCGGCTTTCATCGCGATAAATTTCAATATCATCGCCGACGCGGTTTGCCGGGAACAGCCCGAAAACACCGCGGGGATTGAGCAGCTTTTCATTCGAGAGCTTATCAAGCAGGTCATTGGCATCCTGGAACAGGCGTTTAGCCTCTTCACCCACGATTTCGTCTTCCAGAATACGTGGATATTTACCTGCCAGAGACCAGGTCATGAAGAACGGCGTCCAGTCGATATAGTGACGCAACGTTTCAACGCTGGCTTCAACCTGCTGGATCCCTAAACGCAGGGCGACGGGCGGCGTATAGTTTTCCCAGTCGAGGGCACTGGCATTCGCGCGAGCAATATCGAGGCTAACCGGTGGCGTACGCGGCTTTTTACGGGCGTGCTGTATGCGCACCGTTTCGTATTCTTTACGCGTTTTTTCAACAAACACATCGTGCTGCGTGTCTGACAACAGGGCTGACACCACCCCTACGGAACGCGAGGCATTCTGCACGTAGGTGGTTGAGCCGTGATAATTTTGTTCAATTTTTACTGCCGTGTGCGCTTTTGAAGTCGTCGCTCCGCCAATCAGTAAGGGAATGGTGAAACCCCGGCGCTGCATTTCTTTGGCGACGTTAACCATTTCATCAAGAGACGGTGTTATCAGACCAGAAAGGCCAATAATATCCACCTTCTCTTCAATGGCGGTTTTCAGAATTTTATCGGTCGGCACCATCACGCCCAAATCGATAATTTCGTAATTATTACACTGCAACACAACGCCGACGATGTTCTTGCCGATGTCATGCACGTCGCCTTTCACCGTCGCCAGCAGAATTTTACCGTTGGTTTTACCCTTCTCCTTGCTGGCTTCAATGTACGGCTGCAGATAGGCAACCGCCTGCTTCATAACGCGGGCGGATTTCACCACCTGCGGCAGGAACATTTTCCCCTCGCCGAATAGGTCGCCCACCACGTTCATGCCATCCATCAGTGGGCCTTCAATAACTTCAATTGGCCGAGCGGAGAGTTGACGTGCCTCTTCGGTATCGAGCTCAATAAATTCGGTGATACCTTTTACCAGTGAATATTCGAGACGTTTTCTGACTTCCCAGCCGCGCCATTCCGCCTGCTGTTTGTTGGCTTCGCCGTCGTCTTTGCTACCTCGGTATTTCTCGGCCAAATCAAGAAGGCGCTCTGTTCCGTCCTCTCGACGGTTGAGGATCACATCTTCAACCGCATTACGCAGCTCGTCGCTTAAATCGTCGTAAATCGCCAGCTGACCGGCATTGACGATACCCATATCCATGCCGTTACGAATGGCGTGATACAGGAATACGGCGTGGATGGCTTCACGTACGGGGTCATTCCCGCGAAACGAAAAGGAAACGTTGGAAACACCGCCAGAAATCATCGCATGAGGCAGCTCGGCCTTAATGTCGGCACAGGCATCGATAAAATCTACCGCGTAGTTGTTATGCTCTTCGATACCGGTCGCAACGGCGAAAATATTCGGGTCGAAAATGATGTCTTCGGGTGGAAAGCCCACTTCTTTGGTCAACAGATTGTAGGCGCGACGGCAAATTTCTATTTTACGCGCCCGCGTATCGGCCTGACCCATTTCGTCAAAAGCCATCACCACCATGGCAGCACCGTAACGGCGCACCTTGCGAGCATGTTTGAGAAAAGCCTCTTCCCCTTCTTTCATTGAAATTGAGTTAACAATCCCTTTGCCCTGAATACATTTCAGCCCTTTTTCAATGACATCCCATTTTGAGGAGTCAATCATAATAGGCACACGGGCAATATCGGGCTCACCGGCAATCAAATTCAGAAACTTGACCATCGCAGCTTCGGCATCAAGCATGCCTTCGTCCATGTTGATATCGATGATTTGCGCACCGCTTTCAACCTGCTGACGCGCCACGGCCAGCGCTTCCAAATATTTCTCTTCTTTAATGAGCTTTTTGAAGCGGGCAGAACCCGTGACGTTGGTACGCTCACCGACGTTAACAAATAGTGTTTTGGGGTCGATGGTCAAAGGTTCGAGACCCGCAAGACGACAGGCAACCGGAATTTCAGGCAGCTTGCGCGGAGGAACGCCTTCAAGCACCTTAACCATTGCCGCAATGTGTGCTGGCGTGGTGCCGCAGCAGCCCCCCACAATGTTCAGGAATCCAGAACGTGCCCACTCGCCAATGTGCTCGGCCATCTCTTTGGCTTCAAGGTCATACTCACCAAAGGCGTTGGGCAAACCGGCGTTTGGGTGCGCGGTAACGTAGCACTCGGAAATGCGCGAAAGCTCGGCAACGTATTGACGCAGCTCGTCAGGACCCAATGCACAGTTAAGGCCAAAGGTTAGCGGCTTGACGTGGCGCAGCGAGTTATAAAACGCCTCCGTCGTTTGACCCGACAGGGTGCGACCGGATGCGTCGGTAATGGTGCCCGAGATCATCACCGGCAGCAGTACGCCCATCTCTTCAAACACGGTTTCAACGGCAAAGGTCGCCGCCTTGGCGTTCAAGGTGTCGAAGATCGTCTCAACCATGATCAGATCCGCACCGCCTTCGATCAATGCACGGGTCGATTCACAATAGGCCTCGACCAGTTGATCGAATGAGACGTTGCGGTATGCGGGATCGTTGACGTCAGGAGAGATCGACGCCGTGCGGTTGGTTGGGCCCAGTACCCCAGCCACATAACGCGGTTTCTCCGGCGTGCGTGCAGTCCATTCGTCGGCACAGATGCGGGCGAGCCGCGCCGCCTCATAGTTTATCTCGGCTGAAAGCGACGCCATGTGGTAATCGGCCATGGCGATGGTGGTAGAGTTAAAGGTGTTGGTTTCAAGGATGTCGGCACCGGCTTCAAGATAGCCATAATGGATAGCCGTGATAACCTCTGGCTTGGTCAGCACCAACAGGTCGTTGTTACCTTTGAGATCGCTTTCCCAATCGGCAAAACGTTCGCCGCGATAGTCTTCTTCTTCAAGATGGTAGCTTTGGATCATGGTGCCCATGCCACCGTCCAGAACGAGAATGCGCTTCGCTAGCTGTTCATGCAGTGCTTCAACTCGATTTGTCACTTTCACCTCATCACTCATCACCGGCAATCATCCTAGCATACCTTGGCTGGGCGCAGTGTTCGCCTGGATGTGAGACTTTTTCATCAAATTCTCGAGCCTTATTCCAAGGCCTATGCAACACATCGGATGAGCGCAAAACCTGTTTGCGATCCATACTGTAAAAACGAAAACGAATTCCAAAATAATATTTTAATGCCGATATCTTAGGCAACGCTGACAAGGGAAAGCATGATGGTGACTTCTTCAGCCACGGCGGTAAAACGCACAAAGAAAGCGAAAAACACAACGGCCAGCGCCAGTGCAGCAACCGGTCAGGTTCAGTCTTTAACGCGCGGTTTGAAACTGCTGGAATATATTGCCGAGGCACAAGGCAGCGTGGCACTAACCGATCTTGCACAGCAGGCCGGGCTGCCTAATTCAACCACTCATCGACTGTTGACTACTATGCAGCAGCAAGGTTTTGTGCGCCAAGTAGGGGACTTGGGGCTGTGGACTATTGGTTCGCATGCCTTTGTCGTCGGCAGCAGCTTCCTGCAAAGCCGCAACCTGCTGGCAATGGTACATCCGATGTTGCGACGTTTGATGGAAGAATCTGGAGAAACGGTAAACCTGGCGGTGCTCGATCACAGCGACTATCAGGCGATCATTATCGATCAGGTGCAATGCAACGCGCTGATGCGCATGTCGGCACCGATTGGTGGCAAGCTGCCAATGCATGCCTCGGGGGCGGGCAAGGCCTTCCTTTCGACGCTGCCGGAAGAGCGCCTGGTAAAAATGCTGCATAAAATTGGTTTACACAGCTACACGCCACTGACGCGCACCTCACCGGCTAACCTGAAACAGGAGCTGGCCGACACCCGTAAACGCGGCTATGCCTTTGATGATGAAGAACATGCGCTGGGATTACGCTGTGTGGCGACCTGTATTTATGATGAACACAACGATGCCTATGCGGCCATTTCCATTTCAGGGCCTATTTCAAGAATTACCGATGATCGCGTGACTGAGCTTGGCGCACTCGTTATCCACGCGGCGAAAGAAATAACCCAAGCCTACGGCGGCGGAAAACATTAATTGTGCATTCGACGGGGACAATAATTAGGCGTTTAGCGGCTGCTGAATCCTGTGGCTAAAGCGCTGCCTGGGGCGATAGGCGTAAACGTCTTCAATATGTCCATCAAGAATGCGCTGCTGCAGGCTACGCCAGTAATCGGGGCAAAACAGGTCACCGTGCAACACGTCAAAAAGCGGACGAAGGCGTTTATCACTGCACAGGAAGTAGCGAAACTCTTCAGGGAACACGTCATTCTCAGCCACACTGTACCAAGGTCCATTGGCCAATTCGTCTTCGGGATAAAGCGCGGGCGGCAGATTTCGGAAATTAATCTGAGTCATATAGCAAATCTCGTCGTAATCGTAAAATACGACGCGGCCGTGACGGGTAACACCAAAGTTCTTAAACAGCATATCGCCAGGAAAAATATTGGCCGCTGCTAACTGCTTGATAGCATTACCGTACTCTTCAATGACATCGTGCAACTGCTGGGACGTAGCGTGCTCAAGATAAATATTCAACGGCGTCATGCGACGTTCAATGTATAAATGCCGCACGGCGATGCTGTCCCCCAAGTCTTCAATTTTATTGGCCGCTTCGCGCTGTAACTCTTCCATCAGCTCTGGGCTAATACGATTCTTGGGTAAGATGAAATGCTCAAACTCCTGCGTGTCAGCCATTCGTCCGACACGATCATGCTCTTTAACCAGCTGATAGCACTCGCGAACCCGCTGCTCAGTCACCTGCTTAGGGGGAGTGAAACGGTCTTTAATGACTTTAAAAACTCGGTCGCTACCGGTTAGGGTAAATACCAGCATCACCATGCCTTTTACGCCTGGAGCAATAATAAACTGATCTTCACTTAGCGCCATATAGCGCAAATGCTCTCGATAACATTCTGTTTTTGCGTGTTTTTGACAGCCAATAGAACTGTAAAGCTCAGCGGTTGTTTTAGCGGGCAATATCTCACGCAGCCACTCAACCAATGCACCGGGATTAGGGGCATAAACCATAAAGTAAGATCGAGCAAAGCCAAAGACGATGCTGGCATCATCATGTTGGGTCAAACAGCTGTCGACAAACAGTTTGCCGTGAGGCGTTTGATGTATCGGCAGCAAGAACGGGTGAACCTGCTCTTGAAGACGAATTTTTCCGACCAGCCACGCGGCTTTATTGCGATAAAAAAGCTCGGTAGCCATTTCAAACTGCGCATCGGCGAGCGTATTTGGATCTAAGGCATCGGCCAGTGCGCTAGCAATAGCATCAACGTCTCTTTCAATGTCATCCCACGGTAGTTGCAGTGGCAATTCCATTAACAGCTTGTGTAGCAGAATAGAAAGCCCTTCCGTCTGCGAAAGGATTCTGGCCAACGGACGATGCAGTTGGCTACCGCTTCCAGCCTGCTGCTCACTGAAAATAAAGAGTTTGTCCGCCGTTAAATCACGGTGTTTGAAGATGCGACAATAGACCGAATTAAAGAAGCTTTCAGCTATCTCGCCGCGCGGATAGTCGGGTAACAGTTCGCTGTAGCAAGCTTTTACACGGCTAACGAAGGCTGCATCAAAAAAGTGAGGCCCGGTAATACACCTGAGCTGGCTGGCCACTAAACCAACGTGGTGGTCATAAAGATGAATTCTCTGCTTCATTGCTTGCTGTACGGCCAACCAGTCAGCCTGTTCAAAACGACGTTGCGCACCGGAAGTGACTTCCAAAAAACGGCCATACTGAGCATCAAAACCTTGCAGGATGGTTTGGGCAATGAGCAGTTCGGTCTTCATCATCTACCCTCTGTAAATTGTTCGATTAAAAAGGGTCCAATTAACACTGGACCCCTGGCTATATTAGGAAAACTGCTGCTCTTCGGTTGAGCCAGTCAACGCGGTTACCGACGAGTGCCCCCCTTGAATAATAGTGGTCACTTTATCGAAATAACCGGTGCCCACTTCTTGCTGATGCGAGGCAAAGGTGTAGCCACGTGCCACAGCATCAAACTCTGGTTGCTGCACTTTTTCGACGTAATGCTTCATGCCTTCGCCCTGTGCATAGGCATGCGCCAGATCGAACATGTTGAACCACATACTGTGGATACCCGCCAAAGTAATAAACTGGTACTGGTAGCCCATTGCCGCCAGTTGATCCTGGAAACTGGCGATGGTCTTATCGTCCAGATTCTTCTTCCAGTTAAACGAAGGTGAGCAGTTATAGGCCAGTAATTTACCTGGGAATTGCTGATGAATGGCGTCGGCAAAGCGTTTAGCCAATGCAAGGTCGGGCGTAGACGTTTCACACCAGACAATATCGGCATAGGCCGCATAGGCTAGACCTCGGGAAATTGCCTGCTCTATGCCAGCATGTGTGCGGTAAAAGCCTTCATGAGTGCGTTCGCCGGTAATAAACTCGCTGTCATAAGGGTCGCAGTCGGACGTCAGCAGGTCGGCGGCATCAGCATCTGTTCGCGCGACAACTAACGTTGGAACTCCAAGAACGTCCGCCGCCAAACGCGCTGATACCAGCTTCTGCACCGCTTCCTGCGTCGGAACCAACACCTTGCCGCCCATGTGTCCGCACTTTTTCACCGCGGCCAGTTGATCTTCAAAGTGCACCGCCGCGGCTCCGGCCTCAATCATCGATTTCATCAGTTCAAATGAGTTGAGCACCCCGCCAAAACCGGCCTCCGCATCGGCAACGATCGGCAAAAAATAGTCGGTGTAGCCTGACTGACCCGGCTCAATGTTATTGGACCATTGGATTTGGTCAGCACGGCGGAACGTATTATTGATACGCGCCACCACCTCGGGCACTGAGTTCACCGGGTAAAGCGACTGATCGGGGTACATGCTCGATGCAGTATTTGCGTCGGCGGCAACCTGCCAGCCCGAAAGATAGATAGCTTCGATGCCCGCTTTGGCCTGCTGTAAAGCCTGTCCGCCGGTCAACGCACCGAGACAGTTCACATAGCCTTTGCGCGATGCGCCGTGCAGGAGATTCCATAAACGCTGCGCCCCATGTTGTGCCAATGTGCACTCGGGGTTAACCGAGCCGCGCAGGCTGATAACTTCTGCGGCAGTATAAGGACGAACAATACCTTTCCAGCGAGGCTGCGACCATATCTCTTCAAGCTGCTGAATTTGTTGGGTACGGGTTGTTTTCATAACGCTATCTCCACATAATTTTAGGCTTTTATCAGGCCAGCAGCGCATAGCCTGGCAGCGTGAGGAAGTCGATCAGTTCATCCTGAGTCGTGATTTTTTCCATAAGTGCCGCGGCCTCGTGAAAACGCCCTGAGCTAAACCGCTGCTCACCCAGTTCTTGCTGGATGACCTGCATCTCTTCTGCCAACATCCGCTGAAAGAGTGCTTTAGTTACCTGTTGTCCGTCGTCCAGCGTTTTGCCGTGATGGATCCACTGCCAGATGGAAGTTCGGGAGATTTCTGCGGTAGCGGCATCCTCCATTAACCCATAAATTGGCACGCAGCCATTACCTGAAATCCAGGCCTCGATGTACTGCACGGCAACGCGAATATTGGCGCGCATACCTTCGGCAGTCCGTGAACCGGAACAAGGCTCAAGCAGCGCCTCTGCGTTAATCGGCGCATCGTGTTCACGTAAGACGTCCAACTGATTTGCTCGTGTTCCCAAGGCTTTATTGAATACAGACATGGCGGTATCGGCTAAACCTGGATGTGCAATCCAGGTGCCGTCATGCCCATTCGCTGCCTCCAGCTCTTTGTCTTTTATCACTTTATTTAGCACCCATTCATTGCGCTGCGGGTCCTTACTGGGAATAAATGCCGCCATGCCGCCCATAGCAAAGGCGCCACGTCGATGGCAGGTCTTAATCAACAATCGTGAATAAGCGCTGAGGAATGGTTGTTCCATAGTCACGACCTGACGATCGGGAAGTACCCGTTCGGGGTGATTTTTCAGTGTTTTGATATAACTGAATATATAGTCCCAACGTCCACAGTTCAGACCTACAATATGATCCCGCAGGTGATAAAGGATTTCGTCCATTTGGAACACGGCGGGAAGAGTTTCAATCAATACGGTCGCCTTAATGGTACCGCGCGGTAGCCCAACGCTGTCTTCGGCATAACTAAAGACCTGACTCCACCACTGCGCCTCTTTGTAAGACTGCATTTTAGGCAGGTAAAAATAGGGGCCACTGCCTTTTGCCAACAGTTCGCGGTAGTTGTGAAAGAAATAAAGGGCAAAATCAAACAGCCCGCCGGGGATCGGCTCGCCCTCCCACATCACGTGCTTCTCAGGCAGATGCATCCCTCTTACCCGACAAACTAACACTGCAGGATTTGGCTTTAGTTGATAAATCTTCCCTGATTCATTGGTATAGCTAATCGTCCCCTTTACCGCATCACGCAGATTGATTTGTCCTTCAATAACTTTTGCCCACTCGGGAGCGAGGGAATCCTCAAAATCAGCCATAAAGACTTTGACGTTGGCATTCAACGCATTGATGACCATTTTGCGCTCTACGGGACCGGTAATCTCGACACGCCGGTCGCGCAGGTCATTGGGGATACTTTTAATTTGCCATTCAGATTCTCTAATGGAAGTCATTTCCGAAATAAAATCAGGCAGCACTCCCCTGTCTATATTGGCCTGCACAGTCTTCCTTTCGGTAAGCAACTGACTACGGGAAGGGGTGAATTGGCTGACCAGATCGGATAAAAAGTCTATTGCCTGCTCGGTTAAAACGCTGGAGGCCTGTTCCGAGAACTGGCGTGTAAAGGCGAGTGGACTGCGGGTTATCTGCTGTGACATCAACATTCTCCTGACTTATCAAGGTAATCAGCGGTTAAATATCTGAGTGCTATGCGATTGCCTTGGCCATATACCCGACATCTCCAGGATCGTTTTGAATAACACGATCCGGCAGGTCATTTAGTAGCCAATAGAATTAAGCGTAACCAATAAATACGTAAAATCAAAAACGATTTCCATTTTTATTTAAAATAAAAATAAACATGTTTTTATTCATTGAGTTAACGGAATAAATTTTTTATTAAAAACAGGATTGATTTCCACTTTTGAAAAAAGAAGGGATCTTGTCTAGGTTCGAGAGGGAGGGAGAATAACTGGCGGGTGGAAACGACAACGGCCAATTTAATGGCCGTTGTGTTGGGATGATCAACAACAGATCAGTCGAGAGTTCATTCCAGCGTAGGATTCATATGACGGAGATCGAAAGGTGTTATCTGGTAGACATAATAATTCAGCCAATTGGTAAACAACAGATGTCCATGACTGCGCCAACTGGCCTTAGGTGCCAATTCTGCATTGTCGTTCGGGAAATAGTTAGTAGGCATATCAGGCGACAGGCCTGCTTCTAGGTCACGCAGGTACTCACCCGCCAAGGTTCCGGCGTCATATTCAGGATGACCGGTAACGAATGCCATACGCTTGTCTTTAGTAGCAAACAGATAAGCGCCAGCGTCTTCTGACTCAGCCAAAATATCGAGGTCGGTGTATTTACGCAGCTCTTCAATGGGGAAGTCAGCATAACGTGAATGTGGTGCGAGGAAGGACTCGTCGAATCCACGGGTCAATAAAGCCAGCGGCTGTAGCGTTTGATGAGCATACACACCTGAAAGTTTGGTTTCTCGGGTCATTTTCGGCGTCCCATAAAGCACGTTAAGCGCTGCCTGTACGGCCCAGCAAACAAACAGGGTAGAAGTTACATGCTCTTTTGCCCAATGAACGATGCGTTCAATTTGCGGCCAATAGGCAACGTCGCAGAAATCGACTAAACCCAGTGGCGCACCGGTGACTATCAGGCCGTCATAGTTGTCGTGCTGGATATCTTCGAAGTCACAGTAGAAATTATTCAAATGTTCCGCAGGTGTGTTCTTTGACTCACGGCTGTCGATGCGCAGCAGTTGAACATCAATCTGCAAGGGGGAATTGGAAAGTAGACGTAAGAACTGATTCTCAGTCTCGATCTTCTTCGGCATCAAATTGAGTATCAGCACTTTTAATGGGCGAATTTCTTGAGTTTTTGCACGTGAAGACGTCATCACAAAAACGTTTTCATTGCGTAAAAAGCTCACGGCTGGTAACTCATCTGGAACCCGAATCGGCATAACAACTTCCTCACTGCATCCGCTTATACGTTTAGACATCTAGATGCCTGAAGATAGCGGGTTTCGGGAGCCATGTCGAGCTTGTAATCACAAGGTGAAAATTATTCAGCATATTGCTATATATTCATAATCTTTAGTTATTTAGGACGTAAAAAAATGAGGGTTTGGCTATTTACAACGCACGAATATGACCAATAATCATCCTGTATTCAGACGCAAAAAGGCCCCTGTCTGACGACAGGGGCCCGATTTTCGTGGCCGTTGACCCGGCTTTTCGCCCTTTTACAAACGTCAATTAGCAAAAAACCCCAGCTTTCGCTGAGGTTCTGTGCTTTATTTGATGCCTGGCAGTTTATGTACGACTTCGTCATACACCCTTCGGGCCGTTGCAAGCAACGTGCTAAAAGCGAAGCTTTTAGTCCTGCTCTCTTCTCGAGCAGGCAACCGGCCATCAACGAGTTAAACAAAAAAACCTCAGTCTTTCGACTGAGGTTTCTCTGTTTATTTGATGCCTGGCAGTTCCCTACTCTCGCATGGGGAGACCCCACAC
>NZ_MRWD01000002.1 GCF_002093625.1 Rouxiella silvae | reverse complement strand
TTTTAAGAGTTCTCACTCTCTGCATGGATGCAACGACTTAAAAATCATTATTTTTTTTGAAAGTTTTAATCCGATCACATATTAATAAAAAAAATAGAGAGCACACCCTATGAGTCAGAACAGTATTGTGGATGTAAAAGGCTGGATAGATTCCCGCTCTATTTCAGGCTACCAGTGGCTGATTTTGTCGCTGTGTTTCATCATTATCATGTTTGACGGCTACGATGCCGCCGTCATGGGCTTTATTGCTCCCGCCCTGATGGAAGACTGGGGAATGGGTCGCGGCGCAATGGGGCCCATTTTAGGTGCAGCGATGTTCGGCGTCGCCATCGGCGCGCTGGTTGCGGGTCCCTATGCCGACCGCTTTGGCCGCAAACGAATTTTGCTGATTTCGATTCTGTGCTTTGCCACTTTTAGCCTGTTAAGTACTTTTGCACGCACGCCGATGGAAATGGCTATTCTGCGTTTTCTGACCGGCTTAGGTCTTGGGGCTGTGATGCCCAATACGGTGACGCTGGTTTCAGAATATATGCCGGAACGCCGCCGCAGTCTGATGATCACTGTCATGTACAGCGGTTTCAACATCGGTTCGGGTGCAGGGGGATTTATTGCCGCCGGTCTGCTGCCGCACTTTGGTTGGAAAGCCGTGCTGTTCGCCGGCGGGGTTGTCCCTTTACTGATGCTGCCGCTTCTGATGTGGATTTTGCCTGAATCGGCAATGTACATGGTGGTGCGCAACGTCGCTCAGGAGAAAATTGAAAAAGTCCTGCGACGCGCGGGCGGTGTGTTTACTCGTGAAACAAAATTTGTGCTTAAAGCACCGGTCATTCAGAAAAAAGCCAAGGTATTACAGTTGTTCACCAAAGGCTATGCCAAGGGAACGCTGGTGCTGTGGTTGACCTATTTTATGGGCCTGTTCGTTATCTATCTACTTAACGGATGGCTGCCCACCATTATGCGTAACAGCGGTTTCTCACTGGAGCGCGCGGCCATTGTTGCCGGTTTATTCCAGCTCGGCGGCACATTTGGCGGGCTGATGGTGGGGGGGCTGATGGACAAGTTCAAGGCACGTCGCGTTATTGCGCTGTTTTATATGGTCGGCATGGGTTGTCTGCTGACGCAAGGAGTCGGCAACTTCGGTGCCACCGCGCTGGCCGTGCTGGTGTTCTTCAGCGGCGTCTGTATTAACGGCGCACAAACCGGACTTCAGGCCTTCTCTCCCGCATTTTACCCCACCGAAATGCGCGCTACCGGCGTGTGCTGGATGCACGGTATTGGCCGTACTGGGGCCATTATCAGCTCTTCCACCGGCGGGATTTTACTTGGCTTGTTCTCCGGTCAAAACGTTATTTTCCTGGTTCTGGCCCTTCCGGCACTGCTGGCAGGCCTGAGTATTTTGATGCACCGACCGGCACACCCGCCCGAAATGATTAAAGGTATCGATCTTAATGATATTCCAGCGCTGTCGCGCACCATGAATGTTCGTTAATTCATTGATTAAAAAATAAATTAAAGATGATGAAGGGAACACCTTCAGATTCTATAACTTAGGCAAAAGAGGTAAATAAATGGCTAGAATTATTGGCGGATTGGCGGTTTCACATACTCCCACTATCGGTTTCGCTGTCGATCATAACAAACAACAGGAAAGCGCCTGGTCGCCCATTTTTGACAGTTTTGCGCCCATGCAGAAGTGGCTGGACGATAAAAAACCCGACGTACTGCTGTACGTATTTAATGACCACGTAACCTCGTTCTTCTTTGACCACTATTCGGCCTTTACGCTAGGAATTGACGACCACTATGACGTGGCAGATGAAGGCGGCGGCCCGCGCGATTTGCCCGCGGTTAAGGGGCACGCCGCCCTTTCGCAACACATTGGTGCCAGCCTGATGGCCGACGAGTTTGATATGTCATTCTTTATGGACAAACCGTTGGACCACGGCCTGTTTTCGCCACTTTCAGCGCTGATGCCGCATACCGAAAGCGGTTGGCCAACGCAGATAGTTCCGCTGCAAATTGGCGTTTTACAGTTCCCTATTCCCACCGCGCGCCGCTGCTATAAACTCGGCCAGGCCCTGCGTCGCGCGGTTGAAAGCTTTCCCGAAGACCTGACCGTGGCGATTGTCGCTACCGGCGGCGTATCACATCAGGTTCACGGCGAACGCTGCGGGTTTAACAATCCGGAATGGGACGACCAATTCGTCGATATGCTGATTAACGACCCTGAGCGATTAACAGAAATGACCCTTGCCGAATACGCCACGCTGAGCGGAATGGAAGGATCAGAAGAGATCATGTGGCTAGTGATGCGCGGTGCGCTGTCCGCCAATGTCGAAAAACTGCATCAGGCCTATTATCTGCCGTCAATGACAGGCATCGCCACGCTGGTGCTGGAGAATAAATCTCGCGAAGCGCCGGTAGATGTGCAGCAGCGCCAGCGCGATAAAATCGCCCTGCAGATGGCTGGCGTTGAAAAACTGCCGGGAACGTATCCGTTCACCCAGGCACGCAGCCTGAAAGCGTTGCGTATTAATCGCTTCCTGCATCGAATGATCCAACCCGCCTGGCGTGAACGCTTCCTCGTAGAGCAGCAGGCAATGTTTGAAGAAAACAAACTCACCAGCGATGAACAATTGATGCTGCGCAGTCTCGACTGGCGCGCCATGATTCAATATGGTGTCAGCTTCTTCCTGTTGGAAAAACTGGGGGCCGTAGTGGGCGTATCTAACCTGCACATTTACTCGGCGATGCGCGGTGAAACGCTGGAGGAGTTCCAGAAAACGCGTAATCAGCAGGTTCTTTATTCAGTATCAGGAAAAGCCAAGGCATGAGCATTTTCGACCAGCCGAAGATCGACACACATCACCACGTTTTTGATCCGCTTAACTTTCCGTATATCCCGGAGACCGCTTATCGCCCCGAGGGGCATGAGATTGCCACGGTGGACTATTACCAAGCCGTGATGCAGGCCTATAACATTCGCCACTCGTTGATTGTTGGGCCAACCTCCGGTTACAACACCGACAGTCGCTGTCTGTTGGATGCGCTTGAAAAAGGTCACGGGCATTTTCGGGGGATAGCCGTAGTGCCTTTCGAGTGCAGCCTTGCGCGGCTGGCAGAACTGAAACAGGCCGGAGTAGTCGGTATCGCGCTCAACGTGGCGATGCTCGGCGTTGCCCCTTTTCTCGAGTTTGACGCCATGATGGGCAAACTGGCGGAGCTGGACATGTTTGCCGCCATTCAGGTGCAGAATGAGCAACTGCTGGCGCTAATGCCCATGCTCGCGCGCTGCAAAACGAAACTGCTGTTTGACCATTCAGGTCGTCCCGACGTCAGTGCCGGACTGCATCAACCCGCCTTTCAGGCCCTGCTGTCACTGGCGCAGAGCGAGCGCTGCTGGGTCAAACTCTCCGGCCTGTCGAAATTTAGTAAACAGCCTTTTCCCTACCCGGATGGCCATGCCTATCAGCATGCGCTCCTTGAGGCATTTGGCGCAGAGCGCTGTATGTGGGGGTCTGACTGGCCGTTTCTGCGCGCCGAACACCGTATGGATTTAGGCACATTATTAATGCTGGTTGAGCAGCTTTTCCCTGATGAAAAAACGCAGCAAAAAATCATGTGGGAAACGCCAAAATATCTGTTCGGATTTAGGGATTAAGGAAAAATATGCAACGCAAAATTGTGGTACTTAACGGCTGTAATCTCAACCTGCTGGGCACGCGTGAGCCGGAAACGTACGGCCGCGACACCCTCGCCGACGTGGAAGCGTTATGCCATAAAACCGGTAAAGAGTGCAACGTCGAGATCGCGTTTTTCCAGACCAATCATGAAGGAGAAATGATCGAGAGAATTCAGTCATGCCGTGGTGATGCCAGCGCACTGGTGCTCAATGCTGCCGCGTGGACACATACCTCAGTGGCAATACGTGACGCTGTCACAGCGATAAATGTGCCGTTATATGAGGTACATATCACCAACGTTCACCGACGTGACGCCTTCCGTCATCATTCATTCCTGTCTGATATTTCCGTGGGAGTAATTTGTGGATTTGGCATTCAGGGTTATGAATATGCGATTAGAAAAGCAGCACTTAGCCTGTAAACTTGGTTTAGATCAATAAACTGTTCATCTCTGTTAACAACATTTGAACAATTTTAACGAGGAGCGTAAACCTGAACTGAGCTCACGCAACGGCAACGAGCACACCAGCCCTATGCCTTGCGCGCAGCACCTGAAAAAAGACTCAACACATTAAGGGGATAGTGGTATGTCTAACAATGGAAAAGTGGCTTTAGTAACAGGTGCCGGTCAGGGTATCGGTCGTGCAATTGCACTGCGTTTGGCAAAGGAGGGTTTTGCCATCGCGGTTGTGGACTTTAACGCCGAGACGGCAAAAAAAGTGGCGGAAGAAATTAATCACGCGGGCGGTAAAGCTATCGCCCAAGTCGCGGATGTTTCTAACCGCGAACAGATATTCTCTGCCGTTGAGGCTGCGACCAAACAGCTCGGCGGATTCGAC
Source organism: Rouxiella silvae (assembly GCF_002093625.1). Taxonomy (GTDB): domain Bacteria; phylum Pseudomonadota; class Gammaproteobacteria; order Enterobacterales; family Enterobacteriaceae; genus Rouxiella; species Rouxiella silvae. The sequence goes on along the minus strand of NZ_MRWD01000002.1, from coordinate 171,120 downwards.
GTCATCGTTAACAACGCCGGTATTGCCCCTACAACGCTCATTGAAGACATTACGCCTGAAATAGTTGATAAAGTTTATAACATCAACGTCAAAGGCGTTATTTGGGGTATTCAGGCGGCGGTCAAAGCCTTCAAATCTCTCGGCCACGGCGGCAAAATAATTAATGCCTGCTCTCAGGCGGGCCACGTGGGTAACCCTGAGTTGGCCATTTACAGCTCCAGTAAATTTGCCGTTCGCGGTTTGACGCAAACTGCGGCGCGCGACCTGGCGCCACTAGGGATCACGGTCAATGGTTACTGCCCTGGGATTGTTAAAACGCCAATGTGGGAAGAGATCGACCGTCAAGTTTCTGCAGCAGCGGGTAAACCTGTAGGTTACGGCACCCAGGAATTCGCTAAAAACATCACGCTGAAACGCCTTTCGGAGCCGGAAGATGTGGCTGGCTGCGTTGCTTATCTGGCGAGCGCCGACTCAGACTACATGACCGGCCAGTCGCTGCTGATTGACGGTGGCATGGTGTTCAACTAATTACCTTTGGCTTATCCTTAGCCCAACGGGCCTGTATGCCGCAAGGGGTGTGCAGGTCCTCTTCACAGTAATCCGCGCGTTAACACTCTGCTGATGTCTCTACTAAACGAGAATAAGCATATACTTTTTGATTCGTTGCCATTTTTTTAGCCATCATAAAAACTCCGCTTATTCCAAGAACTGCAATCCTAAACTTTCAAGTCAATAAGGCGCGGCAATGACAGCTCACACTCTCCCCCAACCCGAGTACAGCCGCAATATGCGACTGATTGGTCACAGCAATCAGGGCGGTAAACCCGACGGCGTGCAGGTGATGGTCCATCGCGGTTATGCCTACATAGGGCACATGGTGTCGCAGGGATTTTCTATCGTTGACGTGCGAGACCCAAAAAATCCACGCGATGCCGGTTTTGTTGCTGCCCCTGCGGGAACCTGGAACGTGCATTTACAGGCGCATGACGATCTGCTGCTGGTGATAAATGCCCGCGATCTGTTTGCCGACGTGCGCTTTGCCGATGAAAAAGTCTATTACACCCGTTCAGTAAGCGAGACCGTACAGGGCAGCAACGCTCGCGGCTGGAGTGCCGGGGTGCGCATTTTCGACATTTCAACCCCCGACAAGCCAAGAGAAATAAGCTTTTTATCCCTTGACGGTATTGGCGTTCACCGTATTTGGTACGTAGGCGGACGCTGGGCCTATGTTTCAGCACTGCTGGACGGTTACAGTGACTACATATTTTTGACCCTGGATCTCGCAGACCCGTGTAATCCCCAGATTGCAGGCCGTTGGTGGCTGCCGGGAATGCACACCGCCGGTGGCGAAACGCCAAGCTGGCCAGAAGGTAAACGGTATGCGCTGCATCACGCCATTATCAGCGGCGATACGGCCTACGCCAGTTGGCGCGACGGTGGCCTTACACTTCTGGATATTAAAGACAAAAATGCACCGCAGTTAATTTCTCATCGTAACTGGAGTCCACCTTTTGGCGGTGGCACGCATACTGCACTCCCACTGCCGGATCGCGACCTGCTGGTAGTGCTTGATGAGGCAGTTCTTGATAATCAGGAAGATGGCGAAAAATTAATTTGGTTATTCGACATCCGTGAACCAGCAAATCCGGTGAGCATTGCCACCTTCCCGCAGCCAAATGAAAGAGATTACGTTAGCAAAGGTGCCCACTTTGGTCCGCACAATCTGCATGAAAATCGGCCGGGTAGTTTTGTTAGCTCAACGCTAATTTTCGCCACCTATCAAAATGCGGGTGTGCGGGCCTATGACATTAGCAATCCCTTTCAGCCAAAAGAGACCGGTGCACTGGTTCCCGCTGCGCCGACGGTAATGATGGACACGCGTCCAGGCCGTCCACAGATCATTCAATCCTGCGACGTTTTCGTTGATCCACAGGGCATTATTTACAGTACCGACTATAATGGCGGTCTTTCCATTATCGAATATCTTGGTTAATTAATTTAGCGGAGTGATAGTACGACGGTGGGAATTTTACGGGCATTTTTCCGTCGTCTATTTACCGTATCAATCGTTCTTCTCCCCCGCTCATTTGCCATCATTAAGAAAACATGACATTTCGTCTAGGTATCTGATTTAACAAAGTTGAACCTTGAAAAAGTGAGCACAATGAGGCTACACTGCCAAAGACAATTTTGTGACGGGGATCCTCTATTGCCCGCGATGACTGAAAGGACGAAACAGTCTCGTTTAGCGCTCTTGAGCCTAAGACAAATTTTTAGCAGGTTCTCATTTATTCGACAGGCGGGTAAGGTTATGAACAAGGAAAATGCAATGACCTGGCACTACGGCATAATGACCCAATTATTTTGGGAGTACCTCTTTAGTGAATAAAACCATGGTCAAAAATATATTGTCGCTCTTTATGATTCAGGGAGCTGGATATATTTTACCCCTTATCACGCTCCCTTATCTGGTCAGAGTGCTCGGCCCCAGCGAATACGGCGTATTAGGATTTTCACTGGCGTTCGTGCAATATTTTACCCTCCTCGTTCAGTACGGTTTTGACCTTTCAGCCACCAACAAAATAGCCATTCATAAAGACAATAAGACCTTGGTTAGTCAGGTTTTTTGGGGCGTGCTATTTTGTAAAACAATCTTGGTTGTGCTGGGTGCGCTAGTGATGATGGCAATAATATTGCTGGTTCCCAGTCTCAAAGAGTATTCGACCGTTATTATCGTCTCCTATACTTCCGTAATCGGTGCTGCTTACGTCCCTTCCTGGCTTTTCCAGGGAAAAGAAAAAATGGGCTGGATGGCGATATCCAATATTTTGGCCAAAATAGTCACTATCCCGTTTATTTTTATTCTGGTGAGTTCTCCCGCTGACACTTGGATTGTGGCACTGATTACCGGCATAGGATTTATTCTCGGTTCGCTGTTTAGCTTCTACATGATTTATCGTGAAAAGTGGATTGAATGGAGCCGTCCAAGTCTGGAACAGGTAAAAGAACTGATTCAGGACGGGAGATACATCTTCTTATCCAATATTGCGGGCAGCCTTTACGTAAACAGTATTCCGGTATTTCTCGGCCTTGCTGCCGGGCCGGTCACCGTGGGTTTTTACGTCGCCGCAGACCGCATCAGGCAAGCCATACAGGGACTGATGAGTCCGGTAACTAGCGTATTTTATCCGCGTATTAGCGCATTAATGTCGACCGATAAAGTGAAAGGCCTAAAAATGATCAGGATGCTACTGGTCGGGCAAAACGCGGTGGCATTGTTTATGACACTGTTCTTAATGATATTTTCATCCCAAATCATTCATCTTTTTTACGGCGAAACCTATCAGGAATCGGTATCCATTTTAGCGCTCCTCGCCCCGCTTATTTTCTTTATTAGCGTGAGTACGGTCTTGGGCGTGCAGGGGATGCTGATTATTGGGATGAGAAAAGAATTTAGCCAAATTCTCTGGCTTGGCGCTATTCTCAATACCGCGATCATCTTCCCGTTGATAGGGTTAGCCGGTGCCGATGGTGCAGCTATTTCAGTGCTGTTTACCGAGGCTCTTGTCGCTATTTTGATTGTTGCCAAAACCAAATCCATATGGAGACGTTCTTAAATGTCGATTGAACAAAATAACGATAAATCGACCCCTTTTGCAGGGGTTGTGGTTTGGTACAATCCGACGGAAAAAGAAGTCGAAAACATAAAAAGCTATCTCGGCTTTGTGAAAAAGCTCTATGTTGTCGATAATTCGGCTGGAAATAATTTGTCGTTATTGAGTGAGCTAACCCGTGATGACGACAAGGTAGAATATATCCCGAACCTTGATAATCTGGGTATTGCGACCGCCTTGAATAAAGGGTGCGAGCGTGCGCTGGAACAAGGCTATAACTGGATATTAACCATGGATCAAGACTCGAGTTTTGACCGTGCAGAGATGACTAAATTTATCGATGCCTTCGAAACCAAAAAACTCGAAGATCCGACGATTGCCGTGTTTACCCCGCTGACTAATGAATATCAGCCAGAAGGCTATGCCTCACGCGTTATCACTTCTGGCAATCTTCTGAGCCTGACAGCCTATAAACAAATCGGCGGTTTCGACGATACCTTATTCATTGACGAGGTAGATCACGACCTGTGTTACAAGCTAACTCAGCGTAACTACACTATTTACACCTTTAGCAACGTGCATATGGAACACAAAATTGGTGACGGAAAATCCCATCCATTCTTGTATCCACGCAGGCTATACGTTATGCATCACGGTGCGATAAGAAAATATTACATTATCCGAAACCGCTTCCTGATCCGCGACAGGTTCCCTTCTTTCACTCACGATTACGCTAAATTCAATTTTATCTTGCTGCTAGGCGTAATTTTTTTTGAAAAACAAAAATTGCTGAAACTGCGCTACATGCTGCGCGGCTACTGCGATTACAAAAAGAACCGCCTCGGTCGAATGAGATAATGCAGATATCAATACCGATTCAAGCCTGCACTTTGCGGCCTGAATCGGTGTAGTCACGCCCTATTCTAGCCCCGGTGAAACCATATTGAGCAGATGTTTGGCCGATTTACCCTGCGAAGTTCGTCGCCAAGCTAGCGCAACCTGGGTGGTGATTGTCTGACCGGCAATAGGCAAACAGCGAACGTTGTCGGCATTAATTTTACTCAACGATGCGGGCAACAGCGCGTAACCAAAACCGGTCGCAACCATACTTAGCGATGAGGCAATTTGCGGACACTGTTGTCCCAATTTCGGGGTAAATCCCGCCTCGACGCAGGCGGCAATCACCGCATCATATAAACCGGGCGACAGCTCGCGCGGGAAAGTAATTAACGTTTCATTGCGCAGCTCAGAAAGCGCAACGCTCTCCCCCCGACTCAGTGGATGCATCTTCGGCAGCGCAATCACCATCTCCTCGTTATCAATCACCCGCACGTTAAAGTCTTTACTGCGCTCGCAGGGTAATCGAATAAACGCTAAATCAATCACCCCCTCACTGAGGGCTGTCATCAATCCCGACATATCTTTTTCCTGCGGCTCAAGCTTCACGCCGGGATATTTGTCGCGGTAGTGATGCAACAGAGAAAATACCTGCGGATTAAATGCCGAAGAACTGGCAAAACCAATGCGTAAAAAACCGTTCATACCCCGCGCCACGCTGCGAGTACGCTCAAGAGCAGCATCCGACAACTTCAAGATAATCAGCGCATCTTCGTAAAGTACCTTACCCGCTTCGGTGAGCTCAACGCCGCGCGTCAGGCGCTTTAGCAGCGTGGTGCCCACTTCATGTTCAAGTCGTTGAATTTGCTGACTGAGCGGTGGCTGGGAAATACCGAGCCGTTCGGCGGCTCGGGTGAAGTTAGTTGTCTCTGCTACGGCAACAAAATAACGCAGATGACGAAGTTCCATATTAAAAACGTCTCAAAGTAAACACTTCTTCATATTGGAACTTCGGGCCGAATGGAGTCAACCTTTAGTTAATCTTGTTAATGAATTCCCGGAGCATCAGTATGAAAGACTTGGCAATTTCTCGTCCTAACGTCCTTTATCAGGCATCCCTGATGAGTGCCCTGCTCAGCGGCGTTTATGAAGGTGACGTCACCATGGCGCAGCTGCGCGAACACGGTGATTTTGGCCTCGGAACGTTTAATAAACTCGACGGTGAGCTAATAGCCTTTGACGGCAACATCTTTCAGCTGCGCGGCGACGGCACGGCACGACGCGCCAGTCCCGAGCAAAAAACCCCGTTTGCCACCATGACATTCTTTAACCCGACTAATGAATACCCCATTACCCGCCCTCACAGCCGTGAAGAGATTCATCAGGTGATTGACGAGGTCGTCGCCAGTCAAAACGCGTTCTGCGCCATGCGTATCGATGGCGATTTTAGCCGCGTAGATACCCGTACCGTTCCGGAGCAGCATCGTCCTTATAAACCGATGCTCGAGGCAGTGAAAGAGCAGCCGACGTTTCATATCAAGAACAGCCACGGGGTGCTGATTGGCTTTTTAACCCCTGAATATATGCAAGGGATTAATGTGGCGGGTTACCACGAGCACTTCATTGACCAGGCGCGCCACAGCGGCGGACACGTTCTGGATTATCAGGTTGAGCGCGGCACGCTGACCTTCGGGACCGTCGAAAAACTCACCATTGATTTCCCGCACGATAAAGATTTCCTCAACGCTAATTTGTCTCCTGAAAATTTGCAGGAAGCCATCCGTTCAGTAGAAAGCTAACAGCCGCAGCGAAAGGAGTTATACGATGAGTAATACAGACAATAAAGAAGAGTGGAAATGCGGCGCAGACTTGGTGGTCGCCCAGCTTGAGGCGCAGGGTGTCAAACACGTTTTTGGTATCCCCGGCGCCAAAATAGACCGCGTTTTTGACTCGCTGGTCGACTCAAAAATCGAAACCGTGGTGGTCCGTCACGAGGCCAATGCGGCATTCATGGCCGGTGCCGTGGGACGACTGACCGGTAAAGCAGGGGTCGCGCTGGTGACTTCCGGTCCGGGCTGTTCCAACCTTATTACCGGTGTGGCGACAGCCAACTCAGAAGGTGACCCAATGGTGGCATTGGGCGGTGCCGTGAAACGTGCCGACCATGCAAAACAGGTGCATCAGACCATGGACACGGTCTCGATGTTTCGTCCCGTGACTAAATACTCCGCCGAAGTGACGTCCTCTTCGGCGCTGGCGGAAGTGGTCTCAAACGGCTTCCGCGCCGCCGAATTTGGCCGTCCGGGTGCGTCATTTATCAGCCTGCCCATGGACCTTATCAATAAACCCACGCGCGGAAAACTGCTCACCTCCTATTCCCCCACCCTGGGCAGCGCCCCGCACGGTGCGATTGTCGAGGTAAGCCGTTTGCTCAAGCAGGCCAAGAATCCGGTGCTGCTGCTCGGCCTGATGGCCAGCCAACCGCGCAACGCCGAGGCCATTCGCCGCCTGCTGCATAAAAGCGATTTACCGGTAACCAGCACCTATCAGGCCGCAGGCGTCATCGATCAAAGCGCGTTCCACCGCTTCGCTGGACGCGTCGGCCTGTTCAACAATCAGGCCGGTGACAAACTGCTGCGCAATGCCGACTTGGTTATCACCATCGGCTACAGTCCGGTGGAATATGAGCCAGCACAGTGGAGCAACGGCTCTGCGCGACTGGTGCACATTGATGTCACGCCCGCCGAGCCTGACAGTGAATATCAGCCTGAGGTCGAATTGGTGGGCGATATTGCCGACACTATTGACTTGCTGACTCATGAGATACCGCAGCAGATAGCACTCAGCCCGCTGGCGGTGGATATTCTCGAGGAGCGCCGTCTACAGCGCCAGTTGCTCGACCAAAAAGGCCGCAGCCTGAATCAGTTTTCTATTCACCCTCTGCGGCTGGTGCGCGCGATGCAGGACATCGTCAACAGCGACGTCACACTGTGCGTTGACATGGGCAGTTTTCATATCTGGATTGCCCGCTATCTGTACAGCTTTCGCGCCCGTCAGGTGTTGATTTCCAACGGTCAACAGACGATGGGCGTTGCACTACCCTGGGCGATTGGCGCCGCGCTGGTCGATCCGGGCCGCAAAGTCGTCTCGGTTTCAGGCGATGGCGGCTTTATGCAGTCGAGCATGGAGCTGGAAACGGCGGTACGGTTGGGTGTAAACCTGCTGCACATCATCTGGGTCGATCAGGCCTATAATATGGTGGCAATTCAGGAAGAGAAAAAATATCAACGCACCTCCGGTATCCAGTTCGGCCCGATTGATTTTAAAGCCTATGCCGATTCGTTCGGTGCCAAGGGCTTCGCCGTGACCTCCGCCGATTCGCTGGAAAAAACGCTGCATGCGGCGATGGACGTCCAAGGTCCTGCCGTGGTGGCCATTCCCGTGGACTACAGCGACAACGCGCTGTTAATGAGTCAATTGAACATGGGTGAGATCTTCTAGGAAACGCCACCCTGTAGGCGTATCGCGTCAACCATTGCGCTGGCAGCCGGTGAGAGCAGGCTGCCAGCGCGCAGGGTGATACCAATTGCGCGTCGCGTGTCGGCTAGCTCGACGTTGAGACTGACCAACTCGCCGTTGTCCAACTCGTGCTGCAACTGTCTGGCGGATACCGCCGCCAGCATATCTGAATTGAGCAATAACCCCCGCACCATCGCCAGATCGCCACTTTCTACGACCGCATCCGGCGCAGGAATATTCATCGCCATAAAACTGCTTTCTAATAGACCGCGTGCTGGCGTTTCGGCGCGTGGCAATACCCAGCGTGCGCTGCGCAAAGCTTCAGGACTGAGTGCGGCTTGGCTCAGCGGATGACCGCGGCGTGCCACAATCACCATCTCTTCGATAAACAAGGTTTCAGTCACCATGTCTGCCGCATAGTCGCTGGTGCGCAGTGCACCGACGATAAAATCGATCTCTCCCGAACGCAGCTCCGAGGCCAAGGCGGCAAAGGCGCTTTCATTGGTAATAATTTTGATACCGCCATAGCGCGCAGTCACGGCCAGAATTGCCTGCGGCAGCAGTCGCGTGCGGCTCAGCGGCAGCGCCCCAATCTGTACCGTCCCCACCAGCACCCCTTGACGGGCGGCGATATCGGCGGGAATGTGCCGCAGTTCGTTCAACGCTCGTCGAATATTGGGCACAATTTCCTGACCAGCAAGGCTCGGTATCATTCCCTGCGGCGTTCGCTCCAGCAGCGAGGTGTTTGCGCCATTTTCGAGTACTTTAAGCGCAGCCGACACGGCAGGTTGACTCAGTCCGAGTAGCGTCGCAACGGTTTGCATATGCCGCGTTTTGCACAGGGACACAAAAATCTGCAATCGCCGTACGTTGAACAAATACAGCGGCTCGGTCGGCGCACGGCCCTGCGCCGTTTTACCCTGCAAACGCGCCAGTAGGTCGGCCGTTTCATGCAGCTCGGCAATGGCCCGACGCGCGCGCGGCAAAATACATTTGCCGAAATCGGTCAGCCGCATGCCGTTGGCGTGGCGCTCAAACAGCGGCACGGATAAATGCTCCTCTAGGTCACGAATGGCGCGGGTAATTGCCGACTGGGTGCGAAAAAGCTCGTCGGCGGCCCGCGAGACACTGCCTTGATCGACAACCTGACAAAATGCGCGGATCTGCATCAGGCTACATAACTCTTTCTCGTGCTTCATCCCCTTCTCCTGCCAAGGTTTTTTGCGTGAACTCAACCAGCAATATAAATAAAACGCATACCTGCTGCAATCAAATGAATTACCTCAAACACGCGGCGACTGACAGCATAGAAACCAGACCACGCGATGCGTTCGGTACCCTCAAACAGTGAAAAATAAGGATTATACACATGACTAACGTCACTCAGGATCAGGCCAACGGCAGCGCCAAAAGTGCCTTGGTTGTCAGCGCCCACTCGGCCGATTTTGTATGGCGTGCGGGCGGCGCTATCGCCCAGCACACCCAGCTGGGCTACAACGTGCACATCGTTTGCCTGTCGTTTGGCGAGCGCGGTGAGTCTGCAAAACTGTGGCGTAAAGGCGAAATGAGTGAAGAAAAAGTCAAAGCTTCGCGACGTGAAGAAGCCATGGCGGCAGCTGAAATCCTCGGTGCCAGCATCGAGTTTTTTGATATGGGTGACTATCCGCTGCGCGCCACGAAGGACGACCTATTTCGTTTGGCAGACGTCTACCGCCGTGTGCAGCCGCATTTTGTGCTGACTCATTCATTGAAAGATCCCTACAACTATGACCACCCGATGGCAACGCATCTGGCGCAGGAGGCGCGCATCATTGCTCAGGCTGAAGGCTATAAACCGGGCGAACCTATCGTGGCTGCGCCACCGGTTTACTGCTTTGAGCCACACCAGCCAGAGCAGTGCGACTGGAAACCTGACGTGCTGCTAGACATCACCGACGTCTGGGACAAGAAGTATCAGGCCATTCAGTGCATGGCCGGTCAGGAACACCTGTGGGAGTATTATACGCGCGTCGCGCAGCAGCGCGGTGTGCAGGCGAAACGCAACGTCGGCATCACCAGCGGCAAAAATATTGAATACGGCGAAGGCTATCAGAGCATCTTCCCACGCGTAACAGGAGAGCTGGCATGAACAGCAATGAAGGGGGGATTCTCGGCAAAAAAGGGGTCGTGGTGCGCAATATTCCACGCGCCGAACCGTTTCATGTGGCAGCGCTGGCCAACTTTGGCGTGGCGACCGTGCACGAAGCTCAGGGCCGTAAGGGACTACTTGATTCGGCTCTGCGCCCCATTTTACAAAATGTGGCGATTTCTGGCAGTGCCGTCACCGTATTGGTCGCGCCAGGCGATAACTGGATGTTTCACGTCGCGGTCGAGCAGTGTCAACCCGGTGATATTCTGGTGGTTGCCCCCACCTCGCCGTGCACGGATGGTTACTTTGGTGACCTGCTGGCCACCTCACTCAAGGCGCGCGGCGTGATAGGCCTGGTGGCAGACGTGGGCGTGCGCGACACCCGCACCCTGCGCGAGATGGGTTTTGCGGTTTGGTCCCGTGCCGTTTATGCCCAAGGCACGGTAAAAGAGACGCTGGGCTCGGTGAACATTCCTATCCTCTGTGCGGGTCAGATTATTTATCCCGGTGATGCCATTGTGGCCGACGATGACGGCATTGTGGTTGTCCGCCGTGAAGAGGTGCCCAAAGTGGCAGAGGCCAGCCGCCAACGCGAAGCGCTGGAAGAGAGTAAACGTGCGCGAATGGCCGAGGGCGAGCTGGGGCTGGATATTTATAATATGCGTCCGACCCTTGAACAAAAGGGCTTGACCTACTTTGACGACGCTGACGCGCTCAACAAATCACTGTAAGCCTGAGGAGGTTCGATGTTGCAAACCCGAATTCCCTGCATGTTAATGCGCGGCGGTACCTCGAAAGGCGCGTTCTTCTTGGCCGATGATTTACCGACAGACCCCACACTGCGCGACAGCGTGCTGCTGGCGGTGATGGGATCTCCGGACCCACGACAAATTGACGGCGTAGGCGGCGCGGATCCTTTAACCAGCAAAGTGGCCATTATTCGTCGCTCACAGCGTGATGACGCCGACATTGACTACCTCTTTGCCCAAGTCAACGTGGACAAGGCCGTGGTCGACTTCGGGCAAAACTGCGGCAATATTCTGGCCGCCGTCGGCCCTTATGCCATTGAGCAAGGTCTGATTGAGCCGCTGGATAAGCTCACACCGGTGAGAATTTTTATGGAAAATACCGGCCAAATAGCTATCGCTCACGTGCCCACGCCGCAGGGATATGTGGAATATGAGGGCAGTCTGCGTATCGACGGCGTTCCGAGAACAGCCGCTGAAATCCTGATTGAATTCGCCGATATTGCTGGGTCAAACTGCGGATCGCTGTTGCCAACCGGCAACGTCATCGACAGATTTGACGGCATTGAGGTGACCTGCATCGACAACGGTATGCCGGTGGTGCTGTTGCGCGCTGCCAGCCTCGGCCGAACGGGCTATGAAACCCGCCAGCAGCTTGATAACGATGCAGAGCTTAAAGCCAGACTGGAATCGATTCGCCTGCAGGCGGGCCCTAAAATGAACCTTGGGGATGTCGCGCAGCGAACTGTGCCGAAAATGACGCTTATTGCCGAGCCGCGTAACGGTGGTGCGCTGACCAGCCGGACTTTTATCCCTCACCGCTGCCATGCCTCAATCGGCGTTTTGGGCGCGGTGAGCGTTGCCACCGCCTGCCTGCTGCCAGAATCGGTAACGCAGGGGCTGGCCACGGTGCCACAAGGATTACATCCGCGCATCAGCGTTGAGCATCCGAGCGGTGAATTCAGCGTCGAACTTCAGATAAACCCCGCCGCCGTTGGCGAAGAAAGTGTGATCGGATGCGGGCTACTGCGCACTGCACGCCTGCTGTTTTCCGGCTACGTCGCGATCCCTGGCAGTCTTTGGGACGGACCTCATGCTGTTGTCGAGAAAGAGAAACGCTAAAGCCTAATCGCTGAATACCGCCTCCCCCATCGTTTTACCCTACATTCGCTGCATTAAAATATGCAGCGAATGTTTGGCGTATTCATCCCCCCCTTATTTCCCTTGCTTGACCCTACCCGACAAATCCTACAGCGGAAAAATTAGCGCCCGGCTTAGTCGCGGTAGTCATCAGGCACAGACAGAGATTGCCCAGACCACGGGCAACACCATAAATGATTTATTAAGCGAAGGTGAGGATTTAGCCTTGGAAAAATAGGCTTATTAACCGGCTACAGGTTAAGGCCGAATTAAGCCGTCTGCCCCTCTGGCACTTTTTCTTGCAACAGCGCTAAAGCACTTTCGGCAAGCTTGGCGAAATAGTTCGCCGCAGGGGCGATGAGCGCCTCATCGGGATTAAATCCTTCATGATGTAGCCCAAACTCGCTGGCACTGCCGATACTGACAAAGGCACCCGGCACGTTTTGCAGATAGATGGCAAAATCTTCTCCGCCGAGATGTAAATCGGCCGTGCGAACTTTGTAACCCTGTTCTTTAGCAACGCCGGCGCTGAACGTCGCCCAATTTTCGTCGTTGACCAGCACTGGAGGTCCGGCAGTCCAGTTTACGTCTGCCTTTGCGCCGCTGGCCTCGACCAGACTTTTAACCAAGTGAATAACGCGTTGCTGCACCTGCGCACGCACGTTAACGTCGTGCGTGCGCAGCGTGCCGCCAAACATCACCTCTTCAGGCAACACGTTCCACGTTTTACCGGCATCAATACGCGTGACGCTAAGCACTAAGCTGTCGAGCGTATTAAAGCTGCGACTGGTCAAAGCCTGCAATGCCTGAATGACCTGACTGGCGAGCACAATAGTGTCATTACCCTGCTCAGGATGCGCCGCGTGCGCGCCTTTGCCACGAATTTTAATGATAAAACGGTCAGCGTTGGCATAAAACGCGCCACCGCGCGTGGCAAAAGTGCCCACCGGAAGACCGGGTTCATTGTGCATACCAAAAATTGCCTGCACGTCCTGCAACGCACCGGCCTTGATAAACTGTTTGGCACCGGTGCAGTTCTCTTCACCCGGTTGAAACAACAAACGAACTCTGCCCGGCAAAGAGGCTTCGCGCGCTTTTAACAACAAAGCCGCACCGAGAATAACCGAGGTGTGAATATCATGGCCGCAGGCGTGCATTACGCCGTCATTCTGCGAGGCATAGGCTAACTGTGTCTGCTCATGAATGGGCAACGCGTCAATATCGGCCCGCAGCGCAATCAGTGATTCGCCCTGCCCTATTTCAGCAATCACGCCGGTTTGAATTGGATAATTAAGAATGCGGATATCGGCCGACTTCAGCCAGTCGCGAATGCGTGAGGTGGTCGCCTGCTCCTGATTTGATAGCTCAGGCCACGTGTGTAAGGTCCTGCGCCAGTTAATCAGCTGTGCAGCAAAATTTTCGCTCATGCGTTTCTCCCTCCTTTATGTCTGCCTCATAGTGCAAGCACAACCGGTGTGAGTAAAAGAACAATTCTGCGCAAGGGAATGATAATTCTGGCAATAGGCATAGCACTTTTATGGAAAAGCTTATCGCAAATCCTTGGTTCACGCGCTTGTCACAACTTTGGATGATGGAGACCTGTCCGCTGAGGCGGTGAATCTGCGCCATCCCCCTGAAATTCCGCTCAGTCTTTTTATCTCGTTCAAACCCTGAGGATTTTATGACGGACTCATTAATCGAACAGCTGGTTTCCTGGCGGCGCGAGCTGCATCAGCATCCTGAACTCTCCAATCATGAATTTGCGACCACTGAGCGCATCACTGCATGGCTAAAAGAAGCCGATATTCGCGTTCTGCCGCTCAGGCTTAAAACGGGCGTGGTGGTTGAGATAGGTCAGGGTGAGCCGCTGATCGCCCTGCGTGCCGACATCGATGCATTGCCAATTGAAGAAGCCACGCATCGGCCTTTCGCCTCAAAAAATGCCGGCGTAATGCACGCCTGCGGCCACGACATTCATACTTCTGTCATGCTCGGAGTCGCCTATCGCCTGAAAGCGCAGGAAAAACAGCTAAAAGGCCGTGTGCGTATACTGTTTCAACCGGCGGAAGAAACGTTTAACGGCGCTCAGCAGCTTATCGACGCCGGTGCGCTTGAGGGTGTGCAGGCTATTTTCGGCATGCACAATGCGCCGGACTTACCGCTCGGCACTTTGAAAACACGCGGCGGTGCGTTTTATGCCAACGTTGATAGATTTTCAATCACTATCAACGGTAAAGGCGCGCATGCCGCACGTCCTCATGAAGGGATCGATTCCGTGGTCATTGGCAGTCAGATTGTGACCACGCTGCAAACTTTGGCCAGCCGTATTTATAGTGCGCAGGAATCGGTGGTCGTCAGCGTAACGCGCTTCACCGCTGGCAATACCTGGAATGTGCTGCCGCAAACGGTTGAACTGGAGGGGACGGTGCGCACGCATAATGACACTATTCGCGAAGCGATCCCTCAGCGTATTCGCTCACTGGTGGAGGGTATCGCCGGTGGTTTTGGTGCACGAGCAACGCTTGACTGGCAGCCGGGTCCTCCGGCACTGATTAACACGCCGCAGTGGGCAGACTTTGCCCTGTCGATTGCCAAAGAGAGCGGCTATAACGTTGAGGTGGCCACGCCGCAGATGGGCGGTGAAGACTTTGCTTTTTATCTGCACCACGTCCCCGGCGCTTTTGTCAGTATCGGCAGCGCCAGCGCCTTTGGCCTGCATCATCCAGAGTTTGACCCCAATGAAGCAGTAATCGAGCCCGCGGTAAACTATTTTACCGCGCTTGCCCAACGCGCGCTGCACACAGTGGCGGAGTAACAGTCGTCGGTTACTTTTGCTAACGGAAAACAGCGGGCAAATAGCCCGCCTTGACTGGAGCTGAGAGGCAGGATTTGCCACTATGGTTTAGTTAATAATTATCATTTAAGGGGATAGATCATGACGACGAACAAACCATTAAACGCTGCCCCGCTGCTCTGGGGTCACGGAAAAAACGTATTCGACGTTTTCCTGGAACCCACCTGCCCTTACTCTGTCCGTGCCTTTAATAAATTTGACGCACTGCTGGCCGAGGTAGGCGAAGATAATATGACGCTGAAAATCCACCTTCAGTCTCAGCCGTGGCATATGTATTCCGGCTTAATCGTGCGCTACATCCTTGCTGCCTCAACCCTGCCCGAGGGAAAAGAAGCGGCTAAAGCAGTGCTTAAAGCCGTCGGTGACCATCGTGAAGAGTTCGAATTTACCGATCACTGCACAGGCCCGAATCTGGACGCCACGCCTAACGACATTATCAACCGCCTTGAGCAATACAGCGGCATCAACGCACGTGAAGCCTTTGCCCGGCCGGACTTACAAAACGTCATTAAGTGGCACAGCAAATACTCACGCCAAAACGGGATTCACGTCTCACCTACTTTTATGGTTAACGGACTCGTTCAGGCTGATATCGGCAGCGGCGACGAGATTTCCTCCTGGGCCAAACGTATTCAGAGTTAACGCCTCTGTTGTCGTTTTATCCAGTTATGGGCGATAAACGCCGGTTTTGCCGATTTCTTCAACACTTAGACGACCTTATGAAGAAAGAGCTTTGACAAGCACGGCTCCCCCCGTTAATATTCGCCCCGTTCACACGATTCCTCTGTAGTTCAGTCGGTAGAACGGCGGACTGTTAATCCGTATGTCACTGGTTCGAGTCCAGTCAGAGGAGCCAAATTTAGAAAAGCCCGCACAAGGAAACTTGCGCGGGCTTTTTGCTTTTCAGCTCCCCATGCCTATCGAGAAGAAGGGTGGGTCTGATTGGGGGTCATTGAGGTCGATTAGGGTGTGTGCCGTCTTCTTTCCTGGCGATAGCGCAACCACTTATCGTCAACGAGTGCTAAAGGTGTAACGGCGGATTTTCTCTAAAATATTGCACTAAAAAATCAATGCATACCTTTAATCTGGCCGACCCGGATGGACGCGTCGAATAGACAGCTGAAATATTCGCATTTTGATACCACTGCGGTAGAACATGGATTAGCTCACCGGATGCAAGATGCTTTTGCACATCCCAGAGAGAACGCAGTGCAATCCCGTGCCCTTTCAATGCCCAGTTAAGCACCACGCCCCCGCTATTTGAGGACAGCTTGTTTTTCACGTGGACCTGCATAATATCGCTGCCGTTGGTTAATGACCAAAGCCCAAACGACGCGTTGCGCTCCTGAATAAAAAGACAGCGATGTTTATGTAAATCACTTATCGTTTCCGGCATACCGTAGGTAGCAATATACGCAGGTGACGCACAGACTATCCGTTTGTTTTCAAATAACAACTTAGCTATATAGAGATCCTTTATATCCTCCCCGATACGAATTTCTATATCAACATCCTCTTCTACCAAATCAACCTCACGATCTGACAGTGTCAGTTTAATATTTAATGCTGGATATATTTTTGACAATTCAGAAACTGCGTCAGAAATGTGAGACAATCCGAAACCGAAAGAGCAGCTTATGTTTATTGATCCGATAATAGAATCACGCCACTCTGCTAAATCAGAGACAAACTTATCCATGCTGCTGATGACACTCATCGCACCGGATAGTGCTTTTTCACCATCTGGCGTTAAACGCATCGTTCTATTATTTCTGAAAAACAGTCGTGTATCTAAATGTTTCTCCAGTATATTGATTCTTTTACTGATATAAGAAGGCGAAAGTCCGAGTTCAGATGCCGCGCGAGAAAAACTCTTATTTCTAGCGATAGTTAAAAAAACATGCAGATCTTCAATTAACGGCCAGTGGGTTATTTTATTTTCTTGCGCGCTCATAGTATTACTCATCTTATATCAAACCATGCTCGATTGATTTCAACGGAAAACCAGGATCAACGAGCGTCAGGCATTCAAAAACGGCAGGAGTGCGTCTAACATTTTATCAGGTATCTCTTCGTGCGGCGAATGCCCACAGGGTAAAGCCATTCCCTGGACGTTGTCAGCTTTGTCTTGCCAGGTACTTATTACGTCATACAGCTGCCCTACTGTCCCTTTTTGCCCCCATAACACTTGCAACGGACAGGAAATCCTCAGTTCACTGTCACTTGCGTCATCTTCCAGATCGATGGTTGCGGCTGCACGGTAATCTTCACATACCGCATGTAACATGGCCGGGTTGCTATAGCATCGTAAATACTCTGCCCTGATATGGGGTTCAGTGGCATCCGGTGTTTTAAGTTGGCCATCAAGATGCTTATAAAGGAAGAGTTTCGGGTCATATCCGATCATCGTTTCAGGCAGTGGCGCAGGCTGTATCAGAAAAAACCACCAAAAATATTGGGTCGCAAAGGTCTTTTCTGTCATGGCATACATTGTAGCCGTCGGCGCAATATCAATAAACACGCAACGATTGACCCGTTCAGGATAGTCCAGAGCCAAACGGTGACCCACGCGCCCGCCGCGATCGTGCCCGACAAATGAAAACGTATCAAAACCTAATATATCCATTAACAAAGCAATATCTTGGGCCATTACTTTCTTCGAGTAATTACGATGAATCTCATCTCCCGCCGGTTTATCACTGTCGCCATAGCCCCGCAGATCGGGAAGTATTACGGTGAAATCTTTTGCCAGCGTCGGGGCTATTTTTCTCCAGGTCACATGATTTTGAGGATGCCCATGCAGTAAAATCAACGGCGCCCCTTTTCCGCCAACTGCAACGCGTAGCACGATACCATTAGGTAATGTTACGTCTTGCAGAACAAAATCTGCAATAAATGGAGAGTTATCGACGATAACGATATTTTCTGATTTGTTCATAGGAATATTAATACCCTGTTCTCTCTTCGATGATAACTCATCAGGCGACTGTTTTAACTTCATCTATCAGTCTGACTTCACTGACCGTATTCGTTAACCTACCAATGCACTCAATTTCAACCTCAATGACGTCACCCGGCTGGAGAAATAATGGCGGTACGTGTTTTTTACCCACACCGCCGGGGGAACCGGTAAGAATTACGTCTCCGGCAGAAAGTGGGGTGAAGGTACTGATGTAAGCAATCAAATCCGCAACCCGATGGATCATGTTTGCCGTATTATCACTCTGCACAACGCGCCCATTAAGTAAAGTACGCAAATTGAGAACCTGAGGATCTGGGATTTCATCACACGTTGTCAGATTGGGGCCAAAAGCACCTGTCGAAGGCCAGTTTTTGCCTGCGGTATACCACGAATGTTGCCAGTCGCGTACCGAGCCATCCATATAACAGCTATAACCTGCGACATAATTTAGCGCATCGGCGGCACTGACGTGAAAACAGGGTCTACCCATAATAACCGCGAGTTCACCTTCATAATCAAACTCAGCAGTATTCTCAGGCTTTAAGACAGGATTATTATGCCCAGTCTGGCTATCAGCAAATCTTACAAAGAGCGTCGGTGCAGGATTTGACTCATTAAACTCAATGCGCTTATCCGCATAATTCATTCCCGCACAGATAATTTTTTTCGGGTTATTAATGACCGGAAGATAAATAATCTGATCCAAAGAAATATCAGTAGCATTATTTTGATAGTCCCGAGCAATTGAAAGCGCATTTCCTTGCAACAATGACAGTAAACTTGGGTATTCATCACCCATTAATTTTTTGAGATCAATAACGCCCGTAGGTTTTAAAATCCCATACTTTTCACTATTCTGATGGAGGAAATTAATTAGTTTCATTTCTTGACCTTAATCATGGCAATGAACAGTCAGCAGACTAGCCAAGGATTGTCAGACAGATGCTGGTGTTCAAAACTACGAATATCATTTTGATACTGCAACGTGTAATCAATGAAATCCAGCCCCTCTAATAGCATTTTTCTCTTTAATTCATCTATATTGAACTGAATTTCACTTGCTGCGCTAATAATACGCTGTTGTTCTAGATCTATCGTCAAACTGTTCTTTTGTGGGTCGACGGCAATCGCTTCAAGCTGACTGATGGAAGACACATCAAGTTCGATAGTGAGCACACCGTTTCTTTGGCAGTTATCGTTGAAAATACCGGCAAAGCTACTGCCGATTAATGCACGGACTCCCAACTGCTTAAGCCCCCACACCGCATGTTCACGACTGGAGCCGCAGCCAAAATTAGGCCCAACCAGTAGAAATGAGGCATTTTTCCACCCCATTTTATTCAATACAAAATTATTATCAGGTTCGCCGTCGGCTTTGAAACGCAGGTCAAAGAACACACCTCTGTCTAGACCCTGCCTGTCGATACCTTTCAGAAATTGTTTGGGCATGATGACATCGGTATCGATATTCGCGGACATCATGGGGGCAACCAGCCCATTGACGATTTTAAACGGTTCCATAATTAACACCCCTCTTTAATCAGCAGGCGAACGTCGGCAAGGTGGCCAGTGATAGCCGCTGCGGCCACCATTGCGGGGCTCATCAAGTGTGTTCTCGCGCCTGCGCCCTGACGCCCGGCAAAGTTGCGGTTGGTACTGGATGCACAACGATCGCCCAGGCTTAATACATCCTCATTCATAGCCAGACACATTGAACAACCAGACTGCCGCCATTCAAATCCTGCCTCAATAAAGATTTTCGCTAATCCTTCCTGCTCGGCTCTTTCCCGCACCTGAGTTGAACCAGGTACAATAATTCCCTGCACGTGTTCAGAAATTTTCTTATTCTTTAGCACATTCGCAACTTCACGAAGATCTTCAATGCGGCCATTGGTGCAGGAGCCGATAAAAGCATGAGTGATAGGAATTTGAGTAAATGGCGTCCCAGGTTTTAGGTCCATGTAGCGTAGCGCCATTTCCATATCACGCTTTTTAGACAGGTTCTTTTCATCTGCCGGATTGGGCACACGGTCTGTAATACTTCCCGCCTGGTCTGGACTAATTCCCCACGTCACCTTCGGCGCCATATCGGCACAGTTCAGCGTAATTTCTTTATCAAATATCGCGTCGTCGTCACTGCGTAGCTGCCGCCAGTGATCCACTGCCTGTTCCCATAGCGCGCCTTTTGGCACACGCGGCGCATCCTGAATATAGCTAAATACTTTCTCGTCTGGCGCCATAAACGCCCCTCTGGCACCGGCCTCCACCGCCATGTTGCATATCGTCATGCGTCCTTCAACGCTAAGATCGGCGATAGTCTGGCCAGAAAATTCAATCGCGTAACCTGTGGCACCATCGGCTCCAATCTGCTCAATCAACAACATGATGATATCTTTTGCTACGGTCGCGGCAGGCAGTTTTCCCTGAACCAACACGCGCATCGCTTTAAGCTTTTTATATACCAAGGTCTGTGTGGCCAGCATGTGCTCAATTTCAGACGTCCCAATGCCGAATCCCAGAGCGCCAAAAGCGCCGTAGGTTGTCGTATGACTATCTCCTGCGGCGATCACCATGCCCGGCATAACCAGTCCCTGTTCATGAGCAACAACATGTTCAATTCCCTGGCGTTTATCCATAACGTCGAAGAGTTCCATCTCAAAATCACGACTGTTTTCTTCAAAATATCTCACCTGAAGCTCCCCGCCGGGATCGGTCATTTCAGGCGTTCTTTCAGGCCGTGTGGGATTGACGTGATCAACGTTCAAAAGCGTAGCCGAAGGTTTCCATACCTTTCTGTTGGCTTCACGGAGTCCGCTAAAAGCCTGCGGACTGGTATATTCATTGAGGATCGAACGGTCGATATAAAGGAGGACACTCCCTTCATCATCCAACCGACGAACAATGTGGGAATCGACAATTTTATCGTAAAGCGTTTTAGCAGACATTGAAATTCACCTTGGTGCCGGTTTAAAGGGAAAGCACCTTGGCAGAGTGCTTTATTTTTAATAATACTCATGCTTTAAGAAAATGAAATATAAACCGTGGTGCACATACGTGGTTATAACAAACACGAATCGTGCATACTGCATCTCCATAGATAATAAGGCTTTTATTTTTAACTTTATTTACCTCCGCTTTTATTAAGATAAATGTGACTAACCTCTCTTGCCTTAATTATAATAATTCATGCAACCCCTGTTGTGATTGAAATTAACTGCACGGATCGTAATTCATTTAAACACGCATTAAATACAGACGTAAAAAAATATGTGATGAATATCAATAATAAAAAAATGGTTTTTTAATAGGCTTTGAAGATGTCAGGTTAAACCTCAGTGATTACCTTTATCATTAATCCTGAAACCCACGGGAGAAGTAAATGAACAAGTACTTAGCTAATAATAGCCTTTGGCGCTATATCCCATTACTGCTGATTTTACCCTTATCCGGCTTGGCAGAACTTGCTTCACTCTATTCCATTCAGGCTTTATTACCAAAATTGAGTGAAGTGTATAATATTCCTTTAAACCAAGTAGGTTTAATCTTATCGGCAGAAGTGGGTTTCCTGGCTTTCGCCATGCTGTTTAGCGGCAGTTTATCAGACCGTTTTGGACGGAAAAAGATCATTGTTTTTTCACTGCTCGCTGGGGGTATTCTGACGTTACTTTGCGCGACGACGTCATCATGGCACGTATTGGTATTTTATCGTGCTTTGTTGGGCATTGCCGTCAGTGGCATTACCGCTGCCGTTACAGTTTACATTACAGAAGAGGTTTCACCTGCATTAGCGGGGGTCGTCACCGGTTACTTCATCTTTGGAAATTCACTGGGAAGTATGTCTGGGCGTGTATTGGCAACGCTGATGATGGAGCATATTTCTGTAGGAAGTATTTTCTGCTTCTTCAGCGCTGTTTTGCTTCTGATGGCGTTGTTAGTATTTATCTTTCTCCCCGCATCCAAAAATTTTACCGCATCGCCTTCTCTTAACCTGACACAGATGTTAAAGGGTGGACGGGAACATTTTACTAATATTAAAATATCTGCCTGCTTTATTATTGGATTTATTATTTTTGGGTCTTTCACCTCTGCATTCAACTTTCTGGCCTTCCATCTTCATGGCAAACCTTACCACTTGCCTTATTCACTGATCGCTCTTATTCCGATCAGTTTTTCACTCACTTTTTTTGCGGCCCCCTTCTCAGCGAAAATGGCCATGCGTTATGGTTCAATGAATACATTAAGCCTGTTGTTGATAATGATGTTATGCGGCGCGTTGATGACGTTTATTTCCCCCACCCTGCCAATATTTATTTTAGGTATTATCTGCTTCTCTGTGGCCTTTTTCTCATCACATTCCACATTATTGACCTGGGTCAGCTCTCATGCTCCGCATGCTAAAGGGCAAGCCACCGCATTTTATCTCCTGTGTTACTACGCGGGTGGGGCAATTATAGGTTATCTGAATGGCTATGTTTTTGCTTCAATCGGCTGGAACGCTGTGGCGATTTCTATTATGGGCCTGCTGGTTATAGGTCTGTTATTAAGTCGCTACCTACATATTACCGAGAGGAAAGAGACCGAAGTGGGCATCATGGATATGTCATGATGGCTTGTATTCTCCCTCGTCGTTATAAACAGCTTAGGCAGCGCAGAGCGTCCCTTTTCGAGTGACGTCTTTTTAGCCGCGCAAGGAAACTTGCGCGGGCTTTTTACTTTCAACCGGTCGGATTTAATTGGCGCTAACGATCACTTCAATCAAATTTGGCCGTCCGCTGGCAATTGCCGCCTCAATAGCCGGCGCAATATCACCAGCGTGACGGATCTGCTGGGCCGGCAATCCCATAGACTGGGCCAAAGCCAAATAATCAATGCACGGGTTAACGATATCCATCGCGATAAAAGTATTGGTCTGCGCCGAAGAGTAGTGCGCCTGGTTGCGCATAAAATTTTTCAGAATATTGTATTCCTGATTATTCATGACCACGTAGGTAATCGGCAAATTCTCGTGCGCCGCCGTCCACATTGCCTGCGGAGAGTACAGAGCCGCGCCGTCTCCTACCAGGCAAACAACCGGCTGCTTGCCAAGCCCTAAAGAATAACCAATAGCAGCGGGCATGCCCCAACCCAATGCTCCACCGCGCATAAAGGCATACTGCCCTGAATTGTGGCTGGTTAAAAACTTACGTACCAGCGGTGAAACACACAGCGCTTCATCAACAATCGCCACATCGGGCCCAATCGCCCTCACCACCTCATGCGCGGCAACAATTGGCGCGATGGTCGGTAAAGAGAATTTTTCAGCCACGCTGATTTCCAACTGTTCGCGAGCATATTTTCGCTCATCCGCTGCCTGGCTGATTAAGGCGCGATACCGTTGACGATGGGCATCAGTCGCTTCTTTCAACGCTGGCAAAAAGGCAGTCAGCGAGGCCTTGATATCGCCAACGATGGAAAGCTTGGTGGCATACGATCGCCCTAAATCGTTCACATCGGCAGAAAGCTGGTAAACGCTGCAACCCTCCGGAACTGCTGGGCCTTCGCTATACAAAATCGTGATCAATGACTTGCCACCCAGCGCGAAAATTGCCTCGTAGTTCTTGAGGATCTCGGCTATTCCGGCCGCCGTGGTCGGCATATTGCCGCGCCAAAGCGCATGTGATGTGGGATAGGGAATGCGTGAGGGCCAGGATGACCCATAGACGTGGGCACCCAGCAGTTCGGCAACTTCGATAGTTTCAGCCGTCGCGTGGCTGGTGTGAATTTCATCTCCGGCGATAATCGCCAACTTGCCGGGCGTACACTGTGCTAAAACCTGAGCCAGCCGCGGTAAAGAACCGCCGATCGCTCGCCTGTCAATGTCAGAACCTTCGCCGATGCTGACGTCGGTCAGTTGATCCATAATATCCATCGGCAACGAGAGAAATACCGGGCCACTCGGTGCCGCGTTGGCATCGTGAAAAGCGCGGCGTAACAGCACTGGCAGCTGCGAGGCGTTTGAAACATCCTGCGCCCATTTTACCGCCGGTGAAGCAATGCTTATCAGATCATCATACAGCAGCGGATCACTGATTGAATGCCGCGTGTCCTGCTGCCCCGCCGTGACCACCAGCGGCGTTTGCGACACTTTGGCATTAAGCAAATTACCCATACCGTGCCCCAGGCCACCTGCGGTATGCAGATTCAAAAAGCCCGGTTTTCCCGAGGCTTGCGCGTAGCCATCCGCCATGGCAACGGCGCTTGCCTCTTGCAGTGCCAGAATATATTTCAGCGCTGGATTGCGTAAAAGCGCATCCATCAACGGCAGCTCCGTCGTGCCGGGATTGCCGAAAATGTACTCTACGCCCTCGCTGTGCAGCGTTTCTAAAAGAACGTCTGCACCCCGTCGATGACTCACGTTTGATGATTTATTCACTATCACGGTAAGTAGACTCCAATCAAGTGTTCTGCACTCATTTTGCAGCCGATGGTGCCTGCTTTAGACGCGGAAAATGGAAAATACGCCGACATCGACTACACTTAAACCTCAGGGTATTCACATTCAGGTTGTTGTTTTTATTTTAAAAAAATAAGTCGTTAGCGTGCTATTAACAGATTTATCTGACAGATATTTAATTAAAAGCCGCTGTATATTTTTAACCTATTTTTGCGGTGATTGCCGTCAGAATTTATTATTTCTTTGCTATTGGCTGTGGCGATGGTGAACGAGCCCCCCGTGATATTTCTTTCAGCAACCTGACTTGACGCGCCCTGAATGCTACTGCGGCCAACGCTCGCAGAAATTACTCACGTAACACGATTCGTTTTACGTAAACCATGCAGGCAGGAGAACTATTTTGACCACTGTTACACAGGATAATACGGCAGAAACACCGCCCCTTCCCGCGTTAGAAGGTGGCCGATATGCCTTCTTTTTTGATGTCGATGGCACTCTGGCAGAGTTGATACCGGAGCCTGACGATGTGACCATTCCTTCTCACGTACTTGATAACATGCAGACACTGTCCACAGCCTGTGAGGGTGCGGTGGCGCTGGTTTCTGGGCGTTCGATCGAACAGCTGGACCAGTTGGCTTCGCCGCTGTCACTGCCAATGGCGGGCGTTCACGGCGCCGAGATGCGCGATGCTCAAGGCCATCTTCAACGCACCACGTTGCCGGCTGAAATTGCTACCCCACTTCTGGCTATGCTGGAAAAGGAGATGTCCGCGATGCCCGGCACACTGCTGGAGGCAAAAGGTATGGCCTTTGCCCTGCACTATCGCCAGGCAATGGCCTATCAGCATCAGGTGTTAGCCCTGGCAGAATCTGCCATTGCACAGTTTCCTCAACTTACCCTCCAACCCGGTAAGTGTGTGGTTGAGATAAAACCGCTGGGAGCGGACAAAGGCGCGGCGATTAAGACATTTATGCAGCAGTCGCCGTTTATTGGCCGTACGCCCGTTTTTATAGGTGATGACCTCACCGATGAGAAAGGCTTTCAGGCTGTTAACGCAATGCAGGGAATTTCAGTGAAGGTTGGCGTAGGCAAGAGCCATGCCCGTTATCGCCTTAAACAGGTTGCGGATGTTTACACGTGGCTGGATGAAATATTGTCGTTACTTAAACAAAACATTGAACAAAGTACTAAGCAAAATACCGTGGGTAAGGGGTCAAGGTTATGAGTCGTTTAGTTGTAGTGTCTAACCGTATTGCCATTCCTAACAAGTCCAAAGCCAGCGCAGGCGGGCTTGCCGTAGGTATTCTAGATGCATTGAAAAATACGTCCGGCGTGTGGTTTGGCTGGAGCGGAGAGATAAGCGAAATCTCCGGTGAGGAAGAAGACGAACTGAGTCTGGTAGAAAACGATGGCATCACCTACGCCACCGTTCCCCTTAATCAGAACGATTATGATCTTTATTATCTACAGTTTTCCAACGCCGTTATCTGGCCCGCTTTCCATTATCGCATTGACCTGGTGCAGTTTCAGCGCGAGGCGTGGGACGGGTATTGCAGAGTCAACGACCTGTTTGCCAAACAGCTGCAGGCGCTGATTAAACCTGATGATATTCTGTGGATCCACGACTATCACCTGCTGCCGTTTGCGGCGGCGTTGCGTAAACTGGGCGTGACCAATCGTATCGGTTTCTTCCTGCATATTCCTTTCCCTACGCCAGAAATCTTTACTGCACTGCCCACGCACGAAGAGCTGTTAAAAATGATGTGCGAATATGATTTGCTTGGTTTCCAAACGGAAAGCGATCGCAGCGCATTTCTTGAAAACGTCAGCCAGCTCAGTGAGGTCGCGCAAACTGCCGGGCAGATCCATCAGGCCTTTGGCAATACTTTCAGGACCGAGGTCTATCCAATAGGCATTGCGCCCGACAGTATTAAAGAGATGGCCGAAGGGCCGCTGCCGCCTAAAATGGCCGAAATGAAGCGCGAGTTGGGTGACGTGCAAAATATTATCTCCTGCGAGCGGCTGGACTACACCAAGGGCTTGCCTGAGCGCTTTCTCGCATTCGAAGCCTTGCTCGAAAACTTTCCGCAGCATCGCGGCAAAGTTCGCTATTCGCAAATCGCCCCCACCTCGCGCGGTGACGTACTGGCCTATCAGGACCTGCGCCATCAGCTCGAAATGGAAGTTGGGCGCATTAACGGCAAATATGGCTCACTGAACAGCACGCCGTTGTTCTATCTCAATCAGCATTTCGACCGCCGTCTGTTGATGAAACTGTTCCGCTTGACCGATGTTGGCCTGGTCACGCCACTGCGCGACGGTATGAACCTGGTTGCGAAGGAGTACGTTGCGGCTCAGGACCCGGCCGATCCGGGCGTGCTCGTGCTGTCGCGCTTCGCCGGTGCAGCCAATGAGTTATCCGCCGCGCTTATCGTCAATCCTTACGACAGAGATGAAGTGGCGGCAGCGCTGGATCAGGCGCTAACCATGCCGCTTGAGGAACGCATTTCGCGCTATAACGAAATGATGGCGCTGCTGCGTGAAAATGACATTGAGCAGTGGGGTAAAAATTATGTCGATGATTTGCAGGCCATTGTGTTGAACAGTAAAGGTCATGATGCCTTAACGCACGAAGCATCCTGATAAAATTACCCCCCTAAAAATAGCCCGTTAACCCGGGCTATTAATAACTGGTTGCAAACCAAACGGATTTAAATAGAGTGCGGAAATTGATTGTAGTTAGCGCATTTTACCTATTACAAAGAGTAAGTTACCGAATTACCGAAATTTAGTACCGATGTAAACTCGTGTAAAAAACGTGACGTACAGCACGCTTTTGGCGTAATTGACGACGCAATTGTCTACAATTAAGGGATATAAGCACGGAATTCACTCCGTAAATTTAGAATACAATAAAGAGGTTTGTCGCTAATGCACAACTCTAAATTACTTGTTATTGAGCCAGTGGAATTTGAAATAGACCCAAACCACCCTGTCGATTTAGAGCCGCTTGAGCTGATTTTAGAAAGAATGATGGATGCAGAGCCTGAGCCAGAAATGATTGAAGGCCTGCCCAATTCGGATGCGTTAACGCCCGCAGACCGTTATTTAGAACTTTTTGAGGACGTACAGTCCGCACACATTTTTGAAGACAGCAAAACCTTTCCCGACTGCGCGCCCAAAATGGACCCGCTCGACATCCTTGTTCGCTATCGTAAGGTTAAAAAGCATCCCGGCTTTAGTCTGAAAAACTTCGTGGCGCAGCACTTTTGGCTGACTGCACACCGCAGCAGCGATTACGTCTCAAATCCTGGGGACACGCTGAAGGAACATATCGATAATCTCTGGCCTGTACTGACGCGAGAACCAGAAGATCATATTCCGTGGTCCTCACTGCTTACGCTGCCGCAGGCCTACGTGGTCCCCGGCGGACGTTTTGGTGAAACGTATTATTGGGATTCCTACTTCACCATGCTCGGTCTGGCCGAAAGCGGCAGGCACGACCTGTTACGAACCATGGCTGACAATTTCGCGTGGATGATCGAGATTTATGGACATATCCCTAACGGCAATCGTACCTACTACCTGAGCCGATCCCAGCCGCCCGTGTTTGCCCTTATGGTCGAGCTTTTTGAAGAAGACGGCGGACGCGGCGCGCACAGATATTATGATCATCTGATAAAAGAATACGAATTCTGGATGGATGGTTCTGAATCATTGGCACCCAATCAGGCCTATCGCCACGTGGTGAGAATGCCCGATGGGGCGTTTTTGAATCGCTACTGGGATGACAGGGATACGCCGCGTGATGAATCTTGGCGTGAAGACGTCGAGACGGCGAAACATTCTAGCCGTCCGGCAAATCAAGTCTATCGCGACCTGCGGGCTGGGGCTGCATCAGGATGGGACTATTCGTCTCGCTGGCTGCGCGATGCAGGTCGTCTTGCCAGCATCCGTACGACCAACTTTATACCCGTTGACCTCAACGCCTTCCTTTATAAACTTGAAAGTACCATTGCTAATATTGCGGCTCCGAAAGGCGAAAAAGACACTGAGGCACTGTTCCGTCAGCGAGCCGAGGCGAGAAGAATTGCAATGAACAGCTATCTTTGGGACGAAGATCAAGGCTGTTTCCGCGACTATGACTGGTATCGCCAGCGTATGGCGCTGTTTTCAGCGGCCAGTGTGGTGCCGCTTTACGTCGGCCTCGCGACGCACAGTCAGGCGGAAAGATTGGCCGACGCAGTGCGCACCCGCCTGCTTACGCCGGGTGGCGTGATGGCCACCGAATATGAGACAGGCGAACAGTGGGATAAACCTAACGGCTGGGCGCCCTTGCAATGGATGGCGATTCAGGGCTTTAAAATGTATGGCAATGACGCGCTGGGCGACCAGATTGCCCGCAGCTGGTTAAAAACGGTAAATCAGTTTTATCAGAAGCATAATAAGCTTATCGAGAAATACCACATTTTAGGCGATAACTCGCGCGCCGGTGGCGGCGGTGAATACCCGCTGCAGGACGGCTTTGGCTGGACCAACGGCGTTGTGCGAAGATTGATAGGACTGTACGGCGAGAATTTCGACTGATGTCGTCGATGAGGGGGAACGGAGTCCCCCTCTTTGAGCGTTTAAATCTCACCGGTCACAAACTGCGGCGGCTGGAAGGCTGTCACCTGCGGCAGTTCTTCACTCCACGCCGCAATTTCTACCCAACAGCTTTGTGCGCTGCACCCCTGCCCTAATCGCGAACTGCCGCTGTCTTCAGTCAATACGTTCGGATTACCGTGCTTGTCGAGGGAGCCATTTTTTTGCGGATCCTGGGGGTCATACCAGGCGCCGGTCGCCATCTGCACCACGCCCGGCCTGACGTCTTCACTTAGGTGGACACCCGCTAAAATAGCGCCACGGTGGTTAAACACCTTCACTACGCTGCCTTCGATAATGCCCCGCGCGGCGGCATCGTGCGGATGAAGCCACAGCGGCTCGCGATCCTGTACTTTACTGCTGCGACTCACGCTGCCGTGATCGTATTGACTATGCAAGCGGGTGCGCGGCTGGCTTGAAAGAAGATGCAAAGGCCAGTTGGCGGTGATTTCGCGCTGCTTTGCTTCCTCTTTTTCATACCAAAATGGGTGTCCCGGGCACTCCTCATAGCCAAAATCGGCCACTGTTTGCGAGAAGATTTCGATTTTTCCGGACGGTGTCGTCAGCGGCGAGGCCTCGGGGTTGTCACGAAACGCTTTCAGGAAAATCTGCGGCTCATCCGGCAAGGCGTATTCGAGTTTGCCGCGCTGCCAGAACTCGTCAAACGGCGGCAGCTCAATACCGTCGGCCTGCGCGCGCGGCATGGAACCTTCATACAGGTGGCGTATCCAGGCGGCAGCGTCGCGCCCCTCGGTAAAGCTTTCGCCAAAGCCGAGTCGCTCGGCCAGCGCGCTAAAAATGGCGTAGTCATCACGAGACTCCCCCTGCGGCGCAATGTGCTGGCGCATCGCTATCATGAAACCATCGTTGCTGGCGCTGCCGATGTCTTCGCGCTCAAGCGAGGTGGTCGCTGGAAACACGATATCGGCAAACTTCGCCTGCGAGGTCCAATACTGCTCATGAACAATAACCGTGTCAGGCTGACGCCACGCGTCAACCAGGCGATTTAAATCCTGATGATGATGAAAGGCATTACCGCCGGCCCAGTAAACCACGCGAATGTCTGGATAACGGCAATCCTGTCCGTCAAACTGGTAGTCACCGCCGGGGTTGAGCAGCATGTCGGACAGCCGTGCTACTGGGATTTTATCACTTATCGCATTGTGCCCCGCGGGGAAACGCGGGCCGGAGAAAGTACGTCGCTGAGCCCCCGCCAAATTGGTTGAAGCATAGGCAAACCCCAGACCGCCGCCATGCGTACCTATCTGGCCAATCAGCGCCGCCAGCGCAACCGTTGCCCAAAACGTCTGCTCACCCTGTCTTGCGCGCTGCAACGACCAGGCGATATTGATCATCGTGCGTTTGGTCGTCATTTTACGCGCCAATTGGCGAATAGTGTCTTCATCAACGCCGGTCAACGCCGCCGCCCACGCAGGCGTTTTTGCCACGCCGTCTTGTTGACCCAATAAGTAGGCTTTAAACGGGGAAAATCCTACGGTATGACTGTTCACAAAGGCGTCGTTGTACAGCGATTCTTCAATCAGCACATAGCTCAACGCCAGCAGCAGTGCCGTATCGCTGCCGGGTTTCAAAGAGAGCCATTCTGCATTCGTCACGCCAGAGAGGTCATTCTTGACCGGGCTGACGTTAATGAATTGGGTGCCATTTTGCTGCATCTGACCAAGCCAGTGCTTGAGCGAATGGTCGTTGGCACCGCCGCCGTTGACCTGCGCATTACGCAGCGGCAGCCCGCCAATCGCGACAAACAGCTCACAGTGTTCCGCCAATACTGGCCAGTGAGTATGCTGTTTTTGCAACACGTCAAGGTCGCCAATAATGTGCGGCAAAAGGCGCTCTGCGGCGGCCAGACTGTAAGTATTGGTGCTGCCGGTGTAGCCGCCCAGTTGGTTAAAGAAGCGATGCAGTTGACTCTGAGCATGGTGAAATCTACCCGCGCTTGACCACCCGTAGGACCCAGCATAAAACGCTTCATTGCCGTGGGCTTTCTTCACTCGCGTCAGCTCATCGGCAACCAGTTTAAGCGCGGTATCCCAGCTCACTTCAACAAACGGCTCTTTGCCGCGCCCATGACGCGAGTCGCGGCCGTGCTGCAAATATCCGAGACGTACGGCGGGGCGACGAATACGACTTGGCCCGTCAACTGCGCCAACCAGCGATTTACCAATGGCCGACGGATTGCGGTCCCACTCAACCGGGTCGATTGCGGTCAACGCCCCTTCAGTGGTAGTTACGCGATAGGTGCCCCAGTGCATCACGGCGAGATTGTGGTTTGTTGTCATGGCGATGGATTCTGAAATTTTTATGAATCACTGAGTTTACCGCAGTTGGCCACGTTACTTGTTCATCTATTTTTATAACGTTATTCACTCAGGAGAAATACGAAAAAACCGGTCGTTTTCAGGCGACCGGTTTAGGCGTTAAGACAAATTTTTAGAGAATAAAACCTCAGGCGTGGCGTTTATCGACCTTTGCCACGATGCGGTCACCAATCCACTGAATACCACAGACCATGATAATCAGCACCACAATAACCTGCACCATTACCGATGTTTCAAAGCGTTGATAACCATAGCGAATAGCCAAATCACCCAACCCACCGGCACCGATGGCTCCAGCCATCGCCGAGGCACCAATCAGCGCCACCAGAGTGACGACAAAACCGGATAAAATGCCCGGCAGCGCCTCGGGAATCAGCACGTCCCAGACGATGCGCAGCTTGCTGGCACCCATCGCGCGTACGGCATCAATCAGCCCGCGGTCAACGTCACGCAATGAAACCTCGGCCACGCGCGCAAAATAGGGCGTAGCGGTGATAGAAAGTGGCACCATCGCCGCCCAAGTGCCTAATGAGGTGCCAACCAGAAAACGGGTAACGGGGATCAATGCCACCAGCAAAATAATAAACGGCAACGAGCGAAAGCCGTTAATCACCAGCCCCAATGAACGGTTTATTAGACTATTTTCAGAAATTCCGCCGGGCGCGGTCATCACCAGAATCAGACCCAGCGGTAAACCAGCCACCAATGAAAATAGACCGGAAACTGCCGTCATCAACAGCGTTTCTTCAATCGCATTAATCAGTAAATCAAGCATTACGGGTGACATAGCCTATTAGCTCCACTTGCGCCTGGTGCTGCTGCAGCCAGTGTAAAATAGTCTGCTCTGCGTCGGTATTGTCTACCGGCACCGCAATGAAAAAACGCACTACGGCGTAGTGCTGAATATGGTCGACCCCGCCCTGAATCAGACGAAAATGACCAGCAAGCTCGGAGGCGAAACGGGTCAGGATCTCGCCCTGCTGCTCCTGTCCTGCACTGTCCTGAGCGGCATAATGCACACTATAAATGGCCTCGCCCGCGCGAGACTGCGTCAGGCGTTCGGACAGTGCTTCCGGCAGTTGCGGCAGCAGTCCGCTCAGCAACGTTCGGGTCAGTTCGGCCTGTGGGTGGGCAAAAACCTGCCACACCGGCCCCTGCTCGATGATTTCTCCCGCGTTAATCACCGCTACACGATGCGCGACCTTTTTAATGACTTCCATTTCATGAGTGATCAGTAAAACGGTGATACCGAGTTTCTGATTGAGGGACTGCAATAGCGCCAAAATCGAACGTGTTGTTTCTGGATCCAGTGCGGAAGTCGCTTCATCACACAGCAGCAGCGCAGGACTCGCCGCCAGCGCGCGAGCAATCCCTACGCGCTGCTTTTGTCCACCGGACAAGGCCGCAGGATAACTTTGTGCTTTATCCTCTAGACCGACCAGCGCCAGCAGCTCTGCCACTCGCGCCCGGCGTTTTGCCTTGTCATAACCGGCGATTTTTAGCGGCAGTGCCACGTTTTGCTCGACAGTTTTGGCCGATAACAGATTGAAATGCTGAAAAACCATGCCGACGCGACTGCGCACCGACTGCAGCTCTTTTTCATTCAGGCCCGTTATCGGACTGCCTTCAATTTCAATAGTGCCGTCGTCTGGACGTTCAAGTCCATTCAGGCAGCGGATCAGAGTCGATTTCCCTGCGCCGCTGCGGCCAATAATGCCGACTATCTCACCGCGTTTAACGGTCAATGACACATCCTTGAGTGCCTGCGTATTGCCAAACCGACGATTGACACGCAGCAGGCGTACCACGTCTTCGGACTCTGCGGATGAGGGCTCTCGGGCCACGCTACCGGCGCGGTGAGGTGCCGCCCCTGTTGAGAGTTTCTTATCCGAAGAGTTGGCGGTGAAATGCACCCCGGTCTCAGAGATTACTGTCATAGCTTTATTCCTTCACGGCCTTTAGTTGCCTACCACGTCGTTACGCCAGTGCCTTTATAGACATTGTTAAATACGACCTTCACCTTGTCGTTCTGATAGGCACCGACCAGCGTTTTCACCCAAGCCGCGTTCACATTCTCTTTCTTGACCGCAATAAAGTTGGTGTATGGGTTGTTCTTCACCGGCTCTTGCGCAATACGATCCTTGACGGTCAAACCGCTTTTCAGTGCCCAGTCGGTGTTAACAACCGCAGCATCAAGGTCAGGAACCGAGCGACCGATAATGCCCGAATCCAGCTCTTTGATTTTGAGATGACGCGGATTGTCGATAATGTCAGCCGTGGTAGCCGCAATACCGGCCCCTGGTTTGAGCTTGATAAGCCCTACTTCCTGGAGCAGAACTAGCCCACGCGCTTCGTTAGAGGGATCGTTTGGCACACCAATCACCGCACCGTCTTTGAAGTCTTTCGCCGATTTCACTTTCTTCGAATACAGGCCAATCGGCCACACGGCGGTGTCACCGACTCGTACGATGTCGTAGTGATTGACCTTAATTTGATTATTCAGGAACGGCTGGTGCTGGAAGGCATTGGCGTCAATTTCACCCTCCTGCAGGGCTTCATTTGGCTGGTTGTAATCGTTAAAGACCACGGTTTTTACTGTCAGGCCCTTGTCCGCCGCGATTTTAACCACTTCACGCCAGATGTCTTCGTCTTCCCCACTCATGATGCCAACTTTGATTGAGGTTTTATCCGCCGCATGTGCAACCGACAGAGGAGCCAGCGCGCCGCTGGTAATAAGTACGGCCGTGGTTGCCGCCAGCAGGAAAGCGCGATTCAAGTTTGTTTTGGTTTTTTTAATCATTTTGCGCATCGATGAACCCTTCAATAGGATGAAAACAAACAGTGTGTGGTGACTCTTATCGGCAGTATACCGATGCGCTTATGTCTTTATAATTTCATTTATTGGATATATATATCTTTTATGAATATATAACGCCAAAACAGGCAATGCTGCGCGATAAATTGGTGCAATTTATGAATGGCGCACCTTATTAATGAAATAATTTCTAACATTTACTCACGAAATTAATGATAATGCTTCCCATTAGCAGTAGATAATGATAATTATTACCACTCAAAATCAGCCCTCTGTCTAACAGACAGGGTTTCCATTCGGCCGACTTGTACGTCCAGAGAAACTCGAGACAGTTAGGGAAGCTTATTATTTTATGGAGAAAATGATGTCATCTCGTTTTGCACCGGCGAAAGCAGGAATCACCTCAGCACTGCTGCTGACCTCACTCCTTTTCTCATCCTCACTGCTGGCGAACAGTCAGATTTCAGTGGAGAGAAAAGCGGTCGGTAAAGGCGTTTATGAATTGGCCTACAGCGCCAGCCAAAATGCCCTGTTTGTCGCTTCTTCGCAGGGTCGCCAAGAGAAAGCCGGCGTGGTTTACCGCCTTGACCCCGTAAGTCTGGCGGTAAACCAGTCGATTACGACCACCTTAAAGCCCTTCGGCATGGCGCTAAATAACACAACCAATACCGTATTCTTGGGCAATACCACCAGCAGCGCGGTGACGTCGATTGATGCTAAAACCAATCAGGTCAAAAAAGAGTTAGTGCTGGATAGCCGTCCACGTACAGAGAAAGAGCGCCCTCTGGCGCCGCGCGAGCTGGTTGTTGATGAAGCGACGAATACGCTCTACGTCGGCGGTTTGGGCAAAGAAAGCGTGATTTGGGTGGTTGACGGTGAAAACCTGACCCTGCGCCACACCATTGAAGGCGTCGGCAAAATGGCCACCGGTCTGGCCATTGATACCAAAGCATCGCGACTTTACGTCACCAACGGCGATGGCGAATTCATCACTCTCGACACTAAAACCAATAAAGTAATATCGCGCGTCAAAATCGACAATCCGGGTGAGCACTTCTATCTAAACCTCAGCCTTGATACGGCCAAACATCGCGCATTTGTCACTGACTCTCAAGAAGCCAATGTTTTGGTGCTTGATACGCAAAGCGGCAAAGTGCTGCATAAAATCGCCGTGCCCGGATCCTTGGCGGTGCTGTTTAACCCCGCACGCAATGAAGTGTATGTGACCCATCGCGATGCAGGAAAAGTCAGCGTAATCGATGCCGAGAGCTACAAGGTACTGGAGACGCTGGATATGCCGACCCATCCGCAGAGCCTGGCCATTTCACCCGACGGCCAAACACTGTACGTCAGCGTGAAGCAGGAATCGAGCCGCAAGAAAGAGGCAACAAGCCCAGACGACGTAGTTCGCGTTACCTTTAAATAAGCATACCCCGTTCCCGCCAGCCAGCGAGTCAGCGCCGTTGGCGGGGCAACACGTTAGTGATTTGAAAATGTGAGCCCGCAATTATCCTCTTTATTGAGGAGAAATCGCTTCGCGCTGTAAAGGACCTGTCCCTATTAAGGCCAGCCGACGCAATAAATAATAATTATTAAAATTTTAAAAATGAGTTTTTTATTTTCAATCGGATAATTAAATGAATACCTCAATGGATCATAAAAAAACTGCCCTTGCTATTTTACTCATGGGCTTTATAAGCAGCACCAGCGCCGCCAATATAAATGAAGACAAAGATCGTGAAAAAGAGGGTGAAGACATCCTCGTTATTCGCGAGACCGCCGAGCAGGAGCTTAAACAACAGGCCGGTGCGTCAATTATTACCGCCGAGGATATAAAACGCACCCCGCCGGTTAACGATCTTTCGGATATCATCCGCAAAATGCCAGGCGTCAACCTCACCGGCAACAGCGCATCAGGCAGTCGTGGCAACAACCGCCAGATTGATATTCGTGGTATGGGTCCGGAAAATACGTTGATTCTGATCGACGGCAATCCGGTCAGGTCACGAGACAGCGTGCGTTACAGCTGGCGCGGCGAGCGCGACACCCGTGGCGATACTAACTGGGTGCCGCCTGAAATGGTTGAACGCATTGAAGTGCTGCGCGGCCCCGCTGCCGCTCACTACGGTTCAGGTGCGGCGGGCGGCGTGGTGAACATTATAACCAAACGTCCAACTAACGACTGGACCGGCTCTCTGTCGCTCTTTACCAACCAACCTGAAAGCGACAAAGAAGGTGCCACTAAACGAGCCAACTTTAGCCTCAGTGGCCCGCTGAGTGATGACGACAGCCTGACCATGCGTCTATACGGCAATATTAATAAAACCGATTCTGACAGCTGGAATATCAACACCGTTGAGAACGGATCGCAGGCGGCGGGACGCGAAGGCGTGCGCAACCGCGACATCAACAGCGTATTTTCCTGGAAAATGACCCCCAATCAAATCATCGATTTCGAAGCGGGCTACAGCCGGCAGGGCAATATTTATGCCGGGGACACGCAGTACAGCACCAGCAGCGCCACCACCAGCAATTTGGCTCAATCGGGTGCAGAAACCAACCGATTATATCGTCAAAACTACGGCATCACCCACAACGGTATTTGGGACTGGGGTCAGTCAAAGCTTAATTTCTCGTACGAGAAAACCAATAATACCCGTCTTGATGAAGGTATGGCGGGCAGCGGCGAGGGGCGTATTACCGATGCACAAAACTACTCCACCAGTCGACTGCAAAATTATCGCGCCAACGGTGAAGTGTATATTCCGTTCGATTTCTACGCCGATAATATGCTGACGCTCGGCACCGAGTGGACGCGTGAAGAGCTGGAGGATCCGGCGTCGACCAGCTTTACTACCTCCTCCGATACCCACGTCGGCGGGGTTTCCACCAAAGGTTCTGAACGCAAAAGTAAAAATAGCGCCAGCCTGGGCGCGCTCTATTTTGAAGACAACATGGACTTCGCAGGAGGAGCAACCAAGCTTATTCCAGGCCTGCGCTTTGACCACCATACCCAATTTGGCAACAACTTTAGCCCGAGTCTGAATATTCAGCAGGACCTGGGCGACAAGTTCAAACTGAAAGCTGGTATCGCCCGCGTATTTAAAGCGCCCAATCTCTATCAGTCAAATCCTAGCTACATGATGCAGACGCGCGGCAACGGCTGCCCGCTGTCAGTGCCTACGGGAAGCTGCTATCTGTTGGGTAATCAAGACTTGGACGCTGAAGTCAGCGTTAACAAAGAGGTTGGCATTCAGTTTAGCGACAGCGGCGTCAATGCGGGCCTGACCTATTTCCGCAATGATTATAAAAATAAAATCATCTCAGGCGAGAATGTGATAGGTAAAACGGCATCGGGTGCGAACGTGTTGCAGTGGCAAAATGGCGGCAAAGCGCTGATCGACGGGTTGGAAGCCAACGTGAAAATTCCGGTGGTGGAAGACCTGCTGACCTGGAATACCAACGCGACCTACATGTTCCGTTCCAAGCAAAAATCGACCGGCAACCCGCTGTCTATTATCCCTAAATACACCATCAATACCTCATTGGACTGGCAGGTTACCGACAAGTTGGCGCTCAATACCAACATGACGACCTACGGACGCCAGAAACCGCGAGGAACGCCTGAAAGTAGAACCGAAGCCGGTGGTTTGTCGAAAACCGTGGTCGGGGGATACTCGATTGTCGGCATTGGTGCCAACTACACCATCAATAAAAATCTGCGCATTAGCGGCGGTATCAACAACCTGTTCGACCGCTCGATTTATCGTGCAGATGACGGCGCATCAACCTACAACGAACCGGGCCGAGCCTACTACGCTGGCGTCACCACTTCGTTCTAACAGCATCACTCTACCCGCAAGCCCGCCTCAGTAATGAGCGGGCTTTAAACCAGAGGCGATGTTCAGGCGTGTTGTTTAGAAAACTCAACCTCCAGAGTTTTAATCACGGCTCGAATTCTGGCCGAGCGTTTCAGGTCCGGATGTAAAACCAGCCATATATCGACCCAGTCCCTGCTTTGCGGAAACACTCTAATGAGCTTAGGATCCTTATCTGCCATAAATGAAGACAGCAAACCAATGCCCAAACCGTGAGCCGTTGCCGAGCGCAGAAGTATTTGCGAATTTGACTGGAGCACCACATTAGGGCTAACGAGACTTTCTCCACAAAAATTGTCCCAATGCCTTGGAACTAAATCTCTGGGAAACATCAATAAATCATGCCCCTGAAGTTGAGTACCCTCAATAGGCATGCCTTTTTTTTGAATGTACTCCTCGGTGGTGTACAGCCCCATCTCAATGGTAGCTAATCGCTTGATAATCAGCGTTTTCTCTTCAGGCCTTGCGCCACGAATCGCCATATCTGCGCTTCGGTATGAAATATCCGAGATATTTACCGAGGTTAACAATGTCACGGTGATTTCAGGATACTGCTCTCGAAGTTTTTTCAACGCCGGGATAACGAAAACCTCAGCCATGCTGTCCGTCGTGGCGATGCTGACATTCCCGCCCATGCTGTCGTCGCCGTTGGAAGCTTTGCGACTAATGGCAAGCATCGCGTTTTCCATTTTAATCACATCGGGGAGTAATTCGTCACCTAAGGGGCTGAGGGAAAAATTCTTGGGCGTACGAATAAAAAGTTTCGACCCCAGAGTCTCCTCTAATGCAGTAATTCGTCGGCCAACCGTGGCTTGATCGACAAGTAACTGACCTGCCGCTTTACGCAAGGTGCCACATCGCGCAAGTGCAAGGAAAAAACGAGCGTCGTCCCAATTCATTTTTGAATGTCCTTTTCGAGAGCATTGATAAGGTTATTTATTGATAAGGCGCGCGTATCAACCCTGGCAAGCAAATTTTCGGCGTTATGATAGTGGGTTTGCTGTCAGGATGTAAAACCCTAATTGATGCAAAAATGCATCAATGTGATGCGATCATGCATCTTCATGCATTGGAACATTTTGTGGTTAGATATTCCGCACATTAGATTCAGAGATGCGTTATTTGCGCGTTTCTATCATGACGGGCATCTATGTCCGCTTTTGTTATTGATAATTTTTGATTTTTTATTTTGGAAATAAATCATGAAGACTCACGCAGAAAAACCGCTCTCTTCCGTTGCATTGTCTGCAGCTGAAAATGACAGTAATGCAATTATATTTATCGAACACCCCAAACCTGAAAGCAACAATTCTGAAGTTATTATTCAGGAATTGGTGTCACATAATATAAAGCACATATTTTTAGTGCCGGGCAAACTTATTTATCCGTTTATTAACGCGATTGATAGCTCTGAAATAAAAGGTATCGTTGGTGCACATGAAACGGCCTGCGGATTTATGGCCGATGGCTATGCGCGAGCCAGCCGAAAATTTGGCGTTTGTCTGGCAATCTCAGGTCCGGGAACCATGAACTTTATTCCCGCCATGGCCGCCGCACAGGCAGACCGAATCCCAGTCCTCTATCTGGCAGGCGGCATCTCAACCTATCATGAAGCGCAGGGAGCCTTTCAGGACGGAAGCAACAGTGGTTTAGACGAATTAACCATCGTGAAGCCCCTCTTGAACTCCGCAGTTGAGATCAAGAATGGCAGCACGCTTAAATATGAGTTAAGGCGCAGCTTAATAAGCTTAAATACTCAGCGTAAAGGCCGAGCGTATTTAAGTATGCCGGTAGATATTCAAAAAAAGAAAATGACCGAGCATCCCCAGCTAAAGCCGCTGAAACCCACTGACAGCTATGAATCTCCTATAGATATTAAAGCATTAGAGAAAGTCTTAAAGCTGCATATTCTAGGTAAATCTAAAGTCGCTATCTTAGCCGGTCACCGCGTAAACAACCGTAGCGATGCCATACTGCTGCATCACCTTGCCGAAAAATATCAAATCCCCGTCGCCACTACGCTGTCGGGAAAAGGTGCGTTCTCTGAAGAACACACCCTGTCATTGGGCGTTTATGGCTTCGCGGGACATACGCGTGCGGTAGAAACGATTAACGGTGAAGATGTCGACGTTCTGATCGTCTTTGGCTGTGATTTAAGCCAGCGGGACAGTCTAAACTGGACGCCAAAGCTGCATGGCAATAAAAGACTGATATTAATAGATGAAGACTTTGAAAAGTCCTGTTTGCACTATCAGCCGGATGTACAGGTTTTTTCGAATCTCAACGGTGCGCTGCAACACCTAGTGAACGCGGTTGATGAGCACGACACACGGCTGGAAGAGGTAAAAGAATGGCGTAAGGAATGGCTGCAAAAAATAAATAACTTGCCGCTTATCCTCAAGCGCAGCGAACTTCCCTCACAAAATATCAACGAGAAACAGTATATTTATCCAGGTGATGCGATTAAACACCTGCGTCAGCATATGTCGAGTAACACCAACGTTGTGGTCGATTCCGGCGCTCACCGAATTTTCATGGCGCATTATTGGCAGTCTAACGGCTGTGG
Organism: Rouxiella silvae; assembly: GCF_002093625.1. Lineage (GTDB taxonomy): Bacteria > Pseudomonadota > Gammaproteobacteria > Enterobacterales > Enterobacteriaceae > Rouxiella > Rouxiella silvae. The sequence continues at coordinate 130,645 of NZ_MRWD01000002.1, read as the reverse complement.
CGACTATCATACGTCTAGCTCATTGGCGCCAATGGGTTGGGCGGTGTGCGCGGGTATTGGCATAAAATTGGCCGCGCCGGAAAACGACTGCCTGGTCGTCACCGGTGACGGCTGTATGCTGATGCACGGCATGGAGATTCAAACCGCAGCTCGCTATGGGATTAAGGTCATTTTTGTGGTGATGAACAACAGCGCCCACGGGGCAATGTATATTGATACTTTACACAACCGTGGCATATCCTCCGGCTATACGGCGCTTCCTAATCATGACTGGGTGGCTTTTGCCCACAGCCTTGGCGTGACGGCAGCACGAGCGTCCACGTTGGAAGATTTAGATGCGGCTCTCGACGTTGCCCACGACCACGACGGGCCTTTCCTGATTGAAATAGAAGTTGGAAACGATACGCCACCCAATAGATACTATGCCGACAGTACTTTTGAATTCGAACAACGAATTTCAAATTTATAAACCAGTCGCTATTTCATTGAGAATAAGCCCGAACTTCTGAACGGGCTTTTAATAAAAAACATAATAAGGGTAATGATAGCATGTACAAAATCGCGTCATTTTTAATTGCCTGCCTAATAATAGCGAATACTGCCACGGCGGCAGAGAACCATAATCAAGATATCACTAAAGAAACGCTGCTAAAAACGGACAGTTCGTGGGAAGGAACAAAATACGCCCCCTATCCCGTCGGGACGCCACAAATAACCATGCTGAGGGTGACAGTAAAACCCAATACTGTCCTGAAATGGCACACTCATCCGTGTATTAGTGCCGTTTACATGACTGAAGGAAACGTAACACTGGTATTAAAAAAGACAGGACAGAGAAAAACCTTCAATAAAGGTGATTCTTTCACTGATACCGTTGATATTGAGCATCAGGGGCAGTCTGGAACATCAGGTGCCGAGATGTTGGTATTCTTTGCCTGTGCAGATAAATTACCGTTAACCGTTAATTCAGCTCACTAAGCAGTCTACATGGAGTCACTATGTTTGCGTTTTGGATGCTGATTGCAAGCGCGTTCTTTGCCCTCATGGGCGTGAGCGTAAAGCTGGTTGCCAATCAGGTCGGCTTTATTGATATCATTTTTTATCGGTCTTTTATCAACATGCTGATTGTTTTATTCTTCATTAAAATAAATAGGTTAGGATTTAAAACTAACCACTTCAAACTTCATATGAAGCGCGCAGTCATTGGCAATTTCGCCATGTACAGTGGCTTCTATGCACTGATACATTTGCCGATTGCTACCGCCACGACGCTGGGCTATACCAATCCGATATTTCAGTCCATTATCACCTTTATCACCAATAAAAAGCAGCTCAGTATAAAATTATTACTTTCGGTATTTATCGGGTTTGCAGGCATCTTGGTTCTCCTGCATCCCGACACGTCAAATAATGAAACCAGTGCCGCCGCAGTGGGATTACTTTCAGGACTATTAACGGCATTAGCCTATTTTAATGTCGGTAAATTAGTGCGTGCAGGTGAGCCTGAGCTGCGAGTGGTGTTCTACTTCTCTCTGGTGGGTAGCGTCATTGGTGGCATATTGTTGCTCATTCACGGCTATTCGCCTTTAAATATAAAGACGTTTATAAATGTTTGTGCGATTGGTGTTTTTGGCAGTCTTGGACAAATTTCGATGACACGCGCCTACGGCAGAGGCAGTGCAATCATTGTCAGTATTCTTTCCTACAGCACAATTATTTTCTCTACCGGATTGGGTTATTTCCTATTCGGCGAACTTCTGACTTCTACATCAATCTTGGGTATTTTACTCATTGTCCTCTCCGGCATCATCGCTATCGTAAGGCGCTCACCCGCTCCTGTAGTGGAAGTGACGCAAGAGAAAATCATTGCCCGCCAGGATGCGGCATCTTGATGCGATAAATTTGCATCAACAATGAACAATGAATGCATTTTTGAACCACTGCAATGCAGTTTTATCGATTTTTACCGCTGCGGCAAACGGCTATGATAGCGCCAGTTCTGATAATCAACGGACTGGCCGAATGAGATTTATTAATAAAATGATTAAGGTGAAAACCGAGTATTCTGGAGAAAAAGATGTCTGATAGTCTTGCTATTAATGAAGCTCCTGCACGCACATCGCATTTTGCAATTTTGCTTTTTCTTGCTTTGGCCTTAATGGCTGCGTTGTTGAACAGCAGTGCCCCCACGCCTTTGTATCCGCTCTATCAACATGAGTTAGGACTTACGGCGGTAAGTTTGACCATTATTTATGGCGCCTATGCTGCGGGTGTTCTTATATCGCTCTTTGGCGTAGGAAACATGGCGGGCAAAGTCCAGGACTTACGCAGTATGATTGTCCCGGCGTTATTTATGGTCTTTTGCGGTGCGCTGCTATTTGCAAAAGCAGATTCATTTACTCTGCTATTAATTGCCCGTTTATTGGCCGGGATTGGTACCGGTGCCTTAACCGGTGCAGCAAATATTGCTCTGGTTCGTTTTGGGCCCAAGGACAGCGGTAAAGTGGCGGCACTGATTGCCACGCTATCCTTTACGTCAGGCTTGGCATTGGGGCCGATATTTAGCGGCATTGCTTTACAAACTGGATTCCACACGACGTCACTGCCCTTCATGTTTATCATGGCCATTGCATTTATTGCCGCATTGGGGGTAATACTCAAGTGGCCGTCTTCGCCAGCAATTATTGTGCAGACTAAAACGGAAGATCAAGCAGACACTAAAAACAGCAGCCTGCTGTCTGGTTTGCAGGCTACGGGTAAAAACTTCTTCTTGTGTTCCGTTGCCCTGTTTACCTGTTGGGCAGTTGCGGCGAGTATTCTTGCCGTAGGTCCTAGCGTTTCGGAAACACTATTGGGTATTCACAGCCGTGGCGTTTATGGTTATGTTATTGCGGCTTATCTTACTATTGCAGGCATCAGCCAGATTCTAAGTCGTAAAGTTAACGCTCGCCATTCACTGATGTACGGATGTTTAGCACAAACATTGTCTGTATTAGTGTTTGCCGGCGCTATTGAGCTGCACTCGGTAATTCTGGCCTGCGTAGGGATGATTATTGGCGGATATGCTTATGGCGCCATTTTTGTCGGTAGCGCGACGCTGGTGAATATGATTTCACCTAAGGCCAGCCACGCACGTTTAATATCTTTATTCTATGTTATAGCCTATATTTCCAACTGGATCCCTATTTTACTCGGCGTGGTTATTGATCATGCTAGCCTGTTACTTGCCGTTAATTTATTGTTTATTACTAGTGCAACAGTATGTATTATATTAAGTCTACTGGTTGCACGGGCCAAGTTTACAAAGTAAACATATAGCAAATAAGACGTAACGATTTCCCTGGTGTTGGTGCGTTAATTTCCAGCGTGTTCGCACGCTGGCTTTTTTTTAAGTTTCGACCATGCATTAAACCCACACAAATTAATACCCCCCTTTTTCTTACTCACTTTTTCGACCCCCTTTCTATGAAAAAGACCCCAAAAAAGCCGTATGTTATTCAACATACGGCTTTTTGCATGGGCTCCTCTTAGAGTATATCGGCCAAGGCGGCGTGGTGTTTAAGCGGGACGAATTCGGTTATATGATAAGTCGCCAGATCATGAGACTTAAAGGGATCTTCTGCGAGTAAAACGTCCAATTCTTCACGCGTTATTTTACTATTGGCTATTATCAATCCGCCTTCGCGTGGGACTTGTGGTCCAGAAGCAATAAAAATGCCTTTATCGTATTGTGCATCAAGAAATTGACGATGCGCTTCTAAATGCGCGTTAATTTCGTCTATTGGGCTATGGTATTTCACATTAATGATAAACACGCTTGTATCCTCTGGGGTTATTAACATCAAAGAAAGATATTAATCCGTAAAAAGTCATTACGCCATAAATATCTATACCAACCTCTCCTACAGAACTCATAAATATATTTCAAAATATACCACTGTTACATAAGTGCATAATCTAGACATAAATAATAAATTACACATTTCTATTTGGCATTTATAGACGAAGGCTGTCAGATTGTTAGAGCTTAGGGGAACAGCGTGTTTGATGGCGCTGATCCCCACACCCACCCGCAAATACGCCCTGAGGTGCACATGCAACCGTCAAGCCGACGCGTTTTCCTTGCCGGACTGATTCGTACTCTTGTCGTTGTTCCGTTGCTGGATAGTCGACTGGCGCTTGCCGCTGAAACATTTATCCCCTTACGCAAGCTTGCAACGCAAAAAGGGGTTCAGTTTGGCTTCGCCATTGACCCAAAAATGCTGACTACAAATGCCACCTATCGTGACGTGGTGGCACGTCAGGCAAGTATTTTGGTGCCCGAGAATGCGCTTAAATGGCAGACGGTACATCCCGAGGCAGAGCGTTACGATTTTGGTCCAGCCGATACTATCGCCAACTTTGCTCATGAACATAAGCAGCAGATGCGCGGTCACACATTCTGTTGGCATCGCTCCCTGCCAGAATGGGTTCACAAAACGGTGAATTCCGCCAACGCCGAGGACGTGCTGACGGCGCATATTGCTACCGTTGCCGGCCACTACCGGGGGAAAATAAGTTCCTGGGACGTGGTTAATGAGGCTATTCAGCCCAGCGACGGTCAACCGGGTGGGCTACGTAATTCCTTTTGGTATCAGGTCCTCGGGCCGCAATATCTCGACATCGCGTTTCACGCCGCGCACAAAGCTGACCCCAATGCCGTGCTTTGCTATAACGACTATGGCCTGGAAACGGACACGCCTTATGGTGAAGGTAGACGAACGGCGGTATTGGCTCTGTTACAGGGGCTTAAGCAGCGAGGCGTGCCCGTGCACGGACTGGGGATCCAGTCTCATTTACGCGCAGGAGACAACGTTGGCCCAGGGCTGACGAATTTTATTCTTGCCGTACACCGTCTGGGAATGGCGGTGTATGTTACCGAGCTGGACGTCGATGACAGTCACCTCACCGGTTCTGTCGCGGCGCGTGACGATATCGTCGCGGCAACCTACAAACGTTATCTTGAAGCCGTCCTCGCCACCAAGGCAGTGTCAACCGTCATTACCTGGGGCGTTTGGGACAGGCCGCATCTTGTGGGTGCTACCACAACACAAGCAAGGTTGGCACAGCGACCGCTGGTTTTTGGCCCTCAGGGAGAAATCAAGCCGGTGAGCTGGGTGGTTGAACACTGTTTTGAAAAGTTGTAGTACTGAGTAAAAAAACCCGCCGGATTGACTCCGTGCGGGCCTTTTTAAGCTTTATGACCTCGCTTAAAAGTCGATAGACCCTTGAACATAAAACGTTCTTGGCTCACCGACGTACTTGCCGAAGTTGTTGTCGTTGGAGCGAGTAAAGTAGCGTTGGTCAAACAGGTTTTTGATACCTGCGCCAACCGTCAGATTCGAGAATTCCTTGCCAAAATGGTATTCACCACGGGCGTTCCACACCATGTAACCCATGATATTACCGTATTGGCCGTCGGCGCTTTCATCAGTAATATATTGCGTTCCAGTGCCCGGTGAAGACTGTTTCGACTGCGCATAGCTGTCCACATTCCACACCCAGTTACCGGTTTCATAACGTGTTCCTGCGGTGAACACCTGACGAGAATAGAACGGCAAATCTTTGCCTGCAAAGGCCCCGTCCTGGGTTTCCGCTTTGGTATAGGTGTAGCTGGTATAGACGCTCACGCCGTCTAATTTATGACTCAGACCGCTTAAGTCATAGCTGAACGCCGTCTCAATACCTTTATGCTTGGTGGCACCGAGATTAGTCCAGCCAACGGTGTTATCAATGTACTGCAGCTGATTGTCGAAGTTGATGTAAAACGCAGTCAACTCGGCTTTAATAATCGTATCGTCATAGCGCGTACCGACTTCATAGGTGTGCGCTTTTTCCGGCGTCAGGCCCGGAGCAGGCTGATTACCACTCCCGCCTTTGGTCAACTGGAAATACTGCATACTGCCAAACGAGGTGTTGGCGTTGGCAAATAGATTCCACGAATCGGTCAAATGATACATCACGTTGAGCGATGGCAGCGGCTGGCTGTACTGCTTCTCACGACTGATATTGGCAAACGAGTCGTTAACGTGCGTTTTGATACTTTCGTAGCGAATACCTGGCGTTATTGTCCAGTTACCGACGTTTATTGCATCATCAATGTAAAACGCATTGGCCGCCGTGCCACCCGAGGTATGTTGGTAATAGCGTTCGCCAGAGTCTGGAACCGAAAAAGTGGTTGCGGGATCATACCAGCCGGACTGGAAAGCTTTTTCATCCATCGTTTCATTCAGGTAGCGGTATCCCACTGTCACTTCATGCGCCATATCCCAGAAACGGAACAGCTGCGAGTAGCTAGGTTCGATGGCATAGGTCGTGTAGTGACGCGGATAGGCGGCTAAACGATTCTGTCCGACGTTTTTGCCCGTCCCCACCGATTCGATGCTGCTGCCGCGGAAGCTATCGGTGAAATAAGTCAACAGCTCAAACTGTTTATCATCTTCCTGATGCTTGTATTTAAACGACATATCTTTGCGGCGACCTTCAAATTGGTCCCACGGGCGCGTCGACTGGAAAGGGTTTTGGGCATACTGCTTAGCAGACAAACCGCCAGGCATTCCCGACGTGGCGTCGTAGTAATGGAAATTGGCCAGCAGCTCGTCATGGTCGGTAATCGCATAACGCGTTTTCAGCATAAAATCGTCGATATCGGTGTTGTCGTTATTTTCGCGATATCCCTGACCGTGCAAGCCAGAATAGAGGATCTCTGCACCAAAGCCGTTATCCGCCGTGCCACCCAGTGAAAAACTGTTAAGCGTTTTCAATCCACCGTGACTGGCACCCTGCGTTTGCGCGCTGACCGACCCTCCAAAATCTTTTGGAATATCTTTGGTGACGAAGTTGATCACACCCCCCACGTTTTGTGGCCCGTAACGTACCGCCCCACCGCCGCGAATGACGTCAACCGATTGCAGGTTACCGACGCCCAAAGGGGCCATCGATAGCTGAGGCTGTCCGTAAGGGGCAACGGCTAATGGAACGCCGTCCATAAGGATTGTTGAACGTGGTGACAAACGCGAGGTTAAACCACGAACGCCGACGTTGAGTGATATATCACTGCCTCCGGTGCCGTTGCTGTCACGAACTTGAACGCCGGGTACGCCACGCAGCGTATCCGCAACGGTCTGATCGCCCTGCTCATGAATTTGCTTTTGGGTCACGATGGAACGTGCACCAGCGTGGTTGAGTAATACTGTGCTGGTGTCAGGATTGTCCAACCAGTTCCCGACGACTGAAATAGTATCACCTGGTTTATCATTTTGAGTTTTGGTGTCTTCAGCATGCACAGGAAGAGCCAGCGCAACAGAGGCCGCCAGCAAAGATACCCGATAAAACGGAGGCATTAAGATTTCCTAAAGAAAGTAAACAGGAGTTATTATGAGAAGTGGAATCATAATGATAACCATTTCAACTGTAAACATAAGTCAGGATATTGTGAGCATAAAAGCACGAAAAAATGACAAATATGAATGGAATGAAACAAGTGGGGCAAGCGATGGCAATATTGTCAGACAGGGTGGAAGCTCCCACCCTGTCTGTTGGGTGCACTATTGAGGGATCGCCCAGAACACTCCGCTGTAGTCAATTGAGGTAAATTTCTGATGCAACATCTTCATGTCTGACAGCGGATCGATGTCTTTAAACAGGTCCGGGTGCAGAAACTTGGCAATTTCTTCCACTGCGATAATGTTGAAAGGCATATCGTAGAACTGGTGGTAAAGCGCCAATACACGCTTTTCTTTCACCGCGCTGAGTACGCTTAACTCTTTACGCTGAGTCAGGTGGGCCAGGCTTTTCTGCACGGTAGCCTCATCGGTGGTGTAACCCAGCGGCACTGCCAGTGAAGATTTGCCGCCCCGTTTCCAATCGGCACCCGTCATAAGGTAAAAATCAGGGTTGCTGGCAATCAACTGCTCGGTGTTGATGTCCCCGCCCATCATGCCGTTGAACAACTTGCTGCCGATATTATTGCCTCCGGCAACGTTGATAAACTCACCAAAGCTGCCAGTGCCAAACGTTGAACAGCAGTCATCCCCCGTCAAACCGGCGTGACGTTCGATAAAGACGCTTGGACGCTGCTCAGGTTTTAGCGTGGCGATGCGCTGGCGGATGGTTTCTAGCCTCTGCTGATAAAAATCAATGAAACTTTGCGCGTTTTTCTCTTCGCCAAACACTTTACCCAGCAGCATCATACTCGGCACAGTATTAGCCAGTGGTTTTTGGCGAAAATCGATGAACAGCACGGGGATCTTGACTTTCTCAAGCAAACTCAGCGTGCCGCTATCCTGCAGTTTACCCAGCAAGCCGATATCGAAAATAATCAGATCCGGCTTCACCGTGACTGCATTTTCAACGCTAAAGTCTGTGGTGTAAGGGTTATCGAAGGTCGGTATTTTATTAATTTCAGGGAATTTTTTTTCGTAGGCTTGCTTGATATCGGTTGATTTTTTGGTCAGCCAGTTGTCCCAGGCAACAATATCTTTTAATGGATTTTTAGGATGGATGATATTCAGTGCCAGCAAGGCCCGCGAATCCGCCAGCATCACCCGCTGGGCGGGGTGCTCCAGCGTAACCTGACGGCCAGCGACATCAGTAACAACAATGGGGGCGGCCTGTGCGAACGCCGACATGAATAATACGCTGGCGGCAATGAATCCGCGTAGATAACCAACTAAACCAGCAAACATGGAGCATTCCTTGAGTGAGTAAATGGCAGAGCGAAAAGATGATAATGAGTTACAGGTTATCCTTCAAGATGCCGCCGTGCTGCGGTCAGTATCAGCAGACAGAATTTGAAAGCCAATGGCGTCTGCTACCGAAGTCTTTCCTGCTGTTGATTGTTGCATGATTTTCTTCTGAATATTTATGATGCTGTTGAGACGCCTATTTAGGCAAAGAGTTTCATCATCCATAATATTAAAATATATTAAGTCATCATTTTATTAGCGATAAGCTTGCACCCATAGCCTTGTACTAAAATGGCAACATATTGGCCCAACAAATATTTTATTACCCTTATAAAAGAATAGGTTTTAAAGGGGGTTTCGACGAAAAAATAATCGAGTAAAAATAACAGTATTCGCTTATTAATAATGTGTTTTAATTTTAACCATTAAAATAGCGTACTTTTTATGTCGGCAAATGAGTATCCAATACTCTTTGCTCCCCCACCCTCTCTGCTAAGAGTCTGCGGCCCTTCGAAGCATTAACGACTCACACCAGCGACCTTCACTGCGGGCGTTTACCCGCTGATTGCTGGAGAAAATCGCCCAACCTCACAAAATGAGAAGATAACGCCGCCGCGTCATTGCGCCATGTATCAGATACCCTATAAGTTACATAATGTTTCCATTATGTTACCAAGGGTTAAAATACATGTTAAAAAAATTCAAAGTATCTCTGGTTGCCTTGTCGGTTGTTGTTTCAACTCCGGCCTTTGCCGAGTTTCCAAAAGAGTATCCGGCTGATTATCAAAAAACCGTAGATGCGGCCAAAAAAGAGGGCAAGGTGGTGGTGTATTCGACCACAGACACCAAGGCGGCGGGTCCGTTGATTCAAGGCTTTGAGGCCACTTATCCTGGCGTTAAAGTCGAATACAACGACATGAACAGCACCGAGCTTTATAACCGCTACATCAGCGAACAGGCGGCAGGGGGCACCAGCGGTGATGTGGTGTGGAGTTCATCAATGGATACCGCCCTTAAACTTGCCACCGATTATGCCGAGGAATACGCGTCGCCAGAGCAGAGCCAACTGCCAAAATGGGCGGTGTGGAAAGAAAAAGCCTATGGCACCACCTACGAACCGGTGGTCTTTATCTATAACAAACGCCTGATCCCAGCCGCCGATGTTCCGGACTCCCACGCGGCATTGGCAAAACTGATTGCCAGCCAGACCGACAAATTCAAACGCAAAGTCACCACCTACGATATCGAAAAATCTGGACTGGGCTTTATGCTCTCGGTTCAGGATTTCAAAGCCGATCCTGAGTACTTCAAACGTCTGGCAGATATTGCTAAAGGTGGCCTGACGGTTCAGTCCTCCACGGGTACGATGATGGAAAGGGTCTCATCCGGTGAGAACCTCATCGGCTTCAATATCCTCGGATCCTACGCCGAGGCGCGGGCCAAAACGGACCCAACGCTTGGCATTTCCTATCCGAAAGACTATACGCTGGTGCTGTCTCGAGTGAGCTTTATCACCAAAGACACGACCAACGGCAACGCAGCCAAGCTGTGGCTGGACTACGTATTGTCGGAAAAAGGCCAGAGCATTTTGGCGAATCAGGCGGATATTCCCTCTATTCGCAACGATATCGAAGGTAAAAACGATATCGAGGGCCTGACTAAAATACTGGGCAATGCGCTGAAACCCATTCCGGTAGATGAAAGCCTGCTGGAATATTTGCAGCAGAAAAAACGCCTGGACTACATCAAGCAGTGGCGTGAAGCTGCGGCGAAATAAGGATTTTGCTCCCCGTCCTCCCCTTCTCCCGTTTCTGGGCGAAGGGTTTAACTGGCTGATTTTCTAGCGGATATAGGGTTCGTTATGAGCAGTTTTAGCAGGAAGTGGCAAAGCTTGCCGCGTGGCATTGTGGTGGTAATCACGGCGCTGGCTATTTATGTCCCGCTGTCGTTTATCGTGATTCAGAGTTTCCTTTCCGCACCGTTTTTTTCGCCTTCTAAAGCGTTCAGTCTGGAGTCGTTTGCCTTTATTTTTACCGACCCTGACTTTTACAAGGCACTGAAAAGTGGATTTATTCTGGCTTTCGGACTGGTGATTATTGCCGTACCGCTGGGCGGGATCCTGGCATTTCTGATGGTCCGAACCGATCTCCCCGGACGACGTTTTATCGAACCGCTGATTCTGGTGCCCATTTTCGTCTCGCCAATGGTGCTAGGTTTTGGTTACGTGGTTGCCGCCGGACCGGTAGGCTTCTTCTCGCTTTGGGCCGAATCACTGCTGGGCTTCGTGCCTTGGAACATCTATTCGATGTCCAGCATCGTCGTGATTGCCGGGTTAACCCACGTGCCACACGCCTACCTTTATATCTCTTCAGCCTTGCGCAGCGTAGGTTCTGACGTGGAAGAGGCAGCGAGAACTGCCGGTGCTTCTCCTCTTCAGGTGATGACCGCAGTCAGTCTGCCGATGGTGCGCCCTTCCATTCTGTATGCGGGCGTGCTGCTGTTCTTCCTCGGGCTGGAAGTGTTTGGGTTGATGCTGGTATTGGGCGACCCGGAAGGCAACATGGTGCTGGCCACCTATCTGTATCAGCTCACTAATAAGCTCGGCACACCTTCGTATCATCTGATGGCGGCGGTGGCGGTGGTGCTTATTTGCATCACTATTCCACTGGTGATGCTACAGCGCAGATTGATGCGCACGGCTAACCGTTTTGTGACCATGAAAGGCAAAGCGTCGCAGGCACGCGCCCTGCCATTGGGTAAATGGCGCTGGGTAGCGGGTGCGGTGGTCGTGTTTTGGTTAACGGTGACCATCGGTGTACCGTTGGTTGGCGTCGTGCTGCGCGCCTTTATCTCTAACTGGGGCGTAGGGGTTTCTCTATGGGACGAGCTGTCGCTCAACACCTTCCGCACTATCTGGCAGCAGCCAAACCTGCTGCGGGCCATCGTCAACTCAATGGCCATCGGGGTGATCGGCGGCGCGCTGGCTGTGGTGTGTTACCTGTTTATTGGTATCGCCATGCACCGTAAACCCGACAGCTCCACACGTTTCCTCGACTACAGTGTGCTGGTTCCGCGCGCGGTGCCGGGGCTGCTGGCCGGTCTGGCGTTTTTATGGGTGTTCCTTTTCGTCCCGATGTGGCTCGACAAATCGCTCAAAGACGGCTGGTTTTCAGTGCTGCCGATGGCCGACTGGCTGCGCGAACACTTTATTGTCTGGCTCCGTTCCCTGCGCAGCACCATATTTAGCGTCTGGCTGGCGTATACCGTGGTGTGGATGGCCTATGGCCTGCGGCTTATTTCTTCTACCTTGCTGCAAGTGGCGCCAGAGCTTGAGGAAGCGGCACGCAGCACCGGTGCAACGCGCGGTCAAATTACGCGCCACGTGACTATTCCCCTCTCTCGCTATGGGTTAATTGGCTCCTGGCTACTGATGTTCTTGATTTTCGAGCGCGAATATTCCACTGGGGTTTATCTCCTGTCGCCGGGTACGGAAACCATCGGATCGATGCTGGTGTCCCTGTGGGCTGCGGGTGCAATTGATATCGTCGCGGCACTTTCGTTTATCAATATTTTGTTGGTGGTGCTCGGTCTGGGGATTGCCTTACGTTTTGGAGTTAAATTACATGATTGAAATGAAGGTAGAAAACCTGCATTTAACCTACGGCGACAATCCGGTGCTTAAAGGGGTATCGATGGAGCTGAGGCGCGGTGAAGTGGTCTCGCTGCTCGGCCCTTCCGGCAGTGGCAAAACGACGCTATTACGCGCAGTAGCCGGACTGGAAAAGCCCACGCAGGGGAAAATTATTATCGGTCAGAATACGGTATATGCCGGTACCGCGCGCAGTGAAATTCCAGCCGAGGAGCGCAATCTGGGTCTGGTATTTCAGTCTTACGCACTGTGGCCGCACAAAACTGTGTTTGAAAACGTGGCCTATCCGCTGAAATTGCGTAAAACCTCCTCAAGCGAGACCAATCAACGCGTGCAAAGCGTGCTCGACCAGCTCGGTTTGGGGCATTTAGGCAAACGCCATCCGCATCAGTTGTCCGGAGGTCAGCAACAGCGCGTGGCGATTGGCCGCGCTCTGGTTTACAACCCGCCGGTTATTCTGCTCGATGAACCGCTGTCGAACCTTGATGCCAAGCTGCGTGAAGAAGCGCGCGTGTTCCTGCGCGAGCTAATCATCAAGCTGGGACTGTCGGCACTGATGGTGACCCATGACCAGAATGAGGCGATGGCGATTTCCGACCGAATTTTGCTGCTTAACAACGGCAAAATCGAGCAGGAAGGCACGCCGCAGTCAATGTACGGCTCTCCTACTAGCCTGTTCACTGCCGAGTTTATGGGCAGCAACAACCGCCTGCACGGTAAAGTCACCGAAGTGCGTGACGGCCAGGCGCGAATCGAAGGCAAAGACTGGGTGCTGTGGGGTAAGGCTGGCGAAGGCGTCCAGGCCGGGGCCGAGGGTACGGCAGTTATTCGCGTCGAGCGGGTGCGGTTGGCCGACGGCCCAGAAGATAATCAGCTACAGCTTGCACTGCTGACCAGCATGTATCTCGGCGACCGCTGGGAGTATCTGTTCCGTACTCAGGCCGATGACTTTGTGATTCGCGCCTATGGCACAGACGTGCGTGACGCCGCGCTGTGCCGCCTGACGCTGCCGGCCAAGGACGTGTGGATTTTCCCGAAAGCTTAATACTCACTCTCATTCAGGCCCGTTTATACGGGCCTGAATGATGGGTGACAGGCGGGCAATTTTGGGTAATTCCAACAAACCAGCATCTTATCTTTGCTAATGGGTTCAAAGCCGTGTTCCTGCATACATTGCTGCGTTTTGGCCGCGGCGGAGATAGTGGGCGACTGTTCTCTGCTGCCTAACGGTTGGGGATATCCGCACTGGTACATCACCGGTAAAGCAAGCCTTTTATTTTCAATGATATGGCTAAAATCCTGCGATGCGCCTTTTTTACGCCAAGTGACAAAATCATATTCGGTCAACCCGGAGTTAGCCGGAGCAGGATGAAATCCTCTGTCCTCATTGAACGGTAACCCTCCCAGCTGAGCCAAACTCACCGGATGCCCCTGTTTTTTAGCCACACAGGCCGGATAGTCTTCCATCCACTGACAAAGATTGCCCTCCGAGCCGAAAGCAAAGCCCTTTCCCTGCATACATTGGAACCGCAGAATTTCATCATTGCGGCTAATAATATGCGCGCCAATATTCTGCGGATAGCCACAGTTGGCCATTTCGGTATTAATAGTCTCCTGATCCGCGCCTGAGCGTTTCCACATTTGATTATCTGGCGGTGCGGGGCAACCGGCCAGCACCAACACTGCCGCCGAGAGCAGCAGTCTTTTTTGCAATCTGTGCATAACATTCCCTGTGTCGTGAGATTATCTATTCCTTACATCAATAAGATAACGTTAAAGATTAGGTAAAGAATAGTTTTATGCAAACCATTATCAAGGCACATTGTCATACAATGTGACAATTATTGGCTACGGCTCGACTTTCACACTCACGCGGGCGCTGCTATAACTTTATGGATTTTAATTTATTGAACGCTCGTCTCAACCTCAGGGAAAAGATCATGACTTTACGCTGCGTTATTCTCGATGATTATCAAAATGTCGCTTTGTCTCAGGCCGACTGGTCGGTGCTGGCACCAGAGGTTGACACGGTGGCGTTACATAATCCTATTCAGAATCAGGACCGCTTGGTTGAGGCCTTGATGGATGCCGATATTATGGTGATTATGCGCGAACGTACGCCAATTACCGCACAGCTATTGTCGCGACTGCCGAAACTCAAGCTGCTGATCACTTCAGGAATGCGTAATGCATCGATTGATTTGGCAGCTGCAACGGCGCAGGGAATTACCGTTTGCGGCACCGGCAGCGGCTCGGATGCGCCGGTGGAGCTGACTTGGGCGCTTATTCTGGGGTTGGCGCGCCATCTTACCGTTGAAAACCGCTCAATACGCAACAGCGGCCCGTGGCAGAGTACGCTCGGCGTTGGCCTGCGCGGTAAAACGTTAGGGTTGGTTGGACTGGGTAAAATTGGCGAGAAAATGGCCTTAATAGGTCAGGCTTTTGGCATGAACGTTGTTGCCTGGAGTCAGAATCTTACCGCTGAGCGTGCGGCCCAGTTGAAGGTAACCTTGGCAGAATCGAAGCAGGCATTATTGAAAAACAGCGATTTTGTTTCGTTGCATCTGGTATTGAGCGAGCGCAGTCGCGGTATAATCGACGCCGACGATCTGGCCTGTATGCATCCCGGCGCGTTTCTAATTAACACGTCCCGCGCCGCGCTAGTTGACCCGTCAGCCCTGCTTGACGCGCTGACTAAGCAAAAGATTGCCGGCGCCGGTCTGGACGTTTTCGACCTTGAGCCACTGCCCGACAATCATCCCTACCGTCACCTGCCCAACGTGCTCGCCACGCCGCATCTGGGCTATGTCACTGACGATAACTATCGTATTTACTTTAATGAAGCCATCGAAGATATCCAGGCGTTTATCGCCGGTGAACCGGTTCGGCGGCTACAGTAACGTCTGCAACTGTTTACAGCTGACTCAAACGCCGAACGATGCTTTCGCGAACGTTATCAATATGTTTTGCCGCCGCAGCGCGTGCTCCGTCGGCATCACCGCTGCGCAGGGCGGCGATAATTTCCAGATGTTCATGGTGTCCGCTCACAAAGCGCTCAGGAACCTGACGCAGGTTGAACATCCGCGTTTTAAGACGCAGGCTTTCAATGTACTGCATCAGCAACATATTGCCGCTGTAGTGTGCCAGCGCGCTGTGCAGGCGACTGTCAATCTCCCAATCCTCCTGCGGGCTTGGGGTACTATCGGCCAACAGCTTACGAATTCCGGCCTCAATGGCGTCCAGTTCGGCAGAGGGAACTCGCCCTGCAGCCAGACTGGCCGCTTCCGATTCCAGCGTGCGGCGCACGTGCAGCGTTTCTACCAGCTCACGAATTGAAAACTCTTTAACCACCGGTGTACGACCGCCGGTGCGAATAATAAACCCTTCGTTTTCCAACCGATTAAGCGCATCGCGCACCGGCGTACGTGAAATATTGAGCAGCTCCGCCAGCCGCCGCTCCTGCAGCACGGTATTGACCGGTAACTCCCGATTAATCAGCATATTCAGCAGCACTTCGTAGGCTTTGGTGCTGAGGTTCTGCTCACGCTCACCAATCAAATCAGAGGCTCTTTTGATAGAATCCATGGTGTCATTTCACATTAACAAGACTGATAAAAAAGGCAGGCACGGATGCCTGCCATGCTTTTACTCGCGCCCGACAAGTCTCTGAAAATGAACTCTTTCAGAGTGAACATCAGACTGTGTCCCGCCATGGCTGATAACACAGTTACTGAGGAAGCGTGCGTACCGGATCTTTAGGTGCCGGATCGAAGCCCACAATAGGGGTGACGAGTTTAGCATAGGTGCCATCGGCCTTCATATCCGCCAGCGCCTTGTTTACCGCCGCAACCAAATTGGGTTTGCCCTTTTTAAAGGCAAAACCTTTCTGAATAACGCTAACGTAGTCAGGCGTTTGCGTCAGCGGCAAATGCATATCCTTAATCAGATAGGCATTGCCTATAGAGTCGTTGATGACGCCGTCAATGTTGCCGTTAGCCAAGTCCTGCACCGCCGCTGTCACGTCGATATAGTTCTTGAGCGTTGCGCCGTGGTCTACTGCCAACTGGGCATAGGTTGAAGAAACCTGTGCACCAATGCGTTTACCCTGTAGATCTTTGGCTGATTTTATATCAGATTTCAAAGGAATGATGATGCGACCGCCTGACTCAATCCAGCCATCGGAGAAAACAATTGCCTTCTGACGCGCAGGCGTGATGTCCATAGCGGCGCTGCTCATATCAAACTGGTTGGCCTGCAGCCCCACGAGAATCGAGTCCCATTTGGTAATCACCGGCGTGTATTCCAGATGCAGGCGACGCGCCACCTCTTTCATGACCCGGATCTCCAGGCCATCGAGCTGACCATTAGGGTCGCGCATGCTGAACGGAGGATCGGTCCCTTCGGTCGCCACGCTCAGCTTGCCCGGAGTGAGCAGTTCCAATTTTCCGGCACCGTCGGCGGCCGTTGCAAACCAAGGTGTAGCCATCGCAGCGAGAACGGTGGCAATGCTAAGAAAACGCTTAATTTTCATAATGTCACTCTCAATTTATAGATGGGAAGAAGATCGCCTGTGTTGAAAATAGTGTCAAAAACACCGTTAAAATCCTGTCGAAAACTGCATCTAAAACGGTCCAAAACCTTTCTTATACAACTCGTTTATACTGACTACGCACTTATGCCGCGCGTTCACTGGCCAATAATGCCAACAGCTCGGCCATTACCGTCGCACCGAGCAAAGAGGTAATTTGCCCTGGTCCGTCGTACATCGGGCTGATTTCGGTTACGTCACAGCCCACCATGTTGATGCCTTTCAAGGCGCGCAGCAGCAGCAGCGCTTCACGCGCGCTGGGGCCACCAGCCTCAGGGGTTTGCACACCGGGCGCAAAGGCGGGATCGACAAAATCCATATCAAAGGTAATAAAGGTAGGACGACCAGCGGTGCGCTCGGCGATGCGCTGCGCCATCTCTTTTATCCCCAGCTCAAACATCTGATCGGTGGTAAACACCTCATAACCGAGGTCGATAGACTGGGTAATGTCAGAGGTACGAAATAGTGAACCGCGCAGCCCGACCTGAATAGAACAGGACGGGTCAACCAGCTGCTCTTCTACCGCGCGGCGAAACGGCGTGCCGGCGCTGTAACGCTTGTCGGCAAAATATTTGTCCCAGGTATCGCTGTGCGAGTCGAACTGCACCAGCGCCAGCGGACCATGCACCTTGGCTACGGCGCGCAGCTCGGCCAAGGTAATAGAGTGGTCTCCGCCGATACCGCAGGGAACCACCCCCGCACTCGATAATGCATAAACCGCCTGCTCAATGCGCGCCAGGCACTCCTCTTCATAGCCTGGAACGACGGCTGCATCACCGGCGTCGGCACAGCGCAGCGTATCAAACACATTGATATCATTACGATAAGGGTTTATCGGGCGCAGCATAATTGACATCGCGCGCACTGCATTCGGCCCAAAGCGTGCGCCGGTGCGAAACGGCGCACCCGAGTCAGAAGGCAGTCCGATAATCGCCGCATCCAATTGGCTGAGATCGCTGGCCATCGGCAGGCGCATAAAGGTCGGTACGCCGCAAAAGCGGGGAGTTTCAAGTGAATCTGTCGGTAAAACGCTCATAAAAAACCTCGTAGTAATCAGCTAAAGCGCGCCTGACGACGTTCGAGCCAGTCGGAAAGCTCGGTAAGCAGCGTGGTCAGCAGCAGATAAATCAGCGCCGCCGCAATATAAAACTGGAACGGGCGGAAGGTGGCAGAAATGATGGTTTGTGCGTACAGCGTGATATCGACAACGGTAATGGTCGACAGCAGCGAAGTATTTTTCAGCGTTGAGATGGCTTCGTTGGTCAGTGGCGGCAGCACGATGCGAAACACCTGCGGCAGCACGATGCGGCGCATGATTTCACCTTTGCTCATGCCCAGCGCCGAAGCGGACTCCATCTGGCTGCGCGGAATGGCTTTCAGGCCTGAACGGATTATTTCGGCCACGTATGCGCCGCTGTTCATCGCCAGCGCAAGCACGCCCGCCACAAAAGGCGACAGGTGAATGCCAATCTGTGGAAAACCAAAATAGACCACGAAGACCTGAATCAGCGCCGGTGTTCCACGAATAAACCAAATGTAGAAGCGGCCGATACCGCGAAACAGCTTCACCGATGAGGTTTTGGCACTGACTGCCATGAAACCAAATACCCAACTCAGCACGATGGTACAAATCGTGATGAGCAAAACGGTCCAGGACGCTTCCAGAAACCCCATGCCGTAGGTGTTGATGTCACTCCAGAGTTGATTCATGGCTGGCTCCCCGGCAGACTTCTGCTCTCATCGTGTAAAATGTCTTCATGCAAAATGCGGCTAAGAAACTGCCGCAGGCGCGGACTCTCTGGATTGTGCAACACCTGTTTTGGCGGCCCGTCTTCGGCCATCACTCCTTGATCGAAGAACACCACGCGAGACGAAACGTCGCGGGCAAAGGCAATCTCGTGCGTCACCAACAGCATGGTCATCCCTTCGTCGGCCAAGGAAGCCATCAGAGACAGCACCTCCCCCACCAGCTCGGGGTCTAGCGCCGACGTCACTTCATCAAACAGCATCAGCTGCGGTTTCATCGCCAGCGCGCGGGCAATCGCGACGCGCTGTTGCTGGCCGCCGGAAAGCTTGGCAGGATATTGGTGGCGTTTTTCATACAGCCCGACTCGGCTGAGCAGGCTTTCGGCCAGCTCAATCGCCAGCTTGCGCGGCATTTTTTTTACCCGCAACGGCGCTTCAATGACGTTTTCCAACACGGTCATGTGCGGCCACAGGTTATAGCTTTGAAACACCATGCCAATGCGTGCACGCAGCAGGCGCAGCTGCTCGACGGTCGGCTGGTCGCGAGCACCCTCACGAAAATCAAAGGAGAACTCGTCGAAATTCATAAATCCGCTTTGCGGCATTTCCATTACATTGAGACAGCGTAAAAAGGTGCTTTTGCCCGAACCGCTGGCGCCGATAATCGACACGACCTCACCTTTATGTACGTCAAGCGCGACGTTTTTCAGCACGTGCAGGTCGCCGTAACTTTTGTTCAACTCTTTAATGGTCAGCAGCGGGGAATTTGTTTCCATCATTTGACCTCCTCCGGCACGCTTTTCGCATTGTCGTTAGAGATGCCAAGCCCAATGTCGGCAGGCTGGCGCAGTGCGCCATTGATTGGGGTGATGTCCTGCGGGCAGGCCGAAAGCACCACGTAGATATCGGCTTCCGCGCGCAGTTGCAGAACATCACCGGCTACCGATCGCGGCGGAACACGGTCCAGCTCACCGGCTTCTGTAATAGGCACATTCATAAACAGATTCAGTGAGGCGGGCGTAAAGGGCAGCGTGATGCCCTGCTCTTTTAAGGCCTCGTGAAAATTATCGGTACAACTGCGGTGATATTCCGTACAACCCAACTCGCGATAGATAGCGGCATTGCACGGACAGAGCAACGTGTCGTGACGGCCCGGCGTGGTGTCACCCACCAGTGTAAACATCGCACGGCGGTAAACACTGACCACCGGCATCTGCAACTGATAGAACAGATTGCTGTTAACTGAGCGTGTGTGTTCCATGGACGAATATTCAAAAGGGTCAGACTGCATCACAGCCCAAGCATCAACAACTTGATTTCCCTGGAGATTGGTAATGCTTAACACCTGGCCCTTGCGTAATGCTACGGCGGTACCGCGTGTTGCATCCAATACAAAATTGGACAGAGATGAGTCGTTTATGGCGGTCATACAATTCCTCTCGCTATAAAAAAACAGTGCTGTTACTTTTTGGCATCCAAAGTTGGAATTCCTTTGGTATACACAAGAAATGCAATTAAAATGCCAAGCACACTTTTTAGGCGAAATGATTTAAAAACCTCCATTAAAAAGAATGAAAAATATTCCTGAGAAAAGAGCGAAAAAATGAACAAACTTTGTCTTATCCCCCAGCCGATCCACGTCAGCGGCTTGCAAACACTAAGGGAATATGGCGTCGAACCGTGGGTTGGTGAGGAGGCCTGCAACAGCGCAGTGGCAGAGAATGTGGTCGCGGCGATATACCGCAGTGGTCAATTTTCGCGCACCAGAATGGTGCAGCTGCCTAACCTTCGGGCAATTGGCGTTCACGGCGTGGGTATCGACGGTATTGACCTCACGGCCGCCACGGATTTAGGCATTGCGGTGTTCAACACCCCTGGAACCAACAACCGATCGGTGGCAGAACATGCTATAGGCCTGATGTTCGCGCTGACCAAACGCCTGCCTGCGGCGGACAGTGCGGTGCGTAAAGGGGCATTTTCTTTTCGCTTTGAGGGTGGCCTACGGGAGCTTTTCGGCGCGACGCTAGGGGTGGTCGGATTTGGCGCAATTGGTCAACTGACCGCCAAACTCGCGCTCAGTCTAGGAATGCGAGTACAGGTATTGTCGCGAAGCAGTGCCCAAGAGCTGGCCGCGCTGGGGCTGGAAAAAGCCGCCAGCCTCGAAATGCTCCTCACCACCAGCGATATCGTGTCTCTGCATGCGCCTTCGCTGCCCGAGACGCAGAAGATGATTGGTTCGATACAGCTTGCCATGATGAAACCTTCGGCTTATCTGATCAATACCAGTCGCGGCGCGCTAATAGACGAAGAGGCGCTGATTGCGGCCCTGCAAAACGGCGAAATTGCCGGTGCCGGTCTTGACGTTTTTGCGGTTGAACCCCTGTCCGCATCGAGCCCGCTCACTCAATTGCCCAACGTGGTGCTAACCCCGCATGCCGCAGCGTCAACGGAACAGGCCTTGATGCGCATGGCCAGTGCCGCGGTTGCTGGGGTGCTTGACGTCATCAATGACCGCGCTCCGCTGTCGCTGCTTAATCCACAGATTTGGGAAACGCGGCGGCGCTAGCCTGCTCAGGCGATAACCTTCGCCATCGGCGCCAACGTCAGGCCGTTACTTTCCAGCAATGACCGCAGTTGGCGCGCCATGTCTACCGCGCCGGGGGTATCGCCGTGCACACAAATACTGTCAATGCGCGTCGGTAACTTTTTGCCATCAAGGGTGATAATTGCTTGGCTCTCGAGCATTGTCATCACCCTTTCCGCCGCTTGGTGTGCATCGTGGATGACTGCGCCAGCAAGCTTACGTGAAACCAGCGCCCCGCTCTCGGTGTAGGCGCGATCGGCATAGATCTCGCGCACGACTTTTAGCCCCAATTTCTCGGCGGCCTTTTCGGTTTCCATGCCGGGCATCACCACCATAATCAGCTCCCTGTCGACGGCATAAATCGCCCGCGCCACCGCCATGGCAAGCTGAGGGTCTTCCGCCGCCATGTTGCCCATCGCGCCGTGGGTTTTCACATGCTGTAGCGGATAGCCCATACTTTCAGCCAAGGCTTTCAGGGCACCAATCTGATAAATAATCTGCCGCTCAATCTGTGCGGGCGTTTCACCTAAAATCTGCCGACGGCCAAACCCTTGAATATCTAAAAAACTTGGGTGCGCTCCAGCGCCAACGCCGTTGGCCTTTGCTTCGCCAAGGGTGTTGAACATGACGTCAGGATCGCCCGCGTGAAAGCCGCAGGCGATATTGGCGGACGTGACAATGCCGAGCATTTCACTGTCTTCGCCCATTTTCCAGGCACCAAAGCTTTCGCCCATATCGCTATTGAGGTCGATTAACATTTTCTTTCTCCGGCTGATAAAAGTGTTGGCACTGTTCTTGCCTGTCATAGTTGATGAAATGTAGTCGATGCAAGGTGTTCGATAAAACTCGGCTGATGAGATGATGCAAGAGTACGGCCACATTGTGGATGTATTGACAGCACACCATTGGTATGCCAAAAGTATTCCATATTAAAAGTGTTTTAAAAAGTACTAAACAGGAGAAAGGCGAAGTGAACGAAATCCCGTGGCGAATTCTGCCGATTGCCGATCAGGCGGTCACCGTAGACTTTGGTGATGTGATTGATGAGGTGATTAATGCCCGCGTGACTGCGCTGGCATCGCGCGTTCGTCAAGGCGCTGTGGCTGGCGTCACGTCGCTGGTTCCCACCTATCGGGCACTCACCGTGGGATACGATTCCACCAAAACGCAGCAGTCTGCGCTGGTTGCAACCCTCAACGTCCTGCTATCGCAACCCGATGGCGAAGCAGATCCGGTAAAAATCTGGACTATTCCGGTTAACTACGGCGGCGCACAGGGCGTGGACCTCGAATGGCTTGCGCAAACGCACCGGGTAAGTCCGCAAGAGGTGGTGGAGCGTCACGTGGCGGGTTCGTATCGCGTTTACATGATTGGCTTCATGCCTGGCTTTGCCTACCTCGGCGGTCTCGATCCGCTGCTGCACACCTCGCGCCGCGAATCACCGCGGCTTAAAGTTCCGGCCGGAAGCATCAGTATTGGTGGCATGCAAACCGCCGTCGGCTCCGTTGAAGCCCCCAGCGGCTGGCACCTGATTGGCCGCACGCCGGTGCGCAGCTTTGCCCCTGAGCGCGCAGAGCCTTTTCTTTTCAGCGCCGGTGACCGCATTTGCTTCACCGCCATTGGCGTTGAGGAGTACACGCATTTACAGGCCAAAACTGACTATTTACCCGAATGGACGTGGCAATGAACAACGGTTTTGAGGTGTTATCCCCCGGTTTATTTACCAGCCTGCAGGATTTGGGTCGTTTTGGCTTTGAAGCGTGCGGCGTACCGCCTTCGGGTGCAATGGACGAGATGAGCTTTGCCATCGCCAATGCGCTGGTCGGCAATGACGCTAACACCGGCGCACTGGAGTTTACATTGACGGGTGCTACGCTGCGGCTAATCGGCTCCAGCCCGTGCATTTTTGCCGTCACGGGGGACATGGCGCTTACCGTTGACGACATCGCCGTCGCGCCCTATCACCGCCTAACACTACTGCCCGGCAGCACGCTGCGGATAACGCGCGCACTGAGCGGCGCCAGAGGCTATTTGGCCGTGGCGGGCGGGTTTAAGGTTCAACCGGTGATGGGCAGCGTCTCCACCCTGATGCGTGCCGGACTGGGGGGGTTCAACGGCCGTCAGTTGCAAAAAGGCGACTGGCTGGCGTTAAACTTATCCTCTTCATTTACGCCAGACCGGTGCAGTAAACCCCAACAGCGCCCGATGCCACAGCGCGAACGGCGTCCGATCCGCGTGATAGCCGGTCCGCAAGACGACCACTTTGACGCGCAGGCCCTAGGTCAATTTCTGAGTAATGAGTATCGTGTTAGCGAACAAAGCGATCGGATGGGATATCGACTGACCGGCGACCCGCTTGCCCACAGTAAAGGTTTTAATATCATTTCCGATGCTATCGCGCGTGGCAGTATTCAGATCCCCGGCAATGGGCAACCGATCGTTGCCATGAATGACCGACAAACCACTGGCGGTTACCCGAAAATTGCCACTGTGATCCGTGCGGATCTCGCTCGACTTGGGCAGGCTAAACCTGGCGACAGGCTGCGGTTTGAAACGGTCAGCGTGGAGAAAGCCGAATCACTGTGGGCCGGTCGCCAGGCACTGCTTGATGCCTGGTTGAACACGCTGCGTGAGGCTGCTCAGCCAGCTTGATGCTGCTTCTGATACAGTAATACTGCTAGCCAGGGGCCGCCCAGCAGGGTCGCCATCAGTCCAGCGGGGATTTGCCGAGGATAGAGAAGATTGCGCCCCATCCAGTCGGCAATCACCATGAGAACGGCGGCAATCACTACGGCCAGTAACAGCTGAGCCAGCGGTTTTCTGCCGCCGAGTCGGCGGGCGATATGCGGCCCCAGCAGACCAACAAAAGACAGCGGCCCAACGATGAGTGTGGCAACGCCGGTCATAGCCGCCGCGAGAATCAATACTAAAATACGCGCTTTCGACACGCCAAGACCCAGTGAGGACGCCACCTCGTTCAGCGGCAACAGTAATAAGTAACGCCGTACTAACGGGGTCATCGACAGCAACAGCACGCCAAGCAGCATCGCAGCAACGGCAGCAATGGTGCTGACATAATAGGTCGAGCCGGTCATTAGCTGGCGCAGCATATTGCCTGCCAGTCCATTATTGGCCATCACCACGCCAGCCACCGATTGAAAAATTGCCGTAATTGCCAATCCGCTGAGCATTACTCGCTGCGGATTAAAACTGCCCTGACGGCCTATCCACAGCGTGATAAGTAACGTCACAAAGGCACCGATACTGCTGCTGAGCATCATGCCGAAAATCCCGCTGAGCGGCGCGAGCAGCAGCATCAACGTCACGCCAAGCGAGGCCCCCGCACCTATCCCGAGCAACTCAGGACTGGCCATCGGATTGGCGGTCAAACGCTGCATAAGCACTCCTGCTCCGGCAAGCAGCACACCGGCTGCCAGTGCTGCTATCATGCGCGGCAGGCGAAAAGGCAATAATGGCAGCAGTTGGTGCCAACTTGCCCAGTACCAGCCCTGTAAACTGCGCCCCAAATCCAGTGACACAAACAGGCCTGCCAGCAGTAATATCAGCGCCAGTCCGTAGCGAGGATGTCCAGTTGCCGGCTGTAACATGCCCGACTTTTCGCGCAGCACCTGCACTGAAAGATTACGCACGCGCGGCAAAAAAAACAGTAACAGCGGGCCGCCTGCCAGCGCGGTCATCATGCCGGTCGGCAGCAGCATACCGTTGATGCCACTCATGCGACTCACCAGTTGATCAGTTAGCCACAGCAGGCCGCCCCCCAGGGCGGGTGACCAAACTACACGCTGGCGCAGGCTTTTCGCCCCCGCCATACTCGCCAAATGTGGCGCAGCCAAACCAATAAATCCAATGACGCCGACGCTGCTGATAATCAGGCTGCTCATGGCCAATACCGCCACCAACACGATGCCGCGCACCCGTCCCGGCGACATGCCAAGCGATCGTGTCACCTGCTCGTTTAAGGTCATAAGCCTTAGCGGCCGCAGCAGCAACATGACAGGAGCGAGGCACACCAGCAGCCTCGGCAGCAGCCACAGCAGCTCATCGGTATTCTGCTGCACCAGCGAACCACCGCCCCAAATATAAATAGCCGCCAGCGAACGGTCATAAATTACCGACAATAATAAGGTGACCGAACCGCAATAAAGGTTGACCAGCATCCCCGCCAGAATGAGCGCCAGTGGTGAAAAGGCCTGCCGCGACGAGAGCATAAATACCGTCGCCATCGCCACCAGCGATCCCACCAGAGCAATCCACTCTCGGGCAGCCACCCACAAGGCTGGGGCAAGAATGCTGGCTAGCGTGAGAGTCAGCGTGGCACCCGAGGCCACACCCAGCGTCATCGGATCCGCCAGCGGATTTCGCAATACCTGCTGCATCACCACGCCGGTGAACGCCAGAACGACACCGCACAGCAACGCCATGAGCTGACGAGGCAGCCACATGTCGTGAACAATAACCTCTTGAACGCTGGCCAACAGTGGCTGATTGAAAAATACAACACGCCACAGTGCGATGGGCAGCAGGTCAATAAGCTGCTGCAGGCATAAAATAAATGCGGTCGAATACAGTACTGCGCATAAACTCGCAGGCGTTATCCAACCCGTTGGCTCTTTCATCTACGTGTTTCCTTCGCCAGTTTGACGAGCCCCTTCACCAAAAATTCGGCAAAGCGTACAGCGGTTTGTACGCCACCAGAGGGGTCGAGTCCTGTCGGCATGTGCACAATATTGCTGGCGTGCAACATGCCGAGACTTTGCCACAGCCGTGAGTTGAGCACCTCGC
Organism: Rouxiella silvae; assembly: GCF_002093625.1. Taxonomy (GTDB): domain Bacteria; phylum Pseudomonadota; class Gammaproteobacteria; order Enterobacterales; family Enterobacteriaceae; genus Rouxiella; species Rouxiella silvae. The sequence goes on along the minus strand of NZ_MRWD01000002.1, from coordinate 104,549 downwards.
GGTCATCAACCTGCGGATAGGACGGCAGCAACACCACGGTGCCCGGCTTGGCGGTCGCCAGCTTGTCGAGCGTGGTCAGCACCGCGCCTTCGGGTCCTCCCTTCATGGTGCAGGCGTTGCTCAACCCCAGGCGCTGTAGCACAGCGTCAAACAAACTGCCGTGGCTGAACAGCGCAACGTGCAGCACGTCAACGGCGTGAACCAAATAGACTGCGGTGTCTTTATACGGCGCGACAGTCTGGCTGAGCTGCTCGAAACGCGCATTGGCCTGGTCAATCAGCCGCTGACTGCGCTCTGGCCGACCCAGCGCTGCCGCCATTTGCTGTAGGTTTTTCATCGCCTGTACAAGCGGCGTTTTGCTGTTGTTGTCAAGGGTTAGCAGGGGTGAAATAGTCGCAAGCTGCGCACGAGCCATGCCGTGAGCTGGGGTAATAATCATTAGCGTAGGGTGCAAATCGCGCAAGGTTTCGAAATTAGGCTGATAAAGCAGCCCGACATCGGTGACCTGCGCAGGCAACGCGGGCGCAGCATAGAGCCGCCGATACCATGCGGGCGCAGAAACCCCCACCGGCACTATCCCGAGGGACAGCGCCATTTCAGTAAATCCCCAATTCATGACAATCCAGCGCGGTGCGGCGGTCTGTCCGGCGCTGGCCCACCCAGAGCGCAGGGAGAGTGCCGCGCTCAGGGTCAGGGCCTGGTGCAAAAAATGACGACGATTCATTCTTACCATTGATAGCTAAGGGTAGTCAGATATTGGCGACGCAGGCCGTAGTGACAGCCGTTATCCTGACAGGTGTTGACATACACCTTGTCCGTCAGGTTCTGAACGTTGAACGCGATTTGCCAGGCTTTCCAGCGATAGCGCGCCATTGCGTCATACACCGTTGCGGCCGGTACTTTCAGCGTATTTTCGCTGTTAGCATAGGCGGTGCCAACATAGCGCGCCCCGCCGCCCACTGTTAAGCCTTCAAGCAGGCCATGCAGCGAATACTGCGTCCACAGCGTGCCGGTATGGCGCGGAATGCTCACCGCCACTTTGCCTTCGTTACCGTCGTTAGAGGAGGTAACGACCGGGGAGGTGTAGGCGTAGTTGGCGCTGACAAGCCAGTCCGGCGTAATATTGACTTTCCCATCCAGCTCCAGACCTTTTGATCGCACTTCACCGGTCTGAAGGGTGTAGTTGACGTGGTCCGGATCTGCGGTTGCCACATTGGTTTGCGTCAGGTTAAACAGTGAGGCAGTAAACAGCGCATCGATAGATTTCGGCTGATATTTAAGCCCAATCTCGGACTGTTTTCCCTTCGTCGGTTTAAACGCATTGCCTGCGAAAGTCGTGCCAACCAGAGGTTCAAACGAGGTAGCATAGCTGACGTAAGGCGCAAAACCGCTGTCGAACTGGTACATCAAACCGGTGCGGCCTGTGGTGGCGTAGTTGTTAAGCTCCCTGCGGCTGCCGGTTTCGTAGGTGGTGGTGCGTGTTTGTGCCTGATCATAACGACCGGCAACGTTAAAGATCCACTTCTGCCACTTCATTTGATCTTGGGCGTAAAAACCGGTCTGTGTCATGAACAGCCGTTGATGTGCGGTATAGTCTGGTCGAGCAACCGGCGCGCTGTAGTCAGGATTAAGATAATCAATCGGTGACGCCACGCCCGAACCGCTGTTTTCACGCAGGTCGTCATGCACATAGTCCACGCCAAACAGCAGGGTGTGGTTAACAGGACCGGTATCAAATTTCGCCTGCGCCTGAGTATCCACATCAAAGGCTTTCAGGCTCTCCTGATCGAGAAACGTGTAGCGATCAACGTAGGAACTGTTTGCCACGTTGCCAAACGGATACGTCATGGTGTAATCACTGCTGCTAGCCAAATAGCGCAGGTTCTGGCGCACGGTCCAGACATCGTCAAAATGATGTTCAAACTGATAGCCGATACTGGCCTGTTTGCGAGTATAGCTGTCGAGTCCCGGCTGGCCGCCGTAGAAACCGGTGGGTATTTTGCCATTCGGGCTGCTAACCAGCGTTCCAACGACCGGCAGTTGGTTGAAGAATCCGGCATCAGGATCGCGACGGAACTGGCTGAGGAACGTTAACGAGGTATTGTCGTTGGGCTTCCAGGTCAGAGAGGGCGCAATGTCGTAGTGCTCATATTGAGTGTAATCGACCTGCGTGTCACTTTTAGAGCCGCTGGCGGTGAGGCGACCTAGCCAATGCTCGTCATTGTCCAAGGCTCCAGAAAGATCGATGCCCGCTTCACGGTCGTTGTGATTACCTAACGTGACATAAACCTCGTGTATTGGATCCGCGGTCGGTCGCTTACTGACTAAATTGACCACCCCGCCCGGATTACTCTGCCCGTACAGCACTGAGCTTGGCCCTTTGAGCACTTCAATACGGTCCAGCATGTAGGCATCGAAATTGGGACGCGCCCAGTAGGTCACTGTCGGCAGGCGCAGCCCGTCAAGATACTCATCGGCCTGGAAACCGCGAATATAGACGGTGTCAAAACGGTAATCGGCACCGCCCACCTCCGAAAGAACGCCCGCATTGTAGCGCAGTGCCTGAGAGACATTTTTGGCTCCCTGCGCATTAATTTGCGCCTGAGTAATCACTGAAACGCTCTGGGTGGTTTGCATGAGCGGAATAGCGAGCTTGGTAGCAGCCGTCGCGTCTTTGGCAACATAGTTGTACAGATCGCTGGTTTGATCGTCAGGCGCAACATTATTGGTTGCATTGATTTGAATAGTATCGCCTGAAGCATTTTGTGCTACTGCATGGGCACTCGGCGCTGCAAAATTTGAAGAAATAAACAACAAAGACAGCATTGCATTTAAAGGCTTAAGTCTGAACCCACGATGACCCTGCATAGTCGAAAACCCCGGAATAGACAAATGATTCAATAAAATTAGAATACAAATGATAATCATTAAGTTTATATTTAATAGAGGCCGACGAGCAGGAAAACGACAGTAGGTGTTGAAATAGCTTAAAACGGACAAAAAACGGCAAATAACCCTTAATTGGCGAGCGATTGTTGAAAATGGACAAAATCTGGCGAAAAGGCTATGGCCTTGAATACCCCGTCAGCAGCCCGATTATGCGGGTGCGGGTGCAGCCCTATGCAACGAATACGCGCGAAAGTTGGCACGCGCACGAAGCGGCCCAGCTGTTGTACTGCACCACCGGAGTGCTGCGTGTGTTAACGCCGGAAGCGTCGTGGACGCTTGGCCCCTATCGCGCTATCTGGATTGCGCCAGACATTGCGCACGAGTTTCATGCGTTGGGGCATACGCACACCTTTAGCCTGTATCTGGACCCGCATACCGCGCGGCAGTTCGGCCCAGTTTGCCGCAGCATGAAAGTCAGCATATTGCAGCATGAGCTGATTTTATCGTTGCAACAGGCGTTAGAGTGCACGCCGTCAAACGCTGCACGCTTCGCACTGATCGCCCCGCTGTTGCTCGATGAATTTAAAAACCCGCCGCCCAGCTCGGTGTGCAGTCTGCCGCTGCCTACCGACAGAAGATTGCGCAACATCTGCGAACTGATGCTGGTAGCACCGGATAATAACGCTACGCTCGAAGCGTGGGGAACGCAGGTAGGGGCCAGTTCCCGCACTCTGGCGCGCCTGTTCCGCGACCAAACCGGCATGACGTTTGCCAAATGGCGTCAGCAGCTACGGCTTGCAGAAGCGGTTTCTCAGCTGGCACAAGGTTCAAACGTCATAAAGATAGCCGAGCAGCTCGGTTATCAAAGTCCAAGCGCGTTTATTTCGATGTTTAAGAAGTCGTTGGGCGAAACGCCGCAGAGATATTTAAGAAATTAGAGATATTTGAGGAACTAAGGCGAGGAATTAACCAGGCCTTCCCCGCGATAAAGCGCTGGGGAAGGAATGTAGTGCAGATTACTTGACTTCGTTGGCTTTGATTTCGCCCATCGCTTTCAGTTTTTTCGACATTTCACGACGTTCTTTCGACAGGTCAGCGTTTTTGATGATGTAGTCATCAACGCGATCTTCATAGTCGCCACGCATGTTGGCAATAATACCCTGCACGTCGTCGATGCTCATACCTTGCTTGATGTAGTCACTCAGGTTGTCGAGCAGTAATACACGTTTCTGGTTATCGCGGATTTTCTTTTCGTTATCGACAATTTCACGTTGAAGTTTGTTTTTACGACGAAAAATACGCACAAACTCCAGAACGTCCTGGAAACTCGGCTTAGTAGTATTATCCATTTTTACACCTTCGATTAAGTTACACAGATTCATTTACTGACTGCCCGCAATGGCGGACAGATTATCAGGATTCGGGCTGCGCGACCACAACCGGCTCATGCTTATCCATCGCCATAGTGATTAAATCGCCTAACGATTTAAGCTGTTCGGTCACCTGCATGCTGAGCCAGACGTAGCCGTAGATTTGCGCTTCGTTGTTCTTGCCGCGATTCATTGACTGCATCAGGTCTTGCAGTTCCTGTGCAGATTCGGTCAACTGATTACTGATAGTCAGCTCATCGCCAATCGAGCCATTGCGCAGTAGAAGGCTGAGCTTCTCGAGACAATCAAGTATCGAGCGTTGCGTATGACGCAGGGTGCGGGCGTTAAGCATAATAAAATGACTTTCTCGCGAGCTCCAATAGGCATCAGCCAATAACTCTAGCGTACACAGCAGGTTACGGCAAAGTGTTTGCGTAGCATCAAACACTTCGCGCTGAATACGTGACTCTTTACTTGATGCCGCGTGCAGTGCGCGCATTTTTATCATCTGCGTCATCGCCAGCTTGAGCTTTTTTTGTAAACGTGGACGCTCGAGCATGTTGGGCGAAAGCCAAGCGCTGTGCAGTTTATTGAGCGACATCAGATAGTCAGACATTTGCATGCGCCAATGAATAAACGCGCGCTGCGGGTAAATGCTGGAAAAAAGCAGCGCCAGCACCGAGCCGATGAGCACGTCACCGCTTCGCCACAGCGCGGTTTCCATTTCACCGGGTCCTGCACCGATTATGACCGCCAGCGTCACACCCAGCAGCAGCCCCGCATAAGAGCGTTTGCCTAGCGCCAGATAACCACTGGCGAATACCACCAGCCCACACCAGGCAAGCATTACCGGCAACGAGTACAGCTCCAGCCACAGCGCAATCATACCGGCAATTGACCCACCTACGGTGCCGATAATCCTTTCGGAAACACGCTGTACCACGTTTCCCCAAAATGAAATCGGGCCCATCACGACCACGAGGGTAATTAACGGCCAGGTCGCCTCGGGAAGATGCGTCAGACGGACTATCATAAAGGTGAGAACAAACGCCAGCCCCATTCGCAACCCGTGGGTAATGCGATAATTGGAGTAGATGAGGTTATCTAGCGAGGAAATTTTCTTGTCTAAACGCACAACCGGTACCGCCTGGTTCAACCCGGATAAATAGTAGAGCATTATTTTATCCGAGTTGAACCCGCCGATCACCCCGCTTTTATCAAGGAATCCTCTGGTTTTATCAAGAAATTAACGCGTTTTCAGATAAAACGTTCAGAATGAGTCTTGAGGGCCTCGAGGCATCGACAAAGACTTGATTGGTCGCCACCTGTTTCAGTCTTGCCTGCCCCTGTGGCTCACCGCTGTTGGGATTGCTGTCGAAACGCGGAAAGTTACTGCTGGCGATATCCAATCGAATACGGTGACCCTTTTTAAACAGGTTGCAGGTGGCAAAAGGCTCCACGGTGACTTCAACCATTTCGTCGGTGGTCAGCATTTGCGCCCGATCCCAGCCGTGACGATAGCGACAGCGAATAATGCCGTCGGTAATATTCATCGCATAACCCTGCGGGTAATCTTCGGACGGTGGGTAAACGTCTACCAGCTTCGCGGTAAAGTCGGTGTCAGGTGCCGTACTGGAAATCCACAGTTTGATGGTCACCTCGCCCGCGACCAGCAGGTCCTCCTCCAACTCCGGCGTTTGAAAAACCAGCACGTCGGCGCGGGCGCTGAGGGGCAAATTATCACCACGAGTGCCAAAAAATTCGGGACTCTCGCGCTGGTCAAACGCCCCGCCCTGAAATACCGGCATACCTGACGTAACAGAACCGCCGACGGTGGGCACCGGATTGTGCGGATCAGCCAAATAGCGCAGCGGTGCAGCCTGTGTTTGCCCTGGGACAGAGGAAAGTTGGCCGTCGTGGTGCAAATAGAAGGTGACTTTGCGACTGCCTTTAAGCGGCCACTGTTCGCCGCTGTGCCATTTACCGCCGTGCAGCAAACGCCCTGCCTCGTTCTTCGCGCCGCCGCCGCCGCCCATGACAAATACGCTCACCTGATGATCCGCTTGCTCAATTTGCACGCTGCTTTTCAACCAGCGATCGAACCAGTCAAGGCGACAGGTCAGCCAGTCTTCAGCCACGTTGCCGTCAAAGGCGGCGGCGGTGCCAAATTCGGCGTTACCGCTGAAGGTAACGTTACGATCGCCGTGCAGCCAAGGCCCCATGATCAGGCGCTGCGGCGAGGTTTTTTTCTCACAAAACGCGGCGAAGTTTTCGAGCGTCGAGCTGACATAAGCGTCGTACCAACTGGACATAAACAGCACCGGCACATCAGGGATAAGCGCAAAACTGTCTGCGGCGTAGAGGCCATTTTGTTGCCAATACTCGCCAAATTCACCCTGCGACCACTGCTCAAAAAGGTAGTTTTCAAACTCGGGAACGTGGCGCAGCGGGGAATGTCCGGGGAACCACGGCATGTTGGCAAACCAGCTTACAATATCCTCTTCCTTGAGTGCCTGCCGCACTACTGGGTTCTGCTGGGCCAGCGGGCTTTCCTGCGACCATTTATAGGCCCACGTGGCCTGTTTAAGCTCAAATGCGCCGCCCTGACGAATGCCGCACTGAAACGCATTATGGAAACCCCCAGAGTCGAGCACCATGGTTTTCAGACCCGGCGGATTAAGGCAGGCCATCGCCAACTGAGTATGTGCCGCGTAGGAAAGGCCCATGCTACCGATGTCGCCGTTGCACCAGGGTTGTTCAATAATCCAGCTCAGGGTGTCAACGCCGTCGACTCCTTCAGAGGTGTATTTGGTGAACACGCCTTCAGAGCCATAGCAGCCGCGACAGTCTTGAAACACCACCGCATAGCCGCGATTAACCAGAGCCTGAGCCATCTCAAGACGAGAAATCATCGTCCCGTCATAATTAACCTCGGAGCGAGACTGGCCGCGCTTGTTGTACGGCGTACGCTCAATCACTACGGGAAAAACACTGTCGGGAGCTGACTCCGGCAAGTAGACGTCGGTGGCAAGACGCACACCGTCGCGCAGGCAGACCATCACATCCTCAAGTAGGATCATTTTTCTTAAAATTTGCATAAAATCTTCCAAAAAACAGGGGTATTAATAGCCAATCGCCACCGCAAAGGTCAGCATCGCAATGGCCAGGGCGGCAAAAATCAGAAACAGCGGTAACACAAATTTGGCCCACTGCGTCCATCCCACCTGCGCGGATGCCAAGAAAATAAGCAGCCCGCTGGAGGTCGGCGTGATCATGTTGGTTAGCCCGTTGCCCATTAAAAAGGCAAAAACAGTCGTCTGCGGTGCCACGCCGGTAAGCTGACCCAGCGGGCCAAGAATAGGCATCGTGACGGCCGCCTGCCCCGAGGTCGAAGGGATAACAACGTCGAGCAACAACTGACAAATAAACATGCCGTAGGCTGAGATGTAGGGACCGTGCTGCCCCACCAACTTCACCAGCGCGTTGATCATCGTGTCCATCACTCGGCCCTGAGTCAGCACGATTTCAACCGCCGTAGCCAGACCAATCAGCAGACCGGCAATCAGCACTTTTTTCATACCGCTGACAAACGCATCCGCTGAGGCACTGGCCCCCATTCCGCTCATCAGTGCAAAAATCATGCTTAAAAACAGGTAGTAAGCTGAAAGTTGTGTGTTTTTCCAATGCCACTGATTGGCGGCGAATACCATAAACGCAATGCCCACCAGCAGCGCTGTCATCATCAGACTGTGGCGCAGTGACAGAGGTTTTACCGAAAAACTGACCTCGACGTCCTGATTAAGCTTGCCGTGACGGCGTATCGCCCACAACACAAACGCGATGCCCACGAGCATAAAAAGCGCATAGGCGGTTAACCTAAGACTCAGACCGCTGAAAATTTGTACCCCGACCAGCGGTTGGGCAATCGACAGTGCATAAGGATTAGTCACCGACGCCAAATATCCGACCTTGACGGCGATCGCGACTACGGCCAACCCAAGAATGTTCGGCAGGCCAAGACGATTCATAAGCGCCACCACCAATGGGATCACCAGCAGGTACTCCTTGGCAAGCCCCATAAACGTGCTTCCTGCTGAAAAAACTAGCATTAGCGTCGGCACTAAAAAATAAACATTGCCTTTGGTGACGCCCAGCAAACGCTCCAGCGAGGACTCAATGGCCCCAGACTGATTAAGCACGCCAAACATACCGCCGATAAACAGCACCATGACGATAAGCCCAGCCTGTTTTACAATGCCGGCAGGTATCGCCATTATGCCGTCAATAATGCCAACGGGTGCAGCCTGGCCCGCCGGTGGCGCTTCACCCAGACCTATCATCTGCGACAGTGAAAAATGTTTTTCAATCTGCTGATAGGTGCCAGGGATCACTTTTTGCCCCTGATGCTGAAACTCTCCGGCGCTGAGTATCCAGGTCATCACCACCGCAATCACGACAATAAACAGCAAAACTAGCGTCGGGTTCATTTGCTTTGCAGGAGTGAAGCTCTTGCCGGTCTTTAAGCCGGATTCCGTCATGGTGTTGCCCTCTGGTTGAGATTAAACAGCCGTTAAAATGTTGAGTTTGACGGACAGCCGAGCTGGCTCGAAATTTCTGCCGCCGCCTGAGTGAGTTGCGCAATAATATTGTCCGCGTTAATTTCAGCGCGCTGCACCGGGGCGCTGAGGCTCAGCGAAGCAATGCAACGACGCTGGCTGTCGAAAATAGGCACGGCAAACGCCCAAACCCCGGGAGTAAGTTCACCTGCGGATCGCGCCAGCCGTTGTTGACGAATGTTCAGCCATTGCGCGGAAAGTTGAGTGGGATTGTCTGACTGCTGCAGGTATTTGTCCTGTAGGTCGTGTGCAGCATAGGCCAGCAGCAGTTTGCCCGAAGGCCCTTCGCCCAATCGACGGCGATTGCCTACCAGGCTTCGCACCTGAAGGGTTTGCCTGGAGGTTCTTGCCGCTATCTGCACCACTTCCTCGCCCTCGCAGAGCCTTATCTGCAAATTTTCATTGAGGCTGTCACTCAGCCTGTCGAGCAGGGGTTCTGCGGCCTGCAGCAGCAGGTTTTGACTGCGTGCTCCCACACCAAGCACCAAAATTTGATGCCCAAGGCGGTAGGTCACCGGGTCTGCACTTTTTTGCACATAAAAACGTGCTTCCAACGTGCACAGCAGGCGATAAACGCGGGACTTATTGATACCACTCAGACGCGCAATCTCGCTCAGCCCCACGCCGGGTTTGTCTGCCAGCAAGTTCAAAAGCTGTAGTGCGCTGTCAACGCTGGCGACGCCCAAATCGCTCATAATAATTCCTTTGATATCAATCGGTTCACCTATCAAACCGGTGTTTTATTTTTGATGAAATTAAACATTACACGATTCATGAATGATGACAAGGGTGTCCAAATCACAACTGCGCCTCTGCTCACAGTGTTTTATTCTGCTTAAAATGCGTTCGCTGAAGCGTCAATGAATTTATCGGGGCAACGGGATAAGTTTTGGTCTGCGGGAGGGGATATTGCTGGTGTAAGACAGTACGGTGAATTTTTTTGTGGGCGTTTCTAAAAGGATGCAATTTTCCACAAATGTTAATATTCTGTGTTACTGTTTAAATTAAGTAACTTTGCGTTAAATAATGTTACTAATATATTTGTGGCCACTGATCTTAATCAGAATTCGCGCTGATTCTGAATCGATCGCATTTTGGACTTTCAAATCTAGTAGAGGTGTATTTATGAAGTTTGATAATGAAGATGCTTTCAAACTTGCTTCTAAATTTATGGACAGCAACGCCGAAAAATTGACTGAGGTGACCTACTTTGTGAAATTTTTGGAATCCTACACAAAATTTGATGAATGGCTAAAATCGGAGCACCCGATTGAGTCTGCAAAAAATGCCAAGAAGACGTTAAAGTTCACGTCCTGACAGCCGCCTGAAAGGCGTGCACACTGAATTTAAAAACCCGCCAGTGCGGGTTTTTCATTTTATCTAAAGTGGATTTTATCAGCTGTTTTAGCACGGCACTAACTGGCGGGCTTGCAGTCGGAGTACACGTAACCTTCTTTGGCATTACGCATAACATAACTGTCGCCAAACTTGGCAAACACCATTCCATCAATCGTTTTAGCGGTAAAGATCTTGCCACCGTCGGGCGTCTTAACCGTTTTAAGCTCTGGGCTGGTAACGATCCCTTTGCCTTCAGGACTGATCGAGAACGTGCTGCCACTGTCGGTCAATTCACCATTGGCGCTGATCCGCTCTGAATGAACCGTACCATCATCACCTTCTGTATTGTGCGTAACGCTGCATTGAAAATTCTGTGCCGCAGAGGCCGTTAACGGCAAAGCCAATAAGATGATGATTGATATTAATGATTTTTTTAGCATGCCATCCCCCAACATAATGATATGTACAGAGAATAGCATCGGTGATGCACTGCGGAAAACCCCAATCAGAAAGGATTTAGTCGTCTAGCGCTGATAAATCCGCGTTTCATAGGGGCGCAGTCTTTGCAACTCACCTTCATCGTGATAATTACCCAGCAGTAATTGCCAGCCTTCCAGCGCCAACTGTTGCACATTGACGTCCTGATCCTGGGGACTGAAATTACCGATAACCACCGCCTGGCTGTCGTTCAGCGTCCGGGTGTAGGCATAAATATTCGGGTCAGTGGGCAGCAGCAGTGCATAACTTCCCTCGATAAGCACTGGCATCTGCTGACGCAGAGCAATGAGTGCACGATAAAAATTCAGTATCGAACCGCTGTCTTCGCGTTGACGCGCCACGTTGATTTCACGGTAATTTCCGTTCGCCGGATACCACGGCGTTGCCGCACTAAAACCGCCGTTGGCACAGTCATCCCACTGCATTGGCGTACGTGAGTTATCGCGCCCGCTGCGGCTTAGAAATGCCAGAATATCCGCTTCGTCTCTGCCCTGGCGTCGCATTTCAACCGCGCGTTTTTTAGCGGCCACGTCATCAAAATCATCCAGACTGGCAAAGTGGGTGTTGGTCATGCCCAATTCCTGTCCCTGATAAATAAACGGCGTACCTTTCATCAGGAAATACATCGCGGCAATGGCCGTTGCACTTTCGTGATGGTAATGCTCAACGTCGCCCCAGCCAGATACCACGCGAGGCAGGTCATGATTCTCGACGTATAGCGCATTCCAGCCTTTGTTTTCCAACAAGGTCTGCCAACGGGTAAAGATATTTTTTAACCCTATCAGGTCGAGCCCGGCATCCGGTCTGTCGCGTTGGCCGTCCTGCCACAACTTCACGTGCTCAAACTGAAAGATCATGTTCAGCCTGCCGTGCTGCTCCCCTACCCACGCTTCGCCTTGCTCGGCGGAAGCCCCGTTCATTTCGCCGACGGTGACAATGTCGTAACGATTGAACACTTGCTCGCACATGTCATCGACGTAATCGAGCAGCCCGTCATAGTTCAAATGGCGTTCGAACGACGGCACAAAAGGCAGCCCCAATGGATTGGGCATATCACTCAGAGCCGACTCTTTTTTCATGTGGCAGATGGCGTCGATGCGGAAACCGTCGATGCCTTTGTCGAGCCACCAGCGCATCATCGTGTACACCGCCTCGCGCACTTCTGGGTTCTCCCAGTTGAGGTCCGGCTGTCTTTCTGAGAATAAATGCAGAAAGTACTGCCCGCTGGTGGCGCTGTATTTCCAGGCAGAACCGTTGAAAATACTTTCCCAGTTATTGGGCTCGGCCCCTTTTTTGCCGTCGCGCCAGATGTACCAGTCGCGCTTTGGATTATTACGCGAGGCGCTCGACTCCAAAAACCACGGATGTTCGTCGGAGGTATGGTTTACCACCAAATCAATAATCAGGCGCATACCGCGTGCATGAACTTGCTCAAGCAGGCGGTCAAAATCGGCCATTGTGCCAAACTCTGCCATGATTTGCTGATAATCACTGATGTCATAACCGTTATCATCATTGGGCGATTTGTACATCGGGCAGATCCAAATAAGAGTGATCCCCAAGTCTTGAAGATAATCGAGCTTGTCAGTGATGCCATTCAGGTCACCGATGCCGTCGTCGTTGCTGTCTTTAAAGCTGCGCGGGTAAATCTGGTACGCCACAGCCTCTTTCCACCAGTTTGCCATCATGACCTCTCAAAAATTATTGCAAAAGATTCATAGGGTTGCAGTTCCAGTTGTGCGTCAAGCTGCTCACGCGGCGCACAGTTACTGATAAGACAGCGGCCCTGCAACGACTGCAAATTTTTTGGCACGTCGAGCGTAAGATGCTCGCGCGTGAAGTTATTGATAACCAGCAGCGTCTGCTTCTCTAGGGTGCGCAACCAGGCAAACACTTTCGTATGCTCGGCAAAAACTTGCTGAAAATCGCCGTGCACTAAAAGTGGCAACTGTTTGCGCAAGGCGATCAGTTGCTGATAGTGATAAAAAACAGAGTTGGGATCGGCAAGCGCCGCCGCCACGTTCACTTGCTCATAGTTCGGATTCAATGCAATCCACGGCTGACCGTCGGTAAAACCGGCATTCGCGCTGCTGTCCCACTGCATCGGCGTGCGCGCATTGTCACGTCCGTTGGCGTGTATGCCGCCTATCATCTGCGCGTGGCTTACCCCTTCGGCAATCCGTTCCTGATAAAGATTCAGGCTTTCGATATCGCGATAATCTTCAATATGGGCAAAATGCACGTTGGTCATGCCAATCTCCTCGCCCTGATATATATAGGGCGTCCCCTTTAAGCAGTGGAGTGCGGTGGCGAGCATTTTCGCTGACACCACGCGATACTGGCCATCATCACCAAACTTGGAAACTGCGCGCGGCAAATCGTGATTGCTCCAAAACAGCGAATTCCAGCCGCGATGCGCCAGTGCCGTCTGCCACTTGTTTATAACCGCTTTAAAACGCAGCAGGTCGAAAGGTTGGTTGCACCATTTGCCTTGATGCGGGTCCCAGAAAAGCTTGATGTGCTCAAACTGAAAGACCATCGTCAGCTCTTTGCGCTCCTCGGCGCTGTAAAGCAGGGCATCTTCCGGCGTGGCGCTCCACGTTTCACCCACCGTAATACTGTTGCGCTTACCAAAGGTTGCTCGGTTCATCTGTTGAAGATACAGATGAAGATTTTTCCCGTTGGCCATAATTTGTTGATCGACCTCTTTGCCAATCAGGTCAATAACGTCCATTCGAAATCCGCCGATACCCTTATCCAACCAGCGATTCATCATGGCGTGAACCTCGTCGCGAACGCGAGGATTATCCCAATTTAGATCCGGCTGGCGGGTCGAAAACTGATGCAGATAGTATTCGCCGCTCGGCTTATCTAACGTCCAGGCGCTGCCTCCAAAGTTGGAGCGCAAGTTGTTGGGCGGGCCGCCGTCGGTGGCAGGTTTTCGCCAGACGTAGAAATCACGGTAAGTGCTGTTTGTTGAGCTAATTGCGTCGACAAACCAGGGATGTTCATCGGAGGTGTGGTTGACGACCAGGTCCATCAAAATATGGATATCACGCGCCTTGGCCTCGGTAATAAGACGCTCCATGTCGGCCATTGAGCCAAAGATTTCCGCAATGTCCTCGTAGTCGGAGATGTCGTAGCCGTTGTCATCCATGGGCGAGCGGTAAACCGGCGACAACCACAGCAGATTGATGCCAAGCTGCTGCAGGTAATCCAGTTTGCTGATAATACCGCCAAGGTCGCCGGTGCCGTCACCGTTGCTGTCCATAAAACTGCGCGGATAAACCTGATAAACCACCGCGTCTTTCCACCCTCGTGCACTGTGCGTATCACTCATCTCTAAATCTTCCCCAAGACCCACTAATGTCTTTTTGCCAGAATGCGCTGGAATGCACAGCCCTTGCTGTCGAACAGGTAGCAGCGCTCCACCGGCAGGCGTACGCCGACGGTTTCACCGACGTTAATTGCGGAACGCTCGGCGTGCCTGACCACCCAAGGTTCGCCTGCGTTGCCGTTGTCCAGATACAGCAGCGTTTCATTGCCCATTTGTTCGACAAACATCACTTCTCCCTGGTATTCGCACTGTTCCCTATCGCCACTTCTAATATGCTCAGGACGAATGCCGATATTCACGCTGCGGCCCTCAGCCGTGGCCGGCGTCGCGATGGGTAACGTCAGCGTTTTGCCATTGTCCAGTTCGACCACGCTCTGCTGTTCACCCGAGTGGCGCAAAATGGCCGGGATCAAATTCATCTTCGGCGAGCCGATAAACTGGGCAACGAACTCATTGGCCGGATGGTCATACAGCTCAAGCGGGGTCCCCACCTGTTCGATATTTCCCTGATTGAGCACCACAATACGGTCGGCCAGCGTCATGGCTTCGACCTGATCGTGGGTCACATAAATAATGGTGACGCCCAAACGCTTATGCAGGGCCGCGACCTCCATGCGCATCTGCACGCGCAGTGAGGCGTCAAGGTTGGAAAGCGGCTCGTCAAAAAGGAACAGTCTGGGTTCACGCACAATGGCGCGACCAATCGCCACACGCTGACGCTGACCGCCGGACAAGTCTTTCGGCCGCCGCTCAAGTAAAGGTTCCAGCTGTAAAATGCGCGCGCATTCTCGCACCCGCTGGTCAATCTCCGACGTCGAATGACGCGCCAACTCCAGCGCAAACGCCATGTTCTGATACACGCTCATGTGCGGATAGAGCGCGTAGGACTGAAATACCATGCCGATGCCGCGCTCGGCGGGACTGTCGTCGTTAACATAGTCCCCGTCGATATACATACCGCCGCCGCTTATCTCTTCAAGCCCGGCAATCATGCGCAGCAGCGTTGACTTGCCGCAGCCCGAAGGCCCAACGATCACCACAAACTCCCCGCTTTTAATCTGCAAGTCCAGCGAGCTAATCACCTGCGTCTTGGCACCGTAGCGTTTTTGAATGTTATCCAGCGTCAGTTGCGCCATATCACTCTCCGAATTCAGGTTGAAGTCATGCCGGCTGTGCGCCGGCATGGGTGAAGTCTGCTGCTATTTCAGATAATTGAGCCACGGGCTCTGACGAGAGATCATCACATCGACTAACTCAGGGATCGCCCGGCATTTGTTATTCACCGAATCCACCAGCAGCGCCTGAATAACCAGGTCACGTGAACCCGTAAGGATCGCCTCGGCGGTCAAGTCATGAATGGCAATCTGATTGCTCAGCAGCCCGCCTATCCCCGCCGGAACGGTGACGTTAATGCCGTGTACGCCCTTGCGGTCAATGATGGCTGGCACCTCTACGGCAATAAACTCTGGCAGCTGCTTGATAAACCCGCGATTGGGAATATTGACCGCTGACTCCTCGTAACCTGAATCGGTCAATATTCCTTCCATAATCGGCACCACTCTCTCTTTCAACTTAAGTTCTATTTTCGGCTGCGCCTCGCCGAGGTAATTGCGATAGAAAGTATAGAAGTCGAGAATGCCGCGATGGTCACTGACCTCGCCTGCCCAACTGATGTATTCGCCAAAGTGACTATCGCCGGTGATCGGCAGATGGTGGAATTTTTCGAGGATCTCTTTGAATAGCGTGCGGTCCGCCCACGGATAACGGCTATCTTTGCCGCCCAGCGCGTGGCGCTCGGTGCTGCCCTCGGTCTCTACCAGTTTGCCGTGGATACGCGTGTAGGCCAGGATATCGCTGTAGCCGGGCAGGGTTGAGAAGTAATCCGGCGCTTTGGCACGTACGTCGGCATAGGCATCTTTACCACTGTCTTTGTAACTTGCCTCAAGCAGTACGCTAAAGTGGTTGAGCCCACCGGCGCGCAGGTTCAGGTTATCGAATGAGGTGCCGAGCATTTCTGGCAGGTAGCGCTCCAGCGAGGCGATTTCGTGGCACATGCCCACAAAGTTCAGCTCAGGGAAGCGGCGATGCACGGTGGTGCAAATGCGGCTCATCGGGTTTGAATAGTTGAACACCCACGCATTAGGGCAAATATCGGCCACGTCGGCACAGATATCCAGAATAGGCGGAATGATGCGCAGTGAATGGAATAACCCCCCTGGTCCGCCGTTTTCACCATAAACCTGCGCAATGCCGTACTGCTGCGGGATTTGCCAGTCCAGGTCCCACAGGGCAAAACGGTCCCCGACTTCTATCGAAATGATGACAAACTCCGCCCCGCGTAAAGCGGTACGGCGATCGGTGGTCGCACTGATGATAAACGGCAGGTCTTCTTTTGCCAGAAAATCGCGGGCCGTCTTTTCAGTGACCGCCAGCGCAGCGGGATTAATATCCAGCAGCACGATTTCACTGCCGTACAGTGTCTTGCTCTGGAAAATATCACCCAGCGTGCCGTAGCCAAACTGTGCGCTGCCTGCGCCCACTAATACGATTTTTGTAGCCATATTGGTTCTGTCTCCTGACGGTTGTTTTCTGGGCATCAGCCTTTGACTGCGCCATTGGTTAATCCACTGACGATGCGTCGCTGGAAAATCAGCACCACCGCCACAATGGGAAGCGTGACAATCACCGAGGAGGCCATGATGGCTCCCCACGGAAGTTCATATTGAGATGAGCCTTGCAGCATGCCGATAGCCACCGGCACAGTGCGTTTATCGCTGGAAATAACAAACGTCAGGGCGAACATGAATTCATTCCATGCGCCGATAAACGCCAGCAGTCCGGTGGTTACCAACGACGGCCCCATGATCGGCGCAAAAATGCGGCTGATAATGGTCCAGGTGCTTGCGCCGTCGACGATGGCCGCCTCTTCAAGCTCCTTCGGGATTGCCTTCATGAAGGTGGTCAGGACCCAGATGGTGAACGGCAGCGAAAAAGTGGTGTAAGACAGCACCAGCGCACCAAGCGAGTCATAAAGCCCCATAAAACGTACCAGTTCAAACATGCCGGACAGCACCGCCACTTGTGGGAACATCGACACGCAAAGAATGGTGAACAGCAGATATTTTCGGCCTTTAAAGCGAATGCGTGACAAGGCAAAAGCGGCGGTGATCGACACCAATAGGCACAGACCGACGGTCAGCGTGGCCACCACGGCAGAGTTGAACAGGCTACGGGCGATGCCGTTGTCCATCAGCGCCGTGACGTAGTTACTCCAGTTCAATTCATTGGGCAGCCAGACCACGTTGAACAGGTTTTGTCCCGAGCGCAGCGAGGTGATAATCGCGTAATAAAACGGGAATAGGCAGATCAAACAGGCCAGCGAGGCTCCTGCTAGCAGGAGTGAACGATGGGCAAGCTGTTGCTGTTGACGGTTCAGTCTCATTATTTTTCCTCTGAATTACGGCGGCGGCCCAGCATCAGGAAGCAGGCTGCAATACCTGCGACCATCATGAATACCAGCACCGATGCGGCGGAACCGGAGCCCATTTCCTGATAACTCACCAGCAAGTCTCGCGCATAGCCGGAAACAGAAACGGTAGCTTCACTGTTCGACGTCAGGATATAAATCAGGTCAAAGACGCGCAGCGCATCCATGACGCGGAAAATCAGCGCCACGACCATTGCAGGCATGATTAACGGCAGAGTGATACGACGAAAACGTTGCCAGGCATTGGCTCCGTCAATTCTTGCCGCTTCGTATAAATCGCGCGGGATAAGCTGTAGCGCAGCCAAGAGCATCAGCGCCATAAACGGGGTGGTTTTCCAGACGTCAACGATGATCACCGCCCACATTGAAAGCCCAGGATCAGCCACCCAGGCCAGCGGCGTATTGATGACGCCTATTTTGAGCAGCAGGTCATTTACCACGCCGTACTGGTCGTGGAACATCCAGCTCCACATTCTGGCAGACACAATCGTCGGGATAGCCCACGGCACGAGAATGGCGGTGCGCACCAACCCTTGACCGCGAAATTTCTGATTCATCAGCAGCGCCAGCAGCATGCCGAACACCAGCTCAAGCGAGACCGATATCAGACTAAAGCGCAGCGTGTTGCCCACTGCCAGCCACCAAAGTGGGTCGGCCAGCACGCCGTAATGATGGCCCCCTTCAGCCAGGTCAAAGTAGTTGGCGAATCCGACAAAGTGGTAGTCCTCGGGTGCGTCCAGCATCGCGTCGGTAAAGCTGTAAAACAGCGTGCGAAACAGCGGCCAGCCTGCAACGGCGGCCAGCAACAGAACAGAGGGTGCGACCAATAGCCAGGCAACACGACTGCGGCGTAGCTGATAACTCGGCTTGGTGCGTTTTTGCGCACGGCTGCCGAGGTTATCGTCAGAAAGGGATAAAGAGCGTGTTTCTTGCTTCATGCATCAATCTCCGGACCGTTAATGGGGCGCAGCGCTTAGCGCCATCCTCTGGCTTTAATTCTCTCGAGCCGCTGCTGTAACTCCGCAACCGCCGTCGCGCCGTCGCTGTCACCGCGCAGCACGTTATACGTGGCGTTGTAAATAGCTTTGGAGACCTGAGCGTATTGACGCTTGGTCTGGGTGGCTGGACGAGGTTTGGCATGAATAAAGACTTCTTTGAAATCGGCAAGATAAGGCGCCTGCGCCAATACCTCGGGGTCGTCATACAGCGCGGTGCGTGATGGCGCCCAGCCGGTCAAGGCCAATGCTTTCTTCTGCGATTCGGCGCTGCTGACAATTTTGAGCAAGGCGATAGCCGCCTTTGGATTCTTGGTATAGGCGCTAATGGCCCAGTGCCAGCCGCCCATGGTGCTGACAGACGTGCCGTCTTCACTTTTTGGTAAAGGCATCACGCCGACTTTGCCACGGATGGCGCTGCTGCGGTCTTCGGCCAGCATGTAGGCATAGGGCCAGTTGCGCATAAACAGCGCATCGCCGTTCTGGAACACCGAGCGGGATTCTTCCTCCATGTAGCCCAATGAGCCAGGTGGCACGATTTTCCCCACCCAGGCGGCGGCCATATCTAACGCCTGCGCTGCCCGCGAATTGTTGATGGTGATATTGCCCTGCGCGTCAATAAAGCTGCCGCCCTTCTGCGACTCAACCCATTCCAGCGCGTTACAGGTCAGGCCTTCATAGGCTTTGCCCTGAAACACCAGTCCCCAAAAATTCTTGTGCCCCGCCTCGCGCTCGCCCTGCTGAACACGCGTGGCGATACGGGTCAAGTCTGTCCAGGTCACGGGCGGTTTTTCACCGTATTTTTCTAATAAATCTTTTCGATAAAAAAGCGCACCGGCGTCCATATAGGCAGGGATAGCCTTGACGCGCCCGTTGACGATGTCGTTTTGCAACGAGGTGGGGAAAAAGTCGTTACGGATGTCAGCAACGCTGTCGGTCAAATCCAGAAGATGTTTGTCCAACACGCCAATCCACACGGTATCGGCCTGAAACAAGTCAATGGCCCCCGAATCTTTGGCGGCAAACAGCTGTTGAAATAAAGAAAGTTTTTCATTCGAGGCGGGAGGAAGACTGATAAAGGCCAAAGTATGGCCGGTTTGCGCTTCGAACTGCTGCTTGATAAAGCTACAGAACTGGCGACCTTCCTTGCTCGGTGGGCACTCCATACGCAGGGTATCAGCCCGTGCCAGACCCGACGTGAGGGCCAACACGGCAGCAATCAATCCTGGAATCACTCTTCTCATGGCTTGCTCTCAGATGGTGGCGGGAATACCGTCATGCATGAAAAATAGCGAAGCGGAGACATTGGCGGAAATTGATTTTCACCGCTACGATATAGAAATTCTCTATATCACCAATGGAATATGTGATCTTGGATAAAATTCTACGGCAGTTTATCGAAGTAGCGATGTTCAAAAATGTGAGTCATGCTGCAAACAAACTTTGCCTTAGCCAGCCGACACTTACGCATAATATGAAGAAGCTGGAAGAGAATCTTGGCGTACAGTTGCTGGAGCGGACGTCGACAGGTGTGAAAACCACGGAGTATGGCGATCTTCTGCTTGAACAGGCGCAGATGATGCAGCGTATTTATGAAAATACGCTCACCAAACTGGCATTTATCAAAGCACGTCAGGTGCAGAGTCTGCGAATGGGGACTGGGCACGCCTGGTGGTACATGTTTGTGCGCGACAGTTTTAACGCCTACAGAACGTTGCACCCCACCGTGAATATCCATGTTGATCAGGGAAATCACCTGCGGCTGATGGATCTGCTGCTGGGCGGTGATATCGATTTATTTATAGGTCACGAAATACAGGGACTAAATTCGAAAGCAGGCATCAACTTTACGCCGCTGTTTAGCGTTTCCGACAGTCTATTTGTTCGCCGTGGTCATCCGCTGTGTAATAAGGTTATCGAACCCGTTGAACTGCAGGACTACCCGTGCGTAGAACTGACGCCGGACGAAGGACGTTTTCAACATATAGTGGAAGATATGCAGCCCAAAAGGCTGGCGCGAAACCTGATGCATCTGGAAGAACGAGTGATCTGGTCGACTAACTCGATGATGGCGGCGGTAGACATGATTAACGACTCCGACGCGGTAATGATCAGTTATCCAAGATGCATGACGGAATATTTTGCCCGCTACAACATTGTGCCGCTGCAAAGCAGGCAAAAAAGCCCGCGTTACAACGTGGGCTTTTATATGATGCGTGAAAAGATGGACACAGCGCACGTGGTGCAGATGCAGGAGTTGATGCAGCAACACCTTGAGCCAATCCGCCACCTGCTGGTTTAGCTATTTTTAGGCATTAACGCCGTCAGTGCCTCGTAAAGCGACCGGGTATTTCCCGGTCCTACCACCAGATGATACTCCGTGCAGTGCTGCGCCGTGTCGACGTCCAGCACTGACTTAATGTCATCCAATGACTCCAGTCCTCGCCTATCGAGCCGCGAGGTGTCGCGTATTTTTACTCTGATTCTACTGGCACAGTAGCTCATCTTGACGAGGTTTTCCGCCCCCCCCATTGCCTTTAGCACTAGCACCGCCAGCTGTTGCTTATCCATGTTGCCTCCTGAAAGCCCCTTTGCATTTTCCGCAGCAGCATAAAACCGATATCGGGCGATGTGAAATTGATTTAAACCCGAGCGATATAGAGTTTATCTATATCGCTCGGGTTACGTGGGCAAGGTTTGTGAGTAAGTCAGAACAGGTATTTAAACCGCACGCGTGCGCCATAGCGAGGTTGGTGATTGGAGTCACCTTCTGCAGAGGAATTTAACCACGACGTGTAGGCCCCGAGATAAATATTGAAGTTAGGCATATCCATAATGTTCGGTAATTGCCAGGAGGTGTGAAGGGTATGAATATCATAATTACCCGGTGCCAAAATAGCGCAGTCGGTAATGCACTCGCTATCGATACCGGAAATATTAAACTCGGAAATCTTATTATGGGCATAAATGTAACCCACCTCCACCCGATGCCAAAGGGCATTAACTCCGGCACTGAAGTCTTTTTCTTTTTTTGCATTCATCATGGCGGTATTCAGGTTGATGACGGTGCCGTCCTGCGGGTTATTTTTTAGCGTATTCCACGTCATGGTTAATCCGTAGCCCGTGCGCCCCGACTGGTCGTTCCATTTCCCGTTATTATCGGTATAGCCATAGGCATTATTGACCAGATTGCTTTCCATCGCCGCCGCAACGGAATAGTCACCAGACTGCCATGCAATGACTGGCCGGACATACACGGCATTTTTCTGATTTTCCAACGCCATTCCGTGATAACGCTGGTCGACATACAGCGAGCTGCCATCTTCTACCAGATTGTTGACTTCAAAATACCAGTGACCGACATTTTTGCTTAATTGAAGGTTGCCTCCGCTGTTGCTGCGCCCACGCCCCTCTTTCATCATGTAAATATAACCGTAGCCGTCGCTGTAAAGATTGTTCGCGGTATTGCCGGAATACTCGACAAACGTATCCTGATTAAGCGGGAACATATCATAGGCTTCAAAGCGCCCAACTTTCACCTGCCAGTCATTCTGTTGGCCGAAAAAGAAGGCGGCATCGTCGAGGTTCATTTTGCCATTCATATCCGCCAGCGGCTGTACGTTGAAACCGGCATATTGGCCGTTGGTCGATGTTTGCATGCCCTCCACACCCAATAAAATCCGGCCATTAATGTCCCATCGCTCTTTATTGCCGGGTGCCCAGTTTTTATTAGCGCTGGTTTTTAAAGACGTCAGACTTCCTGTACGGCTGGCTCCGTCGAGATTAAATTCAACGTCACCATAAAATTTAAGCGAGGCGTCTTTATTTAATTTAATCACCGGCTCGTGCTCACTCTTATTGGCGGCCACGTCGCGATTTTCAACCGCCATTGGCCGCTGTTTTAATTTTACTATTTCCGCCTCGGCCTTATCGGCACGCATTTCGGCGGACTGTAGGCGTTGCTCGAGTAATGCAAAACGCTGATCTACCGTTAAAGATGATTGTGAATAAGCAGGCCCAGAGAATACACTGACGCACAGCATCAGTCCGATTTTTTTATTCATCGAATTAATCCTTGCTTGTTAATATAGAAAATAAAGGTGCACAAAGCCTGCCCCAATATTTAGGGCAGTGCTCTTTTATATAATTATTTTAAATTCCAGCTGCCACACTCTTTTATAATCGCGGTCCCAGACCAGGCAAAAAGCATTAACTGATGCTGCTGCGGATAAATACGGCTGCTGAGACAGGCCTCCCCGTCATTAACGAAGACTTCAACCGAAGAGCGGTCAAAAAACAGCCTCAGATTTAGCTCTGTCGTTCGCGGCAGCGGCACGCTCCGTTGTCCACAAAGCCCCAGTTGCGGATAATTGCGCTCAAGAACCAGACGTTGCGACTGACTATCGATATAAAGCCGCATGCCATCTTGCAAGGCAATGCCATACTGCTCGGCGTCGCTGCCGGCAAGATCCCAGTGGAGAACAACTTCCGCAGTTTCACAGTGCTCCATCACGCACAGCGCTTTATTGTGCAGCGTACTGACCGACCAGCGGGAAAAGTCTTGCCGAAGTGCTTCCACCTCCCTCGCAGGCCGCATTTGCACGCGGTTATCTTCGGTTACTGTCAGCTCACGAGGGAGCGAAAGCATGCCAGCCCATCCGTCTTGCTGCTCGGGCAAGGGAGATTCCCACATGTCCATCCAACCGATAACGATGCGACGACCGTCCGGCGTTAAGAAACTTTGCGGCGCATAAAAATCGTGACCGTGGTCAAGCTCGTGAAATATAGTTTCTTGCACAAAGGCCTCGCCCGGCTGCCAGTGACCGACAATATAGCCACTCTGGAATAAATTCCGATTCGCATAGCCCTGCGCCGCGATGCCCTGCGGGGAAAACATCAGCACCTGCTTCCCCTGTAGCGTAAAGAAGTCCGGGCATTCCCACATAAAGCCCATGCCCTGCGGCGCCTCAGCCAAAATGCCTTCATCGTGCCAGTGATGCAGGTCCTCTGAACGGTATAGCCTGACCATGCCGGTATCTTCAACGCGCGCGCCCACCACCATGTACCACATCCCGTTCTCGCGCCACACCTTAGGGTCACGGAAGTGATGCAGTCCCACGGGGGTATCGAGCACCTGCCCCTCACGCGTAAAGTGAACGCCGTCCCGGCTGGTGGCCAGACATTGCACCTGGTAAAGATTCTCGTCGCAGGTGTTATCGCCGTGAAACTTGTGGCCGGTGTAAATCAGCGCCAACTCCTCACCGTTGACCACCGCCGAGCCTGAGAAACAGCCGTCTTTATCTTCCGGCCCTTCCGGCGCGAGTGCGACGGGCAGATGCTCCCAGTGCAGCAAGTCGCGACTGCGGGCGTGTCCCCAGTGCATTGGCCCCCACTCGGTGGAATAGGGATGATGTTGATAAAATGCGTGATACCAACCGTCGAACCATACCAGCCCGTTGGGATCATTCATCCAGCCAGCGCGGGCTGCAAGATGATAATCGGGATACCAGCGCATCGTTAGCTGGTCGCGTTTAGCGGTCAGTGCGTGTTCAGCTTTTTCAATCAATAAGGTCATAATTATTCACTCTTAATTCATTCAAACGGACGAGGGGTGGGGCATGACATCTTCGGGTGCGAGTTTGTGACTGCTGAGAAGAAAAATTGAGATAAAGGTGGTGCAGAAGACCATCAGCCCCATGATTAAATAGGACTGGGCGAAACCATATTTTTCATAGCTGTAGCCCGCCAGTGGCGAAAGAAAGGTGGCGATAATGGAGCTGGTGCAGGCAAAGCCGACGAGATAAAGCGTGGAGGAGAGCCGCTTGTCGAAGTTCAGACTGTTATATTTGAAGACCGAGACCAACAGAATAGGCAGTTCGACCGCGTGCAGCAGCTTGGTAATGGAAATAAGCACCGGCCCTTCTACCAGCCCTGACGA
This sequence comes from Rouxiella silvae, assembly GCF_002093625.1. Classification (GTDB taxonomy): domain Bacteria; phylum Pseudomonadota; class Gammaproteobacteria; order Enterobacterales; family Enterobacteriaceae; genus Rouxiella; species Rouxiella silvae. The sequence goes on along the minus strand of NZ_MRWD01000002.1, from coordinate 80,081 downwards.
CATCATGCGCAACGCCATCACCATGCCAGCAAAGATCAGCCCATTTTTAGCGCCAATGCGATTTACCAGCCACGGCGCACAGAACATGCCCGCCGCCTCCAGGAATACCTGGAAAGAGTTCAGGTAACCATACATCGCATTCCCCTCCCGCAGGGTCGCAAACTGCGAAGAGAAATAGACCGGAAACTGCTGATCGTAAACGCCATAAATGCAGGTTCCGACCACGAAAAATACTAACGCCCAGAAGCGCGGCAGCGTGAACAAACGCAGCGCATCTTCTAACGTCACCTTTTCTGCGCCCTGCTCCACTTTTTCCAAACTGGCAGGGGTACTCACTTTAAGCCGCGCCAACAGGGCAAAAAACACCAGCCCCGAACATGACGCGAGCACAAAGTTGAGTTTTGGATTGATATTGAACAGAAGACCGGCAAAAAAGGTCGCCACGGCCCAACCGAGTGACCCCCACATTCGGGCTTTACCGAATTCAAAGGTGCTCTGACGTGACACTCTTTCGGTGTAAGACTCAAGAACGCCAATGCCGCCGTTAAAAGTCAGGCCGATAAACACACCGCCGAAGACACTGCCCAACAGAATGTTGATACTGAGAAGATAGCCAAAAATCACATACGCTGGGCCGGAAAGAATAAGCAGCCCCGTGATGTACCACAGCAGGTTCTTGCGTAAGCCGAGCCGGTCCTGAATAAAGCCGTAACATACCTGTGCACAAAGTGCCGAAACGGACAGCACGGAAAAGATCACGCCAGTATCCATCGCTTTTAATCCAACCTCTTGATGAAGCCAGATGGAAAGCAGAGAACTGGACGATGACCAGCTCACGAAAAAGAAGAACAGCAACGCACTTAACAACGGATAATTTTGAGAATGATGTTTTTTCATCATGGCAGTCTCAGTGAGGAAGATGATGAAATGGTAACGTTAACATCACACCCGCCTCACGCAATTTAAAGTGAACTTATGATGTTAATCACACAAGTTAACGTTAACATACCAGTTATGAGAGCACGATCATGATTTAATGACAATTCTCCTGCGGCATCGCGAATTACGGAGAACAAAAAATATCGCCCATCCTTTTACTTCACAATCGGAGTTGTATAGCCTTGTAGATCCGCAGGCATGGACCGAGATTTCATCAAATCAGGACAGAGACTTATGGCGTCATTAAAAGATGTGGCAAAGCTGGCGAACGTGTCGTTAATGACGGTATCGCGCGCCTTGAACAGCCCAGAAAGGCTTAAACCTGACACGCTTGCCGGTGTGCAGGCCGCCATTAGTGAATTAAATTACGTGCCAGACCTGTCAGCCAAAAAGGTGCGCGGAGCGCGGGCAACGCCGAACACCGTCGGCGTGCTGGCGCTTGATACGGTAACCACCCCTTTTTCCGTAGAGATCACTTTGTCGATTGAGGAAACGGCACGCGCCCACGGATGGAACAGTTTTGTGGTCAATATGTTCTCCGACGACAGTCCTGAAACCATGGTTGACCTACTGCTCTCGCATCGGCCAAGCGGCATTATTTACACGACAATGGGGCTGCGACAGGTGCCGGTTCCGCCTAAACTGCTGTCTCTTCCGTGCGTATTGGCCAACTGTGAAAGCCTGCATGAGCCGGTTGCCAGCTATATTCCTGACGATGAACAGGGTCAGTACGAGGGGGTGAAAGCGTTGCTACAGGCGGGCTATCGCCGACCATTGTGTCTGCATCTGCCGGCCCAGCATCTGGCAACGATTCGTCGCCGCAAGGGGCTGTCGCGCGCCTGTCGTGAAGCCGGTATTGACCCCGATACTCTGCTACACCGCTATATGGACTTCGGCGACGAGCACTATCGGGATATTCCGGCGATGATGGCAGCGCACATGCCACAGGGTAAGCCGACGTTTGATTGCGTGGTGTGTGGTAACGATCGCGTTGCTTTCATGGTCTATCAAATTCTTCTGGCGCAAGGTCTGCGCATTCCGCAGGACGTCGGCGTGCTGGGCTACGACAATATGGTGGGCATTGGCGACCTGTTTTTGCCCCCGCTGTCGACGGTGCAATTGCCCCACTACGAAATTGGCCGCCTGAGCGCGCTGCACATTATTAACGGCGATCGCCATCGTGAAACCGTTCGCGTTGAAAGCCCGTGGCTTCAACGCGAATCGATGTGAAGCAAGAGGCAGAAAACTTAAATTACATACAAATCCAGATACTCATTCACCGCCATCTGCTCGAGTTTCTCCCGATCCAGCGAGGCGTTGAGGATACGCTGCTGCTGTTTTTCAGGGAACTGGCGGGCCAAATTAATTTTGAATTTCTCAATCAACAGCGGAATACCTTCCTGACGGCGGCGGGCGTGGCCAATCGGATATTCCACCAGCACCTCGTCGAGTTGGCTACCGTCGTTAAATTCGACACTAATACCATTACCGATCGCCCGTTTTTGCGGATCATGGTAGTCCTGAGTCAATCTCAGGTCCTCAACACAGGTTATTTTTTCCCGCAGCGCGTCGATACGCGAATCAGCGGCAACAGCGTCCTCATAATCTCCGGCGGTCAAACGCCCGAATATCAGCGGAACGGCCACCATATATTGAATACAGTGGTCGCGATCGGCCGGATTATTCAATGGCCCCTGTTTGTCGATAATACGAATGCAGGCCTGGTGGGTGCGAATAGTGATGGCCTTAATGTCGTCAACGCCCTTCCCCGCCCGCAGCAATTTTTTTTGCACCGTGATAGCCGCTTCAACCGCCGTCTGAGCATGGAACTCGGCAGGGAATGAGATCTTGAACAGCACGTTTTCCATCACATAACTGCCATAGGGCCGCTGAAACTGGAACGGTTTGCCGTTAAACAGCACATCATAGAAGCCCCAAGTTTGGGCGGTTAACGCCGAGGGATACCCCATCTCACCGGTTTTGGCCATCAGGGCCAAACGCACGGCCCGTGAAGTCGCATCGCCCGCCGCCCAAGACTTACGTGAGCCTGCATTTGGCGCATGGCGATAGGTGCGCAGCGATTGCCCGTCTATCCAGGCATTGGATACGGCACTCAAAATTTCTTCACGCGCCAAGCCGAGCATCTCGGCCACTACTGCCGTTGAGGCCACCTTAACCAGCAGGACGTGGTCCAGCCCGACCCGATTAAAGGCATTTTCCAATGCCAGACAGCCTTGGATCTCATGCGCCTTAATCATACCGGTCAATACGTGATGCAGGGTTAACGGTGCTTTGCCCGCTGCCACGGCGGTGCGTGAAAGCCAGTCGGCGGTAGCCAACACGCCGCCGAGATTATCGGAAGGATGGCCCCACTCGGCCGCCAGCCAGGTGTCATTAAAATCCAGCCAGCGGATCATCGTGCCGATATTAAACGCCGCCTGCACCGGGTCAAGCTGAAACTGCGTGCCGGGCACTCTCGCCCCGTGCGGCACCACTGTGCCGGGTACTATCGGCCCCAACAGCTTTTTACACGCCGGATATTCCAGCGCTTCCAGCCCGCAACCCAGCGTATCAAGCAGGCAATAATGTGCGGTTTCGTAAGCTTTTTGAGAGCTGATTTTATACTGCATGACGTAATCGACAATATCCACTATCGCGGCGTCATACGGCTGTCGGGCCAACACGTTGTGTGAAGAAGACATAAAGTTCCTTAACGTTTATCCAGTGGAATAAAAGGCAAATCATCGGGACCGATATAATGCGCCGCCGGTCGGATGATTTTATTGTCTTTACGCTGTTCGATAATATGTGCCGCCCATCCGCTGGTGCGGGCCATTACAAAAAGTGGCGTAAACATCGCGGTTGGTATGCCCATTTGGTGATAAGCCACGGCAGAGAACCAGTCCAAGTTGGGGAACATCTTTTTCTCATCCCACATCACCGTTTCTAGACGGCTGGCAATATCAAAGATTTTCCCGTCACCCGCCTGCTGTGAAAGCGCTTGGGCAACCTGTTTGATCACGCTATGGCGCGGGTCGGCCAAGGTATAGACTGGATGCCCGAAGCCAATCACCACTTCTTTATTGGCCAGTCGGTTTTTAATGTCGCTTTCAGCTTCATCGGGAGAGAGGTAACGCTGCTGAATTTCCAGCGCGACTTCGTTGGCACCGCCGTGTTTTTTACCGCGCAAGGCCCCGATAGCGCCGGTAATCGCCGAGTAAATATCGGATCCGGTACCGGCAATAACCCGCGCAGTAAAGGTAGATGCGTTAAATTCATGCTCGGCATAAAGGATAAGCGAAGTGTGCATCGCCTTAATCCACCGTTCGTCGGGCGCCTCACCGTGCAGCAAATGCAGGAAATGCCCGCCAATGGATTCATCGTCGGTTTCGACCTGAATACGGTTACCGTGATGGCTGTAGTGGTACCAATACAGCAGCATCGAACCGAGTGCGGCCAGCAGGCTGTCGGCGATATCACAGGCACCCGCGAAAGAATGGTCATCTTTTTCAGGCAGCGTACAGCCCAGCGCAGACACGCCAGTGCGCATCACGTCCATCGGGTGCGAGGCAGCGGGTAAGGCTTCCAATACGGTTTTAACCGACGCAGGCAAACCGCGGCGCGAGCGGAGCTTATGCATGTAGGCCGCGAGTTCTGCCGCGTTGGGCAATTTGCCATAAATCAGCAAATACGCCACTTCTTCAAACTTGCAGTAGCGGGCTAAATCGACAATATCATAGCCAAGATAGTGCAGATCGTTACCGCTGCGACCTACGGTGCACAGGGCGGTATTACCCGCCACCACGCCCGACAGTGCGACGGATTTTTTAGGGGTGAAGGTTGACGTAGTCACTTTATCTCCTTTCTTTCTGAGCAAAGAGTTGATCCAGTTTTTGTTCAAAATCGTAGTAGTTAATGCTTTGATACAGTTCCGCACGGGTCTGCATGGTATCAACCAGATGCTTCTGCGTGCCTTCCTGCCGCAATCCGCGATAAAGCCGCTCGGCTGCCTTATTCATCGCGCGAAAAGCAGAAAGTGGATACAGCGCCATAGCGACATCGACGGTTTTCAGTTCGTCCAGCGTAAACAAGGGCGTTACGCCAAACTCGGTCAGATTAGCCAGAATCGGCACGCCTGACGTTTTAGCAAAAACGGCATACATCTCCAGCTCGGTGACCGCCTCCGGAAATACCATATCGGCGCCCGCTTCGACGTAGGCCTGAACGCGGGCAAGTGCTGCATCAAGCCCTTCAGCGGCTAGCGCATCGGTACGGGCCATAATGACGAAATTCTCATCAGTACGCGCATCGACTGCCGCTTTGATGCGATCGACCATTTCTTGCGTGCTGACGATTTCTTTATTTGGGCGATGACCGCAGCGTTTCGCGCCGACCTGATCTTCAATATGCAGCGCCGCCGCACCGGCTTTGCTTATCTGTCTCACGGTGCGGGCGATATTAAACGCCGAAGAGCCGAAACCGGTATCGGCATCAACCAACAGCGGTAAATCACACACGTCGGTAATACGACGCACGTCTGTTAACACGTCATCCAGGTTAGAAATACCTAAATCGGGCAGCCCGAGAGAACCCGCTGCCACCCCACCCCCTGAAAGGTAAATAGCTTGGTAACCGGCCTGTTTCGCCAGCAAGGCGTGGTTAGCATTAATGGTTCCAACGATCTGTAGAGGGGATTCTTGGGTCAGGGCCGCGCGGAAGGTGCGACCAGGGGAATATAAGCTCATCGTTACCTGCCTGTTAATCGAGGATTAAGGTCTCCATTAAACATAGCAAGAGGGGTGCCAACGGGTAGGTGCATGGCTCTCAATTCAGACACAAATAAAATTAATCAATAATATCAATAAATTAAACAGCATCACTGTCATCATTAATATTTACCCTGCCGATATTGTCGTCCGCCGTCTTTCACGCTATGTTTCACTTAGGGTTCACGTAGGTTTCATTTGCAGATTAATGAAACAATGATGAAACAGGCTTGAAACTACAACAGTGAATAAAGGGAAACGGATGGCGAACTCTTCGCGTTACAACACCGAGGCGGGTAATAAGCCGGTGATTTGGACGGTGTCTATCTCTCGTCTTGCCGATCTTTTCCGAGATATCAGCCTGGAATTTGACGATAGCGCCATCATCACACCGGTCCCCTACGGTTTTGAAAAGGCCGTCCAGTTCATTAGGAAAAAGCTGGCCACCGAGCACTGTGACGTCATTATTTCCTCCGGCTCGAACGGGGCTTACCTCAAAAGTCGCGTCTCGGTACCGGTGATTACCGCTAGGGCCAGCGGTTTTGACGTGATGCAGGCATTGGCTAACGCGCGAAAAATCAGTGCGAAAATCGGGATCATTACTTACCAGCACACCTTACCTCAGCTGACTGAATTTCAGCAGGTGTTCGATTTGCCGATTGAACAACGCAGCTATGCTACAGAAGAGGATGCCCGCGCTCAGATTAATGAGTTAAAAGCCAAGGGTATCGAGGTAATAATCGGTCAGGGCATGGTCACCGATTTGACCACTGAAGCCGGACTTATCGGCGTGTTTGTCTATTCCGCCAATTCAGTAAGGCAGGCGTTCCATGATGCGCTGGACCTCTCTCGCTCAACCCGTACGGGGATCCATCAGAGCCAGGCCTTTGCATCACCAAATTTACTGCACACGCGCCATAACATCAGCGACTTACAGGGTGAATCACCCGCGATGGAGCAGGTTCGCCAAACAGTCCTGCTCTACGCCCGCTCCCCCGCTGCCGTGCTAATCCAGGGTGAAACCGGTACCGGTAAAGAGTGGGTGGCGCAGGCGCTGCATCGTGAATATATCGCCCTCCGGCACCCTCGTCAGGAGAAGACAATTGCGCCTTTTATTGCCATTAACTGCGGGGCTATCACTGAATCGCTGCTCGAGGCGGAGCTATTTGGCTATGAGGATGGTGCGTTCACCGGCTCTCGTCGAGGCGGAAGGCCGGGACTGTTTGAGGCGGCAAACGGCGGTACGCTTTTTCTTGACGAGATAGGAGAAATGCCACTCGCGATGCAAACGCGTTTATTACGCGTGCTTGAAGAGCGCAGAGTCGTGCGGGTCGGCGGTCAGCGGCCGATTAATATTAATGTGCGGGTCATTAGCGCCACGCATTGTGACCTCGATGCCTGGCAGCAACAGGGGCGCTTTCGTTCCGACCTGTTTTATCGCCTCAGCGTATTGCGCCTGCCTCTGCCCGCGCTCAGAGAGCGGCAAGAAGATGTCATTCTATTGGCGAAGTGGTATTTACAACAATCGCTGGCGGCCCTCAATGCCCCCGTGCAGGAGAAGATGCTTAACGCCATCAATCACTGTCGAGAACTGCTGCTTGATTATCACTGGCCGGGAAATATCCGCGAATTACGTAATCTCATGGAGCGCGTGGCGCTGTTTCTCAGCGCCTCACCTGAAGGGTTATTAACTAAAGAATTTATGCTGAGGCTATTACCGGAATTAGCGCAATCACCGCTAAATGCAGATATCACGCCTGCAACACAACCAGCGCCGACGCCCTTGCTTACGGCCGAGCAGGCGCTGAAAAAATGTTCCGGTAATCATTCTGCAACGGCTGATTATTTAGGTATTAGCCGCACCACGCTATGGCGAAGGTTGCGCAAAGAGCGGGAATAAATACCGGCCCCAACAAGCCGGGTTATACGCCTTTTATGGCTCAATCATTCCGGTTTCTACTTCAAAGCAACGCGTTTCACCCGGTTCAAGATTTAACAATGTATCGGCCTGTTTCGCGGCGAGAAAACCTTCCGGACGGCAGGTGGCCGGCAGCACGAAAGCGGCCACCTGCTGATCGGCATTGTTCAATATCCAGCGCGTGGCGTGGCTAAACTGTCGGGTATCAAACTGGGTACTGAATCCGTAGCCCTCGGGTGAAGTCACACTGAAGCTGACTTTCTCGCCGTACTGCGACAGATTATCGGCAAAAAAGACGATTTCTGGGTCACACATTTCAGGTCGGTTCAGGCCGTCAAAACTTGACGGTGCAGACGCCAACTGACGCGTGTAATCCAGCCAGATCGGCGTCGGATGCACGTGAGCAGGTATCGAGGTTCTAAGCACAAAAGCGTCATCAGGAATGCTTTGGCTGAAAACGCCATTCGCTACCCAGGCATAGTTCATGTGGCACATGTACTGCAGCGGCATGTTTTTACCGGCAAGGTTGGTCACCGCCATTGAAATCCGCAACCGTGGACGTTCGGCCAGCAGCGTAACCGCTGGGGTAGCACGATAATGGTGGCCAAATCCCTTGATATATTCCACCTCGCCCCTGAGGGTAAGGCTCTCGTCGTCCAGCTCTAGCCATGCGCTGTCCATTTTGGCACACGACATTTCACCGTGCAGCGGATGGTCGTCTTCCGGTGCAGGGCAACCGTTTGCCAGCAGGCCAGAATGGAAGGCAAAGCAGCCATAGGTGTCGATGATGTCCTTGCCGGGCAACGGCTGTTTGAAACCGTTGCCCATCGTCAATGTGCGCCCGTCGAAACTTGCGTCCCAAATCATTTGGCCATAGTAAGGCAGGACGATAACCGCCCCGCGCTCATTTTCAAGCCTTACCGCCTCAATGCCTGAAGCGTAGCGGAACAGCGTAACCTTGAACCGTGAGTGGGTGAGTAAAACCCGAGGCGTTTCCGTAAACATTGATGAGGTCAGTGGCAGCGTGGTTTTCATTGTGCATTCTCCGCTAAACGTCCTGTGGTGGTGGGATGCTTTTTATGACGTAGCTCGCCCCAGAAATAAAAACCAACCCAGGCAAAGCACAGCAATGAAACGCCAAACGCCAGCTGCATCGAGCCCGTATGGTCAGAGACCAGACCTTGCAGCGCCGGAATGAAGGCGGCACCGACGATGGCCATCACGATAAACGCACCGGCGACTTCAGTATATTTATTGTCCACGGTAGAAAGTGTACCGGCATAAATGGTTGCCCAGCAGGGTCCGAACAACACGCTGACGAACACTGCCGCATACACCGCCGTGAAGTTCGGGACCAGCATCACATAAAGCAGCGTGGCAACACCCACGATGGAGTAGGCAATCAGCACTTTTTCGGCACGAAAGCGAGTCATCAGGAAGTTGGCGACAAACTTGCCGATAAAGAAGCAGATAAAACTGTAAATCATAAAGTTGGAGGCGTGACGCTCATTGGCCGCACCTAAGTTTAGCGCCAGGCGGATAGTAAAGGACCAGACAGCCACCTGCATACCGACATAAATGAACTGGGTAATAATGCCGCGCTTAAAGTGGCGATTTTTCGCCAGATAGCTGAACGTCTCACTCAGGCTTGGCAGCTTTTTATCTACGGTTTCAGGCTTGCAGCGTGGATAGCGCGTTAGCAGGAACAGCACCATAACAACGACTAATACCATCACCAGATATTTATAAGGCTCCAGCGTATGTTCCAACATATTCAGTTTGAACTGATGCAGTTGGTCAGCATTGAGACCGGCCATTTGGCGATGCAGGCTTTCACCGTCCTGAAATACCAGGTATTTACCCAACACGATGCCCATCAGCGCGCCAACCGGATAAAAAGTCTGGCTGATATTAAGACGCAGCGTGGCGTAGTCGCGATGGCCAATCATCGAACTGTAGGTATTCGCTGCCGTTTCAAGGAAGCTCAGACCAATAGCAATGGCAAAAATGGCCGCCAGAAACATGGTGTATGTGGCCATATGCGACGCGGGATAAAACAGTACGCACCCGACGATGTACAGCGCGAGCCCGAGCAAAATGGCTATTTTGTAGCTGCTGCTGCGAATAACCAAAGACGCGGGAATGGCAATCAGGAAATAGCCGCCGTAAAAAGCACTTTGTACCAGCGCACTGGCGAAGTCGCTCAGCTCAAACACGCTTTTGAACTGGGTGATCAAAATATCGTTTAGACTGGCGGCGCAGCCCCACAGCGGGAACAGGCATGACAGCAAAATAAACTGCAACAGTGGGGTTTTATTTAAGTATCCGTCGGGCTGCTGAATAATGTTCGAGTGCATGGTGAATCCTCAATTAAGCGGTGAGAAAACGCTGAAAAGTCTCGGCATCTGGGTAGGAGCGCTGGGTGCCCCGCTGGGTGACACTGCAAGCGGCATAGGCGGATGCAGACTGCATGGCCTTGGCAATGTCGCCATGTTGAACCCAATAGTGGGCGAAGCAGCCGATGAAAGCATCGCCGGCACCGCTGGTATCAACGGCCTGCACCACCGTGGGGTCAATCCGGTGCACGGTATCGCCCTGCATCCATACGGAACCGCGATTGCCTAAAGTAATGATTAAGTTTTTCAGCCCACGTCCCAGCAGCATTTGTCCGGCGCGCAGCACTTCTTCGTCGGTGCTGGTCGGTAAGCCGGTGAGAATTTCCAATTCGGTTTCGTTGGGCATAAAGAATTCGCACTGGCAGGCGTAGTCGATATCCAGACCTGCAACAGCGGGTGCGGGATTAAGGATCACTTTGATGCCATGTTGGCGAGCAAAATCGATGGCGTAATATACGGTTGGCAGCGGTATTTCGAGCTGTAAAACGATCAGGCTACAGGCTTTTAACTGTTCGGCGGCGGCATCGATATCAGCAGCAGAAAGCTTGGCATTTGCACCTTTGATAATCAGAATGCGGTTTTGCGACTGGTCATCGACAAAAATGGGCGCTACGCCGCTGGACGTACCAGGCGCAACGGTGACGTGTCGAGCATCAACGCCGTATTGCTGCAAGTTCTTCACCGTATTTTCGGCAAAGATATCTTCCCCCACTTTGCTCACCATCATGACCTTCGCACCCAGTTTGGCGGCAGCTACGGCCTGGTTAGCTCCCTTGCCGCCGCAGCCGAGTGCAAAATCAGGTGCCTCTAGGGTTTCACCGGCTTTAGGCATCGTATTCGTGTAAGTAATAAGGTCGACCATATTCGAACCAATGACGGCAATGTCCATCACTTCTCCCCTGAAAAATTAAAAATCATTAAATGTTGTAGAAATAACAATAGCAGCCAATTCATGTTAAATACGTGACATTAATCGCACTCTTTTAATCCCAACAAGTGCGAATTTACTGAGAATAAACCGCAACAAGAAATGTTACTATTTTAACAATTGAATTTTCCCACCGAGCAATAAGTGCGCTTTTTAGGCGATTTAAGCGGATGACCGGCATACCTGAAAAGAAATTTCTGGAGGGCTATTGAGAGATACGAGGCTTCGAAAGCATTTGCAGGCAGTCAACATCTGCCCTATGTTGCCTTAACAATAGACAGGAAAATATCAGCAAGAAGGGAGATAATAGTGAACTGCATCCCCCTGCAAGCACGAACAACGGGAGCACGCTATGTTGATAAAACTAGAGGATATTAATGCGTCGGCCTGGGCAAAGCTTGAAACAGCGACCCGCACTCCGAATGCAAGTTTTAGGTTCCTGAATCTCTGTTCAGTCGATGGCGAGGGCAGACCTCAGGCACGCACGGTCGTTTTACGACGCGCTGACCGATTAACGTGCGTGCTGGAGTTTCATACCGATGTACGCAGTCCAAAATGGCTGGAGATATCTGCTAATTCACAGGTGACTGCGCTTGGCTACTGCGGCGAGACGCGGTTGCAGCTGCGTCTTCAGGGAATGGCGGAACTGCATGGTTTTGGAAGTCCTGTGGCGATAACCGCATGGAGCAAAATACCTGCCCATACGCGCCGTACCTACGCGGGTGGACCTCCCGGTAACGAACAGCCTGCTGATACTGCCGATGAGCAGGCGTCGTTAATATCGACTGATGAAGCTGAGGGGAAGGTCCATTTCGGCGTGATAATACTGCGAGTCAGCGTGCTGGACTGGTACCAGTTGCAAAGAGAGAACAACCGCCGAGCACGACTGACCTATAACGATAAGGGGATAACCACCAGCCACCGGTGGATTAATCCGTAATCTTCGGCCGTAAAGGCCTAGAAATTAACCATCACCAAATCGCGATGCTTATCTTGACCGACATAGAAAGACGTCTCTCCCACCGGGCTAAATCCCTGGCGAGTGTAAAATTTGATCGCGCGATCGTTCTCGTCATTCACCAGCAGTCTTACCCCACCGGAAATACTTTGCAGCGTAGCGCTGACCAGCTTTTGTGCATACCCTGCACCATGAAACTCCGCCAGGACATAACAACGCGTAAGCTCTGCTATTCCATCAGCCTTCGGGATCCCAACCGGTTCAGGTGCAAGACTCAACATACTGTAACCAATGATCCGACCCTCAAATTCCAGAACGTGAAGTTTCTTTTGGGATGACTGAAGAAGATTTTCAAAGCATTCAACTTGCAGATTATTTTCAATATAGCTTTTTATATCTTCCGCAGGCGTGCTTGCAGGACAAGCCATGTGGAAGGTAGTAATTGCCAACGTACTGATTGCCTTGGCATCTTCCAGCGTGGCCAGACGAATAAGTGAACTCATCAAAATCTCCCTGTTTAATTATTTATGGCTGAACTTTTCCCAACTGATTAAATGCTAACGGCTCTTTTTTAACAAGCGGGAAACGGGAGGTAACGTAAGTGATTATTGCAGCGGAGGCAGGGGTTGTTTCTCTACGTTATCCGCCGCCATCGTTAACAAAGCGCGCTGAAACGAGACGTTGAACATTTCACCGTGGCTGAGTCCAGGATAAGCCCAAAATGTGGCGGCAAGACCTTCATGGTTTAGAGAGGAAAGTGTGCTGCGTACTTGGTTAAGTACGGCAGAAGCTTCTTCACCGTCAGCTTTTTTTCTGGGTGCTGCGCTTCCCTCCATAAAATAGAGCTGCTTATGAGGGAAGTGGGCTGTATTTATCTTTTCTAACCTGCTGAGTAACACAATATAATCACTGTTCAGTGAAGGGCTGGCAGAATAGTAGCCGTTAAAAAACGTAGAGTTTACAAAAGAGTCCAAAACAAACAGCCCGCCATAGGAATGCCCCCATATCGCCCTTTTATGGGCATCGATTGAAAGACCTTTTTCTGCTTTGGGTGCAATGGTCTCTTCAAGCAGGCGACGGAAGTAAGGGCTACCACCGCTTTTTCGCCCCTGTATTTCTCCATGACCTACCTCACCGTCGTTTTCTCTTAGCGGCGGAGTGTAATCATAGGTTCTGGCAGTCAGCTCAAAAGGTTTAACGGTTTGATACCCGATGACAATAAGTACGGGTGGCGTTTCCAACGTTAGTTTATTTAAAAATGCATCAGAAAGCCGATCCATAACCGCGTTTCCGTCCAGCATATAAAGCACCGCATAGCCTGACGCAGGGGGGTGTTTATTGGGTACACCGGTCCACACCTTGTAGTGCCTTTTACCGTCCTCAGAATCGAAGGTACTTACCGAGAAATGGTAAAAAGAAGACCCTTTATCGGCGATATTGGGTCCTAAAGGCGTCATATCGGGTCTGCAATAACCGTTTGCAGCGTAAAAGAGGGGGAATATAAATGCGGCCAGGCGTATCGCCTTCCGTTGATTATTCCAACAATAGGCCCAGTGATTCATCGATAATTTCTTAAGAGAAGTATCATCTACCATGATAATTAACACCTCCTGTGTTAACGAATAGAAATGAAAAGGCAAACTATAATGAGAATAATAATTAATTACAAACTGAATGCTCTTATTGATAGCCTAAATTGTATCCCCTCCTGCGCTGAGGGGATTTTTGCCTTTAAAAAGTATTCACCAACACCCGATGTCCCGGTGACACTTCGCGATAATGTGAGACTTCCTGTCGGTGATTTTTAGGATAGACCGGCGTCGCAAGCTGAGTGGCTTTTGGCGAGACGGTTCGCCGTCGAGCGGGGTCTGCTTCAGGAACCGCCGCCAATAATGCCTGAGTATACGGATGTTGCGGGGACGCAAAAATATTCTCGCGCGGACCTATCTCGACAATTCTTCCCCGGCACATCACCGCGACGCGGTGGCTAATGCGCTCAACCACCGCCATGTCATGAGAGATGAACAGATAAGAAAGTCCCAGATCGCGCTGTAACTCTATCATCAGGTTAATTACTTGGGCCTGAATGGAGACATCAAGCGCGGAAACCGGCTCATCGGCAATAATGATTTTGGGTGCCAGCGTCAGGGCGCGGGCGATACACAGTCGCTGGCGCTGGCCCCCCGACATTTCGTGGGGATAGCGGGTAAGAAATTCTGCCGGCAGTTCAACCCTCGCCAAAAGGGCATGAAGCCGTGCAGGCAGCTCGCTTTCTTTAACCATGCCGTGGATGCGGAGAGGTTCTGCCAACTGGTCGAAAACTCGCAAGCGGGGATCCAACGCAGCGTAAGGGTCCTGAAAAATAATCTGCATATCACGGCGACGCGCCTGCAGACGGCCTCCGCTCAACGTGCGTAACTCCTGTCCTTCCAGCTCCACGCTGCCGCTTTGTGCCTGAATCAACTGTAGAACGGCTCGGCCGGTGGTGGACTTTCCACTGCCTGACTCCCCCACCAGCGCCAGCGTTTCACCCGCTGAGATGGAAAATGAGACGTCCTCAACGGCGTGAACGTTCGCAACGTGGCGCTGTAGCAGCCCTTTATGTACCGGGAATCGGGCACTTAAATGACGGACATCAAGTAAAGGACGCAGCGAAGACTGAATGACCTTGCTGCTGGGCGCGAACTCGCCAAAACCCCGCGGTGAGGCCATGCCCCGCATATCGCCCAGTCGCGGTACGGCGTCCAACAATTGGCGAGTGTAGGCCGCCTGTGGATGGCTAAATAAGCTGGCAACCGGCTGTTCTTCCACCTTTTCACCGTGACGCATGACGATAACCCGATCGGCCACCTGCGCGACTACGCCCATATCGTGCGTGATAAACAGCACCGCCATCTGCGACTCTCGTGCAATATCCTGAATCAGATCAAGAATTTGTGCCTGAACCGTCACATCCAGTGCGGTTGTGGGTTCATCGGCGATCAGCAGCCGAGGGGCACAGGCCAGCGCCATGGCAATCGCCACACGTTGACGCATCCCTCCCGATATTTCGTGCGGATACTGAGCATAGCGCGTTTCAGCCTGCGGGATGCGCACGCGTTCCAACAGTGTAATAGCCTGCGCTTTAGCCTGCTTATTGCTTATTCCACGATGTTGTCTCAACACCTCGGCAATCTGCTCACCCACGGTAAACAGCGGATTCAGGCTGGTCATCGGCTCCTGAAAAATCATCGCTATCTGATCACCCCGCAGATTTTCCCACTGACGTTCCGACTGTTGCAACAAACTGACACTCACGCCGTCACGACGCTGAAACGTAATCTGGCCCTGCTCCACCTGCCCGCCGTTAAAGAGCGTCAGGCCGAGCAAAGTCATCGCCGTCACCGACTTACCTGAACCGGACTCCCCCACCAGGGCGACACATTCCCCGATAGACAAGGAAAAACTGAGGTCTTTCACTGCGACAGTTTTGCCGCGTTTCGCCGAGAAGCTGACTCGCAGATCCTTTACCGTCAACAGTGCGTTATCGTTCATTTTCTTACCTCAATACGGGCACGTGTTGCCACAGTTAGACCGACGGCGACGGCAATGCGCCAGCGCGGAAGTCGAGAACGTAAGGAATGTGCCCCGGCAATGGCTTCCAGTCGAGATTTTTGCGCATACCGTAAGACTCGTAAGGCTGGTAGAGAGGAATAAACGGTGCCTCTTCTTTGACGTAATCCATCATCTCTTTGTAAGCCTGTTTACGCACTGCGACGTCAGTGGAATAACGGAAGCGCTCCCACATCTGGTCATAGGCCGGGGTGGTCGACCAGGTCGATTCGGTGCCTGCGCCGTGTGGCGCCCACATGATGCCAAATGAACCGGCAGGGTCAGCAAAATACATCGGGTTTGACCAGTTGCGGGACTGCATATCGGCGTCATCCGCGGTCCATTTTTCGGTAATATTCAGGTTCATTTTGACACCTACCGCCGCCCACATCTCTTTGATTGCCTGTGCTGCCAATAAACCATTGGTGTAATAAGCGGCATCGGTATCATAGCGAATAGGTTCTCCGTTATAACCCGCAGCTTTCAGCAACGCTTTTGCCTTTTCCGGATTGTATTCAAAGGTTTTCAACTCAGGCATATAAAGCGGGCCGTACTGCGGGAAAGTATGGGTGGAAGGCACCACCGCTTTGCCCTGCCACAAGGCTTCATTGAGCAGGTTACGATCGATTGCCAGACTCAGCGCTTGGCGGATGCGCTTGTCCTTCAATGCCGGATTGTGGGTATTAAAGAAAACGATATGGAACAGCGGTGTCACGGCTCCGACGGTTTTGAGGTTTGGATTGGCGCTAATCCCGGCCAACTGATCGGGGGCCACGTTGGTCACCAGATCGACCTCGTTATTGGCCAATGCCGCCATGCGAGTGGCCGTCTCAGGAATACTGCGCACGGTAATTTTATCGTAAGGTGCGGGCGTGCCGTAAAAACCCTTAAATTTAACCCACGTCAAACTTTGACCTGGATGGAAGTCGGTTATTTGATAAGGCCCGGTGCCAATCGGCTTAAGCGCGAAGGCGTCAAAATCACTGCTTTCGAGCTTGTTGTGGTCACCACTCAGTCCCATGATGTATTTTTTTGGCACAATAGAGGACTCAGAGGTATTGAGCAGTGTTTCAAACAGCGGCTCCGGTTTAAAGGTCGTAAACCGCACTGTGTCAGCATCAATCGCCTCTACTTTGCTGAAATTACTGAAAAACTGCTTATGAATACCGGCGAATTCTGGCGTCATGTCCTGCAAAATACGTTCGAAGGTGAAAACGACGTCGTCTACCGTCATCGGATCGCCGTTTTGGAATTTAACGCCCTGACGGATTTTGACTTCATACACCGTCGGCGAAATGGTTTTCCAACTGATGGCAAGGCCTGGCTTAAAGCTTGCCGTCGATTTGCTGTAATCCTTTTCTATCAACGGATCGAAGCTGTTGTAGTAAATCTGCGATCCGGTATTGCCAAAGTCTTTGCCGGGATCGAGGAACGGCGGCAGCGTCATCGTTGCCACATGTAATTGTGCAGCAAAGGTCGGTAAAGAGAACAGCAGAGCAGAAAAACTCAACAACAGTGGCCTGATGGACATAATATTTTCCTGATAGTGAGATGTAGTGATCCGAGGAGCCGTGACGGCCCCTTACAATATTTGAATAAAAAGTCTGATTTAACGCAGCCTGACGTCCATTTGGTCACGCAGCCCTTCGCCAACCAATAAGACCAGCAGCGAGAGCGCCATAATCACCAGCGACGGCACCAGCGCAATCCACGGGCTGGAGGCGAGATAATCACGGCCAAAGCCGACCATCGACCCCAGCGTTGCCGTTGGCGGCTGGACGCCTAATCCAAGAAAAGAGAGTGAGGACTCCAGTAAAATCAGCGCTGGGAAAGTCATGGTCCAGACAACCACGATTTGTGATGAGACGTTCGGCAGAACATGGCGCAGCAGAATACGCAGCGGTGAGGCCCCGGCCGCGCGAGCCGCTTCAATAAAAGGCTGTCGGCAAACGATCAGTACCTGCGCTCTGACAACTCGGGCATACACTTCCCAACCAGAGAGTCCAATCACCGTGACGATAACCGGAAGGCTGCTGCCCAATAGCGCAACGGTAAGCAAAGCCACCAGAGTAAACGGCACGGCCATCTGAAAATCCATCGCCGCCACGAGCAACACACCGGTCCGTCCGGCAAAAAATCCGGCAATAACGCCGCAGACTACGCCAACAATCAGACTTAACGTGCTGCCCACCAGCGCAATCAGTAAAGTAAACTGCAAGCCGTACAAGGTACGCGACAGCACGTCTCTTCCCAGTTCATCGGTGCCGAGCGGATGTGTAGCCAGCGCGTGGTCAAAGCCCATCGGCGGACGCAGGCGGGATAACAACGACTGCGCATCAGGGTCAAAGGGAGCAATCACCTGAGCCAGTAATGCCAGCAGCAGCAGACAAAACAACGCCAACAGATAGAGGCGAAATCTCCACGACATACGCTGCCAAAAAGCGCGCAAGGCATTCACTGGCACCGGTTTGACGGTGGATTGAGCACGCACCCGTTGCGGGGTATCAGACATTGTTGAATCACTCATGATTGTGTCACCTTTATCCGCGGGTCAATTAATGCATAAAGCAGATCCACCAGCACCGACATCACCAGGACGATAGTCGCCATCACAATTACGCCAAATTGCAGCACCGGATAGTCGCGGGCAATCGCGGCTTTGACAATTAAATCGCCGATGCCTTTCGTCGCAAAAATGGCTTCAACCAGCACGCAGCGCCCTACCAGCCCGGCAATTTGCAGGCTAATCACGGTGATCACTGGAATAGCGGCATTGCGTAACGCATGACGGGTCACGACCTTCCATGCGGGTATCCCTTTAGCCCGCGCGGTGCGGATATAATCCTGCGAAAGCACGTCCAGCATCGCGTTGCGCATAAAGCGCAGTATTTCTGCAACCATGAGTGCCGACAGCACCAACGCAGGCATGACAAAGTGCAACGCGCTGGACGATCCCGAACTCGGCAGCCAATGCAATTTCAACGAAAACAGCAGGATCATCAGAATGGCGAGAACAAAGTTTGGCGTGGCATAGCCTAAAAATGCACAGCCCATAATCAATGAAGCCAAGGCTTTCCCTCGCGTCATTGCCGCCACAATCCCCAGCGCACCACCGACCACCACTGAAAATATTAAGGCGATAGCGAACAAGATCAGCGTATTGGGAAGACGCTCGGCGAAAATATCCGTCACCGGGCGACGTTCAACAAAACTGATGCCAAAATTTCCCTGCACTAAACCTGACAGGTATTTTTGAAACTGCACCCCAGCGGAGTGGTCAAGGCCAAACTGCTGACTCATGGCAACACGCGATGCCGCATCCATGCCCGGCGGTAAAACATAATCCGCCGCATTTCCTGACAGGCGGGTGGCGAAAAACACCACCGTCACGATGATGCACAGCGTGAGGAAACCACCGGAAAGCCGCCGGGCAAGGTATTCAAGCATCTTCCTGCTCCTGACCGGTGACAAAATCGGCAAAATCGGCCGCTGTCCAGGTATGAGTCGGTGTTATCCAAGGTTTATCGCCTGAACGGTTGAAAGGGAGACGGACATAAAATGGATCATTACCGCGCACCTCAAGACTCAGTTCGTTATCCGTCAACGTCAGCAGTGCCCAGCTTTCCGCCGTTTTTGGAAAAGTGGTAAAACGCTCACTGAGTGACTGAATCGTGATATGCGGCAGGTTGTTAATCTGCGTCACCGTATTCCAATGCACGTGCCCGGAGAGCCACAGCGCCGCTTTGCCGGTGGCTTCTACTGCTTGACGCACACGCTGATGGTCGGGATAGCTGGCATACTTGGGGTTGTTTTCGAAATAGTAATTACCCGTCTGCGAGTGGCCTGAAAGCGGCACGTGGGTGGCAATAATTGCCGGACGCTCATCGGCGTTCAGCGCGGCAACCAGCCAGGCAAGACTCGGTTCTGCCGCCGGTAATCCAATGCCCATGGTTATCTCTACGCGGGGTTGCCACACAATCAGCCGACAGACGCCTAGATCGACCACGCGGCTTTGCATCGACTCGCCATAAATGGCCTCGTTATCCGCCACGTCTAGATTGGCAACATCATGATTACCCATGACATGTACGCGTTGGCCTGGAAAGGTTTTGAACACCTCAGCCACTTCGGTAGCGACAATATAATCTGCCTCTGTGCTGGTGTCAGAGATGTGGTCACCTAGGTCAAGCAACAGATCAACCTGCTCTTCCATGGCACAGTCAATGACTTTACGCAGCGCATCCAGGCTGTTCCACCCGGCTTCTTTATTGTGTGAGGTCGGGCCGTGGTGGATATCGGTAACAATGGCAATTTTCAAAATAGGCTCCTGATGTCTCTGTCATTCGGGGTATGGATTAATTTCTAAACCACGGATGTGACAATTTTATGAAACAATCTCATTTTATTTTAGATTGACACTGAGACTTCCTCAGTACAGGCTAAGCGCTATCAGAACTGACTGACGAGAACCCACTTTAGATGAATGCCAAAGGTTATCTTATTGATTTAGATGGAACGTTAATAAGCGGCAACCAACTACTGCCCGATGCACTATGGTTGCTTGAACAGGTCAAAGGTCGGTATATGCTGGTGTCAAATAATGCTGAACACACGCCACAGCAGCTTTCACGCCGCTTGAAGAGGCTGGGTCTGAAAGTGGATGCAGACAATATTGTATTGGCGGGAACCACGGCAATTGACAGGTTGGCCATTGACTTCCCAGGGGCGACGTTGCTCCTGATTGGCAGCCCGGCCCTGCAACGCTACGCGCGCAATAAAGGCCTGGTGCTGGAAAGCCATCGGCCTGATTTGGTGTTAGTGACGCGCGATCGTCAGTTTTCATACGCTAAAATTGCGTTAGCCGCCAACGCCATACGCCAGGGTGCTGCTCTTTATGTCGCCGCACCTGATGTTAGCCATCCGGGTCCCAACGGTGAACCCGTGCCCGAAACCGGCGCACTGGCCGCGGCGATCATTAGCTGCGCCGGACATTGCCAGGCTACGGTGATTGGCAAGCCCGAGCCGGTGCTGTTTCAAATGGCCTGCGCCAAACTCAACGTCCTGCCTGAACAGGCGGTAATGATTGGTGATAATCTTCAAACTGATGGGCTGGGTGCGAAGCGATTAAACATGGCGTTCAGGCATGTGGTTAATGGACAAATCCGCGAGCCTGCGGCCCTGACGCAAGGAAAATAGGAAACAGTATGTCGGAAGAAAAAATTAAGAACGGCAAAGCCGGAGAGTTTTCCAATGTTCTGGACAGGCTCGGGGCAGTGCGTAAAGACCTTCCTCCCACCGCCGGTCGCATTGCTGATTTTATCAGCCAGCACGCCGCGGACGTGATGCATATGTCAATTACCGAACTGGCAGAACGTACCGGTTCAAGTGAGGGCAGCGTGATTGGGTTGTGTCAAACCATTGGGGCACGTGGCTTTCAGCAGGTGAAACTCTCTCTTGCCAGAGAGCTGGTTCAGCCCGTCCATTTTATTCATGAAGATCTCACGCCCAGCGATAACACGGCGCAGGTGATTGATAAAATTTTCCAATCGGATATGCAGGCGCTGAGAGATACACAAAGCGCCCTGAGTGTGGAAGCGCTTGCCGAGGCCGTCAAGGCTATTCGCCAAGCGAAGAGGGTAGAAGTTTTTGGTATAGGCAGCGCAGCCACCATTGCAGAGGATACCCATTATCGCCTGCTGCGCATTGGTATTCCGTCGCGCGTCAGCGTGGACAGCCACGTGCAGGCCATTGCTGCGTCGCTCGCGGATGCCCAAACGGCAGTGATTACTATTTCCCACTCCGGCAGCACGGTTGAAACGCTTACCGCAACGCAGTTAGCCAAAGAAGCGGGTGCCACAACGATTGCCGTCACCAACTTTGGCCGCTCTCCCCTGTTGGCTTACAGTGATATAGTGCTCAATACTCTGGCGCGCGAAACACAGTTTCGCTCAGAGGCGATGACCAGCCGCATTGCGCAACTGGCGGTCATTGATGCACTGATCGCCTGCCTGGCGCTGAGCGATTACGACCGCTCGGTGCAGACATTGGCAAAAACGTTTGACGTTCTGGGAAGTAAACGAATTTAACCCTCACTGACTCAGCTGTGTGGATGTTTTGCCAGCCACTGCTCGGCAGTCGTGGTGTTAATTCTCTGCCGGGCGTTGAAGGTATTCGCTTTATTCCACGCCACGCCGTCGGGACGCGCAAAGGCCAGGCGATACTTTGCGGCCACGTCATCGGGGCAATGGTGCACATCATCAAGCAGCTTCGCCTTATCCAGCAATATCCGCTCAATGGCAGTGCCCCAATGGGCCTGCATTAAGTCGGCAATCTCACTGTAGGTCAGCGTATCGCCCGCGATATAAACCACCTGATTACATAGAGCAGGCCGATAGAAAAATATTTCCGCCGTCAACGTGCCGATATCCTCAGGCGTAGTCAGGGTTACCGCGTACTGCCAGTCACCGAGTCCATAGACGGCTTTATTATCTTTATCGACCACGCCGAAGCTGGGCTCGAACAGATAGCTGGTAAAAATTCCGGTAGAAACAATAGTCCACTCCGTCTCGCCCTGCCCGCGCAAACGTTGGCGCACCTCGAGCTGTTCATCCCATACCTGCTGGCCGCTGCCTTTTCCCACTACGTCGTAGTCCACGCCAAACTGCCAAGGGAAATAGCGGGGTACGCCAGCGTTAAGTACTGCCTGGGTAATTTTGATTTGCGTGCCCGGCCCACCGACAAAACCGCTACAGTTAATCACCGCATTAAAAGGACGAAAAAGTGCACTTAGCTGCTCAATGGAGTGCAGATTTAGGTCACCCTCAACCACTGAAACGCCCATCGCCGTAAGCTCCTCTCGCCTTTTCTTCTGTGCAATGGAAACTCCATGAGCGGCATCCTCTCTGAGCAATACGCTGATTTTGGTTGATGTTTGATTTCGCGCTTGATAACTCATCGCGCGTAACACGGCGATGCCGAGCTCTCCCGCACCAATGACTAAAACAGTATTTACAGATTTTTCGATTGAGTACGTCATAATGATCCCCTTTGTATTGCATCAGTCTGACATGTAATAAAAGCGGGATTCAATTAGGCACACTGATGATACCGGAGGTGAAATGGAGTGGAATAAGGAAGACTTACTGCTGTTTTCAAAGGTGGTATGTGAAGGATTAAGCGACGACGACGACGGGCTAAAGCGAGAGATTCTTACCCATGCTGGCAACCGCTGGTCATTAGGTGTGGTACATATTCTGGGCACCAGTGGACCTCTTCGGCATGCGGAAATAAGCCGCCGTCTGGCCGGCGTCACGCAGAGGATGTTGACGCGCACGCTGCGCCAGCTTGAGCGCGACGGCCTGATTTCACGCTGTGATTACCAGGAAAAACATCCACGCGTGGTTTATTCGGTTACCGATTTGGGCAAAGAGATGCTGATTCAAATGATGCCTTTGTGGCATTGGATAATCACCTCGGCCGACGATTTTCGAACTGCCAGAACGCGTTATGATGAGGCCCAATAAAAGCATCATTCTGACGATAACCATGACTAAATTTTAACCTCAACGTCTCGCGCTGCTTAATGTAGCGTAGGAACCGATGGCCATAAGTCTTCTTGCTTTAACCTCCAAGTGGCGGCAATATATGCTTCATATACGAATCATATACTGAGTATTTATGGGCATTGTTAATATTGACGATGAGTTGCACGATCAGCTGCGCCGAGCTTCCGGGGTGTCACTGCGCTCCATTAATGCTCAGGCGAGCTTCTGGATTAAGATAGGCAAGTTGTGTGAAACCAATCCCACACTCAGTTTCAATGACATCATGAAACTTGAAATGCGTTCTGCCGGTGTTTCAGCCGAGCCGCGATTAGTGAACGAATTATGATCAAACAACCCCATGAACTGGCGCTGCTTGCCGAATCAGGACGACTGCTCGCCTCAGTGTTTGAGATGCTGGATAAGCTGCCATTACAGGGCATGTCTACGCTGGAAGTCGATTCTCTGGTAGATAAGTTTATCACCCATGACCTTCAGGCTCGACCGGCAAGTAAAGGCCAGTATAACTACCCCTTCGTTCTTAACGCTTCCATCGATAATGTTATTTGCCACGGCGTCCCTTCTCAAAGCGATATTCTGCGTGAGGGTGCCATTGTCAATTTTGACATTACCCTCGAAAAAGAGGGGTATATTGCGGATTCCAGTAAAACTTACCTCGTGGGGGATGTCAGTGTAGAGGCGAGGAGATTAGTGCGAACAACTTATGAAGCCATGTGGGAAGGAATTTACCGGGTTCGCCCCGGCGCTTTTCTGGGCGATATTGGATGGGCAATAGAAAAGCATGCCAAGCGAAGTGGTTTTTCTGTCGTGCGTGAATTTTGCGGCCACGGCATTGGCCGTGAGATGCATGAAGAGCCGCAGATTTTACACTATGGCAAACGCAATACAGGTCTTGTCATGCGTGAGGGGATGGTGTTCACCATTGAACCTATGCTGAATCAGGGCGGAAGAAGCATAAAACAACAGGACGACGGTTGGACGATAACCACCCGAGACGGATCGCTTTCCGCACAGTTCGAACATACCGTGTCTGTTACCGCTACCGGCTTCTCAGTGCTGACTTTAGGTTCTAATGAAAAAGGGATGCTTAACAGACGTTAAGTGCAAAGTTTGCATTTTTTACTCTCATAACATCCTTCTCCTGAATACATTTCATAAAAATTTGCGGAGATGCAATAGGGAAATCACAACAAAATTTTCAGCGGTTGTTCCGCAATATAAGATGACCTCACGCCTGAACGATGCTCATGGACAGGCATCAGAGGTGACTCGAATTGTAAGGGAAGCAGCATGAAATACCTGAAAATTAAACGCCACCGCATAAGTCTATAAAACTGCCCGTGACGAATGAAGCTTCATCACTGAGTAACCAAAGAATTGCATTAGCGACTTCTTCGGGTGTTCCCCCTCTTTGCATAGGAAAGTTCTTTGCAATGCGATCGACTCTAGAAGGCTCGCCACCATCAGCATGGATATCCGTGTAAATACCGCCTGGACGAACGCAGTTTACGCGGATGCCGTCGGCGGCGACTTCTTTGGACAGGCCGGTGGTAAAGGTGTCAACAGCCCCTTTCGAGGCGGCATAATCAATGTATTCAAAAGGTGAACCACTTTTCGCTGCTCCGGATGAAACGTTCACGATAGAACCGCCAAAGCCGCCTTTGGAAAGTGACATACGTTTTATCGCTTCACGTGAGCAATAAAAATGACTCATCACATTCGTTAATAGCACCTGTTGGAAGCGCTCTCCCTCCATATCAATTAGGGGCATTTTTTGCTTCAGGATCCCCACATTATTGACGAGGTGGGTAATAACGCCAAGTTGACGATCAATGTCGTCGAAAACTTTTGTTACTTGATGCTCATTTGAAACATCGGCACGGACAGCAATACACTTCCCGCCTAGATTTAAAATCTCATCCCGGATGCAAAAAGCAGATTTTTCATCATTTATATAATTTAAACATACAGCGTAACCTTGTTTTGCAGCCAGTAACGCGGTAGCCGCACCAATGCCTCGACTAGAGCCGGTCACTAATAAAACTTTTCCGTTCATAATTTCCCTATTGAGCAGTATTGATTGGCAAAATAATTGAAAAGAACCAAATGATGGACGGTGGCGAGCAGAAAAACCTAACGTCAGTAAATGATATAATTTACAATTATTTAGTTACTCGCTATGTTAGCTATATGCAAGTATCAGTTCTTTTAGCGTTGTTTTCGTTCATGTTCAATAAGCCATTCTTTACGCGCAATGCCTCCGCCGTAACCTTTCATAGCCCCCTCTTTGCCGATGATTCTGTGGCAAGGAATAACAATGGCTATTCGGTTTGCTCCGTTCGCCGCAGCCACCGCGCGTACTGCATTAGGTTTTCCAATCTGCCTGGAAAGAGCTTGGTAGTGTGACGTTTGGCCATAAGGAACCGCGCGTAACCCCTGCCAGACGGAGCGTTGAAAATCACTACCTGGAGCATCGAGCGTGAGAGCAAACTGTTGACGCGTTCCAGAAAAGTACTCACTGACCTCTTTTTCCGCTTGTCGTGTATGACTATTTTCCCCTGACATTATTCGAGCATTCAGCAAACGTTGGAGGTCACGAAATTCAGTCTCCAGCATTCGGCGGTCAGTAAATTCCAGCAGGCAAACTCCACGTTGCGTGGCACAGACGAACATTGGGCCCAGCATCGTTGTAAAGCGGTGAATTAAAATTACCTGAGTCTGTTCAGTGGGAGCAACACCCGTGAGTTGCTTATAGGTATAACCAAAACCACTTAATGATTCATAGCCATTATCAAAAGCCACATCGGTGGCAGCACGCCCACTTTTTAGCTCCTGAAATGCGATATTCACCCGCTGCATTCGTTGAAATGCCTGGAAAGTAACACCGTGGTTTTGTAGAAACCAGCGCCGTAACCGTTCGGGGCTGATATCATGCTTACGTAGTACACCATCGGTTATTCGTGTTTTAGGGTTAGCGCGCAGGAGTTCAAGTGCTTGCTCGATAATCAAAGGAGCTGTGTACGCATTTTCAGTGGGTCGACATACTTTGCAGGGGCGAAAACCTGCATCCAGAGCAGATTTAAAATTTTTATAAAACTCGACATTTTCGCGTTTCGGTTTCCGCGCCCGACATACCGAAATACAAAATACCCCTGTCGTTTTGACGCCAACGAAAAACACCCCCGTGTACTCCGAAGCCCGCGCAAGTAATGCCTGATACCAGACATTGCACAAGGCATTATCTAGAACTTTCATCAATAAAAACTCCTGCAAATGTCTGCTGAGACTGGATGAGTAGCATTAAATCTTTAAGCTTTGATTGAAGGGCTGAATGAACGAAATTTCCCATAGAAATGCGACTTACGCCGATTTCTCCCAGCCTTTCGAATGTTGGGAGACCAGGCATACACATTACGTTTAAGGGCATATTAAGCTCTTTGGTCAGGGTCTCAATATCTTTTACTAACGTCAAACAGGGTACAAAAATCCCGTCAGCCCCCGCTGCTTCATAAAGTCGGCCGCGTAATAGCGTTTCTTGCAAAGCAAGTTCATGATTAAGCAGGTATGTATCGATACGGATATTAAGAAATAGTTGATAACTCTCTTCGTTTAACGCCTTGCGTATCTTTTGTAATGTATGGGTGAATGCTGCCGCATCATCAAGTTGCCTGACACCGTTAACAACTCTACTGTCCTCAAGGTTTATCCCCACCACCCCAAGCTGCGCGAGACGTTTAAGATGAGTCGTTATCTCCTCAGCTGTGCTGCCAAATCCCGCCTCTACATCAACACTTAAGGGTAGGTTACTGACGGATTGGATACGTGTGACGATATAGAGCAATTCATCAAAAGACATTGCTTGTCCATCCTCGTAACCCAACATCGCGGCAATCGCGGCACTTGAAGTACCTATGGCCTGATAGCCCGACTGTTGCGCCATAATTGCACTCGCGGCATCCCAGACATTGGCGATGAGTAATGGTTTATTTTGATTGTGAAGTTCTGTGAAGTTCATGCCTATTTCCTTTAATAAAGACAGGATGAATCTAGAACATCTGATGAAAGCCTCACAACCGAAAATTGGACAACCATTTTTTTACCTGGCGTGTAGAGACAGAATTCCGGCATGATAAATGCTCAACGAAACAGACGCCTATGGACATCCTGGCGCTCTGTAGATCTCAGAAATCACCTGCATCGTTGCGTCTTCGATGGTTCCTTCATTACGGCATAAAACCCAGCCCTGATTTGCAATTTCTCGCTCGAATGCCTTAGTACACGCGACATGCTCTTCCAGCCTATGAATCACCGTACTACTTAGCCCACGCGGTCGGGCCGCGGCCCTCGCCCATGAAATATCAGGCGCAGTAACAACCCCGACATGCAGGTCTGGCGTTCGCACGTTTCGTTCAATGTTAAGCGGTAAAATCTCTGCAAAGGGAACACTGCGGCGAAACGCGGCATCAGACGGATACCAGCGATCCATCAAGATAATGCTGTCCGGTGGCTGTTTAATCAGCACGTGCTGGGAAATCCAAGCACGGCTATCAGCAAAGCGCTGACAAATCTCCCATTCCAAATCCAGGGCGGGATGTCTGGCAAGCTTGTTAACGAGGGCCATTGTTTCCCCCCTGTAGGGATCGCTTTTTTTCTCGCAAAGCCGAATCACCTTTTTGTTGTCTGCCCTTAATACTTTCGCCATGGCCTCCAACAACGTGGTTTTGCCGGCTCCCTTAGGCCCATCCAGAGAAACAAACAGCGGACGACTCATTCTTTAAATGACGATTGATATAGGGTTTTTGTAAAGCTCAAATCTGGCAAAAGCATCTTACTTCCTTCGTATGAATAGCTGAGCACCCTCTTCGTTTGTTGAAGCCGCTTGGCGCATCAGCGCGAACTATTAAAAAAGTCATGATGAACATTCAAGCCATTTTTCTAACTGACGGGTCTAAAAACCCAGGATTTCGGCCGTTTATAGTCATTGTTCATTTGTTATGACCTGTGCGGTGTAGTTTAAACGAACCGCAAATACAGGCAATACCGTGCCAGCGTCGGTAACGCCTGTACTTACCGGGAACTCATGCAGATTCGTTGTGCCTAATGCCTTGTCACGGCGGTAACAAAATTGGAAGGCCATCCTGCCCAGAGATGATATCCTTACACTCAAACCCTCGTTCTCACACCGACATGTTTTCATAGACATTTAAAACCAGATTAAGGCCATAACCCGCAATGCGAGACAAAAGCGTTCAGCCAACATTTTACGTTCATGACTATGAAACGTTTGGCACCCATCCCGCCTTGGACAGGCCCGCGCAGTTTGCTGGCGTGCGCACTGACGCTGATTTCAATATCATTGAAGAACCGCT
Source organism: Rouxiella silvae (assembly GCF_002093625.1). Classification (GTDB taxonomy): domain Bacteria; phylum Pseudomonadota; class Gammaproteobacteria; order Enterobacterales; family Enterobacteriaceae; genus Rouxiella; species Rouxiella silvae. The sequence continues at coordinate 51,654 of NZ_MRWD01000002.1, read as the reverse complement.
GGTGATTTACTGCCGCCCTGCCGATGACTATTTGCCACAGCCAGAAGCCGTGATGATAACAGGCATTACCCCGCAGCTCGCGTTGTCAAAAGGGTTAAACGAAGCAGAGTTCAGTGCGCAAATTCATCAGGCATTTAGTGTGCCGGGGACTTGTATCCTCGGGTATAACAATATTCGCTTTGATGATGAAGTCAGTCGCAATATTTTCTATCGCAACTTCTACGACCCCTATGCCTACAGCTGGCAAAATGGCAATTCTCGCTGGGATCTACTTGACGTTATGCGTGCCTGCTACGCCCTGCGTCCAGAGGGGATCAACTGGCCAGAGAATGAAGACGGCTTTCCCAGTTTCCGACTTGAGCATTTGACCCGCGCCAATGGCGTTGAACATGAAAATGCCCACGATGCGATGGCCGACGTGTATGCCACTATCGCCATGGCAAAAAAGGTGAAGCAGGCACAGCCTCGACTGTTCGATTATCTGCTTGAGCACCGCAACAAGCACAAGATTAACGCGCTAATCGATATTCCGACCATGGCACCGTTGGTGCACGTTTCTGGCATGTTCGGGGCCGCGCGCGGTAATACCAGTTGGGTAGCGCCGATCGCCTGGCATCCTGAAAATAAAAATGCCGTCATTGTCTGTGATTTGGCCGGCGATATGGCGCCGCTGCTGGAGCTCGACGCCGATCAGATGCGCGAAAGACTCTACACTCGCCGCGATGACTTACCGTCCGGCCAATCGCCGTTGCCTATCAAGCTGCTACACATTAACAAGTGTCCGGTATTGGCACCGGCCAAGACGTTGTTGCCTGAAAACGCCGAGCGATTAGATATAGACCGAGCTCGCTGTCTGCAAAATTTGCAGACACTGCGCCAAAATACGCAAATCCGTGAAAAGGTGGTGGCGCTGTATGCTGAAGCCGAACCTTTTATCGCTTCGCAGGACGTAGACGCAAGGCTGTACGATGGTTTCTTTGGCGACGCGGATCGCTCTACGATGCGCATCATTCAGCAAACTGCCCCAGAGAATCTTCCCGCGCTGGATTTACGCTTTCAGGACTCACGGCTTGAAGAGCTACTGTTCCGCTTTCGCGCGCGAAACTACCCCGCGACGCTTAACGACGACGAACAGCGTCGCTGGTTAACGCATCGAAGGGAGGCATTAAACGCCGATAAAGTTCAGGATTATGTGCTGCAGTTAGAGGCTATCTACAACCTGCATGAGGATGATGCGGAGAAAACGGCGTTGTTAAAAGCGCTGTTTGACTATGGCAAGAAGCTGGTGGGCTAATCCAATTCTTCACCAGTTAGGTCAGAATGGCCGAGATAAGTTTTAAAGAGTACCGTTTCAAACGATGCAGGGGACGTAAAAAATGCCGCAAATATGCGGCATTTTTATTATGGCAACGGTAGATATCACAATCTGGATATCACCGCTTAACATACTGATTAGATGACTTCTTCACTCATCTGCGGCGGCGGCTGACGGAAGCGACGCGTGATAAAGGCCAGATAAGACAGGCCAATCGCGCCCCACACCAGACCCAGCGTCATTGAGCTAGCCTCAAGGTTCAACCACAGCGCGCCGACGGTCAACGCACCAATCACCGGCAGCACGAGGTAATGAATGTGGTCACTCAGCGTGCGGTTACGTTTTTCACGAATATAGAACTGTGAAATGACCGAAAGGTTAACGAAGGTAAAGGCCACCAGCGCACCAAAGTTGATAAGCGCCGTGGCGGTCACCAAATCAAAGCTGATCGCAGAAAGCGCAACCACGCCAACCAGAACAACGTTAAACGCCGGAGTACGCCAGGTAGGATGGACAAAACCGAAGATTTTCTCCGGGAACACGCCATCACGCCCCATCACGTAAAGCAGACGCGAAACACCCGCGTGTGCAGCCATACCCGATGCCAATACGGTCACGCAGGAGAAGCACAGAATGACGAATTGGAACACTTTACCGCCCACAAACAGCATGATTTCCGGCTGCGACGCGTCCGGGTCGTGGAAGCGCGAAATAGTCGGGAAATAGAGCTGCAGGAAGTAGGACACCACCACAAAAATCACCCCGCCGATCAGCGCCGTCAGGAAGATGGCGCGCGGGATAACTTTATCAGCATTTGGCGTCTCTTCAGACAGGGAGCTGATGCCGTCGAATCCGAGGAACGAGAAGCAGAGTATTGTCGCCCCGGTTATCATCGGTACCGTATGCGCGTTTTCAGACCAGAACGGCTTGCTGCTCACCAGCGTACCTGCCCCTTCGCCCTGATAGACGCCATAAATCAGCAGTCCGACGATAAGCACCATGATAGCGACCTGAACCACCACCACTACGCTGTTCATGTTGGCAACCAGCTTGATGCCACGCAGGTTAAAGGCCGTCATCAGGCCGACCAGCGCCACTACCCAGACCCACGACGGGAAGCCAGGGAAAATCGCCTCAAGGTAGATTTTTGCCAGCAGGATGTTGATCATCGGCATAAACAGATAATCGAGCAGTGACGACCAGCCCACCATAAAGCCAACGTGTGGACTAATGGCCTTTTGGGCGTAAGTGTAGGCAGAACCCGCCGACGGGAAACGCTTAACCAGTTTGCCGTAGCTCACCGCGGTAAACAGCACGGCAACCAGCGCAAACAAATAGGCGGTTGCAACGTGGCCGTCGGTCATGCTGGTCACAATACCAAAGGTATCAAAAATGGTCATCGGCTGCAGATAGGCAAGGCCCATCATCACCACCTGAACCAGTGTCAGGGTGCGGCGAAGCTTCACGCGCGGTGCAGCTGAAGGAATAGCAGAATGATTATTCGACATGGGCGAGCCTCCCCTGACCTGCAACGTTCTGGCGTGCTATCGCCTGATTCAGCAAGGTACTGGGAAAACTTCGTAATTTACGACTCGATGATAAAAATGGGGGATTAAGCTTTACGTCATTGAGTTTTGACGCAAAGGCGGCCTGCAGTGGCGCGCAGCGGAAAGCAACACCGGAAGGTACCGGTATAGGTGTGAAAAATTGCCCCATCTTACATTTCCTCATAGTGCTGACCGTTATTAATTTGGGGTCGAGCACGAAATCTGGTTATCTATCCGGATCTGGGTCCGGCCTCTGTTGAATTAGTGTAAAAAACCATGCAAAAAAAATAACCGGCGCGTTTAGGCGTCGGTTATTTTGCATGTCCGCTATTTTGCACCAAATCTAGGCCCGATGACAAGATTTTGCGACCTAAAGTCGATAAATTCTTTTTGCCGTCGTGTTGAGAGCACGGCATCGCGTCGGCGGAAATCGTCCTTTTGGCGAATAAACCCGCCAATATCAGGCGTTTCTAAGCATCCAGTCAATTTCAGTCTCTGTGACTCGACGTTCAAACTGCAACAGCTCGTCTGACTTACAGGCGTGATAAACGTGACTAAAACGTTCACCCAGATATTTATGCAACGCTGTCTGCTGCTCAAACATCTGCAACGCATCGCTTTGACGAATCGGCAGCGGTGATCCCTCTTGCTCAAGGCCATTGCCCGTGACCGGTTCTGATAATGCCAGCGGATTATCAAGGCCGAACAGCACGCCCGCCAGCACCGTTGCTACCACCAGATACGGATTGGCATCGGCTCCCGCTACGCGGTACTCAACGCGGTGATTGTTGGTGTCACTGCACGGAACGCGCAGCGCCACGGTGCGATTATTATGCCCCCACGATGCCTGGGTCGGTACATACATTCCAGGCTGGAAACGCCTAAAGGCATTAACGTTTGGCGCCAACACGGCCATGGAAGCAGGCATCATGGCAATCATTCCCGCCAGCGCTTTTTTCATCAGCGGCGAGTCTTCACCCTGCTCATTCGAGAACAGGTTTTTGCCGTTATCGTCCAGTATGCTGAGATGAATGTGCATACCGCTGCCGGCGTAATCGTCATACGGCTTGGCCATGAAGGTAGCGTCCATTTCATGATTTTCCGCCACCAGCCGCACCAGTCTTTTCAGCGCTAACGCGTGATCGCAAGCGTTAAGGATATTGTCTGTGTGATGCAGGTTTATCTCGAATTGACCCGGGGAAGATTCCGCCACGGCGCCATCGGCCGGTAATCCCTGAATATGCGCCAGTCGGTCAATATCGTTTAATACGTCAGCAAAATGGTCGAGGTTGTCTACCGAGTAGACTTGGCTCTGAATATTACGCTCGTGGGTACCCGGGGTGCACGGCGGCTGTAGTGCTCCCTCCGCGTCCCGCTGCCTGTCGAGCAGATAGAACTCCAACTCTACCGCTACCACCGGGAACAAGCCCCGCTGGCGCAATGTTTGCCAGATATGATTCAGGACATTGCGTGGTTCAACGTCAAAGGGAGTGCCATCTTCGTCAAGCATAGTTAACAGCAGTTGCCCAATATGTTCAGGGTCTGAGGCAGAAGGTGAGAGCGTGCCGGGGACGGGGAGGCAAATTCGGTCGGGTTCACCCAGCTCCTGGCCAAGACCGGCTTCTTCAACCACGTTACCTAAAATATCCATGGCGAAGACGGAGGCGGGGAAATAACAGCCTTTTTCGATTTTTCGCAGCGCGGAGACGGGAATGCGTTTGCCGCGAAAACTGCCGTTTAAATCAGTAAGAAGTACATCGACGTGCTGAGTAATCGGGTGACGTTCCAGGTATTCAGTAACTTCGTCCTGGAACGCGCTACTTCGCGTTTCTTCACCGGGGAGGGCGAAGTTTTCAACTTCGATGTTGTTCGTAATAAGACTCATAGCTTGCATAGGATTTCCGCCGTTTGCATTTGACTGGCGTCAGTCACATCACCCTCATGGTGATGCTCGCCAAGGTTAATTCGCGCTATTCAATTGCTTTATTCCCGTAAGTAAAGGTGCCCGAAGGAAGGTAAAAATTTTATCTAAACTCAATCTTAAAATGTAAAAACAGTATAAATATAGACTATGTGACCGATTATTGAGCTGCTCCCCTAAAAAACAGCCATAAAAACCGCACATTCTATCAGGTCTTACTTCACCGCCAGCACCACAGTTACATTTCGTTTACATACTCGTTTGAAAACGCAGCAATGGGCTGTTAGATTGTTAAAATATTGAACAGGCGAAGTCACTTTTATTGAACGAATGCGGAACAATGGGAGGGCTGTAATCATTTTAATCTACTCATCGAGGCGGTAAAATGGACACTATTCCTTCCACGTCAGAATCAACCAAAATCCATATCGACGCGCCTAACGCGCCCTATCGCCCGCTTATTGGTGTGGTGATGTGCCAAAATATTATCGATGAAAATCCCGCGCTTACCGTGCATGAAAAATACCTTGATGCAATATTTCACGCAGACGGGTTGCCTATAGCCCTGCCGCATGAGCTGGCCTCGCGCGAAGGTGCTATCGAAAGCGTGCTGACGCGGCTGGACGGTATTTTCCTGACGGGCAGCCCAAGTAATGTCGAACCTCATCTTTATGGCGAGGAAGGCGTAGAACAATTGGCGGATCCGGGCCGCGACAAACTCAGTATTGCCCTTATCAAAGCCACATTGGCGCAGGGAATGCCGCTGTTCGCCGCCTGTCGAGGTATGCAGGAATTAGTGGTTGCCACCGGAGGGAGCCTTTATCGTAAAGTGCATGAACAGCCGGGCTTTATGGACCACCGCGAAGACATCGCGCTACCGCATGATAATCAGTATGATTTAGTGCATCCGGTTGATGTTAAACAGGGAGGATTACTCTCTGAGCTATTGCCCGAACATCCACGTTTTCAGGTCAATTCCCTGCACGGCCAAGGGGCAAAGCGTTTAGGGCCGAGCCTCACCGTGGAAGCGATCGCACCGGACAATTTAGTCGAAGCCGTTAGCGTACGCGCACATCCTTTTGCCCTTGGCGTACAATGGCATCCCGAATGGCACAGCCTGACCGATCCGGTGTCAAAACAGCTGTTTGAGTCATTTATTAACGCCTGTCGTCAGTACCGTGCGCGACAATCTGCAAATAATCGATGACGCTCACCCGATGACCTCTCCATCGGCTACTTGAGTCGCTCATCAAATTTGAATTCGATAGTCACCGCGCGAGTCACGACGGCCTGATAATCAGGGTGTTGAGGGTTCAGCAAAAAGTTATTCTCCACCGGCGATATTGCACTCGGAACACAGAGTGCAACCGCGCTGCCCGAACGTACCCATTGGTCGCCCATTTGGCTTAACGCTTCAGGAGCTTCAGAGGCATTCCAACCCGTTGGCAGCGACTGAGGATCAATGTTCTCAATCAAATCTTCGGGAACGTCGACTGCAAACAGGGTAAAGGAGTCCAACAAATTGGCAGCATGAAGGTGGACGAGTGTTTCAAGCATGGTCAGTGATGCCGTTTCGGACGCGTAAACCATGGCGGTGCCCACGCTATTCCACCTGCCGCCGACCTCTTTTGCGCCCTGCCCCGTCCACGCCGTTAACGAATATCGCGTTTTGGCTAAACGGTAGAGGATCACGAATAAATGCCATGCTCTATGCGGGTAATTAATTTCATCACCTCATAGGCCCCCGCCTCGGAGGCCAGTAAATCGGCAGGCGTTTTCCACGCCAGCGCCCGGCTCGGCTCATTCAACCATTTTTGCGCGGCAAGCTTGTCTCCATCAAACAGCTCGACGGCCTTGTCCATTACGCGAATAAAACGAACCAAACGTTCACTTTGGTCCGGACTAAAACGTGTTTTGATGTTACGGCTGAACGTGGTGCTGGGAATGCCTGTCATACGGCGCAGTTCTGCCTGCGAAATGGCGGCCCACTTAACGATGCGGGTGGCTACCGCGCCTTCAAGCCCTTCGTCAATTTTGCTCACCAGCAGTGCGCCATCGCTCACACTGAGGCCCACATTTTTCCAAATGCTGTCTACCTCTTTACCTGACATTGGCGGCGTGTACGTTTTCATTGAGTTCTCCCATTTGGTTGTTTCATTATTACCCTATGGGCATGAATTGTGCAAATTTCGGGCGAATTTAATCGTCAGAGGAGGTAACGATCGATTCGACAAAAGCAGCGAACTGACGCGCTTTGGCGCTGGCCATGCGGCCGTTGGGGAATACGGCCCAAAGATCGACGCTCGGCAACGCCCAGGCGGTCAGCACTTTTCTGACCGCTCCGCTTTTGAGTTCATCGGCAAACATCCAGTCCGAGGCGATGCACAGTCCCATGCTGGCCAATACGGCAGTACGCAGTCCTTCCGCAGCACTGACCCGCACTCTCCCTTGAACGGCCGTCGATGTGACCTTCCCATGCTGAGTGAATGACCACTGACTCGGTCCTGGGTGATAGATAACGGTTTCGTGCTCCGCCAATTCAGCCGGATTTCGAGGTTCCCCGGCTTTCTCCAGATAGGCCGAGGTCGCGATTACCGAGCGCGGGGACGTTGCCAGCCTGCGGGCAACCGCCGTGGAGTCGGGTAAGGGTCCCATTCGTAATGACACATCCACGCCTTCGGCAATCAAGTCAATGACGCGATCGTCGAGAATAACGTCGATATCCAGCTCTGGGTGTTCGCTAAGAAAACGAGGTAGATGGGGCATAACATGCAGCCGTGCAAAAGTCGTTGCCGCAGAAACCCGCAGTCTGCCTGATAACCCGCGTCCCGCTCCTCTGGCGGCCAACTCGGCTTCGTCAGCTTCTTCAAGGGCGGTTCGTGCCCGCTCGTAAAAACGCAGCCCTGCTTCTGTCACCGTAAGGCCGTGGGTGGACCGCGTCAGTAGACTGGTTTGCAAACGCGCTTCAAGTTGGGCGATCGTTTTGGAAACAGCCGGTTGGCCAACTTCGAGCTGCCGGGCCGCGGCAGAAAAAGATCCCGTCTCCACGACCCTAACAAAGGTCGCCATTGCCTGAAATCGGTCCATGTTATTCCTGATGAGAATAGCCGTTATCTCTTTAGCATATCTACCCTTCCCAACGTGCGCCATCCAATATTGCTATCACCAACGGGCACCCGCTTCGGGTACACGTGAAGTTCATTCTTGGTAATGCTTTTAATCTCAGGAGACAGTGATGACACTTCAAGCCAAACTCGACGCTTTCAAGGCAGATTTTGAAGCCGGCAAACCACCCTATAATCGACCTCATTCAGTGGTAGAAACCATGCACCGCGCTACCGCCGAGCTTATCGCCTCCGGCCAGGCCGAGCGCGCACTCAAAGCGGGGGATAAAGCGCCACTTTTCACGCTTAATGACCCACAGGGTATCCCGGTATCAAGTGCCGAGCTGCTGTTAAAAGGGCCGCTGGTGCTGAGTTTTTATCGTGGCGTGTGGTGCCCATACTGCAACATGGAGCTTCAGGCGTTACAGGAAACATTGCCTGAATTTGAGGCTCTGGGGGCCAACCTGGTGGCTATTTCTCCGCAGACTGCACCTAACAGCCGCAAATCTGTTCGTCAGAATAACCTTAGCTTCCCAATACTTTCCGACCCACACAACGCCGTCGCCGAAGCTTTCGGACTGCGATTCGCCATGCCAGATTATCTGATTGACGTGTACAAGGGGTTTAACAACGATTTACCCACCGTCAACGGCGATGCGAGCTGGACACTGCCCATGCCGTCACGCTATGTGATAGGCCAGGACGGCGTCATCCTTTATGCGGAGGTAAATCCTGACTACACCCGCCGCCCTGAGCCTGAAGATATGCTGCCGTCTCTGCGTCGCGCACGCGGTCTTTGAGTTTTTGCCTGACTAAGGCTAGCCCCCGCTTATAACCTCCCCCACCCTAACCCTTCTCAAAAATGGGTGCGGGGATAACACCAAAGCAAACGTCAGCTCAGCCCTTATGACTTTTTATTCCACCATATGCCGCTAAGTTTGTTGCTTAAATCCCTGCCTATGATACAAATTTCTGCTTAATTTTTTCAGTCATGGTTTCCTCACCAAATTATTTACTTTTTAACCTAAAGGCCTTCGCACCGTGAGTTCGCCACCGCTTTCTTCACGCTTAGAGATGCGTAATATCTCAATCTCGTTTGGTGGTTTTTCGGCGCTTCATCAGGTGGATTTCACTCTTGAAGGTGGCGCTGTGCAGGCTTTGGTCGGTGCCAACGGCGCGGGGAAATCAACGCTGATGGCCGTGCTTGCCGGGGCTTATAACCACTACAGCGGGCAAATCCTCATTGACGGTCAACCGGTGACCATCAGTCAGCCGCATCACGCGCGCGAGCACGGTATTCATCTGGTGCAGCAGGAAGTTGACGTCGCCCTAATACCCACGCTGAACGTCGCCGAAAATATAATGCTCGATGCGCTTTCAGAACCGGGTCATTTGCTAAAGTGGTCAAAAATTTATCAGCAAGCACAGACACTTACTGAACAGCTGGGGCTGAAAATTAACCTGCGTCAACGCATCGAAAACTGCACGCTGGCCGAGAAACAGCTGATTTTGCTTGCCCGTGCGCTGTCGCATAAATGCCGCTTCCTGATACTTGATGAACCGACTGCCCCGCTGGACCACGCCGAAAGTGAACGCCTGTTTACGCTCGTTCGCCGCCTGCGCGATGAAGGCATGGCGGTGGTGTTTATATCTCATCGCATTCACGAACTGCGCGATATTTGCGACCGAATGACAGTGCTGCGCGACGGGCGTCTGGTTAGCGACGACAGCATGCAGGGGTTGACCAACGAACACATCATCGAGAAGATGATTGGTCACCAAATTAACGATATATATCCCCCGCGTCGTGCGCCTCACAGCTCAGAAACGCTGTTAAAAATCCGAAGCCTGCACGACAAAGACAAGCTGCGTGATATCAGCCTGACGCTGCATCGCGGCGAGATCCTCGGCATCGCTGGTTTGGCGGGAGCGGGTAAAACAGAATTGTGCAAGGCGCTGTTTGGTGCATCGCCAAGTCAGGTCGAGCACGGTGAGCTTAATGGAAAACCCTGGAAGCCACGCGAGCCGTATCTGTCGGTTGAACAGGGGTTGGCGCTGGTGCCCGAGGAGCGACGCAAAGAGGGGATTTTTATCGATGATGATATTCCCATGAACCTCAGCGTGGTCGCCGACAGCAGTTTTTCTACTTTAAGCATCTTTAACCGCCGCGCGGCGTTGAGCTGGGCGAAAGAGATCATTAATCGGCTGGGCATCCGTGCGTCTGGGCCGCTACAGAAGCTGGCACGCCTTTCCGGCGGCAATCAGCAGAAGGTCGCCATTGGCAAGTGGTTGCGCAGCGAAAGTCAGGTGCTGATTTTCGATGAGCCAACCAAAGGCGTTGATATCAGAGCAAAACAGGACGTATTCAGGCTGATAGACGGTCTGGCGCAACAGGGAAAAGGCATTATTTATGCTTCGGGCGAGTTCGCCGAGCTGGTCGGACTGTGCGACCGAATTTTGGTGCTTTGGGATGGCCGCATTGTCGCCGAGGTGAATGCCGCCGACATTGATGAACAGACCCTTTTAGATTATTCAACCGGAGGAACCCCCGCGTGAGCAAAGACTTACCCCTGAACGCCCCCCAACCCTGGCGTCATCATGTTTTCGAATTTCTCTATAAATGGGGGATGTTGCTCACTGTCGTGGCGCTGATTGCGCTGTTTGGGATTGCTTCCGATAATTTCCTGGAAATGTCGAACATCATCAACATCATGCGATCAATTGCGATCGTCACGGTGATTGCCATTGGCGTCTCACTTTCACTGTCGGTTGGCGGGTTTGATTTATCGGTTGGATCCACCGCATCATTGGCCAATGCGCTGGTGATTTCAATGTTCGTCTGGCACGGTTTCGGCACCGTCGAAGCGATCGCTATTACCTTGACGCTATGTCTGTTGGTGGGTCTTTTTAACGCCTTTCTGATTGTTATCCTTAAAATTCCAGACATGTTGGCCACGCTCGCCAGCCTGTTTGTTATTCAGGGTGCGGCGATGACCTACAGCTATGGCGGCTCGATTACCGAAAATATGCTCTTGCCGAGCGGTGACATGGCGGAGGGGAGCGTTCCTGCGGTATTCAGCCTGTTGGGTCAAGTCCCAGTTATTGTGATTGTTATGCTGGTCGTGACGGTGGCAGTGCAGCTGTTTATGTCGCTGACCAAACACGGTCGACGCATGTACGCCATTGGCGGTAATCCACTGGCCGCGCGACTAGCGGGTATTCGTACCGCGCGCTATCGGGTGATTGCCTATCTGATGTCATCCGTGCTGGCGGGCGCCGGTGGCATTTTACTGGCTTCGCGCATTGGCTCCTCGCAGGTCAATGCCGGTGGCGGTTACCTAATGGACGCGGTAGCGGCGGCTTATATTGGTTTTTCACTGGCGGGCTCAGGTAAACCCAATGCGCTGGGTACGCTGCTTGGAGCGGTTATTCTCGGCGTGTTGCAGAATGGCTTAGTGATGCTGTCAGTGCCTTATTACGCGATGGATATTATTAAAGGGCTGGTGCTGGCGGTTGCGCTCGCGCTGACCTACATTCAGAAAAGATAGACAAAGAAACGCCGTCCCTCATGGTGAGAGGCGGCGTGAAAGTTACAGGCTTGGCGTGTCTACCAGGCCGTCAATCAAGATTTGCGGGGTTCCCTGCGAGCAGCGTTCAATTCGCCCTCTAACACCATACACTTTTGCCAAACTCTGGGCGGTAATCACCGCTTCTGGCTGACCGTCGGCAATCAACTGCCCGTCTTTAAGCATCAGCACATTGTCGCCGTGACGCAGCGCGATATTGATGTCATGCACCACCACCACGGTAATGATATTTCTTTTGCGCGTTTCACGGCGCACCAGATCCATCACGTGGAACTGATAATTGAGGTCCAGCGCGCTCAGCGGCTCGTCGAGCAGCAGTAACGAAGGCTGACGAATCAGCGACTGCGCCAAGCCCACCAGCTGCTTCTGGCCGCCAGAAAGCTGGTCAAGGTAGCTCAATGCCAGATGCTCAATGCCCAGTAGTTTGAGTAAGTCCATCACCTGCGCGGTGGTCTGCGATTGGTGAGAACGCCCTCCCGAGGCGCGCTGCGCGACAATAATTGACTCCAGCACGTGCAGATGCACGCCTGCGGGCAGCGACTGAGGCAGATAAACGACTTGCTCGGCGCGCTTGGAAAACGGCATTTGCATCAAGTCATGCCCGTCGAGGATCATCTCTCCCTGTGCGCGGTTTAATCCCGCCAGCGCACGCAGCAGCGTGGATTTTCCGCTGCCGTTGGGGCCAAGCAGTACGGTAATTTCACCGCGTGGAAGCTTGGGCACGTTTAATTCGCGGATCACCGCGCGCTTAGGGTAACCCGCGGTGAAATTGCGAATTTGCAGACCCTGTGCGGCGTCAATCGCGTGACGCTGAGGCATATCAATCACGTTATCGTTACTCAGGCTCATACGGTTCCCCTGTGACGCAAAATAATGCTCAGGAAGAACGGTACACCCACCAGCGAGGTCACAATTCCGACTGGGATGATAACGCCAGGTACCAGATTTTTTGAAGCAACCGAGGCGAGAGAAAGCACCAACGCGCCAATCAGCGCACTGGCCGGAAGATAGAAACGGTGATCTTCGCCAAACATCATGCGCGCGATGTGCGGCGCCACCAGCCCGATAAAGCCGATCGGCCCGACAAACGCCACGGCCAGAGCAGAAAGAATGCTGATGCGCAGCAGAGTGCCAAGGCGCAGACGACGCACGTCGATGCCAAAACTGACCGCGCGGTCTTCACCGAGGCGCAGCGCAGTAAGTTTCCAGGCACTTTTCATAGAAATCGGCAACAGCAGCAAGAATGCGCCCGCCATGACGGCAAGTTTTATCCAAGTGGCGCGCGCCAGACTGCCCATGGTCCAAAACACCAAGCCCTGCAGGGTATCTTCCGAGGCAATAAACTGCATCAGCGAAACCAGTGCGTTAAAGGTAAACACCAGGGCAATACCAAACAGCACCACGCCGGAGCTGGCAACCTGCGTCCAGCGGGTCACGCCGTCCAGCATCAGTGCGGCAAGCAGGGCAAAAATAAAGGCGTTGGCCGAGATAAACCACTGATCGGGAATGCCTGGAATACCAATATTCAACACGATAGCCAGCGCGGCACCAAATGCGGCAGCCGAAGATACGCCCAGGGTGAACGGGCTCGCCAACGGGTTGTTAAGGATAGTTTGCATCTCTGCGCCTGCCAGGCCCAAAGACATGCCAACCGCTACCGCCATCAGGGCATACGGCATGCGAATATCCCAAACAATAACTCGCGTACCGGCGTCCGCCGCCTGAGCGTGGAAAATGGTTTGCCATAGCGTGTCGAGCGATAACCCCGCAGGCCCCAATACAAAATCGAGCACCAGCGAGGCAAAAATAGCCAACACCAGCACCAACATCAATGAGAGACGACGGCGAAGAATCGCGTTATAGCGACCCATGACACTGCCATCAATGCCCGTTTCGTCTTTATGGCTGACAGTATTAAGGAGGGGATCGGTTGAAGCACTCATGTAAACTTGTTTCTCGCTTGGCACGGCGCGGTTAAAGGCCTGGATACATTACTGATGATAGGTAACAGTAATATAAACGATAAGTATTATCAATCCAGTATAAGGCTCGAGGGCTTTATGACTTACCGAAAAACGGTAAAAGTGGCGGTGAAGCAGTAACAAAGCATTACTTGGCCCCTCCCCCACTTTTTTCAGTGCGGGAGGGGATTAACGACGTACGCCGTTAATGCGTATCAGTTTCAGGGAATTCCATATCCTGATACTTAACGAATCGAGTGCCTTTGGTCAACTTGTAGCCAAACCAAATCACCAGGAACAGCGGGATACCCACATACGTTGCCGTCACGCCGTACCAGTCAATTTTATCCTGCAGGAATGCCTGATAGTTCTGGCCGAGTGTGATAATCAAACACAGTACGAAGGCAAAAATCGGCCCGAGAGGGAATAAACCCGCCTTATAAGGCAGTATTGAAAGGTCACGTCCCTGCGCCACAAAGCCGCGACGGAAACGGTAATGGCTGATAGCTATACCGAGCCAGGCGATAAATCCGGTCATGCCAGAAGTATTGAGCAGCCACATATACACCGACTGATTGCCGTACATTGAGCTAAAGAAGCACAGCGCGGCAATGACCGTGGTGGCGTAAAGCGCGTTACGCGGCACGCCGCCCTTCGACAGCTTGGCGAAAATACGCGGTGCTTTGCCTTCCGTCGCCAGGTTGTAAAGCATACGCGTTGACGCATACATGCCCGAGTTACCGGCAGAAAGTACCGCCGTCAGAATAACGGCGTTCATCACCGCCGCCGCTGAAAGCAGACCCGCATTGCGAAATACCAGGGTAAACGGACTGACGCCAATATCTTTTACATCATTACGCAGCAGGCTTGGATCGGTATAAGGGATGATCAGGCTGATCACTAGAATGGCCAGCACGTAGAACAGCAGAATACGCCAAAAAACCTGACGCACGGCGCGTGGAATATTTTTACCCGGATCTTCGGATTCCCCCGCCGCAACGCCGATAAGTTCGGTGCCCTGGAAGGAGAAGCCGGCTATCATTGCCACACCTATCATCGAGGCAAAACCGCCGGCGAAGGGTGCATCGCCAATCGTCCAGTTGTGCCAACCCGCCGTTTCACCGCCTTTCATAATGCCGAAAATCATCAACACGCCGACGGCGATAAAAATAATCACGGTCAGTACTTTAATCAGTGAGAACCAATATTCCGCCTCGCCGAAACCGCGCACAGAAATGTAGTTCAGCAGGAAAATAACACTCAGGAACAGCGCACTCCACACCCAGCCTGGCGTATGCGGGAACCAGTAATTCATCACCAACTGCGAAGCCACCAGCTCTACCGCAATGGTGACGGCCCAGTTGTACCAGTAGTTCCAGCCGAGTGCGAATCCGAAACCTTCTTCGACGTATTTGGCACCGTAGGTAGAGAAAGAGCCGGAAACCGGCATAAAGGCGGCCAATTCGCCCAGGCTGGTCATCAGGAAATAAACCATCAGGCCGATTATTGCATAGGAAAGCAGCGCTCCACCGGGTCCGGCTTGCGATACGGTTGCCCCTGAGGCAACGAATAAACCGGTACCGATTGAGCCGCCAATGGCGATCATGGTTAAGTGACGAGCCTTGAGCTCTCGACGCAGTGTGGGAGCCACCTGCTGATTTTTTGTATGCTGTTGAGCCATTTTTGCCCTATATCTGCGCGTCATGTCTGAATTTAGCCGCGGATTGTAGCAAAAACAGCTGAGCTGAATAGCAGGAACGCCCCATCATTAGAAGGCTTCATGATAGGCCGAGTATTATTAGCAAAACGCTTTATGCCAGCTCTTTGCAATACGTTAAAAAGCGCGATAAGGCGTTGGAAATGTGCTTTTGGCGGTGGTGGATCAGATAAAGTTTTCTGATAAGCGGCGGCAGAGGAAGTTTGATTTCAACCAGCGAACCGCTGCTTAATTGCTCGGCGATAACTCTGCGAGACAGACAACTGATGCCAATCCCATGTCGCACAGCGTGTTTGATGGCCTCTGAATTGCCCAACTCCATCACCAGATGAAAATCGGGCAGCTGCGACAAAAGCAGGTGGTCCAAGACTTCCCGCGTACCGGAACCGCGCTCGCGCAGGATCCACGGTGCTTCTGCCAGCATTTGCAGGGTCAGATTTTTTCCTGCCAGCGGATTATCCGGCGCGGCGAACACCACTAATTCGTCATCAAGCCACGACTGGGTAATCAGCTCCGGCATTCGGCACGGGCCTTCAATCAGGCCGAGGTCAACGCGGAAATCGGCCACGGCGTTAATGACGTCATCAGTATTACCGACGTTTAACTCAAGTGGGGTTTCAGGAAAGTCCAGCCGATAACCGGCTATCATGGCAGGCAACATATAGTTGCCGATGGTACTGCTGGCACCAATTTTGAGAGAACCGCTGTCGTGGCTGAACAAACGCTCAATTTCGCTGGCCTGCTCAAGCAGCGCCAACGCTTTGGGATACAATAAACGTCCGTGCTCATTGATAACCAAACGCTTACCCACGCGGTCAAACAGTTTAACCCCCAACTGCCCTTCTATATCGGCCAAAGCCGCACTGACCGCCGACTGTGACAAAGACAGAATAACGGAGGCCTGCGTGGTCGAGCCACTTTTTAGCACCTCGGAGAAAACTTCAAGTTGACGCAGTGTAATATGCATAGAGTCTCGTTATCGTTTACCGGATCAGGTGCAGTCCAGTAATTTGATTGATTCAAAAGTAAAAAGTGCTCAAACTTTCACACGCACCCCTCGGCCGAATCCGCTCCTCCCCTTATCAGTATAGCGCTAACCGCACGAGTCATTGGCGTTAGGTTGTCCTGTCATTCTATACCAGTTTTTTAGATTGGTTATAGGATTACAATCAATTTCACATTTATACCAACGATGGATAAGCTTATTCACAGGCAATCTAAGCGAGACATCATCATGAGCCACACTCTTCCTGAGCAGTTAAAACATTCACCGGCCCGCAGGACTTTTTGGCCTTCATTCTCTTTTGGACGCGTTTTACCGGGTTTAGTTCTTACGGCGGCGATTACAGCCCTCGCTTTGTGGTTAAGCCACTTTCAAACACTGAGCTCTCTCGGCCTCAGCGCCCTCACGCTAGCTATTTTAGTCGGCATGGTCGTGGGTAACACTTTTTACCCCGCTGCCCGTCCGCTGTGCGCCGAAGGTGTTAACCTGGCAAAGCAGAAACTGTTGCGACTCGGCATCATTCTTTACGGATTTAAACTGACTTTTATCCAAATAGCCGACGTGGGGGCATCCGGCATTGTCATTGATGCGCTGACCTTGAGCAGCACTTTTTTGCTGGCCTGCTGGTTGGGAAAACGTAT
The DNA here is from genome assembly GCF_002093625.1 of Rouxiella silvae. Lineage (GTDB taxonomy): Bacteria > Pseudomonadota > Gammaproteobacteria > Enterobacterales > Enterobacteriaceae > Rouxiella > Rouxiella silvae. The sequence continues at coordinate 34,858 of NZ_MRWD01000002.1, read as the reverse complement.
TTTCGGTCTCGATAGCGACACGGCGATGCTTATCGGTGCGGGCAGCAGCATCTGCGGCGCGGCGGCGGTGATGGCAACCGAACCGGTACTTAAGGCTGAATCAGAGAAAGTGACCGTTGCCGTGGCTACGGTGGTCATTTTTGGCACGCTGGCCATTTTCATATACCCGTGGCTGTGGCAGTTAAATCTGCATTATCACTGGCTGCAAATAACTGCCTCCCATTTTGGCATTTATACCGGCTCCACCGTTCACGAAGTCGCCCAGGTGGTTGCCGCCGGACATGGCGTGACGCCAGACGCCGAAAATGCTGCCGTGATTGCCAAGATGATCCGCGTCATGATGCTAGCCCCTTTCCTGATACTGCTGAGCCTGTGGAAAGGCCGTCACCGCACGTCAGCGCAAACCGGTACTCCGGGCGAAAGCCTGTGGTCGAGCATGACTCTGCCGTGGTTTGCGCTGTGGTTTATCGGCGTGGCGGCCTTTAACAGTTTCGGCCTGCTGCCGCAAAGCTGGGTGCAATTTTTACTGACGCTGGACACCATTTTTCTCGCCATGGCGATGGCGGCATTAGGTTTGACCACCCATTTCAGCGCACTGCGTCAGGCTGGCGTCAAACCTTTGATGATGGCGGCATTACTTTTTGTCTGGCTTATCGTCGGCGGCGCAGGGATTAATTTACTGGTGCAACACCTGCTGTAATCCTCATAAAAAGGCGTAAATAGGAAGAGTTTTAACATTTATTGGCTGCCCCCTTGCGCATAAAGCAGTTATCATTCTGACCAATAGGACATAACTCAACAGGGGGTAACATGAAATTTGTAGGGGCACACGTCAGTGCGGCAGGCGGAGTCGATCAGGCAGTCTTGCGAGCACATGAGCTGGAAGCGACTGCATTTGCGCTATTTACCAAGAACCAAAGACAATGGCGCGCGGCTCCCCTGGCAGAAGATGTTATTGAACGCTTTAAGGCCGCCTGTCAAAAATATGGCTACGGCAGCCATCAAATCCTGCCGCACGATAGCTATTTGATTAATCTGGGTCATCCGGTTGAAGAGGCGCTCGAAAAATCTCGCGAGGCCTTTATCGACGAACTTCAGCGCTGCGAACAGTTGGGTCTGTCGTTGCTGAACTTTCACCCCGGCAGTCATCTGATGCAGATTGATGAAGACAAATGTTTAGCCACTATCGCGGAGTCTATCAATATTGCGCTCGACAAAACGGCTGGCGTCACCGCAGTGATTGAAAACACCGCCGGTCAGGGCAGCAATTTAGGTTTCCGCTTCGAACATCTGGCAAAAATCATTGCAGGTGTGGAAGACAAAAGCCGCGTCGGCGTCTGTATCGACACCTGTCACGCCTTCGCGGCAGGCTACGACCTGAGAACCCGCGAAGACTGTGAGCATACCTTCAAAAACTTCTCGGACGTGGTTGGATTCAAGTACCTGCGCGGTATGCATCTGAATGACGCCAAAAGCGAATTCAACAGCCGCGTTGACCGCCATAATAGTCTGGGCGAAGGCAACATTGGCAAAACGGCGTTCAGCTATATCATGGCCGATCCGCGTTTCGACAATATTCCGATGATCCTCGAAACCGTTAATCCGGATATCTGGATTGATGAAATTGCTTGGTTGAAATCACAGCAAAAAGCCAATGACGATGAAGCGGCAGCCTGATAGCGCGTATAAATAAACTTTTATTGGTTAAAAAGCCTGAAATTGATCGGGCTTTTTTTTATGCCCACAAAGGGTTCATCCCCTGCCCTGAATTCATGTCAAAAACACCCAACCTGTAACCAACTGAAAATATCATCCCTAAATATCGCGTTAAGTGTGGCAGAACTTTTTTTAACAAGTAATTAGCAATTAAAGCTAAAAATAGTTACACGAAAAGGTATTTATTAGTGCTGTGCCCGTTCAATAATTTAGGTGAGCAATCATTTTCTTTCATTGACGGTGCGGCTCAATACCCGATTCAGAAGATGAATAATAAGGTGTAATTTCATGAAAAACTTAGTTAATGATGTTTTATCCATATTCTCCCCTCAGGCCGTTAAGCCTGTTTTGATCCGCAGCGGATTATCACATCGTGAAATTGCCTCCCTGCAACCTGTAGGCGTGTCGTCGGTCAGTTGGGCAACGTCTGTTGAAGAGTTAAATAACGCATTTGTTAAGAAAGCGTTGGATGCAGGTGCCGTCGGGTACCATATTACTAATGTGGAATCGCATAAACCGGGTAACGATGGGCAGCATGTGATGGCGGCTACCGCGACCTTTTATAATATCAAATCATAAAGTGGCCTTTGGCTAATGTATCGACCAGATAATCTTCAGACAAAACGCCGCACTCCTGAAAAGTTTGCGGCGTTTTTATTAGGTTAATCGCTACTGAATTATTAGCATCACGGCTTAAACCAGCCAGCGGGGTTAAGTCCCGGAACACGCGCAAACTCTCTTAGATTATTAGTAACCTGCGCGGCGCCCGCTGAAATAGCATGGCCCGTTATAGCCGCATTATTTGGGCCGATACGCGTGCCAGCAGCGGCAAGCTGAAACTTGATTTCAGTGAGTGGTAAAAATGGGCCTCAATGTGCGTCGTGCACCACCAGGGTAAACCCCTCTTCCGCCGTAGGCTCAACGAAATAGCGCGTTATGAGGTCAAACTGCTCATCGGTAGCTGAAAAATCGTGGTTACCTGCTTCGTTTCGCGCCCGTAGACGGGCTTTACACACCTCATCCTCCACGTTGAGATAGTGCAACTGATGGTCGACATTTGACTCATTCACAATACTCATCATCCATTGGCGATTCGCCAAAGTATTGGCTGGGAAATCCAATACCACGGATATACCCGCTTTCAGCAGCGCAATGACGTGCGGCTTTATCGCATTTCTCAGCTTTGCCGAGCAGCGAATGTAATCGTTCACAGAGTGCATTTCATCGGCAAATAAATGCGCAAGCCAGCTGTCTTCACTAATAATCACGGTACCTGGTTGCGCCGCAAGCGTGGCCGAAAGCGTTGATTTACCTGAGGCAATTTTCCCACACAGCAGATGCAATGTAGGAGATTGAGAAAGTGAAAAGTGTTGAGACGTCTGGGCGTGAGTCATTATTTACCTCAGTAGATAGGAGTGAAAAATCGCGATGTTACTATCCTAACTCCTGCAAAAAAAAAAGCGCTGCTATTAAGCAACGCTTTTATTATTTTACTCGGCTACGTCAATCAGTTGGCAACGACTTTTGCAGCAATCGCGGCATCAGAGCGTTTAAGCACAGCATAGGACACGCCGGCCAGCACTGTACCGGCGATAATCGCCACCAGATACAGCAACACTGGCGTAATGGCACCTGGGATCAGCAGCACAAACAACCCGCCGTGTGGGGCCATCAGTTTCGCGCCAAAGGCCATTGATAACGCACCGGTCAAGGCACCGCCTGCGATACAGCATGGCAAAACGCGCATCGGGTCACGGGCCGCGAACGGGATCGCCCCTTCAGAGATAAAGCACAGTCCCAGAACCAGCGCAGCTTTGCCCCCTTCTCGCTCACCCTGCTCGAACTTGTGACGCGCCAGCAACGTTGCCAGGCCCATTGCCAGCGGTGGCACCATACCAGCAGCCATAATGGCGGCCATCGGTGCGTAAACGGAAGAGCTCAACAGCGCGACGCCAAACGCATAGGCCGCTTTGTTAACCGGACCGCCCATGTCGGTGCACATCATCGCCCCAAGAATAGCGCCCAGCAGAACCGCGTTAGCGGTGCCCAGAGATTGCAACCAGGCGGTCAGGCCCAACATGATTTTAGCAACCGGCGTACCGACCACGTAAATCATCACTAAACCCGTTATCAAGCTGGCAATCAGCGGGATAATCAGTATCGGCTTAAGTGCTTCCATACTCTGCGGTAAACGCAGTTTGGTGCTGATAAATCTGGCAACATAACCCGCCAGGAAACCGGCGATGATACCGCCAATAAAGCCTGCACCAGTGCTTACCGCCAGCATACCGCCGATTAAGCCAGGGGTCAGACCCGGGCGGTCAGCGATAGAGAAGGCAATAAAGCCCGCCAGCACGGGCACCATCAATGCAAAGGCTGAAGCGCCACCAATCTGCATTAGCGCTGCCGCCATCGTGCCTTTCACTTCAAAGGCCTTGATGCCAAAAATAAACGACAGCGCGATACACAACCCCCCCGCCACAACCATTGGCAGCATGTAAGACACGCCGGTCAACAGATGACGATAAGGGCCGGTGCCCGTCTCTTTTTTCTTGCCTGAAGAACTCTGCCCCTGCTTTTTAGGCTCGTACAGTTCGGCTTCAACCAGTGCTTTATCCAGTTCTTGTTTGGTTTTTTTCAAGGCCAAACCGGTGGAGGTGCGGTACATCTGCTTACCGGCAAACTTCTCGAGATCCACTTCAATATCGGCAGCGACAATGACCAGGTCGGCGGCCGCCACTTCTTCGGCAGTAATAGCGTTACCCGCCCCCACGGAGCCGCGTGTTTCAACCTTCACCCACCAGCCGCGTTTTTTAGCTTCAGATTCAATGGCTTCTGCCGCCATAAAGGTGTGTGCTACGCCGGTTGGGCACGCGGTAACGGCGACGATACGTTTTGGACCCGCCGCTGCCGGAGCTGCTGCTGTGGTCTGAACCGGTGCCTGATAAGGTTTGGCTTGCGCGACCGCACGCTCAAAGAAAGCATCAGGTTCACGAACGGCATCGGCCGCCTGTCCCAGATAAACATTTTTACCCGACAGTTGCGCTTCCGCCGGCACCGCATCACCTATCGCCAAGACCAGCTCAGCGTCAGCGGCGTGAGTGACAACCTGATGACCGGCTTTATCCGCGGCGGCGGCAAGCATCGTTTTGGCCAGATGAGCACTTGCCTGTCCGACCGTCTTATCTACTATCAGCAGCGTTTTCATTCTGTCTCTCCTGCTGTCAATTAAAAGGTTTCAGATCAACACGTGCCATCATCGCCGCTAACTGTGGGCGATCGGTGACACCAACATTGCTTTGGCTCACTGCCAGTGCCGCTACGGCGGTTGCCAGGCGCAGCGTGTGCTCGCTTGATTCGCGCATCAGCAATCCATAAATCAGTCCGCCCACCATTGAATCACCCGCACCTACGGTGCTGACAACTTCACAGGCTGGGGGCTTGGCAATCCAGGCACCGGAGGCGTTAACCCACAGCGCACCTTCAGCCCCCAGGGAGATAACCACGTGGGCGATCCCCTGGTCACGAAGAGCATGAGCCGCCTCAACGACGTCACTTAAATCGTTAAACTTGCGTCCAGCCCAAATCTCCAGTTCACGGCGATTTGGTTTAACCAACCAAGGTGCGGCTTTTAATCCGGCAACCAGCGCTTCACGGCTGCTGTCGAAAATAATGCACGGACACAGGCTGCGTAGGCGAGTCATCCAGTCGGTAAACGCCTGCGGGTCAACGCCTGCTGGCAGACTGCCGCACACGGCTACCATGTCGAACTGTCCTAGCCAACTCAGGGAATCATTAACAAAACGCTCCCAGTCCTGCGGGGTGACTTCAAATCCAGAGAAGTTGAAATCGCTGACTTCACCGTCTTTTTCAGTCAGTTTTACGTTGATGCGGGTACGGCCTTCTACTACCTGAAAACGATTGGCTATGCCCAGACTGCTGAACAGGTGCTGAAAGCCGTCCTGATTCTCTTTACCCAGAAAACCCCCAACGGTGACGTCGATGCCCAAATCTTTAAGCACTTTGGCAACGTTGATCCCTTTACCGGCGGCGTGCAGCCCAGCCGTTTGAACCAGGTTAACTTCACCCTTTTCGATTTCAGGGCAAAATCCCACCAGATCATAAGCAGGATTTAAGGTGATTGTTGCTACTCGACGGCTCATGCGCCCTCCCCGAGTCCTTCGGCAACCGCTTCGCCGATAGATTTCAATGCTAATTCAGCGTCTTCACCGCTGGCGGTAAAGCGCAGGCGATGTCCTTTTTTAACGCCCAGCGCCACGACTTTCATCAGGCTACGACCGTTGGCAGGTTTACCGCTGCCGTCGAGGTTGGTTACGGTAATATCGCTGTTGAACTGCTTGATGCAGTTAACCAGCGCCGTACCCGGACGAGCGTGAAGGCCATGCTCATTTCGAATGACGTATTCCGCCGTCAGCACTTCACTTTGCTCTTCTACTTCACTGGTCAGCAAAGCGAGAATGCCCACCGGATCGGCGGTGAGTAAACGATCGGCCTTGCCAGACTTCAGCAAATCACCGAGGTAGTTCAGCATGTTCAGTGGTTGATCATCGCTCACGGCAACGGTCAGCAGCAGCGCCACTTTTTGACCTTCGCTTTCGAAAGCGTTGGCAGCACGGCTTACGACAGCGGCGTTGCCCACGTTGCCAATAACGCTGTCGCTCAACCAGATACCCTGGCCGAGGTTCATCGGTTTACGGCTGATAACGTCGCTAACGAAAGCAGTATCAACGGCGCCAATTTGCTGTAGACGACCGGCGTTCAGAGCTTGCAGGGTAATCAGGCTGTCGGCCGCCACGTCCACTGCAATGAGTTGAGGGTCAAAGCGAAATTCAGCGGCGGTTTTTTCGCCCATCAGCAGACTGCGAAGTTCTTCTGCAGAATCCGTTTTTGCCAGCTGTTCAGCAACGCTTTCATCGCTGAGGACGTGGGTCAGCTGACGCAAGAGTGACAGATGCTCGTCTGAGCGCGCAGCAATGCCGATAACAATGTAAGCCTTCTGGTCGTCACCCCATGCAATGCCCTGCGGGAATTGGAATACTTGAACACCGGTGCTCAATACCAAGTCGCGCGTATCAGTTGTGCCGTGTGGGATGGCAATGCCATTACCCAAATAGGTTGAGGTTTGCAGCTCTCGGGCCAGCATTCCGTCTACATAACCTTCGCCTACGCGACCTGCTGCAGTAAGCGCAGCCGCCACTTGACGAATAGCTTCTTCTTTAGTGCCTGCGGCTGCGCCCAGGTGAATGTCTTGCTGTGACAACTGGAACATAATTCTCCTCTCCTGCTGAACTTGAATCGTTTCAGCTTTAATGAGAAAAAAGGAGCGTCGTCGGGTTAAATTTAATAACACAACAACGCTGAAACGTTTCAATCAGTCTCAATCTGCGCCGCTTATTTTGCAAGCATTGCGTGTTTTGGCGTTGCATTTTTATGATGCTACGCACATTTTCCCATTTTTAACTTTTATGAAGGCAATCCTGTCGGGAAAAAGCTGAAGCTGAGCTGACAGGCAAGCATCATCAGGCTGAAGCTTGCTGTACGTAGTGTAGTCTCTTCCTTACTTTTAGCATCCCGTGCGCTTTATGGCGTTCTTGGTTCAACGGCATTGAAACAGCAGGGTTTTGACGATCAAAACGGATGTTTATTAATTAAAACAGGCGTAAAATCCGCGCAAAATTTGTCCTTCTGTTTCCCCATTGTTCTGGTACAAGCCTAAAATGACAGTCTCTAGCACTTCCGCGCGTCGCCTTCGCCTGCCCGACATGACCTCGAGCGCTTTTTTGATTATTGCGTTTCTGACGGGCATCGCCGGTGCGCTGCAAACCCCGACCTTAAGCCTGTTTTTAAGCACCGAAGTCAAGGTTTCACCGTTTATGGTTGGGCTGTTTTTTACCGGCAGTGCGGTAATGGGGATTTTCGTTAGTCAGTTTCTTGGCACGTGGTCTGATAAAAAAGGCGACAGGAAAACGCTGATTCTTTTCTGCTGCATTCTCGGCGCGTTGGGCTGTGTACTGTTTGCCTTTAACCGCAGCTATTTTCTGTTACTGCTGGTCGGCGTATTGCTCTCAAGCTTTGGTTCTACCGCGAACCCACAGATGTTTGCCCTTGCTCGCGAGCACGCCGACAAAACCGGTCGTGAAGCTGTGATGTTCAGCTCAATACTGCGCGCACAGGTATCGTTGGCCTGGGTTGTCGGCCCGCCGCTGGCCTTTGCGCTGGCGCTAGGTTTCGGCTTTACCTTTATGTACTGTGCCGCTGCGGTGGCGTTTTTGCTCTGCGGGCTCATGGTGCGCTCTTTTCTACCGTCCATGCCGAAGGCGGTATTAACCGGCACCGCAACGTTACAAGCACCGCGTAATAACCGTCGCGATACGTTAATGCTGTTTGTCGCCTGTTCGCTGATGTGGGCGGCCAACAGTATTTATCTGATTAATATGCCGCTGTACGTGGTGAAAGAACTGCACCTGCCCTCAAAGCTGGCGGGTATGCTGATGGGCAGCGCGGCCTGCCTTGAGATCCCCACCATGCTGATTGCCGGGTATCTGGCAAAACAGCTGGGCAAGCGCCTGCTGATGCGTTTTGCGGTCGTCAGCGGAGTAATTTTTTATGCCAGCCTACTGTTTTTCACCGGCACGGCAGCACTGATTGCCATCCAATTACTGAACGCACTGTTTATCGGCGTTTTAGCCGGCATCGGGATGCTTTATTTTCAGGATTTGATGCCAGGACAGGCGGGTGCGGCAACCACATTATTCACCAACTCCACCCGCGTCGGCTGGATATTGGCCGGTTCAATTGCTGGATTAGTCGCCCAGTTTGCCAACTATTACGCGGTGTTTTACGCCGCGCTGGCGATGGTGGTGATTGCAGTGGCCTGTATTTGGCGTATTAAGGAGCCACTACAGGGTCCAGTTCACCCCGTTGAAACGCAAAAAGTGACTTAACGTTTATATTTATGGGATCACTTTCCCGCGCACGATCACTTTGCCTGATTTGCTGTCGTTGTCAGTCACGCGGCGAACGGCCAAATTAAGCGCCTGCCAGGCTATTTCCTGCAAATCATGTGATATGCAGGGAAAGTGGAAGCCGTAGATCCCTGCATGGGAGACCTCGTCGATGCTAAACAGTGAGACGCCCTTCATCAATTTCAGCTTATGTTCGATGCAGGCCTTGATAATTCCCATAGAAATCTGGTTATTACAGCCAACGAAGTAGTCCGGTGGTGCATTGTTGGCCAGCCAGCGGCTGGTCTCCTGCCAGGCTGCATCCATAAAGAAATCCGCATGCAGCACTTCTAACGAAGCCACTTTGCCCTGCAGTGCAGCCTGCAATCCCGTTACCCTCTCGCGTGCAACGTTGGAGTTTTCCGGTCCAGAGACTACCACGACGCGCTGCGCTTTTTGTTCTAACAACCAGCGACCGGCCTGTAAACCACAATCCAGATTATCGATGTATACCCCGCTGCAATGGCTAGAATCGAGTTCGCGGTCCACCAGCACAATCGGAATGTTTAGCGTCTCAAGACGATTAAGATATACAGGATGGTAGTGATGATCGTTAGAGATAACCGACAGAATGATGGCGTCAACGTTATAGCCAATCAATTTGTCGATAATGCGGTTTTCAGTTTCCTGAGATTCGTAGGAGTCGAATACCAGCGTGTCATAACCCATCTTCTGCGCTTCCAGCGTCATTAGGCGCGTTAACCCGCCGAAAAAAGGATTGGCCATATCTGGATTGACAATACCAATGGTCTTGCTACTTTTAGCCCGCAGGTTGCGCGCGGCAGCGTTGACCACATAACCGAGCTGTTCTGCCGTCTCACGAATACGTTGCAGCGTTTCCGGATGCACTTTATCCGGTTGTGAAAACGCCCGTGAGGCGGTAATTTTACTGACATTCGCTTGTGCGGCAACGCTTGCCAGCGTTGCCTTCTTTCCCCGCCCCACAGCCAAGTGCGACTCCTTAGTTAAAGCAATCATTTTGTATCATTTTTGAATCATGACAGATTTGTTGTCGCGATGCTAACGCTGTTTACCCCCTCCAGACGATTGACGCGCGAGTCGGTAAAAATATCCAGCTCATCGCGACTCTCGGAAGAGAATTCAGACACTACAGCCCCTTGATCTCCCGCCTGGAACCAATGACGCGTATTTGGCGCAATAGTGTATTGCTCACCGGCGCGCAGAAGAATGTAGCGCGTGCAGGTATACCAGGCCTCGCTCCCTTCGGGGACTTCACATGTCACCTCTCCACTCGCATCATTGAGGGTCAGATTTTCATCGTCGACAAACAGATAAACCTCTCCCCAGCGGCAGCGGAAAGTCTCCTGCTTACCGGGCGTACCGGCAAACGGCGGATGCAGATGTTCTGGGCAAGTCTGACGTGGGAACAGCACCAGTTCTTTCGCACAGTAGCGCGATGAGTTGACATAGGTTAAAAGCTGCAGGCCGGACGCCGGATAATCTGGTAGACCAAATGTCGCTATTTCAATACGTTGCTGTTCATCCTCGGTCAAGACAATCTCAGCCTGCTTCAGGAAATGTAAAGTGCGCTTTACTGCTTCTGTTGATGTAGTCATCGTGCCCTCTGCGTAATTAACGGTATCGATATCATTTAACCTGCCTTACCCCACATCATTCCGTGATCTCCATCGCTAATAGTATTTACAACAACCTACACTTGTTCACATATGTACAAAAATTTAACCAACATCACAGTTTTCCCGCCTTAATTGATTCAGGATTGGCCCATCAAATGATATCGATACCATTAAAATGACTTCAAAGGAATTCAGATGAAAGCATTAGTTTTGGCAGAAGCTGGGAAAATCGCGATTGAAGACAGAGACTTTAATGACGTACTCGGCGACAACGATGTGCAGATTAAAATTCATTCTGTGGGTATTTGCGGCAGTGACGTGCATTACTATCAGCATGGTCGAATTGGACCTTTCGTGGTGAAAGCGCCGATGGTGCTAGGCCATGAAGCCTCGGGTGTGGTGTTGGCAGTGGGTAACGCCGTGACTCATCTCGAAGTCGGCGATCGCGTGTGCATGGAGCCTGGGATACCTGATCTCAACTCGGCCCAAACCCGTGCTGGTATCTACAATCTCGATCCCGCTGTCCGTTTTTGGGCCACTCCGCCGGTGCATGGCTGCCTGCGCGAAACAGTGGTTCACCCTGCCGCGTTTACCTTCAAATTGCCTGATAACGTCAGTTTTGCCGAAGGCGCAATGGTCGAGCCGCTGGCTATCGGCATGCACGCCGCGACTAAAGCTGGAATTAAACCGGGAGACATCGCACTGGTGATTGGCGCGGGCCCTATCGGGGTGGTCACGGCGCTGGCCGCGCTGGCCGGTGGCTGTTCGGATGTGATCATCTGTGACCTGTTTGACGAAAAACTGGCGGTGGCGGCCAATTATGAAGGCCTGCATGCGGTCAATATCAAAACCGGCAATCTGCCCGATAAAGTGTCTGCACTGACCAGCGGTAACGGCGTGGATCTCGTGTTTGAGTGCAGCGGTGCAAAACCGGCGATCGCCACACTGGCAGAACACGCTGCGCCGGGTGCTACCGCGGTACTGATTGGTATGCCCATCGACGTAGCGCCGATGGATATCGTTGCCGCACAGGCGAAAGAAATCACCTTTAAGACGATTTTCCGCTACGCCAACATGTATCCACGCACCTTACGGCTGCTCAGCAGTGGCAAACTACGCGTTCAGCCTCTAATAAGCCAAACCTACAAATTTGTCGACAGTGTTGCCGCGTTCGAGCGTGCCGCCGCAGGACATGCCTCTGACATCAAGATTATGTTGGAAATGGAGTGAATGTATGACGCTCTATGCGGGCATTGACTGCGGTACACAAGGCACCAAAGTGGTGATTGTCGATAGTAAACAGGGTGTTATCCTCGGTGAGGGCAATGCCGCTCACCGTATTATCAGCGACTCCAACGGGCGTCGCGAACAGGAAGCCGCGTGGTGGATTGACGCGCTGGTTGAGGCATTCCACCAGGCAATCTCTCAGGCAGGCATCAATGCGCAGGAGATAAAAGCCGTCGGTGTTTCCGGCCAACAGCACGGTTTTGTGCCGCTGGATGAACAAGGCAACGTGCTGCACAGCGTGAAATTGTGGTGTGATACTGAAACTACCGCCGAAAATGACGCCCTGCTTCAGCAGTTGGGGGGCGTGCAAGGATCGCTGGATAAACTCGGCCTAATGGTGGCAACCGGCTACACAGCCTCGAAGATCCTCTGGTTCAAGAAACATCATCCACAATTATGGGCGCGCCTGCACACGGTGCTACTGCCCCACGATTATCTTAACTATTGGCTAACCGGCGAGCGCGTTACCGAATATGGTGACGCCTCCGGCACCGGTTTGCTCAACGTTCGCCTGCGTGAGTGGGACCGCAAAACCGTTGACCTGATAGACAACAGCGGCCGGTTATGGAACGCCCTGCCTGCGCTGAAAAATGCCGAGAGTTGTATTGGTACGCTGCGTCCAGAAGCCGCTGCAAGGCTGGGTCTCTCTGTTGCTACCCGCGTGTCGACCGGCGGCGGCGACAACATGATGGCCGCCATCGGATCCGGCAATATCGCGCCGGGTATCGTTACGATGAGCTTAGGCACCTCGGGAACCTTGTTTACCTGCTCTAATGAACCCGTCGTAGCGCAATCAGAAACCATTGCAGGCTTCTGCTCCAGCAACAACGGCTGGTTGCCGCTTATCTGCACCATGAATGTCACCTCGGCAACCATGTCAGTACAAACGCTATTAGAGGAAGATCTTAGCGGATTTAACACTCTGCTGGCGCAGGCTTCTCCCGGCGCAGGCGGCGTAGAAATGCTGCCCTTCTTCAACGGAGAGCGCGTGCCGCCATTGCCCCAGGCTCGTGCCAGCCTGCACAACCTCGACAGTGATAATTTTACCCGCGCCAATCTGTGTATGGCGGTAGTTGAAAGTGCCACTTACGGGCTGCGTTACGCCATTGAACTCTTCCGTCAGCAGGGCATAGAGATAAACGAGATCCGTTTGACCGGAGGCGGCGCTCGGAGCGCACGCTGGCGGCAAATTGTGGCGGACGTGATGGGCTGTCCAGTGGTGTGTCTGAGCATAAAAGAGACGGCGGCGCTTGGCGGTGCTATTCAGGCAATGTGGGCCACAACCTTGGCAGACAATCCTAAACAAGACAGCAAGACACTGTTAGCTGAACTTTGTCAGCACTTTGTTTCGTTGGATGCCAAAACGCACACTCGCCCAGACGCAGCTCGGCAGACGCAGTACAAGCTGCTTTATCAGCGTTATCTGCAACGCCTTCAACACACTTATCCGGAGGTGCAACTGTGACGCGCGATCCGCACACACAACAACCCGCTTATCTGCTGGAAGTCACCGGGGTTAAAAAAGCCTTCGGTCCGGTCGTGGCGCTAAAGAATGCCGAGTTCTGCCTGCGCCGTGGATCTATCCACGCACTGTGCGGCGGTAACGGCGCCGGGAAATCTACTTTCCTCAGCATTTTGATGGGTTTTATCAAACCTGACGGCGGCGACATTTTTATCAACGGTGAAAGGTGTGAATTTAATCATCCGAGTGATGCCTTAAAAGCCGGAGTTGCCATCGTGCAGCAGGAATTGAGCGCTATCCCCGACCTGACGGTTGCGGAGAATATTTGGCTCGGCCGCGAACCAAGGCGCTTTGGCTTTGTGGACTTCGCTACCCTTAATCAGCGCACCACTCTGCTGCTGCAAGAGCTTGATTTTCACATTAACGCGACAGAGAAGATGCGAAACCTGAGCGTCGCCGAGCAGCAGCTTGTCGAGATAGCTAAAGCGCTGTCACACGCCAATGCCGACATCATCATTATGGATGAACCGACGTCGGCAATTGGCGAGGAAGACGCGCAGAAAATCTTTCAAACCATCAAACGGCTGGCGGAGAAAGGCAAAGGAATTATTTATGTCTCCCACCGACTGTCGGAAATTTTTCAGATAGCGGACAGCTACACCATCTTCCGTGACGGTGCCTACATCCATGAGGGCTACCTTGCCGACATTACCCGAGAGCAATTGATTGAGCACATTATTGGCGGCGAGTACGACAGTGAGTTTGCCAAGTTCAACAAGCCCAGCGAAGACGTGATGATGGAGGTAAAAAACCTCTGCTGGCGCAACAAAATCAAAGATATCAGCCTGCACCTCAAACGTGGAGAAATTTTGGGCATTTATGGCCTGGTTGGCTCTGGGCGCACCGAATTTCTCGACCTGGTATTTGGTATCCAGCATGCCGACAGCGGCACCCTTCGTATTGGTGATAAAACGCTTGCTCGCCACTCGCCAAAAGAGGCCATCGGTTGCGGACTGGCCTACGTCACGGAAGATCGCAAAGCGACGGGTCTGGTGCTGTGCCGTTCGGTAAGCGAGAACATCAATATCTCGTCATTTGCAAACATAAGCCGCGCCGGCTTTATCAACAATAAGCAGGAGCAGGCTCGCACTCGCGAAATGATTAAACGGTTTAACGTCAAAACCCCTGATGGAGAACAGTTGGTCGGTAATCTCAGCGGCGGAAATCAGCAAAAGGTGGTACTCGGACGCTGGGCATTACTTGAGCCTGAGGTACTGCTGTTGGATGAACCCACACGCGGCATCGACGTGGGTGCAAAGAAAGAGATCTATCGCTTCATGTCAGAATTCGCCCTGAAAAATAAGGGAATTATTATGGTGTCATCTGAACTGGCGGAAATAATTGGTATGAGCGACCGTATTCTGGTGTTCCGCAACGGTCAGCTCGCTGGGGAGTTATCAGCGGCAAATGCGACCCAGGCCGAACTGATGAAGCTAGCGGTTTAACAGAGAGATAAAAAAATGAGTGCTACCCATTCTTTAACACCAAAGATTTCATTTTTGACCCGTAATAAACGCCGCATGCATAAATACGGCATCATCATCGCCTTCTTCGTACTGTGCCTGATTGTGGCGCTGACCGGCGAGTATCAAGTGGCTCAAGGTGCCTGGAGCAACAACTATTTCCTCAGCAATGAAAACATGTTGATCGTTCTGCGCCAGGTATCGATCAACGGCATCCTCGCGATCGGCATGACCTTTGTCATTATCACCGCCGGGGTGGACCTGTCGGTCGGATCGGTTCTGGCATTGAGCGGCATCGTCGCGGCGCGCTTTGCCACAAATAATGCAGGACTGGCTATAGGCAGCACGGCAACGGCGGTCATGATGCCGCTTATCGTCGCATTGGGTATCGGCATCGTCTGCGGGCTTATCAATGGCACTGTATTAGCCCGTTATCGCCTACAGCCGTTTATTGTCACCATGGGAATGCTCTCGGCAGCGCGTGGATTGACCCTGCTGACCACTGATGGGAATCCGGTTTCACAGCTCAACAGCGATTTCCGCTGGTTGGGTAATGGCTATATTGCCAGCGTTCCGGTGCCAGTCATCATCTTTATTATCCTGTTTGGCCTCGCCTGGATACTGTTGAACAAAACCCTCTTTGGCCGCTACATCTATGCCGTGGGCGGAAACCCGAAAAGTGCCCACACCTCCGGCATCAACGTTATCCGCATTAAAGTGCTGGTCTATACCCTTTGCGGCGCGCTGGCAGGCATCGCGGGACTGATTCTTACCGCGCGTACCGGTTCTGCACAGACCAATGCCGGCGCAGGCTATGAGCTGGACGCCATTGCCGCCGTGGTAATTGGCGGCACCAGCATGGCGGGCGGCGTCGGCACCATGGTCGGCACGTTCTTTGGCGTGCTGATTATTGGTGTGATGAATAATGGCCTCGACCTGCTCGGCGTACAGTCGTATTACCAGCAGATCATTAAAGGCGCATTGATTGTAGTGGCTGTATTGCTCGACCCTTCGCGTAAACAACAGCGCGATTAATAAACCCAAGCGCGATTAATAAACCTAAAACTACCCTACCAGGAGAACATAATGAAAATGACAAAAATTGCATTGCTCGCCTCGGCAATGATGATAGGAAGCATGGCGGTCGCTCAAGCGGCACCGATAAAAATTGCGGTACTGATGTACGGTAACAAAGCCGAATTTGTGCAACTGATGGAAAGATATGCCAAAGAGCATCCGGCGGTCAAAAGCGGCGAAGCCGTGCTGACTTTCTACGATGGGCGCTACGATGCGTCAGTTCAGAACGATCAGGCCGCCACTGCCATACAAACTCGGGCCGATGCGATTATCGTCAATCCGCTGGATTACGAAGCGAACGTTGATATCGTCACTAACGCCAACGATGCCAAAATCCCGGTGGTAGTGACCAACGCCCGTCTTCACACCGATGCCATGACGTCCGAAGTCGTCTCAAATGATGAGCTTGGCGGCTATCTGGAAGCCAAATCCGTGCTGGATAGACTCGACTGCAAAACGCATAAAGTGAATGTTGTTATCCTCGAAGGTCCGAAAGGCGGCAGCGGCGAGATTCAGCGTGGCAAAGGTAATGATAAAGCCATCGCCGAATGTGGCCCAGGTCAGGTCACCGTGCTTGAGCGTAAAACGGCTAACTGGTCACGTGCTGAGGCACAACCGTTAATGGAAAACTGGTTGCAAAAACACCGTGGTAAAATCAACGGTGTGATTGGTCAGAACGATGAAATGGCACTGGGCGCCATTGAAGCGATTAAAGGTGCGGGTCTGAATGTGAAAGATTTCGCGATTGCCGGAGTGGACGGCGTTTCTGATGCTATTCATGCGGTACAGGCTGGCGAAATGGTGTCCATTCTGCAAGATGCCAAAGCGCAAATGCAGGGTGCTATCGACGTCGCGCTGCGTGCGGTGAAAGGCAGCAGTTATCAGCCGCAGTCTGACATCTGGAAGCAGTATGCAAAAGATTTGCAGTGGGACGGCGGTACACAAAAACACTACTTCATCCCGTGGACCACAGTGACGACAGAAAACGCACAACAACTGTTAGACGCGCGTAAATAATTACCCGCCCTTCTCCTCTGCCGGTCAACGTCGGAGGAGGAGGTAGACCTTAGGTAAGTTAAGTCAGAGATACCTGTTCGAAACGCTGTAGCATCGCCAACGCCAAACCCTGAGCAGGATTAAGCCTTTCTGCCACAAAGGTAATCTGCGTACGGCTAAAGGGAAAAGTTAGCGTAAATTGCCGTGTCGCCGACAGAGTATTGTCGACGAATGAAGGATGAATATTATACGGACAATCAATCAGTAATGTCTTCGGGTTGACCAAGTGCACTATCTGGCTAAGCGCCTTGCCTAACAGGCGGCCTGATGCCGCCATTACCTCATCGACAATCTCTGCAGATTGCTGACGCGTGTCCCAGCTTAATCCCGGCTGGCGCTGTTCCAACTGGCGGTTAATCGCCGAAAGACCAATCAGCGATTCCAGACACCCCGGCTGTCCGCATGAACACAGCGGCCCTTCAGGTAAGACAGAGAGATGACCCACCTCGCCCGCCGTCCAACTGCCCCCGGAATAAACCCCGTGTTCAGTCAGTAGCGCGCCACCGATGCCCTCGCCAATGCGCAAATAAAAGCAGGCAGCATGCTCACTGGCTATTTCGCCCTCGCGGGCAATAAGCGCCGCCGCCTTCACATTGTTCCAAACGCTCACCGGAACCGAGCCAGCACAGGTTAACAAAGGAAGCAGGCTGACTTCTCCCCAACCAAGGTGCGATGAGATGTGCAAAATACCCTGCTGCTGGTCAATAATGCCGGGGAAACCCACCCCAATACCTACCAAGTCCGGCCAGTCCAGAAGCAACTGCCGACAGTGGTGCATTATTTCGCTCAGTACGGCCTGAGGATTAGACGTATCAAGCGTAAGGGTTTTTTCATCGATGATTTGCGAGAAAAAATCACAAACCATCCAGTGCAGGCGGTGACGTTCAATCATGATACCGGCGGCTTTAATTGCCGAGGGTTTCAGCGCCACGTGAATTTTAGGTCGTCCGATGCTGTTAGTTTGTACCACGCCCTGCTCTTCCACATAGCCCAGCGCAAGCAGGTCATCAACTATCAGGGAAATAGTGTTTTTGCTTAACGCCAGCGCGCGTGAAATATCCAGACGAGAACTGATTTTCTGCTGGCGGAGATAGGCCAACACACGTTTTTCATTATACTGGCGCAGCAGCGCGGGTCCTTTGCCTGGGTCTTTCATGTCATGACTTTCCATCGCTCTTTGCCTTAGCATTGCATTATTACATGACACCGGATCCGCAGGTCAAACTATTCACCGCGCCAGACTTCAGCCCCTTGTTTGTAGGTTGCCACCAGTTGAAGCGTATTCCCCTCCCCTGACCGTAACATAATGGCATCCAACGGTGCACCGACTGCAAGCCCCTGTTGAACGGGCAGATTCAGGCTTAATGCCGGACGAATTGAAGCCATATCAATCGCCTCCGCCAAGGGAACAATCGCGTTTTTAACCAGTGTATTGACGCCGTGCAATAGCCCCTGCACCGATCCAGCCAGCAGCGCGGGATTGTTTGCCATCGACAGCCTGCCTTCGGCACTTAATACCACCTCACCGCCGATGTGCGAATGATAACAACCCGGCGGCATACCGGCGTGGCTGGTGACATCACTGACCAGCATCGCGCGCCCATTTTTGGCACGGATAAAAACTTTCAGCACCGACAGTGGTAAATGTTCCCCATCGGCAATCATTGCGCACCAGAGGTCGTCCTGCGCCAACTGCTCCCAAATATAGTTGGGATGGCGAGGCAATGTCAGATGCGTACCGTTGCCAAGATGCGTGGACATTCGCGCCCCCGCCTCAACAGCCGAAGCGATTTGCGCGGCGCTGGCGGCCGTATGCCCAATGGATACCACGATGTTATCGGCGACGCACTGGCGAATAAAATCATCCGCCTGCGGCCATTCCGGGGACAGCGTAATTAAACGAACACGCCCCTGAGCGGCTTTCTGCCACTGCTGAAACAACGCCCAATCAGGGGCTTTAATATGGGCAAGCGCATGTGCGCCTCGCGGACCCTCCTGCGACGATAAAAAAGGCCCTTCAAGATGAATACCGGCAACAGATTGTTCAACAGCCGGAAACTGCTGACAGGCGCGCGCCAGCGTTACCACCATCTGTTCAATTTCATGTCCGTCATTGGTAATAACCGTTGGCAAAAAGGTCGTTACGCCCTGCTGCCACATAGCCCGCGTCACCTGCTCGACCGACTCTTCGGCGAAAGGATACGTATTGAAGTCAACGCCACCGAAGCCATTGACCTGCAAGTCCACCAGCCCCGGCGCAATAAATAGCAGGTTTTTTTCCTCAGCTATTGGGTGTATATGGCTGATAACGCCTTGATGCGCGGTGATTTCAATCGGCTGCTTACTGCGGTAATCCCTGCCACGCAAGGTTATCTTATGCATTCTCCAACTCTCCAAAACCCTCGATATCGGTATAAAGGGTGCAGGAAGGATGCGTGCGTAACACCGTGGCAGGACAGGCAACCGACTGCGGCGCGGTCAGCGTTTGCGCAATCGCCCAGTGCTTATTTTTTCCTGGCACCATGCAAAACAGACGCCCCGCGGCCATCAGGGTTGGAATCGTTAGCGTCAGTGCGTGCGTCGGAACGGCATCAAACGTTGCAAAACACCCGTCGTTTACTTGCTGTTGTCGACATATCGCGTCAAGTTCGACCACTTTCATCAGCTTATCGTCATTAAAATCAGCCACCGGCGGATCGTTAAAAGCCAAATGACCATTCTCGCCAATCCCCAGGCAGACCATGTCTATCGGTGCCTGTTGCAGCAGGTTGGCGTATTGCGCGCACAGCTGCTGGAGATCACCTGAGGGCGGGATCTTGTGAACGACGCCCGGCCTGACTTTATCGAACAAATGCTCGGTCAGATACTGACTGAACAGAGCGGGAGAAGTGGCGGGCAATCCGACATACTCATCCATATGAAAAGCCTCTACCCGTTCCCAGTCGATATCGTCTGCCTGGACGAGATGCGCCAAAAACTCGTTTTGCGACGGGGCGGCAGCAAAAATAATCCGCACCTTTTTTTGCTGCGCCAACCGTTGCCGCAAATGTTGAGCGGCATCGGCGGCAGCGGATTGCCCCATCTCCTGTCGAGTTCCAAAAACTTCTACATTCAGGCGATTGGCTCGTCGCGTATAACGTGGTGATATCATATATTAACCTACTGTAATTTATCGTGATTCAGTTTGATAAGCGGGTTTGGTTTTTGCTACAGGCAGGTCCTCTACTTGATCCTGGTTCAGTGCATTCAGCAATGTATCGACTTCAGTACTGACCGGAGTGCGGCGCAGTAATCCCCCCATCGTAAAAACAGCCAGTGAGAGCAAGACAGGGATCGCGACCACCTGAGTGGTGCTCATGTCAGAGATAACAAATTTCACTAGGAAGAACGCGGATACACCGGCCGCCCATGACGTGATGGCGGCAGCTGACCCACATTTGCGAAACCACGGCAGCAGGCCAAGCAGCATCGGGATAGAAATGGGTCCCACCAGTCCGCCGAACCAAACGATCAGCAGCGTCAGTACGCCTCCAAAACGACTGGCATTAACGGCGATAAGCAGGGTTGTCAGAATGAATAACACCACAATAATGCGGGCAACCAGCAGCGACGATTGCCCCTGCCCAAACTGTTTCGGGAACAGCACTGGCAAAATATCACGGGTGACCACGGCAGTTATCGCATTGGAGTCCGAAGAGGTCATGGATAAGGTGTGCGTAAACATCGCCACCAGCACCAACCCAATCAGGCCGTTGGGTAATAACTGCATCGCCATAATGGAGTAAGACTGCGCAGGATCGGCAATGTTCGGGAACAGCAGCGGTGCAGCCCACATTGGATAAAATAAAATCAGTGGCCAGACAAGATAAAGCACCGAAGAAAGCAGTGCTGCCTTTCGAGCATCCTTACCGCGCGGTGAGGCAATAAAACGCTGAGCCAGATTCCACGTCCCCCCGTTGTAACTCAGCGTGTAAATAACGAAATAAGCCAGAATAAAGCCCATTGAATAAGGACCGGCAACGATGTCGGTATGGCCTGCGGGTAACCTGTCCCAAATAGTCAGCAGATTGCTAAAGCCGCCGAGGTGAAATGCGACGGCCACCACCATCACAATCGCGGCAATAAACTGTACGATAAACTGACCAAAATCATTACAGGCATCGGCCCACAGGCCGCCCAGTACGGTATAAAACAGACACAATAGGCCCGAGATGCCAATCCCTATTAGAGGATCAAGTCCGGTAAACACATTGATAATAATGGAGATGGCGGCCCATTTTGCGCCCACGTCAAAGGTTTTAAGGAATACGCCACTCCACGCCAGAATCTGCTGGGTAGGCACGTTATAACGGGTTGCAAGATACTCCATCGGCGATTCGATATTCATATGGACTCGCAGGCGTGCCCAACGCGGCGCAAAGATAACCGAGCCAATAAATACCGCAATAGAAATGGGGAACGCCCACCAAAAGTAAATGGTCAATCCGTACTTATAGGCTACCGCCGCATAGGCGACAAACACTGCCGCGCTGTAACCCGACATATGGTGTGAAATACCCGACAGCCACCAGGGCATTTTCCCCCCAGCGGCAAAGAAATCCCCTGTGTTGCCTACTTTACGCATAGCCCACAGCGTGGTCATTACAATCATCAACGCATAAAGCGCCATGACAAAATAGTCTATCCCGTTCATCGTTAACTCCGGAGGCAAAGCTGCATTGTCGAAGTCCGGCGGGAAAACTTGCCGGTTGCATAATTAATCCTAATTAAGGACTAATTAAACCTAGCACGCCGAAAGAGGGTTTAAATGTGATCTAAACCACATATTCCCCCTGTGTTTCGCAGAGTGAGATATGACTTTCTTATGAAGTAGAGGTGGGTCAAAAAATCATCAAAGAAATGTTCACGCCAAGTCGGCTTGGGTTAAGAGAAAATGTACTCCGCGTGATTTGCTCTAAGGTGCCGTCTCTTCTTCAAGCTTGATCAGATAGGTGAGCGCATCCTCTCGATGTGTAAAGCACATCTCTCGACTCGCCTGCAGGCTGGCACAAACTCTCGGTCGCAGCGGCGAAGTAAAAATCTTGCACTGAAAGTTATCGGCAAGCTGAACGCAGCGCGTGTTGGCGGGTTTGCCGTTTGGCATGCCCGGGATCGGGCTAGAAATTGAGGGCGCGATACAGCACGCACCGCAGTCTGATCGACAGTCCATCGGTAGCTCCCCTATGGGCTGCGAATTGGCATGTAAACTCTGTTATCAGCAGACAATAGCAGTACGGTGAAATGCTCACCAGTTAAATCGCCAATTACGCCTTTTGGCTCCCTTTTCATCACTCTTTTTGCGCTATCTGCTTGCCTGAAATGAACGGCGCGAGTAACGTGTCGCCCATTATCCAAACTTTTTGCAAACAGGTTATTTTTATGGCACGTGCTAATGAAATTAAACGCGGCTTCGTTGTAAATTACGACGGTAAATTGCTGCTGGTAAAAGATATCGATGTTCAAAGTCCAAGCGCACGTGGCGCAAGTACATTGTACAAAATGCGCTTCTCGGACGTACGTACTGGGATGAAAGTGGAAGAACGTTTCAAGGGTGACGATATCATCGATACCGTCACGCTGACCCGCCGCAGAGTGAACTTCTCCTACGTTGACGGTGACGAGTACATCTTTATGGATGACGAAGATTTCACTCCTTATACCTTCAACAAATCTCAGATTGAAGAAGAGCTGCTGTTCATTCCTGAAGGTGGCCTGGCGGGTATGCAAGTACTGCTGCTCGACACTCAGCTGCTGGCGCTTGAGATGCCGCAGACGGTTGATCTGGAAATCGTTGAAACCGCACCGGGTATTAAAGGTGCGTCGGCCAGTGCTCGCAACAAGCCAGCGACTATGACCACGGGTCTGGTCATTCAGGTGCCAGAATATCTGAGTGCCGGTGACAAAATTCAAATTCATATTGCCGAACATCGCTATATGGGTCGCGCATAAGGCCGGGCAATGCCCTCACCTGTTGTCATAAAGGGCGCTACGGCGCTCTTTTTTTTACGCCTGCCATTTTATTGCCCTTGATAGAGTTTTGATCCGCCTCACAAATGCGGCCTAATATTTGGACTTACCAATTTTCATTGCTGTCATATCACTTTACACTGAGCGCATGACTAAACGGCTCATATCGACGTTAATAATCCATTAAATCGTTCTCTGAGTGCTTTTGGCCTGACCAATTTATTCTTGCTTGAATGTGATGGAGTCAAAATGAACAAGATTTCCACTGGCGCTTTGCCCGCTGAAGTTCAACTACCTCAATACGACCGTCAGGCGCTCAAAACGCGCATCGTGCACATTGGTTTTGGTGCCTTTCACCGTGCCCATCAGGCGCTCATGACCGACCGCGTACTGAATCAACAGGGAGGCGATTGGGGAATCTGCGAGATTTCGCTGTTTGGTCGCGATAACTTGATTCGGGCGCTGCGTGAACAGGACCACCTGTTTAGCGTGCTGGAGAAAGGCGCGACAGGAAATCAGGCCATTATCGTTGGCGCGGTGCGTGAGTCGATGCACGGCAGAATTGAAGGCATCGAGGCTATTGTTGCGAAACTGGCAGAGCCACAGGTGGCCATTGTTTCACTGACGATCACCGAAAAAGGCTACTGCATTGAGCCGGTTAGCGGCAAACTCGATTTACAGCACCCCGATATTGTGAAAGATCTTAACGGCGGATCGTCACCGGCTACCGCACCAGGCCTGCTGGTTGAAGCGCTGCGTTTGCGCCACCAGCGTGGATTGCCTGGCTTCAGCATTCTTTCCTGCGACAACATCCCCGAAAACGGTCACGTGGTCAAAAACGCCATCCTCGGCCTGGCGCAGGCAAAAGATCCGGCATTAGCCGCTTGGATCCACGAGTCGGTCACTTTCCCAAGTACGATGGTTGACCGCATAGTTCCCGCACTCACCGAAGAGTATGAGACTGAAATCAGCGGCGCATTAGGCGGCATTGACGACCCGTGCGGTATCGCCTGCGAGCCTTTTATTCAATGGGTTATCGAAGACAATTTCGTGGCGGGCCGTCCCGCCTGGGAAACCGTTGGCGCACAGCTGGTCGATGACGTACTGCCGTTTGAACAAATGAAATTGCGCATGTTAAACGGCAGCCACTCGTTTCTGGCCTATCTCGGCTATCTGGCCGGTTATCAATTTATTAATGTCTGCATGGAGGATGACAACTATCGACGTGCGGCGTATCAGCTGATGCTGGAAGAGCAGGCGCCAACGCTGAGCGTGTCCGGCATTAACCTGACAACCTACGCCGACAGCCTGATCGAGCGCTACAGAAATCCGTCGCTCAAACACCGCACTTGGCAAATTGCGATGGACGGCACGCAAAAGCTGCCACAGCGTATGCTCGACTCCTTGCGCTGGCACCTGCAGCACGGCGGTGATTTTGCTTGCCTGGCGCTGGGCGTTGCCGGTTGGATGCGCTACGTTGGCGGCGTTGACGACGCCGGTCAGGCGATTGAGATAAAAGATCCGATGGCGGCCAAGCTGCGTGAAATCGTTGAGTCCACTGCGGACGGTGAAGAGCGCGTACTGGCACTGCTGGGGCTTAAAAGTGTATTTGGTGACGCATTGCCCGCCAATCAAACGGCAGTTGACGCCATTCTGCATGCTTATTCAAGTCTGCAAAATGTAGGGGCGAAAGCTAGCGTAGCGAAACAGGTCAAATAAACGCTTTTACCTGACGTTGGGCAATCATCGCCCGCTAGTCATTCAGACTGGCGGGCACTGAGCGAAACAGATAGCCGTCAAACGCCGGATCTTCCGCATCTGAAATCTCAAGCAGTTTGCTTTTCACGTTTTCAAGATGCTGCCACATCGCCTGCTTGGCGGCTTTTGGCTCACGGCGCAAAATAGCCTGCAAGATTTGCTGATGGTCGTTCAGCCACAGCTCACTGTAATTTTGGTCACCCACGTGCTGATGCAGCCCTTGCCACATCGGGCTGTGCTTTCGCACCTGCCACAGTTCGTAAACCATGTTGGCGAGAACGCTATTTTGAGAAGCCTGCGCCAGCAGCGTATGAAACAGCTCATCGGCGCTTTCATCAATAATTCCGCGCGATACAAAGCTCTTTTCAAGCTCAATGGCGTCGCGCATTTTGAGAATATCAGCCTTAGTGGCCTGCACGGCTGCAAAGGCCGCCACTTCACTCTCCAGAAGCTGTCGCGCCTGTAACAGCTCGAACGGGCCGTAGCCGCTATCACCAAAGGCCGGGACCTCGGTAGAGGGTTCAAGCACATAAACGCCGGAGCCTTTGCGCACTTCCACAACCTTCTCAAGTTCAAGCATGATCAGTGCCTCACGTACTACGCTGCGGCTGACCGAAAAACGCTCGGCAATATCACGTTCAGGAGGGAGACGGTCACCCGGCTGATGCTGGCCGGAAGCAATGGCCTCACGCAACTGATTACCGATTTCCTGATAAAGCCGCATGGTGTCCTCTCTCTGGTGTGCAATGGGGAGAAACAGTATACCACGCAGTAGGTTAGCGTTGTATTTATGTCATGATCCTGCGTATCGATTCAGGGTGCAATGCCTCGGTGACCAAGCCTGAGTGAGTCATTGCGTTATCCGCATTGCGTGTAGAAAAAAGAGCTGTCCAAGTAGATTTAGCAGCAATTCGCTAGATTTTCTTTTTCTGGGGGAGCATCTTATGGCGACCAATATTTCGATAAATCATCCGCATACCGTGCAAAACGGCTTAAAAAATATGTGAATCAGCATAAGGATCTCATCATGACAAAAACAAATTTGATCACCGGTTTTCTCGGCAGTGGAAAAACGACCACCGTTCTTCATCTGCTGGCCAACAAGCCGCAAAATGAAAAATGGGCTGTGCTGGTCAATGAGTTCGGTGAAATCGGCATCGACGGCGCACTGCTGGCCGACAGCGGCGCGGTGCTCAAAGAGATCCCCGGCGGCTGCATGTGCTGTGTTAACGGCTTACCGATGCAAATAGGCCTGAATATGCTGCTTAAGCAGGCTAAACCCGACAGGTTACTTATTGAACCTACCGGTTTGGGCCATCCTAAACAGATCCTCTCTCTGCTTACCTCCGACGTTTATCAGTCATGGTTAACGCTCAATGCTACGCTTTGTCTGCTTGATGCGCGCCAGCTCGCTGACCCTCGCGTGGTAGCGAATGAAAACTTCCGCGACCAATTGGCCGCCGCAGACATCATCATTGCCAATAAGACCGATGCCTATACTGACAGCGATAATCTGGCGTTAGCGGACTGGATGGGTACTCAAGATCCGGCGCTAAGAGTCGAAAGCGTCTCTCAAGGGAAAATTAATCCTAATTTGCTCAATGAACCGCGTCGCAACCAGCGCGAACTGCCCGACGGTCAGCATCATCATGCCCATCAATCAAAGCAGGGGCTCGCCGCGTTAAGCCTTCCTGGGCACCAGCGTTGGCGGCGAGCACTCAATGAGGCCGGTGGCTACGCCAGCTGCGGTTGGATTTTTGATGGCGACACTATTTTTGATACTGCGGGATTCCTTGACTGGGCGCGACAGGCTCCGGCTGAAAGGGTCAAAGCCGTAGTACGTATAGAAGAGGGAATTTTAAAGGTAAACCGTCAAGGCCAAGACTTGAAGATTGAGACATTGCCGGGGGCGCCTTTAGACAGCAGAGTTGAGATAATATCTCGAGATAAAACCGACTGGAATGCACTGCAATCCATTTTGTTGAAGATTCGTTTAACTTAGCAGGCTTACCGTATCGGCCGTAACGACTTCTTAAACAAATTTGAATAGGTTTAGTTCTATGTTTTGCCGTAATTTACCGATGATACTGCTGCTCAACGTGCTGGGTATTGCTTTATTTTTATCCTTTTACCTGCCGGCTAACCACGGTTTTTGGGCACCTATCGACTCGTCGATATTTTTCTATTTCAACGGTCACCTGGCCACCAGCAAGACGTTCCTGCATATTGTTGCCGTGACCAACAACCGCGCCTTTGACGTCTGCTCACTGCTGGCGATGGGTCTGCTGTATTTTTCTTACTATATAAAGGAAGACAGCCAAGGCCGCCGCCGGACGGTGATTATCGGTATCGTGATGTTGCTTACAGCCGTGGTGCTTAACCAGCTGGGGCACCAGCTGCCTGTCGCGCATAAGAGTCCGTCGCTAAGCTTCGAGCACGTGAATCGCGTGAGCGAATTGACCGGCATTCCGACCAAAGACTCCTCAGGTGACAGCTTCCCGGGCGATCATGGCATGATGCTGATGGTCTTCAGCGTATTTATGCTGCGTTATCTCGGCAAACGCGCATTCGCGATTGCCGTCTTGATTACCGTCATCTTCTCAATGCCGCGCCTAATGATCGGTGCACACTGGTTTACCGATATCATGGTCGGTTCATTGTCAGTGGTATTGGTCGGCGCAAGCTGGTGGTTAATGACCCCAGCAAGTGACATGCTTGTCAATTGGCTGGATAGAAAACTGCCGAAAAGAGCCGCTAAATAAGTTTTTTTAAGAAAATACTTATTCTCGGTGACATAGCTTTTCATTATGGCCCGGACGACATTTACATGTTGCCGGGCCATTCTCTTTACCGTGAATGTAAATAGGCGAAAACGGAATATTGCTCACAGCCCGCATTCTGCTGCGCTTTTAAGCCAAATGAGCACAATACTTACTCACCGACTTTTACATCAATAGTTACATTGCTTTACATCATTATTTCTTATTAAAAAACAGATAAAACCTCTCGCATTCCCCCAATCATTACGGTAATCTCGACCTCGTTGCACAGAAATGTGGCATTAATGGTCTGATTCCAATTAAAAGTGTGTTGTACCACACAATTTCCTGGCTAAGCCTTTGCCCAAGCTGACAGCAACAGATAATCTCGCTTGGTTTTTGGGCAATTTGATAACGAACTTCGGTTTCGTTAAGGACAGCAAGGGAAAACAACATACATGGTCAAGTCTCAACCGTTTCTGAGATATGTACTGCGGGCCTTACCCGCAATTGGCGCGGCAATTTTACTCTCCGCGTGTAGTGGTACTCATTCTTCGAACACAGAAAACGCACAAACTGAGATGCATGCAGTTAAAGACAAAGATGGTCTTTTACTTCAATCCTCTCAGGATGAATTCGAAGCAATGGTTCGCAACGTCGATATTAAATCCAAAATTATGGATCAATATGCAGACTGGAAAGGCGTTCGTTATCGGTTAGGTGGTGACAGCAAGCGTGGTATCGATTGCTCAGCCTTCGTTCAGGTAACATTCCGCGAACAATTTGGTATGGACTTACCGCGTTCAACCTATGAACAGGAAGATACAGGTAAGAAGATTCAGCGTAACAAGTTGCGTCCAGGCGATTTAGTCCTGTTCCGCGCTGGCTCTACCGGTCGTCATGTAGGTATTTATCTCGGTAACGATCAATTCGTTCATGCTTCTACAAGCAATGGCGTAATGATTTCTAACCTTAATGAAGCTTATTGGACGTCTCGCTATCGTGAAGCAAGACGCGTACTGAGTGGCTCAAGGCCAAACAGCAGTACCGAGAGTATGGCGACTGCAATGCTGCAATAGCAGCGAAAACAGAATTCACTCTTGTTGTCCAAGCCCAGCGAATAGAAAAAGGCCCTCTTCTGAGGGTCTTTTTTTATGCTCACGGCTAAGCCCCCCGCCCCTCAGCCTTTATCGGCACGCCTCGCTGTTTACCCGCTATTTGTCTTGGGGCTGCGCGTAATCTTGTGATACAACAGCCAAAATGGTTGTTTTTCTACTATCAATCTATGATTGAGTTATCACAGCGTCAGCGGCGCCAAACCAGGAGTTAACTTTCAGGATGTTTCCTCGCGCACTTACAGCTCTGCTACTGTCTTTGATAGGATTTTGTGCGCACGCCGAATCGATAGAGGACGGCTACGCCTTTTCAATTTTAGGCTCCCCGAAATACCTATATAACTTCAGTCATTTTGATTATGTTAATCCTGCTGCCCCCAAAGGCGGAAGCATTACCCTTTCAGCCATTGGCACCTTTGACAATTTTAATCGTTTCGCCTCTCGCGGTAACGCCGCGGTGCGTAGCGATACGCTTTACGACAGTCTTTTCACGCCTTCCAGCGACGAAATTGGCAGCTATTACCCACTCATTGCCGATTCGGCGCGCTATGACAGCGATTTAAAATGGGTTGAGGTAGAGATAAATCCGCGCGCCGTTTTTCAGGACGGCAGTCCAATCACCGCCAAAGACGTGGCTTTTACCTTCCACAAATTTATGACTGAGGGCGTGCCGCAGTTTCGAGTGGTGTATAAGGGCGTGGTGGTTAAAGCGCTTTCTCCGCTCACCGTGCGCTTTGAATTCCCGCAGCCTAATAAAGAGCAAATGCTCGGCCTACTGGGTCTGCCCATCATTTCGCAAAAGTTTTGGGAACATCGAAAATTTAACGAACCGCTGTCAACGCCACCGCTGGGAAGTGGCCCTTACCGCATCAGCGCCTATAAGCTGGGTCAATATGTTACCTACTCGCGCGTCACTCACTATTGGGCGGCGAATTTGCCAGTTAACCGCGGGCGCTACAACTTCGATACCATTCGCTACGACTACTACTTGGACGATAACGTGGCTCTCGAAGCCTTTAAGTCCGGTGCTTTCGATTATCGCAGCGAACCTTCTCCCAAAAATTGGGCCACGCAGTATCAGGGGACTAACTTTACCCGTGGCTTAATCATAAAGCAGGATGATAAAAACCAGGCCGCACAGGATACGCGCTGGCTGGCTTTCAATATTCATCGCCCTATCTTTCAAGACCGACGCGTCAGAGAGGCGCTGACGCTGGCCTTTGATTTTGACTGGATGAACAAGGCTCTGTTTTACGGCGCTTACAAGCGCACTACCAGCTACTTCCAGAACACCGAGTATGCGGCAGTAAACTATCCCGACGCCGCAGAGCTGGCGTGGCTGGCCCCCCTGAAAGGCAAAATCCCCGATGAGGTGTTTAGCCAGCTTTATCAGCCCCCGCACTCAGACGGCAGTGGCAGTGACAGGGAAAATTTGCTTAAGGCTACTGCATTGCTGAAAGAGGCCGGATGGACAGTAAAAAACCAGCAGTTGGTAAACGACCAAACGGGCAAGCCCTTCACCTTTGAACTGCTGTTACCCAGCAGTGGAAACTCTCAATACGTGCTGCCTTTCCAGCATAATTTGCAGCGACTAGGCATTAACATGACCCTGCGTCAGGTCGATAATTCACAGTTCACCAGCCGATTACGCAGCCGTGATTACGATATGATCCCCACGGTGTATCGCGCCATGACCTACCCCGGCACTGACTTGCAGATTATGTGGAATTCAAAATACATTAACTCCACCTATAATGCGCCCGGTGTATCAGACCCGGCAATCGACCAGTTGACCGACGCGGTGGTCGCACATCAGGGCCAGCCTGACGCACTACTTTCACTGGGACACGCACTTGACCGGGTTTTAACCTGGCACATGTATATGATCCCGATGTGGTATTCCAACCGTGACCGCTACGCTTACTGGGACAAGTTTTCGATGCCCGCCATTCGCCCACCTTATGCTATAGAGCTAGACAGCTGGTGGTTTGACGTCAACAAAGCTGCACGTTTGCAAGCGGCAAAAAAATAGGGAGGCGACAATGACTGCATATTTACTTCGTCGGCTCCTGCTGGTTATTCCCACGCTGTGGGCCATTATCACGATTAATTTCTTTATTGTGCAGATTGCGCCCGGCGGTCCAGTAGATCAAGCCATCGCGGCCATTGAAATGGGCCAAAGCAGCGGATTACCCGGCGGTGGGCAAGCCAGCGGTAACGGCCATGCCAATGCAGGTGTCGGCATGGTCGGAGACAGCCAGTATCGCGGCGCTCGCGGCCTCGACCCGGAAGTGATAGCCGAAATAACCAAGCGCTTCGGCTTCGATAAGCCGCTGCATGAGCGGTATTTCGACATGCTCTGGCGTTATGCGCGTTTTGATTTCGGCGACAGCCTGTTTCAAGGTGCCTCCGTGATGCAGCTGGTGAAATCCAGCCTGCCGGTTTCAGTAAGCCTTGGGCTATGGAGCACGCTCATCATTTATTTGGTGTCGATTCCGCTAGGCATTCGCAAAGCAGTAAAAAACGGCAGTGCATTTGATACCTGGAGCAGCACGATAATCATCATCGGCTACGCGGTTCCCTCGTTTTTATTCGCTATTTTACTGATCGTGTTTTTTACCGGCGGTAACTATTATGACTGGTTCCCGCTGCGCGGCCTGACCTCGGCCAATTTCGACACGCTGCCCTGGTACGGTAAAATTACTGACTACCTGTGGCATATCACCCTGCCGGTATTAGCAACGGTGATTGGCGGCTTTGCCACGCTGACCATGCTGACTAAAAACTCGTTTCTGGACGAGGTACAAAAGCAGTACGTGGTCACCGCGCGCGCCAAAGGTCTCGACGAAAATAAAATTCTTTACCGCCATGTGTTTCG
Source organism: Rouxiella silvae (assembly GCF_002093625.1). GTDB lineage: Bacteria > Pseudomonadota > Gammaproteobacteria > Enterobacterales > Enterobacteriaceae > Rouxiella > Rouxiella silvae. The sequence goes on along the minus strand of NZ_MRWD01000002.1, from coordinate 3,598 downwards.
CAACGCCATGCTGCTGGTTATTGCCGGCTTCCCTGCCACCTTTATCAGCATGTTTTTTACCGGCTCACTGCTGATTGAAGTGATGTTCTCACTGCACGGTCTCGGACTGTTGGGCTACGACGCCACGCTGCAACGCGATTTTCCGGTGATGTTTGGCACGCTGTACATCTTTACCCTGATTGGCCTACTGCTCAATATCATCAGCGATATCACCTATACGCTGGTCGATCCACGGATTGATTTCGAGGGGCGTCAATAATGGTGCTCAATGCAATCAACCGCGCGCGCTGGGCTCGCTTTCGTCAAAACTCCCGTGGCTTCTGGTCGCTGTGGATCTTTTTAATCCTCTTTTTGCTGGCACTGTTTTCCAACGTCATCGCCAATGAGAAACCGCTGCTGGTTAACTATCAGGGACACTTTTACCTCCCGGTGTTGTTTAACTACAGCGAATCAACCTTTGGCGGCAAACTGCAAACGACCACCGATTATCAAGACCCGTTTGTGGTTAAACAGCTTGAAAGCCACGGCTGGGTAATATGGGCGCCACTGCGCCAGAGTTTTAATTCAATCAACTTCTCAACCGACAGCCCTTTCCCCTCACCGCCTTCGCGCCACAACCTGCTTGGCACCGACAGCAACGGCCACGACGTACTGGCGGAGATTCTGTACGGATTGCGAATTTCGCTGCTGTTTGGCCTGATGCTCACCCTGCTGTCTTCGGTGATGGGTATCGTGATAGGCGCAACGCAGGGCTACTACGGTGGAAAAATCGACCTCTGGGGGCAAAGATTGATTGAAGTTTGGTCAGGCATGCCCACACTTTTCCTGATAATTATGCTATCGAGCGTGGTGCAGCCCAACTTCTGGTGGCTGCTGCTCATCACGGTACTTTCCGGCTGGATGGTGTTGGTCGGCGTAGTGCGGGCCGAGTTTCTGCGCACCCGCAATTTTGATTACATCCGCGCCGCACAGGCTATGGGCGTAGCTGACCGTACAATTATGCTGCGCCATATATTGCCCAACGCCATGGTGGCTACGCTAACCTATATGCCGTTTATTCTCTGCGGTTCGATTACCACCCTGGCTTCTTTGGACTTTCTGGGCTTTGGGCTGCCGCTGGGATCGCCCTCTTTAGGTTCGCTGCTGCTTGAAGGAAAAAATAATATTCAGGCACCGTGGCTGGGGATAAGCGCATTTATGGTTCTCGCCATATTGCTGTCTCTGCTTATTTTTATTGGTGAAGCGGTACGCGACGCTTTTGATCCCAGTCAAACCCGTTAGGACGCCCAACCATGACACATTCACCACTGTTATCGATTAAGAACCTGGATATCGCCTTTCGCCATGAAGGCCAGCTATCAGGCGTAGTCCATGACCTCTCGTTGAATATTGCGCCAGGTGAAACCCTGGCGCTGGTCGGGGAGTCCGGTTCGGGTAAAAGCGTGACCGCCCTATCCATACTGCGCCTGCTGCGTGCGCAGTCGGTGGTATATCCTAAAGGTGACATTCTGTTTGAAGGTCAGAGTTTGCTCCACGCCAGTGAACCCGCGTTACGCAAGGTGCGCGGCGATCGGATTGCGATGATTTTTCAAGAACCGATGGTGTCACTTAATCCACTGCACTCGATAGAAAAACAGCTGGCAGAAGTGCTGTCGCTGCACCGGGGCCTGCGTCGTGAAGCGGCAAGAGCCGAAATCATTAAGTGCCTTGACCGTGTGGGCATCGCTCAGGCGGCGACCAGGCTAAGTGACTTCCCGCATCAGCTCTCTGGCGGCGAGCGGCAGCGCGTGATGATTGCCATGGCGATATTAACCCAACCCAAACTGCTGATTGCCGATGAGCCAACGACCGCGCTCGACGTGTCAGTGCAGGCACAAATTCTCGGCTTACTGCACGAGCTCAAGCATGAGCTGGGCATGGCGATGCTGTTTATCACCCACAACCTGCGGATTGTGCGTTCCATCGCGGATAACGTCGCGGTGATGAAGGACGGACGCTGCGTGGAGTACAACACCCGTGCTGCGCTGTTCTCAGCCCCCCAGCATGCCTATACCCAACAGCTGTTACAGGCAGAGCCCACAGGCAGCCCGCTGCCCGTGCCCGACAACAGTCCCGTGCTGCTGCGCGTTGAAGATTTGGGTGTAGGATTCCCCGTGCGGCGTGGGCTGCTGAGGCGCACCGTGAGCACTAAGCAGGCGCTCAGTGGCCTAAGTTTTAGTTTACGTCGCGGCGAGAGCCTAGGGCTGGTGGGAGAGTCTGGCTCGGGTAAAAGCACGACCGGCCTCGCGCTCCTGCGTCTGCTGTCTTGCAGTGGAAAAATCGAGTTTGACGGTCAGCCACTGCATACTTTTAACCGCCGTCAGATGCTGCCGTTTCGCAGCCGGATACAGGTGGTTTTTCAGGATCCCTATTCGGCACTGAATCCGCGACTTAATGTGATGCAGATAATCGCCGAAGGACTCAAAGTGCATAAACGCCTGACGGACGAACAGCGTGAGCAACAGGTTATCGCCGCCATGCAGGAAGTAGGACTTGATCCACAAACGCGCCATCGTTACCCGACTGAGTTTTCTGGCGGCCAGCGGCAACGTATTGCCATTGCCCGCGCGCTTATTCTTCAGCCAGAACTGGTTATTCTTGATGAGCCTACGTCCTCGCTCGATAAATCAGTACAGGCGCAAATTCTTGAGCTCCTGCACAATCTGCAACAGCGCTATGGCCTTTCTTACTTATTTATTAGCCATGATCTGCAAGTAGTCAGAAGTCTTTGTCACCAGGTTATTGTATTACAGAGAGGAAAAGTGGTTGAGCAGGGAGAGTGTGAAACGCTGTTTACCCGGCCGGAACAGGCCTACACGCGGCAGCTTTTGGCGCTAACGAGGGTGACTGACGGTCTATAACAACCGACAGCCTTTAGAATGGATAGATAGCAGATACAGACACAGATTCGGCAATGGCAGTGCCAATGTTCTTAAGTCGGCACATGGTGGCGCTTTCGTCGTCACATTTAACAAACAGGCAAAGTTCCCCCTCGCACTCAACGATATTACTCTCTACCTGAATTTCTCTCAGTGAGAGGTTCAAACCTTGCAAAATCTGACGGGCACTTTCCCCTTCAGGACTCAACAGCTTGAGTCCGACGAGATTACTGTCTTCATCGCCTGGCAGCGGGATAGCTTCCACTTTTATCCCCGCAAAGCCAGAGAGCCAGCGATAAGTATGCGGCAGTCGGTGCACAACTGAAAAATGTTCACTATTCACGGTAGTCCCCAGAAACTCTTCAACAATCAATTAACATCAACAATAAATTCACAAATATGCAACGCATGAACCAAGGTATAACGCAGAACCGCCGTTTTTGCCTGCTAAATCGCTTCAATACAACCAGATATTTACATACCATTAACTATTTAAGTACAAAAAAGCCAATTATGATTACTTTTTGAGCTCATAGACTTATTTTTGAGATCAGAGTCGCACTTTGAGTCATTTGTAACCCTTTATGAGTCATTTCTCAATCGATTTCAACCATCGCAGTTACCTTTTTGACTCCAAAATGTCACATAATTTAAACAAAGTGATTTATTAATAAATTTTA
>NZ_MRWD01000029.1 GCF_002093625.1 Rouxiella silvae | reverse complement strand
ATTTAAAACTATACCGCACTGTACAGTTTTGTTACTTTATCTATCTTTCCCAATTGGCAGATATCTTCCCGGATTGGCATCGACAGCCAGGCACTTTATTTCACCTCAAAAGGACACGTTAATGATCCCACATAACACTGCAAGTCCGCAGACACCGGAGAGTGTCCTGGCGTTAGGAAAAGACGGACGCATCGATGGAAAAATCGCGCTGGTGATCTGTGCAGGTCGGGGAGCTGGAAGAGTTCACGCCATGCTACTGGCATCTCGCGGCGCTAACGTTATTGTCGCCGACAGCAGCCTCAACGACGGCGAACACACCGCCGATGCAATTCGTTCAGCGGGAGGACGCGCCATTGCCGTAGCGGTCGATGTCGCCGTTAAATCTCAGGCAGAGATGTTGGCAAAGTATGCCTACGGAATATTTGGCGGACTAAATATCCTGATCAACAGTGCCGGTTCAACCTACGTGCTTTGTGACCTTGAAGAACAGTCTGACCATCCGCTTGAGACATTCCTTACTCACAATATTAACGGCTCTTCGTGTTCGGTTAATCAATGCGTTTCCGGTGGGTAGCAGGCAGCTTCGGCAGTGGGAAATAATCACCACTGCCAAGGTAAATACTCATCAAAAAGCCAAAATAACGCGTTCAATATACTGCGCTTGGACTCTTGATCGCTGAAAGACCCAGGTTGGATCTAAAATCTTCTCCAAAATAGTCTTCATCAATCAACTGCCTTTTTCTAAGCTCCGGTAATAATCCGTTTAGCAATAAGTCTTCCTGATCAGGCTGACCCAGTCCGTGCAAAGAAATAACGTCAAGCACGCCTGCGCGATAGCGCTCCTCAATAGCATCTGCCAGCGTTTCAGGCGTTCCCGCCACGTACCAATGGCCCGTTTCCTGCGCCTGAATAATCAATTCCCGCAGCGTAAGCCCTTGCAGCGCAAAGCGTTTGAAAATGTCTGCTCTGCCGCGACGACGATTAATTAATCCCACCTCTGGCAAAAACTTCGGTGGAATGGGCTGATCCAGCGCGAAGTCACGCAGGTCAATCTCACCGCCCAGCATATCAGCCACTTTCAGCTTGCCCTGCTGGTAGTCGATGCGCTCATGTTTTTCACGCAGACGACGCGAAACGTCTGTCGCACTTTCACCAATCACCGAGTGAAATGAATTCATGATTAACGGCTTATTCTCATGACGACCATAGGCATTGGCGTGCTGATGGACACGCTCGACAAAGCCCAGCGCGTCGTTAAGCGTGGGCTGCGAGGTGTAGATAACCTCGGCATAGCGCGCACCTAGAATCAGCCCCTCATCCGACTGACCTGCCTGAAACTGCACCGGACGGTGCTGCGGTGACGGCGGCACGTTTAGCGGGCCTTTCACCTGAAAGAAGGTTCCGCGGTGATCAATCGGATGCAGTTTACGCGGGTCTATGCTGATAGAACCGCTGCTGGCGCGCCGCACTGAAGTGGGATCGTTAGCATCAAACAGCGCATTAATGACCTCGATGAACTCCGTGGCGCGTGCATAGCGGGTCGCGGGATCCGGCAGCGAGATATCGCCAAAGTTCTCCTCCCCCACTGATGAGGTGACGGCATTCCAACCTGCACGACCGCCGCTGACGTGGTCCAGAGTTCCTATCAGTCTGGCAAGATTATATGGGTGCTGGTAAGTGGTCGAGACCGTAGCAATAAGGCCAATATATTCAGTGACCTGACTGAGTGCGGCCAGCGCGATGATTGGATCCTGACTGCCAGTAGATCCTGCCAGCCCATCCGGGTCGGCCTGAAGCAGGTCGGCGGTAAACAGGCCCGTTATTTTCTCTTTTTCGGCAATTTTGGCGAGCGAGGCTGCGCGCGCAATACCAGAACGACGCTGGTCATCATTCGATGCATAGACCACGCTCCCTGCCCCTACCAGGGTCTTTAGACGCCTGCGAGTTTGGTTACTCAAACTGAACTCCTTTTTTCACTCAAAAGTAGGTTTCAAAATAGAGATTAGAGATTTTTAAGCTACGAAGAAAAAAGCATTTTGTTTCTACAAAAAATAATAAGTCTGCCATTTCCATCTATGACCTTTTATCGCTATGCATAGCAATATTCGTTATTTCATCTTCCTTTTGATTTGGTTTGTTATGAGCCTAATCGCATCTTTTAAGGTGTATTCCACACTGATGCGAACCGCAAATCAAAAATAAAAAAGGAATAAAATATGTACAATAATCGCCGAGTTAGCGCCGTGGCGTTAGGGCTGTCATTCGCCCTGTTAACAGGGAGTGCCTCCGCTTTGGCCGCCGAAAATGCGCCAACTCAGGGTGGGACGCTGATTTATCTCGAACAGCAGGCACACACCAATCTTTATCCCCCCGCGGGCGGTTTTTACCCCAACGGCGGCATCCTTAATCAAATTACTGACAAACTGACCTATCAGAATCCACAGACTTTGCAGATAGAGCCGTGGATTGCCGAGTCTTGGACCACCAACGCCGACAAAACCCAGTACACCTTCACGTTGCGCCCCGGAGTCACCTTTTCGGACGGCACGCCGCTGGACGCCAACGCAGTGGCCAAAAACTTCGATACCTATGGCTTGGGCAATAAAGAGCATCACCTGCCGGTTTCAGAGGTTATTAACAATTACGATCACAGCGAAGTTATCGACCCTCTGACGGTTAAGTTTTACTTTAAAAAACCGTCGCCGGGATTCCTGCAAGGCACCGCGACCATCGGCTCAGGGCTGGTTTCGCTGAGCACATTGGCTCGTAACTTTGATGCCCTCGGCGATGCTCGCCACATTATCGGTTCAGGACCTTTCGTGGTCAGTGCAGAAACGCTGGGCCGCGAAGTCGATTTAACCGCGCGCAAAGACTACAACTGGGGGCCTAAAAACCTCAAACAACAGGGCCGTGCCAATCTTGACGGCATAAAAGTGATCGTCACTGGCGAAGACAGCGTCAGAATTGGCGCACTGCTGGCCGGTCAGGCTGATTTTATTCGTCAGGTGCAGGCCTATGATGAAAAACAGGCCGCAGAGAAAAAATTCCCGATTTATGCGCCCTCAACGCGCGGCGTCAACGATGGCATCTCATTCCGTCCTGATAACCCGCTGGTGGCCGAGTTGAACGTTCGCCAGGCGCTGCTGCACGGCGTTGACAGCAAACAAATTGTCTCCACCCTGTTCTCCCCCAACTATCCGCAGGCCACTTCGGTCATCGCCGCGTCGGCTGCGGGCTACGTCAATCTCAGCGACAAACTGAAGTATGACCCTGCGCTGTCTAAAAAGCTGCTCGACGAAGCGGGCTGGAAACCCGGTCCTAACGGCATTCGTCAAAAAGACGGCAAACCGCTGGCGCTGACCATTTATGAGTCTCTGCCACAGCCGCAGAACAAAGAGGTTTTGCAGTTAGTGGCCCAACAGTGGAACCAGATTGGCGTCAAATTAACGATTCTGGCGGGTGACGCAGGCAGCCGAGTCGCCGACAGCCTTGACCCGTTGAAAACGCCGGTCAACGTGGTGGAAGTGGGCCGCGCCGACCCTGATGTCATCAAAAGTGAATTTTACCCCACCAACCGTGATGCCCTGCTCCAGCTTGGCGGCCTAAGCAGCAAAGTGAAAAGCTTTAAGGACGACAAGCTGAATGCGCTGCTGGTGGATATCTCGGCCGAAGTTGATCCGCAAAAACGTCTGGCGCTGGCCGGCGATGCGCAGCGCTATCTGCTGGACCAGGCCTACGATATTCCGATCTTTGAGGAGCCGCAGGTGTTTGCCGGTGCGCCTTATCTGCACGACGTGAGTTTCGAAGCCGTGGGTCGCCCAAGCTTCTACAGCGCGTGGCTGGCCAAACATTAATATCCGGAGTAGACGATGAGCCGATATTTTAGCGGACGCATTGGTCAGGCCCTGCTGGTGCTGTGGGCGGCATTTACCCTGTCATTTGTGCTGCTGCAGGCGCTGCCAGGGGACGCCATCCTTATCAAGTTTCAGGATCCATCGATGGGCCTGAGTCCGGCGCAAATCGAAGAGATGCGCGCGGCGTACGGCGCGGACCTCCCTCTGTGGCAGCAGTATCTGCACACGCTCGGCAGCTTCCTGCACGGTGACTTCGGCTTTTCGATTCAGGCCGGCGTTCCCGTGACTGAGCTGTTGGTCAGCAATTTCCCGCCGACCCTGCGCCTGGCGGTACTCGGCTTCCTGCTGGCGGTGGCACTGGCGGTATTTATCGCCTTCGCCTCTAACCTGCTGGCGCTGCACTGGCTGAAGTCTGCGCTGCTGGGGCTGCCTGCACTGTTTATTTCAGTTCCCACCTTTTGGCTGGGTATTGCGCTGATCCAAGTGTTTTCATTTCGTTTGGGATGGATACCGGTTATTAACCCCGGCGAGTGGCTGGGGCTGATCCTGCCGGTGGTCACGCTGGCGGTGCCTATCAGCGCCCCGCTGGCACAAATTCTTATCCGCAGCATCGACAAAGTACAAACCCAGCCTTTCGTTTCCGTTGCCCGTGCCAAAGGCGCGAGCCGCAGCCGAGTGCTTTGGCGTCACGTCGCGCGCAACGCCATGCTGCCCGCGCTGACGATTGCCGGGCTGCTGTTTGGCGAGCTGATTGCCGGTGCGCTGGTCACGGAAACGGTTTTTGGTTTGAACGGCATCGGTCAACTGACACAGCAGGCGGTGAATAATCAGGATTTAGCCGTGCTACAGGCAATTGTGGTCATTTCCGCCACCGCCTATGTGGTCATCAATCTGCTGGTCGACTTGGTTTATCCGCTGCTCGACCCACGCTTGAAACCGTCCGTCGGAGTCACCTCATGAGCAGTTTACCGTTAAGTAAAAACAACAGCGCCGACAATGCCCAGCTGGCGGCGTTTCCTCCGGCTTCATCGCGGCGTTTTACCCGTGTTCAACCTACGCTGATTTTGGCGTGGGTTGTGATATTGGTCGTTATTCTATGGGCGATTGCGCCTCAGCTATTTACCCCTTATAGCGGCACTGAAGGTATTGCCGGTGCTCAGCGACTGGCCCCGGGTGCTGGCCACTGGCTGGGCACCGACCAACTGGGTCGTGACCTTTATGCGCGCATTGTCTACGGTGCATCGCATTCGCTTTCCGGCGCACTGGTTGCGGTGTTCTTGGGCCTGCTGCTGGGTAGCACTTTGGGATTGGCCGCTGCTTCGATAGGCGGCATGACCGACACCGTGGTTATGCGTATTGTCGATGTCCTGCTGTCGATCCCTAGCCTGCTGCTTTCTCTGAGTGTGATTATTCTGCTGGGGTTTGGCACTGTACACGCGGCGATTGCCGTGGGGATTACTTCGATTGCAAACTTTGCCCGGCTGGCGCGTTCTGAGGCCGTTTTAGTGCGTCAAAGCGATTACGTTGAAGCTGCCTATGGCAGCGGCGGTACCTTTATATCAGTGCTGTGGCGTCACATTCTGCCCAACTCACTGACCTCAGTCATCGCTTTCTCGGCCCTGCAGTTTGGTAACGCCATTCTGTCTATTTCAACGCTGAGCTTTCTCGGTTATGGCACACCGCCGCCAACGCCAGAGTGGGGGCTGTTGATCGCCGAAGGCCGCAACTATATCTCAACCGCCTGGTGGCTTACCACCTTCCCCGGCATCGTGGTTATCCTCACCGTTTTGGCCGCTAACCGCATCAGCCAGTCATTTCGGAGAACACGCTAATGAGCCAGGCAAAGTTTAACTCAGTCCTCAATGCGCCGCAGCCGGTGCTTGAGCTAAAAGATGTCTCGATTGTTTATCGCAGCGGCCACCAGTCTACCCGTGTAGTCGAGCAGGTTTCGTTTTCGATTTTGCCAGGTGAAGTGGTGGCATTGGTCGGTGAATCGGGTTCGGGTAAAACAACCACCGCGCAGTCGATCATTGGATTGCTGGCCGAAAATGGCCACATCGAGAACGGCAGTATCTTGCTCAACGGCACCGATATCAGCCGCTGGTCCTCACGCCGCCTCGACAGCCTGCGCGGCTCAAGCATCAGTCTGATCCCCCAAGACCCGACCAGTTCGCTGAATCCGGTAAAAACGGTCGGTGAACAGGTCGCAGAAGTGCTGAAGATTCACCGCAAAATGTCGCGCAGGGACCGCGATGCCCGCGTGGTTGAACTCCTGACCCGCGTCGGCCTGAGTCATCCCGAACAGCGTGCAAAGCAGTTTCCGCATCAACTGTCAGGCGGCATGAAACAGCGCGTGCTGATCGCCATCGCGATTGCGCTACAACCGGCGCTGATTATTGCCGATGAGCCTACCAGCGCGCTGGACGTGCGGGTACAAAAACGTATTCTCGACCTGATTGACGAACTGCGACTCGAATTTGGTACCGCCGTGCTGTTTGTCACCCATGATTTGGCGCTGGCTGCCGAACGTGCCGACCGCCTGCTGGTGTTCCGCAAGGGAAAAGTTCAGGAGCAGGGCATTACCGCCGAGGTGCTGCGTTCGCCAAAAAGTGACTACACCCGTCAGCTGTTTACCGATGCGCCAGCGTTAACCCCGCGCACTGGTTCAGCACTGTCCCGCCCTGCCCAGAGCACCGAGAGTGCCATTGTGGTTCGCAACGTCAGCAAGCATTTCTCACTTGGCGACAAAAATGCTCCGGCGTTTCGCGCACTGGACAACGTGTCGTTTCAGGTCACGCGCGGCACTACGCACTCGCTAGTGGGGGAGTCAGGGTCGGGTAAAACCACGCTGGCGCGCCTGCTGCTGGGATTCCAACGTCCCGACGGCGGCCAGCTGTTTGTTGACGGCGTAGATATTGCCCTGCTCTCCGGCGAAGCCCTGCGTCAGGCGCGCAGGAAAATCCAGCTGGTTTATCAGAACCCGTTTGCCTCGCTCGACCCTTCACAAACGCTGTTCAAAGTGATTGAAGAGCCTCTGCTCAACTTTTACAAGCTTAGCCGCGAGGAGCGTCAGACACGGGTACACGAAATAGCCGACCGTGTTGCGTTGCCGATTGAGCTACTACAGCGCAAACCGCACGAACTTTCCGGCGGCCAGCGCCAGCGCGTGGCCTTGGCGCGGGCGCTTATTCTTGAACCGCAGGTGCTGGTGCTCGACGAAGCCACCTCGGCGCTGGACGTCACCGTGCAGGCACAAATTTTACGTTTGCTGGTGCAGCTGCAGCAGGATTTAGGTCTGACCTATCTTTTCATCTCTCACGACCTGGCTACCGTACGTCAGATTTCACACAGTGTATCGGTGCTCAATCAGGGAAAACAGGTTGATTATGGCGACGTTGAATCCCTGTTCTCTGCCCCTACCGATGCTTACACCCGGGAACTTTTAAGCGCCATTCCGGGGTTTTCGCCTTTGCACGTTGCAGAACGTTCAGCAACCAAGGAGTTTGTATGAGCCAAGCGGCCTCTAAAATTAGCCCTAAACGACTGGGATTCTTTACCCGCCTGTTGGACGACACAAGTCCGCAGGAGCGCTACCGCCTAGCAACAGAGCAAATTGCCCACGCCGAGCAGCAGGGATTTGACTCGGCTTGGATAGCGCAGCACCACTTTCATCGCGATGAGGGCGGCCTGCCCGCGCCGCTGGTTTTTCTTGCCTACGTGGCGGCCAATACACGCCACATTCGCCTCGGCACCGGCGTGATTACGCTGGCAATGGAAAATGCACTGCGCGTGGCTGAAGATGCGTCGGTGCTGGATTTACTCTCCGGTGGCCGCCTGGAAATTGGACTCGGCTCCGGCGGGACGGCTTCCTCGTTTATCCCCTTTGGCTTAAATATTGACACGCGCGGTGAGGCCTTCGGGAAAAACCTCGACATTCTGCGTCACGCCTGGGCTGGCAAGGCGCTGGAAGGTGAAGATAACCAGCTTTATCCACCCGCCCAGCAGTTAAACCGACGCCTGTGGCAGGCCACCTTCTCACCCGAAGGCGGTGCACGTGCGGGTGCTGCGGGCGATGGCCTGATGCTGTCACGCACCCAGCCACGCCCTGAGGGACAACAGGGTTTACCGCTGGACGTGCTACAAAACAGAATTATTGACGCCTATCTTGAGGCACTGCCCGCAGGCGTTGAGCCGCGCATTCTCGGTTCACGCACCGCGTTTGTCAGCGACGACGCCGATGAGGCAAGAAGACTGGCGGCAAAAGGATTACAGCGACAGGCTGACGGCGCACGTGCGGCCGGAAATCGCTTTAGCGGCAATACCCTCGATGAACACATCGCCGCCTTTGACGTGCATCTGGGCACCGCAGATCAGGTTATCGCCTCTTTACAGCGTGATACCGCACTCGCACGCGTCACCGATTTGGCGTTTCAGGTGCACTCAATCGATCCACCGCATCCGTATATTTTGCGCTCCATTGAGCTTATCGCCAAAAAAGTGGCCCCAGCGCTGGGCTGGGTTCGCCGCACGCCAAAAAATATTGCCAAACCGCAACCACTTCATCAGGAACTCTCAAGGGAAACGCTATGACTTCTGCATTTAATCACACCGACCTGCTGGCAACGCTTGCAGAAATCGAGCCAGAATCAGCGCTTGCGCAGGCGCGTGACACCCGTGATGCGGCCACCGAGCACACGCAGGGAAGCTACAACGCCCTGTTCAACAGTAACGAAAATCTCAACGACTTCCCTCTGCATGAACGCCTGTCGCTGGCGCAGCAGATTGCCCGCTGGCACGGTGACATTCAGCTGGGCGCACATTACGCGGAACGTCTGAACGCGTTGCAGTCAGATGCTTGGGTCTCGCGCAGCCGCCAACAATCGGCACTGGCGCACGCCGAGCGGCTGAGCTTTAAACCAGCCAACGCCACCGCCGAGCATCTTGAGGAGCTACAGAAAGCCGGTTGGACGTTAAATTCCATCGTGACACTGTCACAGCTGATTGCTTATGTTAGTTTCCAAAGCCGCCTGCTTCGCGGTTACCGCCTAATCAACGGTAAACCTACCGAAGATAATGGCCCACATTCGGTCGGTGCAGCTTTTTGGCGCACCGATGCTAAGACGCACTCAGGGAAAAAGGCGCCAAAGGCCTTTACTCAGGACGAACTGAACTGGGAACCGTGGATCGCCTCAAAACCTTTAAAAGACTTCAATGCCGAACAGCAGGAAACACTGGCGCGCTTTGGCCACTCAGACTCCGACTACTTCCGCCTGCTGGCGCGAAATTTACCGGTGCTGGAGCAGCGTACGCTGACCGACAAAGGCATTTTCTTCACCCCGGGCGGTCTGCCGCGCAAAGACCGTGAACTTGCCGCCGCAGTAGCCAGCAAGATTAACGGCTGTATTTTCTGCGCCTCCGTACATGCCCGCAAAGCAGCACAGCTGTCGAAAAATCCAGAAGCAGTTCAACGGCTGCTGGACACGCCGCCGGGAGATATTTTAAGCCACGGTCAGGAAGCCAGATGGCAGGCAGAAATCGACTTTTCTGCCGCGCTTTCCGCTACGCCTGCCACGGCCAACGCGCAGCAAATTCAGCAACTGCGAGCGCTGGGGTTGAGCGACCTCGAGCTGCTGGATCTTGTGCAATCCACGGCGTTCTTCGCCTGGGCAAATCGATTGATGCTGACCTTAGGTGAGCCTTTCGAAAAATAAGAAAAAAAAACAAAAACAGGGTTTTATAAACTTTTATGGAGTCGTTAATGAAGATAAGCAAACAGCAATGGAAATTAAACCAGGTTGCCAAACTGGGTTCGGCCTTGATATTAGTGATGGCGGCAGGCCCGTCATTTGCCGCAGAAACGCCGGTCCAGGGTGGCACACTCAACGTTGCGCTGGGCAGCGACACGCCGATTATTGACCCGTCAATTACCGGTCAGTCGGTAACGGCGCTCATTGACCGCAATGTGGTGGACTCGCTTGTGGGTCAGGCGGAAGATAATCGTTTCACCCCGTGGTTGGCCTCTAGCTGGGAGGTGAATGAAAATCACACCGACTACGTGTTCCATCTTCGCAAAGACGTGACCTTCAGCGACGGTACTAAGCTGAACGCCGACGCGGTGAAATATAATCTGGAACGTATTCTGGATCCTAAAACCACCTCGAGCTACTCCAAGTCTCTGCTCGGACCAATCAAAACCATCACCACCCCGGATGAGTACACCGTTGCTATTCACTACGACACGCCGTTTGCCCCGCTATTGCAGGGATTAAGCCTACCGTATCTGGGCATTCAGTCGCCAACTTATCTTAAGAATACCCCGAACACCACGAATACCGTGGTCGGTTCCGGGCCGTTTATCCTCAAGTCGTTTGTTAAAGGCAGCGGCAGCCAACTGACCCGCCGCGCGGACTACCAGTGGGGACCCGGCTACGCAGCACACACTGGCCCGGCCTATCTTGAAGCCATTAACTTCAAATACCTGCCGGAGTCTTCAGTGCGTCTTGGTGCGCTGACCAGCGGTCAAATTCAGGCGATTGACGCCGTGCCACCGGTGAACGCCAAAACGGTGAAAACCAATCTGGCGCTTGACGTAAAAACCAAAGAGAATCCGGGAATTGTGCGGGTGCTGTACCTCAACACCTCCAAGGGTCCCTTCACGGATCTGAAAGTGCGTCAGGCATTTCTAACCGCTGTCGATCCAACGTCAGCAGTAAAAGTGGCGTTCTTTGGCACGGTTAAAGCGGCCAATAACGTACTGGGTCCACAAACGCAGTATTACGACCCGACGGTTGCCAAACTGTGGGGCTTTGATTTGAGCAAGGCAGAGAAGCTGCTCGACGAAGCGGGTTGGACCAGCAAAGACGCCGCCGGTATTCGCACCAAAGACGGCAAACCGCTGACCGTTGATTTCGTGTATGACCCGACAACGCTTGAAAGCTCCGACGTCACCTTATTCCAGGCAATTCAATTCCAGGTTAAAAAAGCCGGTATCGATCTTAAGCTGGATCCGGTTGATTCTGGTGGCTTTACTGACAGAACCAACAACAACCAGTACGACGTAGTGTCGAACTTCTATGTGCGCGCCGAGCCGGACATTTTACGCACCGTGTTCCACTCAAACTACACGCCGCCTAAAGGCTCAAACTACAGCCACATTAGCGCACTGGATGCCAAACTGAGCGAAGCCGTTGGCGCACCGGACGCAAAGCGTAAGCAGCTGTATTCCGACATTCAGCATCAGATTATCAGTCAGGCGTACGTCGTGCCTCTTTACGTGCCGGCTTATCAGCTGGGCATTTCCAAAAAGGTTCACGGTGTCAGTTGGGCAACCAACGCCAAGCCTAATTTTTATGATGCCTGGCTGAGCCATTAATATGCTTTGGACTGCAACACAACGTCTTTTCACCATCTTGGCCGTGCTTTGGGGCGCGGCCACCCTCACGTTTATTGCTCTGAAGATGATACCCGGTGATCCGGTGTCTATTCTCAGCGGCGGTGCCAACGTGGTGGACGATGCTTTTCGCGCCCAGCTGACCCATGAGTTCGGGTTGGACCAGCCGCTGTGGCTGCAATATTTGCACTACTGCGGTCAGGCCTTGCTGGGCAATTTTGGACAGAGTTATCAATATCGCGAGCCGGTGATCGGCGTGATTATTGATGCCCTGAAACAAACGCTGGTACTGGCCGTGAGTGCTTTAGCCCTCGCGCTGGTATTGGCTATTCTCAACGCGCTGGCAACCGCCGGGCGCTGGCGCTATCTCAGAACCCTCTTTGCCGGTCTGGAGCTGTGTCTGTTGAGTACGCCGGTTTACTGGCTGGGCATTATTCTGCTCAGCGTGTTCAGTTTTCAGATGCACTGGTTCCCGGTGATGGGCAACGACGGTTGGCGCTCACTGGTGCTGCCAGTTATTACCCTCAGCCTGCCGCTGGCTGCAATACTGAGCCAGATTCTGCGCGACGGTTTGGAAGAGGCTCTCTCACAGCCGTTTGCGCTGACGGTGCGCGCTCGCGGTGCAGGGGAAACGCACCTTCGCCTTCGTCACGGGCTGCGTCATGCGGCATTGGCGGCTTCGACGCTGACCGGCACCCTGCTGGCCAACGTGCTTAGCGGGTCCATTCTGACTGAAACGGTATTTGGCCGCGCGGGGATTGGCAAAATCACCCTGCAGGCGATTGCCAGTCGCGATATGCCGCTGGTGCTGGGGGTAGTGATGCTTTCAGCCCTGCTCTTCGTGGTTATTAACCTGCTGGTGGATGCTGCCTATCTGGTAGTCGACCCGCGTCTGCGCAAAAGGACCCCTTGAATATGAGCAGCGATCCTTTACTGGTGTTTTCGCGCCAGTCTATTAAACAGCGCAGTGGTAATCCGTGGCTGTTACCTAAAACCTTGATACCGGCGGCCGTGGTGCTGCTGCTTTTTCTGACCGTCATCTTTCCGCAGTGGTTCACCCCGCTAAAGCCCGATGATATGGACATGGATGCCGTACTCGCCGCACCCACTCTGCACCACTTATTTGGTACAGATTCGCTGGGGCGCGATGTCTTTGCCCGCGTCGTTTACGGCTCCGCGCTGTCACTCAGTATTGGCCTCGGTGCGACTGCCATTGCCTGTGCCGGAGGCATGGCGCTGGGTCTGCTCACCGCGCTGGCGCCGATGGCTATCCGACGCGTGCTGGTGCGCCTGCTGGATATTTTGCTGGCTTTCCCTGAGCTGCTTTTGGCTCTGCTGGTGATTGCGGTACTGGGACGCGGGCCAACCAACACGCTGCTTGCGGTAGGGTTATCCGGCATTGCCAGCTATGCCCGCCTGCTTCGGTCCCAAGTATTGCAGGTGAAGCTTTCGGGGTACGTCGAACACTCCGTAGCGCTGGGCGAGTCGTCGTTAAGCATTATTTTTCGTCATATTTTACCCAACACGCTGCGGCCACTGCTGATTTTGGCCACCATTGGCGTGGGCCAGTCGGTACTCACCGCGTCGTCACTCAGCTTTTTAGGCCTTGGCGTGGTGCCGCCCACCGCCGAATGGGGTGCGCTGCTGGCCGACGGCCGCGATTATCTTGATGTCGCGCCGTGGATAAGCCTGCTGCCAGCAACCGTGGTTGCGCTGTCGGTTATCGCCATCACTTTGTTCGGACGTCGTCTGCAAACTATTTTGGCAAAAGGGGCCTAAACGTTATGACCTTCAATACGAACGCCTTTACTCCCTTGCTTATCGTTGAAGACTTGCAGGTTGATTTTCATCAGCAGCAGGGAAACGTTCAGGCGGTAAAAAGTATCTCGTTTCAAGTGAACCCAGGTGAAATAGTGGCGCTGGTCGGCGAATCCGGTTCAGGAAAATCGGTTACCGCCCGCACGTTGGTCGGTCTGGCGGGTGACAATGCTAATGTGCGCGCACGCACCCTGAGTCTCACGGCGCATGATGGAAGCCAAAAAAACCTTTTAACACAAAGCACCGCTGACTGGCAGGCGCTTCGCGGTCGAGAAATCGGCTTTGTTTTGCAAGATGCTTTGGTTTCACTGGACCCGCTGCGCACTATTGGCCGGGAAGTGGCCGAACCGATGCTGATTCATCGGCTTTTCGCGCGCAGCCAGGTGGCCGCACAGGTCTTGTCACTGTTATCTCAGGTGGGTATTCCAGACCCGCACAATCGAATTAACCAGTATCCGCATGAGCTGTCGGGCGGATTACGCCAGCGCGCGCTTATCGCCTCTGCGCTGGCGGGCGGACCAAAACTGCTGATTGCCGATGAACCCACGACGGCGCTCGACGTGACGGTTCAGCAGCGTATTTTGGACGTATTTCGTAAATTGGCAAAGGCTGGTCACGGCGTTCTACTGATAACCCATGACCTGTCGGTAGTGGCTCAGGTCGCGGATCGCGTAGTGGTGATGCAGCACGGGCAAGGCGTTGAAAGTGGCCCTGCGGCAGAAGTGTTGGCGGCACCGGTGCATCCTTACACTCGACGGCTGCTGGCGGCCATTCCCGGCGCGAGCACCCGCGGTCGCTGGCTGTCGGGTGAGCCCCCGCTGCCGGATGTGCCCTTAACGACACAGGAAAATGCGACCCAACGCCGCCGGGAGAGAGACGTCGCCGCGTTAGATGTTCGCAGCGTGTCGGTCGATTTCAGCCGACCCGATGGCGTGAAGCATAACGCGGTAAATCAAGTATCGCTTCAGCTGGCATGGGGGGAAACGCTGGGGTTGGTAGGTGAGTCTGGTTCGGGTAAAACCACCCTCGGCAAAGTGGTGTTGGCGCTGCAAAGCGCGCACCGAGGCGAAGTGTGGCTCGCGGGTAAACCCTGGAGCAGCCTTCGTGAAGTTGAGCGTCGGCCTTCACGCGGACGGATCCAAACCATTACTCAGGATCCGCTGGGTTCGTTTGACCCGCAGTATACGGTGGAGCAGATTATTCAGCAGCCGTTAAAACTGCGAGCAAACCTGTCTCCCGCCGCGCTGCGCGCCAGAACGCTTGAACTGGTAAAACTGGTAGGCCTGCATCCCGATCTGCTGCTGCGGCGTCCTCAGGCGCTGTCTGGCGGTCAGCGGCAGCGGGTTTCAATCGCTCAGGCGCTGGCTTCTGATCCAGAAATCTTGGTATGTGATGAACCGGTTTCCGCGCTCGACGTTACCACTCAGGCGCAGGTGCTGGACCTGCTGATGGCACTTCAGCGCAAACTGGGCTTGGCGATGCTGTTTATTTCACACGATCTCGGCGTGGTGCAGCACATGAGTCATCGAATTGCGGTAATGAAAGACGGGAAGATAGTTGAAACCGGAACGACTGAGGAGATAGTCGCCTCGCCGAAACATCCTTACACTCAAACGCTGTTGGCCAGTCTGATGGTGGCATGATGAATACGGGATGGGGTAGCGTTATATGCTACCCCATTCTAGCTTTCCACCGGTCGGGGGAAAGGTTCACCGTAGTAGTACAAATACTGAGGAAGAGGCCAGCACGGTTTAGCTTTTAGCCGCGCTCACCGGCAGGACAGAACCGTGGTATTTCTGCTGAATAAATTCTGCCACCTGCGGTGATTCTAAATCTTTCGCCAGACGTAAAATTCGCGGGTCCTCCGCCAGCTTTTGCGAGGTAACCAGAATATTGGCGTAAGGATTTCCCTTCGCCTTCTCCAGACCCAGTGCATCTTTGGCGGGATCCAGTCCTGCCTCAAGCGCAAAGTTGCCGTTGATAACCGCCAAGTCTACGTCCGGCAGTGCGCGCGGGATCTGCGGAGATTCAATCTCCAGTATCTTTAGGTGCTTTGGATTACCGATAATATCCAACGGTGTTGCCAGGCCTTTCAGGTCGGGTTTTAGCGTAATCAAGCCCTGATCCTGCAGCAAATAGAGGCCGCGGCTAAGATTGGTTTCATTATTCGGGATAGCCACTTTGGCTTTATCAGGCAGCTGGCTGTAGTGCTTGTATTTACTAGAATAAATACCCAGTGGCTCAATATGCACCTCGGCAGCCACGGCAAATTTAACGCCCAACGCCTTCTCCTGCGTCGCTAAATAGGGACGGTGCTGAAAATAGTTGGCGTCAATATCGCCGTGAGCCAACAATTCGTTGGAGTTCACGCCGCTAGGAATTTCAATCACCTTCAAATTCAAATCCGGATCGATTTTTTGCACATAGGCAAGAATTTCAGCATGCGGCACCGGATCGGCCGCCACGCGCAAAGGCTCAACGGCATAGGCCGATACGGACGAAACCAGCACCGCCGCAGCAGTAAGAGGCAAAACAAAATTTTTAATCATGCTTATAGATCCCAGTAATGTTTTTATAAATGACGGGTGACAAAAAAAATCGCTTCACTTCATTGTCAAAAAAAACTCAACATTGAATCAAGTGATGCTTTTTTGTTATAAGTCAGAGCATTACACAGGCCAAAAAAGGGTACTACCAAGAAAAATTGCTAAGCGTCTCAGGAAAATGCATAAGCTTTGTAGGTCGTTATTTTCCTTATGCCGCCTGTTCACAATGCTTATCAGGATATGTTACTCGTCACCGGCAGGACCCGCTGTTAACGTCGAATTCACATCTAAAAAGGGAGTTAACAATGAGTACATCTTCTTCGTTACCGGTGGCGATTGTGACCGGTGGAACCAGCGGCATCGGCCTGGCGGTGGTGCATAATCTGGCTAAAGATCATCAGGTTTACGCATTAGGCAGAAATAAAGACAGTCTTGTGCAACTGCGTTTACTGCAAAACGTTGAGGCGGTGGAGATTGATTTACTGGATTTTGATGCACAGCGGCAGTTCATTAACCGGTTAGCGAAAATTAACGTGCTGGTGCATTCCGCCGCCGTCTCTGAGCAAACTACGGTAGAAAAAGCCACACCGGACGTCTGGCAGAGGCAATTTTCAGTTAACGTATTTGCTCCCGCTGAATTAACCCGTCTGGCGCTGCCGGCGTTGCGCGAGCAGAACGGCCAAGTGGTATTTATCAATTCGGGATCGGGTACGCTGGCACTGCCGGGCCACACGGTGTATTCGGCGAGCAAGTTCGCGCTTAATGCGCTGGCTCACGCCCTTCGCGGGGAAGAAAGCGCCAACGGGGTACGGGTAGCTACGGTATCACCCGGCCCAACCGATACGCCAATGAACCGCAACAGCCGTCAACGAGCGGGCAACTTCGCAGAAATCGACCCGCTGGAATACAGCACGCCGGAGTCGGTAGCCAGCGCGATTCGTCTGGTCGTTTCTGCCAGCGAAGACACACAGATTACCGACGTTAACGTCAGGCCTCGCCACGACAAGGCCAAGCGCTAATAGTGCGTTTCACCTCGCGTGCCTAAGCCATCCCTGAGTTTCAACTCATAAGGCGCTGTCGATATCCGTTGCAAGAGTGATTAATTTTTGCTCTTCAAGCTGCTGCAAACGGTTATTCAGCGCTGCATGAATCGAGGCATAGGCCGTACTCCCGAGGGCAAGGCGCTTTGGCATTATTTTCGCATCTACGGCGGCAATTATGGCCGCCACCGCTTTTTGAGCATCACCGGTGATAGGGAATTTTTCGCCGTCTACGGCGCGCCTGACCTCCCCGGCGGGCGTATTGTCATAGCAACTCATGGGTGTTGCTCTCTCCAGCCCTGCGGCAAAATTTGTTCCGGTGGGACCAGGTTCAACCAGCATGAAATCGATGCCCAACGGTGCAACCTCCTGCGCTACCGATTCAACAAAACCCTCAATTCCCCACTTGGTGGCGTGATAAAGGCTAAAGTTCGGATAAGCTATTTGGCCGCCTTCCGATGAAATCTGCACCACGCGTCCCGCTTTTTGTTCGCGCAAATAAGGCAGCACGGCACGGATCAACTGAATCGATCCGGTAAGATTGGTGGCGATCTGACGTTCAATCTGTTCGTCGCTGAGTTCCTCAGCCGCGCCAAACAGGCCATAACCGGCGTTGCTTACGACCACATCAATATGTCCTACATTCCTAAAGGCTTCTTCCACTCGCGATCTCATCGCTGGGATGTTTGTCATATCCAGCGTAAGTACCTGCAAACACTCGCCAAATTGCTCAGACAGGGCATTAAGTGTGCCTGACTTACGCAGTGTGGCGATAACCCGGTCTCCTCGTTCAAGAAGACGTTCGGTTAATAGACGGCCAAGGCCGGTGGATGTTCCCGTTATGAACCAAGTTTTAGACATCGTGTTTACCTCTGTAAGAATAATTTGGCTTTGAGGTATAGATGTTAAGCCTTGTTTATTGTTACGTTAATGACCAATAAACCGCACCTACAGGTGAAATAATGTCACCAATCAATCGTCCCACGCTGGCAGAGCTTAGAGCCTTCATGGCCGTTGCCGAGTACAAAAGCTTTCGCCGCGCGGCGGACATGCTCGGCGTGACGCGCTCTTCGCTGAGCCACGTAATGAAAACGCTGGAAGACACTTTGGGCACGCGGTTGCTGCATCGCACCACCCGCAGCGTCTCGCTTACCGAAGCAGGAGAAAGGCTAATGAACAACCTTGAGCCGCTGCTTAACGGGCTGAATGTTGCGCTCGAAAACGTTTCTGGAGATCATAATCACCTCATTGGCCGACTGAGAATTAATGGTAATGAGGGCGGGATTCGCATTCTGCTCGCCAGCATCGTGCCGACGTTCATGCAGCGTTATCCTCACGTAGAACTCGACCTGGTGGCCGAAGGGTCGCTGGTTGATATTGTTGAAGCGGGCTTTGATGCCGGGATTAGACTCGCGGAGGCGGTGCCTAAAGATATGGTCGCGGTGCGGTTGGGGCCAGAGGTGCGCTTTCTTGCCGTCGCCTCCCCTGATTATTTCGCGCGTTGCGGCACGCCAAACGTGCCCGACGACCTGTTGCAACATCAGTGCCTTCGCCAGAGGCTGCCGAGCGGTAAGCGCTACCGGTGGGAGTTTCTCAAACACGGGCAGGAAACCGCGCTGGATGTGCCCGGAATGCTGACCCTAGATAACCTGCAGTTAACGCGCGAGGCGGCCATCGACGGTCTAGGTATTGCCTATCTGCCGGACAGTTATGCTAACGAATCGCTGTCTAACGGCGAGCTGGTCGCAGTGTTGCAAGATTGGTCTCCCACTATTGCGGGTCTGTGCCTCTACTTCCCGCAGAATCGCCATATGCCGGCGAATCTGCGCGCACTCATCGATATTATCCGTGAAATTGATGCCGCAACGCGGTAAGATTCATCAAATTAATTAACATTTTTTCTACAAATTTTGCGCTTTAGCATCCGTGGGTAATGCAACTGTCCGCGCAGTTAGATATTTTAAGAAACAAATTCGCATCGCAGTCTGGTGTTGACAACATTACAATGGTCGGCAGTAAGCTGACACACTTGAAAAGTTTCCCGTTTACCAAAAAGAGACAAGTAACATGACCCAACTAAACAAGAAAATCCCTGCCACGCTAATACCAGGTGATGGTATTGGACCGGAAGTTGTTGAAGCGACTGTCAGAGTTCTCGATGCGCTTGGCCAACCTTTCGAATGGGATGTTAAGCAGGCAGGCGTTGCCGGTGTGGAAGCGGAAGGGGATCCGCTGCCGGCAAGTACGTTAGCCAGCATCCGCGAACGTCGTTTAGCGCTGAAGGGTCCGCTTGCTACGCCAATCGGCGGTGGGTTCCGCTCTTCTAACGTGCGTCTGCGCGAAGAATTTGAGCTGTATGCCAACGTACGTCCTGCCAGCACCCTGGTCCCGGGCCGTTTTGAAGACATCGATCTGGTGCTGTTCCGCGAAAACCTGGGCGGTTTCTATGTCTCGCACGAATACTATATTCCGGTAGGCGATGACCCTAAAGCGGTTGCCGTTTCAACCGGCATGAATACCCGTGAGGGAAGTAAACGTATTGCTCGCTATGCGTTTGAATATGCCATTAAAAATAACCGTAAAAAAATCACTATCGTACACAAAGCCAACATCCTGAAAGCGCTGACCGGCATTTTCCTGGAAGCGGCTCGTGAAGTGGCCAAAGAGTACGAAGGCCGTGTTGAAGTTGACGATATGATTGTTGATGCCTGTGCGATGCAGCTGGTTCTGAACCCGTGGCGCTTCGATATGCTGCTGTGTACCAACCTGTTTGGCGACATTCTTTCTGACCAAATCGCCGGTCTGGTCGGCGGTCTTGGCATGGCTCCAGGTGCCAACATCGGTAAAGATGTGGCTATTTTCGAAGCTGTTCACGGCACAGCTCCGGATATCGCAGGTAAAGGCCTCGCTAACCCGATCTCCTTGCTGCTGGCTGCGGCCATGATGCTTGACCACGTTGACATGAAAGACAAAGGCGATCGCCTGCGTGCTGCAATTTATGCAGTATTGAACGAAGACAACATTCGCACCGGCGACCTCAAGGGTACGGCAACGACCCGCGAATTCACCGACGCAATTTGCCGTCGTCTGGCTGACTAAGCCTGCGCACAGCGTTACCCTGCCCTGTTAATGTCTTAACGGGGCAGACTTATCCCTTCAAAGTTTGCTCCCTCACTCTTTTCCTTGCCCTTAGGCCGTTCACCACAATCTTAACATTTTCGTTAAACCTCACCCAAGCAGGTTCAAGGGGGATATAATTCAAGTATCGCTATATATTTAAATACATAGCGAAACTTGACGATACATTCCGGTACATTGCGGTGCATCAGGCTCCAAGGCAGCCGCGACCTATTGAGGTTTTACTATGCTAATCCTTATTCTCGCCTATTTTGGCGGCATTTTGACCATCGCCAGTCCCTGCATTTTGCCGGTATTGCCTTTCGTTTTTGCTCGCTCCGACCAATCTTTTCTGAAATCAGGTTTACCCTTGCTGGCCGGAATGGCGCTGACATTTACGCTGGTTGCCACGCTGGCCGCAGTAGGCGGAGGATGGGTTGTGCAGGCAAACCAGTACGGACGCTGGGTTGCACTGGTGCTGATGGCATTTTTCGGCGTCACGCTGCTGTTCCCGCACATTGGTGACAGAGTGATGCGCCCGCTGGTCTCGGCTGGTAACAAGGTAAGTGAAGCGGCGACCAGCAGTAAAAAATCGCCAATCGGCACCTCTTTCCTGCTGGGTATTGCAACCGGGCTGCTTTGGGCGCCGTGTGCAGGCCCGATCCTCGGATTAGTACTCACTGGCGCAGCGCTGCAAGGGGCTAACGTCGGCTCAAGCCTGCTGCTGCTGGCCTACGCCGCGGGCGCCGTGACCTCCTTAATGCTGGCCCTGCTGATCGGTGGCAAAGTTTTCACCGCCATGAAACGCTCTTTGGGTGCGGGGGAATGGATACGCCGAGGTATTGGCGCAGCGATGCTGATAGGCGTGGTGGCCATTGCACTGGGTCTGGATACTGGCCTGCTAACGCGTCTCTCCAATCAAACCACCAGCGGCATCGAGCAAAAGCTGGTCGATAAATTGGGTTTAAGCCGTACAGGGAGTCAATCGCCAACCGCCGCCGACGAAAATGGCACCCCGGTGTTAAGTGACCTTGGTCCGATGCCTTCTCTAGACGGTGCCGTTCAGTGGCTTAATTCGCCACCGCTGACCCCGCAGGCGCTGAAAGGCAAAGTGGTATTGATAGATTTTTGGACCTATTCCTGCATTAACTGCCTGCGCGCCCTGCCGTACGTTAAGGCGTGGGCGGATAAATACCGCAGCGAAGGACTGGTGGTTATCGGTGTGCATGCCCCAGAGTTTGCCTTTGAGCGCAACGTTAATAACGTGATTCAAGAATCTAAAAAGTTGGGCATTGACTACCCGATTGCGATTGATAATAACTACAGCATCTGGCGCGCCTTTAATAACCAGTATTGGCCTGCTCACTACTTCATTGATGCCAAAGGCGAGATTCGCTATGAACACTTTGGCGAAGGCGAGTACCCCCAGTCGGAGCGCGTTATTCAGCAACTGCTTAAAGAAGCCGGTGCTAAAAACGTCAATACCTCAATCAGTCAGGTACAGGCAAAAGGCGTAGAACAAGCCGCCGGTCAGGATAGCGACATCTCACCTGAAACCTATCTGGGTTATATGCGTTCACAGCATTTTGCCTCGGACAATAAGGTAACCGATGCACCGGCGGACTTTACCATTTCAGACCCTCTGGACCTCAACGAGTGGGGCCTGCAGGGAAACTGGACCGTGGGTGATGAAAAAATAACCTTAAATAAGCCTAACGGACGCATTACCTATCGTTTCCACGCGCGCGACCTTCATCTCGTATTAGGTCCACAGGAACAGGGTAAACAGATCCGCTTTAAGGTCACCCTCGACGGTAAAGAGCCTGGCGAGATGCACGGTTCGGACATCTCCGCCAGCGGCGAAGGCGTGGTGACCGACCAGCGGCTCTATCAGCTCATTCGTCAGCCGGATGCTGGCGGTGAGCACAGCTTTACCATCGAGTTTCTTGATGCGGGGGTAAACGCCTACGCCTTTACCTTTGGCTGATTGCGGGATCTGAGAGTCAACTGACAAGCGCGCAGAAAGGGACTTCTGCGCAACGCTTATTGACGCAGTTGCTGAGCGTAATGTGCTGGCGCCATACCGACATAGCGGGTAAATGCGACACTAAATGCGCTGGCAGAACCATAGCCCACGCACTCTGCAATATCCCCCATGCTGCCTTCTTTGTTTTGCAGCATCTTTCTGGCCAGCGCCATTCTCCAGGCCAGCAAATACTCCATAGGCGCCACGCCAACGGCTTCTCGGAAGCGCTCAAAAAAGCTTGAACGAGACAGCGCCGCCTCTTTTGCCAGCTCCACCACCGTCCATCTACGCCCCGGCGTTTTATGCATTTGCCGTATCGCTGCGGCAAGACGCTCGTCGGCTAATCCGCGTAAAAGTCCCGTGGAACCTGCGGTTGCGGTCATTGAGCGAAGCGCTTCTATCAGTAGAACCTCCAAAAGGCGCAGCAGAACGACGTCACGAGCAGGTCGGCGCTCTCGGGTCTCATCAGCCACCAGTTGAACCAGCGTTGAAAGCCTTTTCTCGCCACGAACCAGCACCAACTGCGGCAGCAGTGAAACCAGCAGCGCCGCATCCGGCGAGCCAAACTGACAATACCCAATCAGCAATTGCACCTCTGGCTCCCCCTCGGGAGAACCTATCCGGTAGACGCCCTCAGGATGCAAGGTTGGGAAACTGCTGACTTCTTTAGACAGCTCGGGAGGATAACTTGAGGTCGAAAAATCCGATGCTGCCGGGATAAGCACAAAATCACCCTTTTGCAGGGTAAGTGGCGGTTGCCCATTGATCTCCAGGCAGCAACATCCTTCCAGAATCACACCATAAAACGGCTTTTCGCTTTGCGTACGATGTACGCGCCATATTCCTGCGCCGTGGACGAGTTTCGAAAAAGGGGCCTGAGGTTGGAGCAGCGTAACCACCTCGGCAAGAGGATCGTTCATAACCGGACTCCAACGAATGAAAACTGGACTTTGCAGTGTATTAAGTACGGCCGATGGCGCGTAGAGTCAAGTTCTAACGATTTATCTTCAGGAGTTATAATGAAAACTGTGCTGATTACTGGCTGTTCCTCTGGCTTTGGGTTAGAGACCGCAGGCTATTTCTTAAAACAAGGTTGGAAGGTCATTGCCACTATGCGTACCCCGCGTGAAGACCTGCTGCCGCGCTCCGAACACCTGCGCCTGCTTGCCCTTGATGTGACCGACGCAGAAAGTATTCACCACGCGGTTGAAGCCGCCGGTCCCATTGACGCACTGGTCAACAATGCGGGTATTGGCTTGCTGAGTGCTATCGAAGGTACCTCGATGGATCTCGCACGTGATATTTTCAACACCAATACCTTTGGCACAATGGCGCTGTGTAAGGCGTTTATTCCACAGTTCAGACAGCGAAAATCAGGGGTGATTATAAACGTGACGTCTACCGTCACACTAAAACCGATCCCGCTGCTTGCCGTTTATACCGCCAGCAAGGCCGCGGTTAATGCCTTTACAGAATCGCTGGCGCTCGAACTCGCGCCTTTCAATATTCGAGTGGGTCTGGTGCTGCCGGGGTTGGCTCCCTCCACCGATTTTGGCAAAAATGCGGCATCGAGAATGCAAAACGTCTTCCCCGAGCCGTATGAGGCTTTTGCCGCGAATTTTTTTGCCAACGCTAAAAACACTGCCGTTGTTACCTACGCGGCCGACGTGGCGCACGCGGTGTGGCAGGCGGTAAACGACCCTTCAGCCCCCATGCGCATCCCCGCCGGTGCCGACGCCGTTGCACTTGCCGCACAGAGCCTTTAGTGCATTGAGAGTAAAGTCAGTAATACCGTTAACCCGAAGCCAATAGTTAGGCTTTGGGTTAATCGTCCGAGAAAAAACCGTAACGCCGTTTTATCAAAAAACTACACCACCGCATCCCACAGCAAAGAAACTCCGGCAATCAGCAGCATGGCGTCAATCAACCGATTAAAGACATTTTCTGAAAGTCTGAGCACAAATCGTCTGCCTATCAGGGTGCCCATAATCAAGGTGCTACCGACCAAAATGCCGCAAATAAATACCGATGCGGGCAGTGCGCCGATAGCTTCAAAGGTTGAGGCTTTGGCCAAATAGATAGCAAAAGAGGCGGCGGCTTCGGTAGATAACAACGCGCCTTTCACTAGGCCGTATCCGGCAAATATAGGGATCGTTATCGGACCGGTTGAGAACACCACGCCGGTCAAATATCCGACCACCGCCCCGACTAGCGCCAACTGGACACTGTTCAACGTGAAGGCCTGTGTTTTTGCCCATCGACGCAGGGGAATTAGCAGCAAAAAGAACAGTCCGATACAGAGGTTTGATAATTCAACCGGCATGACCCATAGCGTGTTTGCCCCCAGAACAGCCGCAGGAATACCGGGGATGGCATACAGCATAAATGCTTTATAATTAATCTCTTTACGCCATAAAATCACCCGCGAAACGTTGCCCATAATGGCGGCAATCGCCATGATAGGAATAGCTG
This sequence comes from Rouxiella silvae, assembly GCF_002093625.1. Classification (GTDB taxonomy): domain Bacteria; phylum Pseudomonadota; class Gammaproteobacteria; order Enterobacterales; family Enterobacteriaceae; genus Rouxiella; species Rouxiella silvae. The sequence goes on along the minus strand of NZ_MRWD01000029.1, from coordinate 40,463 downwards.
CCTTGGGGCCAAAAGTGTAGGTCAAAGCCGGTAACAGCATGATGGATGCCCCCGTGCCGACCACGCCGCTAAGGGTCCCAGCCAGAACCCCAATCAAGATAATAACGAGATACATCACCGCATTTATTTCCTATAAGTCTTCATTTAAGCGATGTTAGCGATTAAAAAATTACAATACTCGTGCTAAAACATCACATAACCGTGACTTTAAAGGACAGTAAATGCACCCTCTTCCTCCCCTGACAGCGCTGAAGGCTTTTCTGGTTGCCTGTCATGCAGGCAGTTATACCGCAGCGGCCAAAGAGCTGTGCATCACTCACGGCGCGATAAGCCGTCAAATTCAGGTGGTTGAAAAGTGGTTTGGGGTAAATTTATTCAGTAAGGAGGGTCAGCGTCGCGTGCCGACCCCCTACGCCTTGACGCTGGCCCGTGAACTCGGTAGCGCCTTTGACACGCTTTCTGATATTGCGCTGCGTTATGGAAACGGCGGGCGGAATAATGTGTTTAACATCAGCGTGCCAACTACCCTGAGTTTAAAGTGGCTGCTCCCACGAATTGACGATTTTTACGCCCGTTACCCACAGGCTAATTTGCAAATATCCACCGCCAATACCGAACAGCTGCATATTATCGGTCATTATGACCTGTTAATTCGTCGAGAAATCAGCGCGGTGGAGTATTCGGCCATTGCGTTCTTGCAGGACCAGCATTGTCTAATGGCCTCACCGGAACTGCTTAAACGCTATCCCATTGAGAAACCAGCAGATGTTTTGTTGTGCCCACGGATTGAGACGTTGACTCGCCCAGGCCACTGGAATCAATGGTTTGCCGCGGCGGGCCTGCAAAAAATGCCGGTAAGCGGTTTTAGACGTTACGATCATTTTCACGTTTCGCTGCACGCGATGCTTGAAGGGATTGGCGTCGGTCTAGGACCGGTCAAGACGCTGTCTACCGAAATTGCGCGTGGTAATCTTGTTCCGCTGTTTACACAAAACACCGTGGCGCCGTGCCTGTATCAGGCGCTGACGCCAGTTGGGGTGCAGAAAACCGTTTTACACCAAGATTTTGAACGCTGGCTGGTCAATCAGGACGGACTCTCTGAGGAATAATAATCCGTCACTTCAGCTCTATGCCTGACTGTTGATTACCGTCGTCATCTGTTGCTCCTTTCTTTGCTTCATTTTCCAAAAAATGAACAGCATGATGAACCACAGCGGCGTGGCACAAAGTGCAGAAAGTGTGTCTGGGTCGAACAGCATAATGACAATCGTAAAGGCAAAGAACGCCAGGCTGAGCCAAGTCATCACAATACCCGCAGGCATTTTAAACGAGGATGCAGCGTGCAAATCAGGGCGTTTTTTACGATAAACCAGATAAGAAATCAGGATCATCGCCCAGCTGTAAATCACCAAAATAGCTGCCAGAGTAGAAACGATAGTGAACAGCGTCATCACGTTCGGCACTAAAAACAGTAAAAGCGTGCCGCTGAGCATGCAAAAACAAGAGAATAACAGGCTGCGTATCGGGATTAACGTGGTTCTCGAAAGGATTCGGAACTGCCAGTGGGCGTGTTTCTCGATAGACAGGCCATAAAGCATGCGCGTGCTGGAATAAACGCCGCTGTTAGCCGACGACATAGCCGAGGTCAGAGCAACAAAATTGATCACGGCGGCCGCAGCAGGTAACCCAGCTTTGGCAAAAAGCATCACGAACGGGCTAACGTCGGGCGAGATAGCCCCCCAGGACGTTACGCCAATAATCACCGTCATCGACAGCATATAGAAAATTATGATCCGGAGCGGCAGCGCATTGATGGCTTTTGGCAAAATTCGCTGCGGATCCTTAGTCTCCGCAGTCATGGTGCCTAGCAGTTCTATGCCGGTATAAGAAAAAATAGCGATTTGGAATCCGGCCAGAAAACCTGCAATTCCGTGCGGCATAAACACTTCAGGGTCACTAAGATGATGCATTGAGGCGCGCACACCGTCTGGAGAGGTCCAGCCGGTCGCAATCATCCAGCCACCGGTCAAGATAAGCGCCACAATGGTCACCACTTTTATCAGCGCAAACCAGAATTCCGCCTCGCCAAACATTTTGACCGACAGCATGTTGAACAGGCAAAGCAGCCCGAGCGTGAACAGCGCCGGCGCCCAGGCTGACATATGCGGAAACCAGTACTGCATATAGCCGCCGCACACCACCACGTCGGCAATACAGGTAACAACCCAGCTCAACCAGTAGGACCAGCCGAGAAAAAAACTGGCTTTTGGTCCGAGATAATCCGCCACAAAATCCGCGAACGACCGATAGTCGAGACGCGAAAGCAACACCTCACCCATAGCCCGCATTACCATGTACATGAAAAAGCCAACCAGCATGTAGATGATTAAAATGGAAGTACCGGAAACGGCGATATTTTTCCCTGCGCCCATAAAGAGACCCGTGCCAATTGCACCCCCTAAGGCAATCATCTGAATATGACGCTCACTGAGGCCCCTGTGCAGTTTCTCAGGGGCATCAAGCTTACCGGCAGCGTTTTCCTGTCGTTCTATTTTCTCGAGGGTCATTGCAATTCCTTTAGCCTTGCAGAAAAGTCATGGAGCGGCGAGTTCAGGATGCATGCTGGCGTTGAGCTTTAACAAAGTCAACACTGAAAAATATCATTTCATTCACTTTTTGACCGGTCTCAAAGTTCTGATAATTGGGAAAAAAAAGTTTATTAGTCACTTTAATGAATATAAATTGCATAAAAATTCACTCCTTATAGGTCTCTATTTCTTGTATAACTATTCACTAATTGAATGCCTCACCGATCACAAATAAGCAATTTGCCGTTGTCATCCATAAACACTCTTTATAAAAGCTGATAACATTATCACCGCATAGTGAAATGCACTTCTCTTCCTCAGCTTCACAAAATAAATGACTTTATTTAAAAAGGCTTTTTTATGGAAAAGTTATCTTACGCGTCAGAAAGCAGTACATCTCCCTGGACAACCTATCTGCGTCAAATCGATCGCGTCGCCCCTTATCTGGGTGACCTTTCACGCTGGATAGACACCCTACGTCATCCGAAACGCGCGCTGATCGTAGATATTCCCCTGCAAATGGATGACGGTACGATCCGTCATTTTGAAGGCTATCGCGTTCAGCACAACCTCTCGCGCGGCCCGGGAAAAGGCGGCATCCGCTACCACCCTGGTGTTGATCTCAACGAAGTTATGGCGCTTTCGGCGTGGATGACCATCAAGTGTGCGGCCGTGAATCTGCCTTATGGCGGAGCGAAAGGCGGCATTCGCGTTGATCCCTTTGCCCTGTCTGACGGTGAGCTGGAGCGACTGACTCGCCGCTACACGAGCGAAATTGGCATTATTATCGGGCCTCAGAAAGACATTCCGGCACCGGACGTCGGTACTAACAGCAAAGTTATGGCTTGGATCATGGACACGTATTCCATGAACCACGGCACCACCATCACCGGCGTTGTGACCGGTAAGCCGATTCATCTCGGCGGCTCACTAGGCCGCGAAAAAGCCACCGGCCGCGGTGTATTTGTTACCGGACGCGAAGTTGCACGCCGCGCAGGTATTGAAACTGAAGGCGCAAGAGTGGCGATTCAAGGATTTGGTAACGTGGGCAGCGAAGCTGCTCGCCTGTTTGCCGAAATCGGCGCACGGATCGTGGTAATTCAAGACCATACGGCAACCTTGTTTAATGACTCCGGCATCGATATGGCGGCGTTGAGTGAGTGGCAAATCCAACACAGACAAATTGCAGGCTTCCCGGGTGCACAGGAAATCAACAGCGAAGCCTTCTGGACTACGCCGATGGATATCCTTATTCCTGCGGCACTTGAGGGACAAATCACCCGCGAACGCGCACAGCTGCTTAGCTGTAAATTAGTACTTGAAGGTGCCAACGGCCCAACCTTCCCAGAGGCCGATGACATTTTGGCCGAACGCGGCGTGATTGTCGTGCCAGACGTGGTGTGCAACGCCGGCGGTGTGACGGTCAGCTATTTTGAGTGGGTGCAGGACATGGCCAGCTTCTTCTGGAGTGAAGACGAGATCAATGTGCGCATGGACAAAATCATGACCGACGCAATGGTTCACGTTTGGGAGAAAGCAAAAGAGAAGGATTGTTCGCTGCGCACGGCGGCCTATATTGTGGCCTGTGAGCGAATTCTGATGGCGCGTAAAGATCGCGGTATTTATCCTGGCTAATACCCCATTCTAGTCTCTGATTAACGCCACACGTCTATTCTGCGGGTGGCGTTTTTTGTTAATGTCACTTTTTGGCAATGTGGAAAAGTCTTTTTTCTGGCATAAAGAACGGCAGGAAAAATCAGGCAGCAACAGGGTGCCTGAAATAATGGATTTATAATAACAGGGTGAAATTTATGCGTAAATTAACAACTGCATTATTGTGTATCGCCGCTTTATTACCGGCTTCATGGGCAAATGCGCAGGTCATTACTAAAGAACAACAGCAAAAAATTGAAAAGAAAGGCTTGGGCGGCGGTAAAGGTAACGTGGATGCGGCTTTTGCCTTTACACGCGATAAAGCCAAGCCCGATCAGGCAATTAAAGAGCTGAGCTGGCTGACCCTCAAACCGGGTGACTCGATTGGCTATCATCAGCATAAAGATAATGAAGATGCTTATGTGATTGTTTCTGGGACTGGCACATTTAAAGACACCGACGGTAAAGATTATCCGGTTAAAGCCGGTGATATTACTATTGTCCGCAAAGGCGAATCACACGGATTAAGCAACACGGGCAAAGAGCCATTAGTGATTATTGACGTTATCGCTGCACAGCAATAATAAATAGCCCTGATAACGCCGAATATTTCACAACGTTATCAGGCATTTAATGGCTTAAGGTAATTGCGCCCGCATAAAGCGCAATAGCAACAATACTAATACAGGTGCCACAGCTGATAGGACGCGCCGATCGACCACTGCCAAGATAGTGTGTTTCCAATACAATAATATTGGCAGCGGGCGGTAATAAGCACAGCAAGTAGAGCGTAGGTGCATTATTAACCACGGTCGTTTGGTGGATATAACGCGCAAACATCCACATTAGCGTAACAAGAATGGCCATCACCGCAGAACGGAGTAAAAAAGGCTTCAACTCGCGACGAAAATCCACCGCCCTCACCTTAACTTTTGACAACCAGATACCCAGAATTGCCATCCCCAAAAAGCTCATCATAAATTTGGCAAACGGGTAGATTTCAACGCCTAAAGACTCAACCTCACGGCTGAACGGAATAAGCAGAATACCTATGGCCAGCGCAATGACAGGTGGCGTCTGAATCAGCTTTTTCAGGTTGAATGCGTTGCCTGATAGCATCCCTGCGCCCACCGAGTTACCCATTATGGAGCTACCGACATACGCGGCAATAATAATAACCGCAGCCTCGTTGCCAAACAGTGCCGTCGCCACCGGCAGACCGAGCCAGCCAATATTGAGATAACAAAAGCAGAGATTAAGTACAGGATCGCGGGTGAATAATCGGCTGACGCCAAGGAGAATCAACATCGCCAGAGCGGTGGCAATAATAATGCCGCTCATGCTGCTAAAATGTGTGGCAATATTGAAAACGATCACCAAGGGAATAAACAGCCGGGTCAATAACGTGGAAGCCAGCGTTTTAATATCCCACGATGTCTGCCCAATCAACCATCCGACCAGCAGATAGCCTAACGGTAAAAAAATGGTCATTCCGCACCCTGCCCCAGCATACTCAAACATTAGCCTCTGGATTAACAGAGGCTAAAATAATGGTTAGAGCCCAATAGGCTGGTAGCCCTGCCACTCAGGTCTGAAAGCTTTACCGTGACTGCTCGGGGTTAAATGCACATAAAGATCGCCGATTTTATCCAACAGAATGCAATCATCCACGTCTTTAAGATTATCTTTATGCTGGTGCAGTGCACCATTAAGCAAAGACTCTAATCCTCTGACTTTAGCCTCTTGTGCATCTCGGGCGACAAACAAATCAAAGGCGTGCAATTCAGCCAACGTCGAAGGGTCATAGGCGCCGGCATTAACAAAAAATAGCTTTTTATCGTCCGCCGCAGGCGTCGCCGACAGTGAAACGGCATAGCCGTCCGCCCAGTTAATACGCGCATAACCATCAATGTGCACTTTATCCGCGTCGCCAAACCATGCTTCACGCAGCGCAGGCCAAGCATGCTCCGGCTGCTCGGCTGCTACAAACTGGATATCGTGAACTTCAATATTTGATCTTCCGGCATTGCCGCCTAAGTAAAACATATACAGGTACAATCTGAGTTCCTCTTAAATATTACGCCTTCAATGGGGTAAGACAGTACCTTACAATCGCTATATAATAAATAATATAGCGATTAGATAATTAGCAAAAATTTAGCATTTACTATTCTTATTTACCGGTGGCGTAGAGTAGAGCCACCCTAATAAATGCACGATGTTTAATATTTTGCTTAAACCGGCTGCCAGCGATAGTCGTCGCCTTCACGATTAACGTAGCCGACGGAGCTGCCTTCAAAATGAGAGCTGAAATACAGCGTGTGACTCTGTGCCATCTGTTCCAGAATCTGCTGGCGAGTCTCTATCGCTAGGGGCTTATCTACGCAAAATACCGAGACTAACTGGGGGTTTTTAACCTGTTCCAGACAATGCATCACGTCTCCGGCAAATAATCCCTGCTCTCCCTCGGAGCTAAAACGGATCGACATATGACCCACGCAGTGGCCGGGCGTTGGAATATATTCAAAATGTTGGTCTACCGTTCCCCCCGCTGCGGGGATAAAATCGGCTAAACCGGCGGCAACGATTGGCGCGACGCTGTCGGCAAAAGCAGCATATCCCGCCACGGCTCGGCCTTCTTCGGTGAGATAAAACTCATAGCCCTCTTTAGGAAACACATAGCGCGCATTGGGAAAAGTGGGTTGCCATTCACCGTCTTTGAAAGTTGTATTCCAACCTACGTGGTCAGTATGAATATGCGTCATCAAGACATAATCGACCTGATCAGGAGTTACACCCTGCTCGGCCAATCGCTCTAAATAAGGGTTATCGAGATGATTGAATAACGCCGAGGCGCGGGTCTTGCCCTTACCTACTCCAGCATCAATCAAATATATTTTCCCTTCATTTTTCACCAACCAGCTGTGCACGCTGAGCGGCACAACAGGCGTGTCGTCGGCCCAGTCGGGGAAGAGATAGGTTGAACCAAATTCAAGCGTAGTTTCAAATATTTTAGCGACCGTAGCCTGGCCCAACGCATGTGTAATAGAGGTTTGAGACATGAGGAACTCCAATTAATACTGACAGGTATCAACATAATGAGCACATACGTCACCATAGTGCTCAAATGACAACAGAGTAGTTCCTTTAATTTACTGAAAATAGTGCAGTTAATCATTACCAAAGTGAGCTAACGAGGTAAAACATCACCAAGCTTAAAATTACGATTACCGCGCGCGTAAAGTGCCGATTCAAATGAAATGCAGAAAGTCTCATGCACGTGGCATAAATAGCACTGTATCGAAGAGATAGACCGTGAATGACAGGGGCGTTATATAGCCTTTGTTTAGTCTAGAATCTTGAACGAAATTGCTGTTTTCGATTTCAAATCACTTCACCCGGAGATCGTCATAAGAAACCATCACATGCTCGACGAAAGCCGGACGCTGCTTCAGTCGTTCATAGTATTGCTCCAGGGCCGGGAACGATTCGCGCTCAATATCGATATCGAAATAACGGTAGAGAATATGCCCGAACTGCACATCGGCAAGAGTAAAACCCTCACCGGCAATATAGGCGTGCTTGCTGAGCTGGACTTCGGCGACATCTAAAAATTTATTCAATACTTTCATTGCATTATCGATGGCTGGTTGGTCTCTGTCTTTGCTGGCGGTTCGCACGACTCGCCAAAAAAGCGGGGCCGTAAAGCTGTGCGAGACGCTGACTTTGGCCCATTCCGTCCATTTATCAACCTGCGCACACTCTGCCGCACTCGACGGCCAAAAAGCCTCATTGCCATACACTCTCGCAATATAACGCAGGATGGCGCCGGTTTCCCACAACGGCTCATCGTCACCGTCTTTCAATACCGGCACGGTACCGTTGGGGTTCATGGCTAAAAATTCCGGCGTATCGTTGCCGCCAAAACGATGACCGATATCATAACGTTCATAAGGTAAATTTAATTCACCCACACACCACATCAAAGCCTGCACGTTCGATGATGTCTTTCTGCCCCAAATTTTAAGCACAACGCCTCCGGTTAACTATTGCCCTATCCATTACTGCGTCTACCTGTGCTATTTTCTCTGTGCCACAGGCCGCTAAACTATACCTCTATTACGGCTGAAGAGTGTCAACTGGCTATCGCAAAAAGTAAGGAAACAACATGAAGGTGCCCGACTTTATAAGATTATTGACTTTAGCCGCCATTTGGGGAGCTAGTTTCCTGTTTATGCGTATTGCGGCACCTGAATTTGGAGCAATTAATACCGCGTTTCTACGGGTGCTTTTCGGCTGTAGCGGACTGGCTATTATTTTGCTGATGATGCGAAAAAAGATAGCCTTTAACGGCAAAACTCGGCAAGCGCTGCTGCTTGGCGCGATCAACTCGGGTTTGCCGTTTCTGATGTATTGCCTGGCCGCGCGCTGGCTGCCTGCCGGATACTCCGCCATTTTAAATGCCACCACCCCACTGATGGGCGCGGTGATCGGTTTTTCCTTTTTTGGCGCCACGTTGAACCTCAAGAAGTGGGCAGGCGTATTTCTTGGACTCGCGGGGATAGTGCTGATAACGTCCACCGGAGAGATGCATTCGACCGCTGACCTGGTGTGGGGGGTAATAGCATGCCTTATTGCCACCGCCTGCTATGGCGTAGCCGGTTTTCTGGCTAAAAAATGGATTTCAGACAAGGGAGGTCTTGAGCCCTCGATAGTCGCCTTCGGCAGCCAACTGGGGGCAACCCTGTTCCTTCTGCCTTTCTTTGGCTACACCCTTGCATTCGGACCGGCGGTGAATTGGGCACAGCCCGAGGTCTGGGGCAGCGTACTGGGGGTCGGTCTTCTCTGTACAGCAGTGGCCTATATCCTCTATTTCCGCCTCATCAGCGATATTGGCCCACTAAAAACGCTGTCGGTCACATTTCTCATCCCGCCGTTTGGCGTTTTCTGGAGTTATTTGGTGCTAGGCGAAGAAATTAACTCCGGCTTTATCTTTGGCGGCGTGATTATTTGTATTGCCGTGTGGTTGGCGGTGAGTCCTGATAAAAAGCGCGTGGAGATTATTAGCGTGGCCGATAAGTAAGCCTCAGATTCCATTCTCTTATCGTTCAATCATTGCTCCACTGTGCCTTAACAGCATCAATGATAAAGTCCATAACTGCGCGGATTTGCGGTGTATGCCGCAGGTCTGTGTGAACCGCTATCCAGATTTCTCGCGCAAACGCCTCGCCGTCAACGTGTAAACGCTGCAACTGCGGGTCACCGTCGCCCAGAAAGCACGGCAGTCCGGCGACGCCAATACCAGTGCGCACCGCCACGCACTGACTGGTGATATCACTGACCTCACTCACAATTCGCCGACCGTTTGCTACTTCAAGCAGCCACTTTTGATGTGTCATTTCTGAAAGCGACGCATCATAAGCGATAAACTCCCAGCGTTCCGGCGTTTTTGAATGCGCATAATCTTTGCTGGCGTAAAGCGCAAACGGCATTAAGCCAATCTTGCGCGCCACGCTGCTCTGCTCGGTAGGCCGAAACAGGCGCACGGCAATGTCGGCCTCACGACGGCTGAGTGAAACACTTTGAACCTGACTGGCAATCGAAAGCTGAATATCCGGATAGCGCTGGCGAAAAGCAAACAGCTGTTTCGCCAAGAAATTGGCCGCCAGCACTGGCGGTGCACTGACCGACACCTTGCCCACCAGCGGTAACTGCGCGGCGCGAGTCGCTCTTTCAACGGCAAACGCACTCGCTTCCATTTGGGCGGCTAGCTGAGCCACCTGTTCACCCAGCGGCGTGAGCAGGCAGGCGCGCGGCTGTCTGTCCACCAACCGCACCTGCAGCTTATCTTCCAGTAGATTCAGGCGACGGCTTACGGTCGCGTGATCGACATGCATTGCCCGCGCTGCGCCTGACAGGCTACCGGCCTGCGCCACGGCGAGGAAGAATCGTAAGTCTTGCCAGTCAAACATCTGTGCATATTTCCCAGTCTGCTATGTTCATATACTGAATTTTCGCACGCATGATTTCAACCTATGATTGCTCAATCTTATTATCAGGTGAGCCATCTATGCATAATCAATCCCATCGGCAGCTACACTTTATACAATTTGCCGCATGCCTCGGTTTTGTCATTGTCCTTCTCGATGTGAGCGTGGTCAACGTCGCGCTTGAAGCGTTACACGCGAAATTTCACGCAAAAATCACTCATTTACAATGGGTGATTAATGCCTATGCGCTAGTTTTTGCCTCCCTGTTATTAACCGCGGGGGCGCTTGGAGACCGCTTGGGTGCCAAGCGCGTTTTTATGGTTGGTTTCACCATTTTTACTCTCGGATCGGCGGGCTGCGGATTAGCGCCCACGCTTTCAGCCCTGATTTCAGCGCGCATTTTTCAAGGGCTCGGTGCGGCTCTGCTGGTACCTGCTTCCCTTTCACTGCTGCGCCAAGTCTTTTTAGACGATGAGGCCAGAAGCCGCGCGGTAGGTTGGTGGGCGGCATCGGGCGGAATAGCCCTCGCCGCAGGGCCGGTGCTAGGTGGACTGCTAATAACCAGCGTCGGCTGGCGCAGTATTTTCCTGATTAATCTCCCGCTGGGCCTGCTGGGGCTGTGGATGGTTGGTCGCCATGCGCCAACCTCGCCGGTACAGACGACGAAAAGTCTCGATATTGCTGGGCAAATAACCGGCGCACTTACGCTAGCATCACTCACCGTTGCCCTCACCGAGACCAGCAGTCTGGGTTGGGAAAATCCGCTGATTGCTGCCGCTTTTGCCTGCTTCGTTATGCTCGGCGCTGTGTTTCTGTGGATTGAAGCGCGCAGTCCTTCGCCGATGCTGCCACTCAGTTTATTTCGTAACGCAACCTTGCGCAGCGCAACGATTATTGGACTGCTCGCCAATCTAACTTTCTACGGCACGGTGTTCACCCTCAGTCTCTATTTTCTGTTTATTCGCGGGTTTACCCCGTTACAAACCGGCGTAGCCTTCTTGCCGATGATGGGAATTTTGGTTGTTTTCAATATTACGGCAGGGCGCTTGGTGACGAGAATCGGTACAAGAACCCTTGCGGTAAGCGGGATGCTTATTTCGGCCTGCGGCTATGCGCTGTTTTTACCCAGCATTATGACCGCGTCCTATCCCTTACTGGTTATCCCGATGCTGATTGCCGGTGGCGGCACGGCCTTGACCATACCGACTATTACCAACGCCGCGCTGGCAGCCGTAGCAGGAAAGCAGGCTGGTATCGCCTCCGGCCTGCTCAATGCCTCAAGGCAATTAGGTGGAGTGATTGGAGTCGCGCTGTTTGGCTTTTTGGTACGCAATCAACAGCCCCCCTTTTTTTTGCACGGATTCGAAAAGGTGGTGATTGTTTCTGCCCTACTTCTGCTTTTTGCCGCAGCCGTAGCTATGCAGGGTTTGCAAAAACGTAAAAAGGATACGCGCGAGGCGGGAAGCGAGTGAAACAGAAGTTGCAGACCTTGGCTTGCAAAGGTCTGCAACCTCTGCCTCATTAAACGCTGCCCGATTCGGGCAGCGTCGCTAATCACAGGGAACGCGCGTCCTGTTCTATCGACAGCGCCGTGGCGCTGGCAGCGTCAAACAATGAGAGGCTTTCAATCTGCTCCACCATAATGACCTTGCGAAAATCCATTGCCGAGCGCGGAGACGAATCTAGCGATATTTCATGCTCGTCGTACCACGCGCTGTAGTTATGCTCTATGCACAAGCTCATGGATTTGCCTTCGCGATAACCACTGAGCATGGGTACGATCACCACGTTGGCAGTCGCGCTATTTTCAAACGATGCAGTGTGGACCATGCCAATATAAATACGACGAGATTTCAAGGTTATCCACGCCAAATGCCCCTCTTCCATACACTGAAACAACAGTCCTTCAACGCCGTTTGAGTGAGTAAGCCTTTTGTAGAGTTCTTTTCTGCCTGCGCTGTTTAAACGCGCACTGCCGGCCCAGTTAGAGCGATAAATGCAGAATATGACTGCCAGCGTCAACATAATCACCACGGGAGCCTGAATACCCAAAAAGCTCCAGTTGATGAAATCCATTTGCATATGGTGATAGCGGTCTGCCAGTGAATATGAGGTCAGATTCATAATGCCGGATGCAACAAAAAGAACAAACCAAATCAAGGCAGTAGCAACCAAACCCTGCAATACAAAAATACAGCCATACAGGGCAACCAGAAAATAGACGTCCCAGCCAAAGGTACGCTTAAATTTAAAACGGGTTGAAAGGTCACGACTGGTATACCAGTAACCACAGACCATCAGTACCATAAAGACAGCGGTTCCCATCTTAAACTCTCCTAAGTGACTGAACGTGCCGTTGGAAATCCTCTTTCACTTCATTGCTTTTAATATTGACTGAGGCGACACCGTCCTCGTTGATAATGATACGCTCGCCCTCCTCAATCGCTTCCTCAACGTCGCGTCGACTCAACACCTGCAGCAGCGACTCAGGACTAGAGAATATTGAAAATACGAATTTATGCATCGCGGCCTCCATGAATTAATCAATAAGCATGGCAGGCGATATCGCATCTATCCATAAGACTGTTGGTGGTTTTCTGTCGAAGGGGGAGTTTAGAAAAATGCGCAATGGCAGGGAATGCCGGGTGACATTCCCACATTAGCGACATTAGGTTACTGCAAAGGTCCACCAAGAATAGTTTCACACATGCCCGCGAGAATGCGCTCACCGTTTTCCTGCTTGAGGTCTCGATACCACTGTTCGGTGACTGCCATCTCTTTGCCGTGAGTAACGTCGCAGCGCTTGCGGGCCTTGAGCACCAGGTCCTTAACGCGGTCGGCGCGTTTTTCCTGATAGCGCAGCAGCGCATCTTCAATACCGAGGGAGTTAGTTTGCAGCATAGTCGCCAGCACTACCGCGTCTTCCATTGCCGCGCAACCTCCCTGCCCAATATCCGGGGTAGTGCTATGAGCCGAATCGCCCAATAGGGCAATGCGCCCTTTCACCAGTTGTTCAAAGGGTTCGATGTCGTGGATCTCAACCCGATTGGTGGTTTGCGGATTAATTTGAGCAATAAGTTTTTGTACCGGCTCCGCCCAACCTGCGAAATAGCCGTACAAATCTTCACGCACCGTGCTGCGGTCCTGCGATAGCCCTTTTGGCAACGGCACGTCAAAGAAGAAGTAAAATCGGTTGCCGCTCACCGGCATCAGCGAAACGCGCTTGCCTTCACCTACGAAGGTGGTCCACTGATCGGCCGGAGCAATACTTTCGTCAATCTCGACCAGACCATTCCAGTTAACATAACCGGCATAGCGGCGCTCGGTGGCATAGCCCAGCACATGTTTACGGATAACAGAATGCGTGCCGTCGGCAGCAATCAGCAGGTCACCGGTGGCGGAAGTTCCGTCGTCAAACCACGCGGTTACGCCACTCGCTGATTCTTCAACGTGAGTCACGCGCTTGCCAAACTGCACGTCGTTGCGGCCATAGGCGTCGAGGAGCATCGCCTGCAACTCGGCGCGCGCCACCGGATACGGCTGTTCGCCTACGCATTGAATCAGCGGGTCCATGCTGAAACGCGTCAGGGTCTGGCCTTGCTGGTAATCATTGTAAGCCATGTAACGCATCTGCCCGCCAAGCTCGCGCAGCGCATCTTTCATGCCGAGATAATTCAGGCATTTCACGCCGTTAGGCCAGATGGAAATCGCAGCCCCCACTGGTTTGATCTCTTTTACTGCTTCAAAAACCGCAGTTTCGATCCCAAAACGTTTAAGCGCAATTGCCGCACACGTCCCACCAATTCCACCGCCAATCACCACAGCTTTCATTTGCTTCTCCTTAAAGTCTCTTATGGAAAAAGCAATTTCTGTACCAGATTGATTGTTGAGGGCAATATCGATCCAAGCCTTTGTAGACACTCGTTGTATACAAAGAAATTTGAAACATTCGTTACAACAGATGCCGATACGCACTAAAACAAGGCGTCGCATTAGCGCATTGATCCGATCTGGTGCAATATATAATAAATCTTAAACAAACCCTTTTTTTTGGCTGTAAAATAAATTTTGTTAAATATACATTTAACGTTATTACCTTTTTGAAACATTAAAATATTATTTAATAAACATTTTTTATACATTTGCACCGCATTAAGTATCCTTAGTTTTTTTAAGGAGAATTAAAATGCTAACTCGTCGTGATATGTTGAAAATCTCTGCCGCAGGTGCGGCAACTATGGGCCTGACCGGTGCGGTAATTAATAAAGCCTCGGCGGATGAAAATCGTAACATTGTCCCTCCCACCACTTATCAGCCAGGGCATGATACAAAGAGCGTGTATAAATATAAGTTTTCGGACAGTGAAAAGCGCAGTCTGCCGGGGGGATGGGCCAGAGAAGCGACGGTAAAACAGTTCCCTATTTCCGAGGGCGTGGCGGGTGTTGATATGACACTAGAGCCTGGCGCTGTGCGGGAATTACACTGGCACGCCATCGCCGCCGAATGGGCTTATATGATTTCGGGCAAGGCGCGTATTACGATTATCGATCCTGAAGGCACCTCGGAAGTTTCCGACTTTGGCGCGGGTGACGTGTGGTATTTCCCGAAAGGCTACGGCCACTCAATTCAAGCACTGGAAGGCGGCGCGCACTTTATATTGACCTTCGATAATGGACACTTTTCCGAGTTCGGCACCTTCAGTATTACCGACTGGATCGCGCACATGCCCAAGGAAGTGTTGAGCAAAAGCACCAATTTACCGGCGTCAGTCTTCTCCAAGGCGAAACAGGGTGAAGCCTATATTGTGACGGGCCGCGTACCGCCTGCCCTTCCTTTGGAGCGAGATAACGGCGGGCGAGACGACTCTCCGCTAAAACATCATTATCCTATGATGAGCCAACCCCCCTTTTTTGAGAGCGATGAAGGCAGCGTATATATTGTTTCCTCGAAAGAGTTCCCAATATCAAAAACAATTACCGGTGTAATTGAAATAATGAAGCCGGGTGCCGTGAGAGAGATGCATTGGCATCCAAACGCCAATGAGTGGCAATATTATATTTCCGGTAAAGGACGCATGACGGTGTTTAGCTCACACGGCCACGCCGAAACGGAAGAATATAACGCCACCGACGTTGGCTATGTTCCACAAGGGTTTGGTCACTATATCGAAAATATCGGTGATGAAGATTTAAAAGTATTGGTGGTGTTGGACAACGGCATCTATCAGGATATTTCGCTTTCTGACTGGTTAGCAAAAACGCCGGCCTACGTGCTGGCGGATACCTTTAACAACAACGAAACAGATTGGAACGCCCGACCGGCCGAAAAACTGGTGATCTCCAAAGGCGCGAAGTAACACATTTGTGTTAACTCAGGCCTCGCCAGCGCGAGGCCTTTTCTTTTTATATTAATCTTTTAAGCCTTCAAACCTGCGGCGAGTAGGCGAAAAGCTTCAATTGCTTTCTCTAATATCGCGTGCGGATCGTCCGCTGCGGCAATCCACAGGGCAGCATTAAGCGCAGCGCCGTTGAGCAAGCGTGCCGCTGCCTCGGGATCGACAGGTTTCAAGGTTCCATCATCAATCAGCGTTTGGATGGTGATTGCCGCCCTGCGTAAACAGGCATTCTGATTCGGCCATTTCGAGGGGTCTCCCAGCACCGCCGCGCCGTCTAGCAGCATAACGCGCTGGATTTCAGGTTCCAGTGCCATCTCGATATAGGTGATGTTTTCGGCCAAAAATCCCGACCACGCATCGTCTGCCTGTGCCTGTATTTTGTGCAGACGCGCCAGCATCTCAAGATCCATCTGGTCGATAACCGCCTGCAGCAGGCCCTTTTTATCACCAAAGTTGTGGTAAAGCGCGCCGCGAGTCAGGCCCACTTCTGCCGTTAATTCATCCATCGAGGCTGCCGCATAGCCCTTTTCTGCAAAGGCTTTACGCGCGGCCTGAATGAGCTTGGCGCGAGTCTCCTCCACTTTCTGCTCACGTTTTTTTGCCACTTTTTACTCCCCCGCAATAATATACGCCACGTATGTTATTTGACATGCGTGGCGTATGTAGGATATTAATACATACGCAGCGTATGTTAACACCGATTCCACCCATTGTCAGATGTCTACCCGAACCCTAAAACATGTTCAAACAGGAGCGAATCCATGAGTAAACGTGATGCCATCTTCCCCGCCGGTCGCCAGGCACTGTATGAAATCAATAAGTATTCCGCCGCCATTCGTTCAGATGATTTATTGTTTGTATCGGGGCAGGTCGGCAGTAGAGAAGACGGATCGCCCGAACCCGTTTTCGAGAAACAGGTCCAGCTCGCCTTCGACAATCTTGGGGCGGTGTTGGCCGCCGCCGGATGCACCCTGGACGACGTCATTGACGTCACGAGTTTCCACACTGATCCTGCCACCCAATGGGAAACGCTTAACACGGTCAGGCTCAAAGCCTTTGGAGAACCTCCCTATCCGAACTGGACCGCCGTGGGCGTAAACTGGTTGGCCGGTTTTGATTTTGAAATCAAAGTCATCGCAAGGACTCCACCGGCCTCTTAAGACTGTGCCGCAACAAGCTGCTGCACAAATTCAATGAAGGCGCGCACCTTGGCGGGCGGTAAATGCCGCGACGGATACAGCGCGTAGAGAGTGAACTTTTCACCCGTCCAAGCGGGCAAAAGCTCGACCAGCAGGCCTTGGGCAATTAAATCACGCACCCCTTCGGCTTTCATTCGCGCTATTCCCGCGCCCGCCAGACAAGCCGTTAATAAAGTTTCAGACTCGTTAACCAGCAGTCGGCTAGTAATTTTGGCCGACGCGGTTTCTCCCCCCCGAGTATAGGCCCACTCCAACGGCAGGCCGGTCATTGAACTGCGCATCTGAATGCATGAATGGCTGACCAAATCGGCTGGCGTTTGCGGCGCTCCGTGTTTTTTTAAATATTTTGGCGAGGCGACGGTCACCGTTTTGGTCTCGAGCAGCCGGCGGGCAATAAGGGATGACGAAGGCGGTTGGCCAAAACGTACGGCAATATCAAACCCTTCTCCCACGATGTCGCCCAGTTGATCAAGTACCGTCACGTCGAGCGACAGCCCCGGATATTTATCCAGAAATTCACTGAGGTGCGGCGCGAGTATTCGGCGCGAAAAATAAGCATCGACGTTAACGCGAAGCCGTCCGTGAACGGCGGTAGAAGCTCCCGACGCCAGGCTGACGGCGTCGCCAATTCCCGCCAAAAGAGGGCTAATTTCCTCGTACAGCCGTCGCCCCTCATCGGTGAGTGTGACAGCTCGCGTAGTGCGGTCGAACAACCGTATACCGATGCTAGCTTCGAGTCGACTCACTGAGCGGCTAACGCCCGACGGTGAGAGGCTAAGCGCCTGAGCGGCACGTGCGAAGCTGCCGCTGTGCACAATAGCGGCTAATACGTTGATGTTGGCAAGCAGCCTTCCGTCGAAGCCCATGATTCACTCGTGCTTAAAAGTCACTAAAGTTATGCATCAGTGTGCATTCTGTCAACTAATAACACACTTTATACTCCCCCCACAGGTGCACTGGCATCCCTTTCGTAATTCACACCATTTAAGGAACCACAGAATGTACGTCATCACAGGTATTACCGGAAAAGTCGGCGGCGCGGTAGCACGTAATTTACTTAACAAGGGTCAGGCGGTGCGCGCGGTTATTCGCGATCCGCGCAAGGCAGACGAATGGCAGGCGCTGGGATGCGACATTGCCGTCGCGGATATGTACGACACCGCCGCGCTCAGTAAGGCCTTTAAGGGAGCAGAAGCGGTGTTTATTCTTCCGCCGTCAGATTTCGATCCCGAGCCGGGTTTTCCCGAAGCACGAAAAGTGATCGCCGCCGTATTCCGTGCGCTTGAATCTGCCAGGCCGCAAAAGGTGGTGTGTCTTTCAACTATTGGCGCGCAGGCGACGCAGACCAATTTACTGACCCAACGCACGCTAATGGAAGAGTCCTTAAACCAGCTAGACCTGCCTGTCACCTTCCTGCGTCCGGGCTGGTTTATGGAAAACTCGGCGCTCGATATTGAAAACGCGCGTCATAACGGCGTTATCGACAGTTATTTGCAGCCGCTCGACAAGCCGGTGCCGATGGTAGCAACCGCCGACGTGGGGCGTGTGTCCGCCGAGTTAATGCAACAAACCTGGACGGGGAAACGTATCATCGAGCTTGAAGGTCCGGTGCGAATTTCACCCCATGACCTGGCCCTGGCCTTTGCCGAAGTCTTGGAGCGTAAGGTTGTCGCCTCTGCCGTGCCGCGCGAAACGTGGGAAACCTTATTTCGCGCACAGGGCGCTAACCATCCCCTGCCGCGCATCCAGATGATCGACGGTTTCAATGAGGAGTGGATCTGCTTTGAGGGGGATATTACGAACCGGGTGATTGGCGAGGTTGAGCTGACCACCGTGTTGCGCGGTATGCTGGGTTAACGTCTGGCTAAAACGAAGTGGGCCTAACGCTTAAAAAAATCCGGAGCCATTACTGACTCCGGATTTTTGTTTTCACGCCAGTTTCAGTTTACTGAAACATTGCGTCGGCGTTTATCGAGATCTTTAATAAGCTTGTTGACCTGATCATCGGCAAACATTTCTTCGAGGCTGTGCGAAAGTTTGCGCCGCCAGTTGGGGTATTCGTCGCTGGTGCCAGGCACATTAACCGGCACCGACATGTCGAGCCAGTCTTCAGGCTGTAGCCCCAGCAGCGCGCAGGCACTGTCGGCTACGTAGCGCTGCAAACCGCGGTTGAGCACCGGCGTCATCTCCATCATCTCGGCCTGATGCCCGGTTCTTTTCGCAATGCAGTCATAATAATGCAAACCGTTGAGTAACCCTTGCCGCGCTCGGGCGCGATCGGCATAGAGTGCCTGTAATACCTCTTCATCACGATAGAGCCCGAGCGTTTTGCCCAACGCCAGGTCGTCACCCTGCCAATAGCCGCGCAGCGTGGGCAGATCGTGGGTGGTAATAGTGGCCATCGCCTGAACCGGATACGACTGCGGTGCGCGGAAATTACTCTCTTCATCACGCTCAAAATAGAGCACTTTATACGAGTAAACGCCGGACTCACGCAGCTTGCTGACAATTTCTACCGGCACGGTGCCAAGATCTTCACCTATCACCATACAGCGGTGGCGCTGGCTTTCGAGTGATAAAATGGCCAGCAAATCGTCAACGGGGTAATGTACGTAGGCGCCTTTATCCGCCGTTTCTCCCGCTGGGATCCACCAAAGTCTTAGCAGAGTCATGACGTGATCGATGCGCAATGCACCACTGTGCGTCATGTTGGCGCGCAACAGGTCGATAAACGGTTGATAGCCGCGTTTAACCATCACGTGCGGGTCCATCGGGCGTAAATCCCAGTTTTGCCCTAAAGGTCCGAGAATATCAGGCGGCGCGCCCACGGCGGCTTTCAGGCAATACAGCTCGCCATCGCTCCAGGTTTCCGCCCCGCCTTCTACTACGCCAACCGCCAGGTCGCGATACAGCCCTATCGACATGTTCTGCTGCTGGCTGAGCTTATAGGCTTCGGCAAGCTGTGTTTCTGCCAACCACTGCAACCATAAATAAAATTCAACATCTTGGGCATGCTGCTCGCAAAATGCTCTGACCGCCGGACCGCGTGCATCATGATACTGCTCCGGCCAACGATTCCAGCCGAGCGCGACGCGATTCTCCTGCGCTAAATGCTGATACAGGGCGTCAAATGCCGCCTGTAAATACAAACTTTCCCCGCCATTTTTGACGAAATGAGCCAGTGATTTCACCCGCGGATCGTGCGCTTTACGCCCAAGAAACTGCGCATAGGCCAGCCGCAGCCCGGTGAGTTTTAGCGCCATCACCTGTTCGTAGTCGACCCAGTCACTGGCGCGTACGTCCTGCAACTGCTGCTGAGTTTGCGGCAAATGCCACCACTGTTGCGCCTGTTCACTGCGCGTAAAATCATCGAGTACGCCGACGTCAATATAAATGATGTTCAACCAGCTGCGTGACGACGGGCTGTAAGGACTGGCGGCTACCGGATTTGCCGGATACAGCGCGTGGATCGGATTAAGGCCAACAAATGCTCCTCCACGTTCAGCGACGTTTTTTAGCATCACACTGAGGTCGCCGAAATCACCAATCCCCCAATTGTTGGCCGAGCGTAGGGTGTAAAGCTGCACACAGGCGCCCCACAACTTTTTACCCGACAGCAAGGCATCGGACTCATAGCAGCGCTTTGGCGCCACGATAACTCGACAATCCCAATGCTGTGCGCCCTGCGTCAGGGTGAGTTTATGATAACCCTCAGGGATTTTTGCCGGCAGCGCCAAGGTCATTTTCCCGCTTACGCGGCCCTGCTGAGTCGCGCCCGTTTCAAGCTGTAGCTTCCAGCCGTATTCGCCATCACCGGCTACCGGCAGCGCCAGGCGATTGCCGGTCACAAAAACTTTAACCACAGGCACCGGCGTTACTTGCGCACTGCTGCCGGGCTTCCAGCCCATCGCCGCCAGCAGATCACGCTTGGTTTCGGCAGCTATCGCCTGCTGTTTGCCGTGGGCGTTGATGAACCCCGAGGAAATACCGGCCTCTCTGGCAGCCTGTTCCAGTGCTTTGTTCTCCATTGCGTCTCCTTATCGCTTTGCCTGCCAAATCCGTTGTTGATAATCACGAATAGAACGGTCGGCGCTAAACATGCCAACGCGCGCGGTATTAAGAATGGTCGTGCGCGTCCACTGATCCTGATTGCGGTATAACGCATCGACTTTTTTCTGCGCCGCGCAGTAATCGGCGAAGTCCGCCAACACCAGATAAGGGTCACCGCCGCCCAGCAGACTGTCGAGCATCAGGCTAAATGCCTGCTTATCGCCGTTGCTGAAAGTGCCGTCTTCCAGTTCGCCAAGAATGGCATCAAGATGGGCATCTTTTTTACGCAGCGCAAGCGGGCTGTAGCCTTTCGCCAACAGCGCTTTCACCTGATCGACCGTATTGCCAAAGATGAAGATGTTCTCTTCACCGACCTGCTCTGCAATCTCGACGTTGGCACCGTCGAGCGTACCGACGGTCAGTGCTCCGTTCAGTGCCAGCTTCATATTGCCGGTACCGGAGGCCTCTTTACCGGCGGTAGAGATCTGCTCCGACACGTCGGCGGCCGGGATCATCAGCTCAGCTACCGAAACCCGATAATCGGGGATGAACACCACTTTCAGTCTGTCGGCCACCTGCGGGTCGTTGTTAATCTTTTCCGCCACCTTGTTGATAGCAAAGATGATATTTTTTGCCAGGTAATAACCTGGTGCCGCTTTGGCCCCAAACAGGAACACGCGGGGCACGATGTCCAGCTGCGGGTTATCGCGCAGTTGGCGATAGAGCGACAAAATGTGCAGCAGGTTCAAATGCTGGCGTTTATATTCGTGCAGGCGCTTAATCTGCACGTCAAAAATAGCCTCCGGATTGAGCGTAATGCCCATTGTGCGGTGAACGTACTCCGCCAGGCGGATTTTATTCTCACGCTTAATAAGCTGGTATTGCTGGCAAAAATCGGCGTTATCCACCTGACTTTCGAGGTCCTTCAGCGCGTCGAGGTCATTGACCCATTCGGTTTTCAGCGTGGTGTCAATCAGCGTCGACAGTGCGCGATTGCACTGCTTGAGCCAGCGACGTGGTGTAATGCCGTTGGTCACATTGTGAAATTTATTGGGCCACAGCTGATAATATTCTGGGAACAGGTCTTTCACCACCAGCTCAGAGTGCAGCGCCGCAACGCCGTTTACCGCAAAGCCGCTGACCACGCACAGGTTAGCCATTCTTACCTGTTTATTCTGATGCACGGAGAGCTTTTCCCACACCGCTTTGTCACCTGGCCACTGTTTTTCAACCACTTTTTTGAAACGGGCATTAATCGCTTTGATCAATGAAAAATGGCGAGGCAGTAGGCTTTTAACCAGCTTTTCGTCCCAACACTCCAGCGCTTCGGGCATCAACGTATGGTTGGTATAGGCAAAGGTCCGGCGGATGATGGCCCAGGCGGCGTCCCATTCCAACGAGTGCTCGTCGAGCAAAATGCGCAACAGCTCGGGGATCGCAATGGTCGGATGGGTGTCGTTGAGCTGAATCACCTCAAACTCGGGCAAATCCTCAATTTTACGACCCAGAAAATGATGGCGGCGTAAAATATCGGCCACCGAGCAGGCACATTGGAAATACTGCTGCATCAAGCGAAGTCGTTTTCCCGCCTGATGATTATCATTCGGATACAGAACTTTGGTTAACTTGGCGGCGTCGATACCTTTCTGCTCGGCCTTGAGAAATTCACCGTCGTTAAACAGCGTCAGGTCAAACGGATGAACGTCGGTCGCCTCCCAAAGACGCAGTGGCTGAGTCACGCCGTTTCTATAACCCACCACCGGCAGGTCGCAAGCCTCACCGCGCAGGCTAAATGCCGGACGCCAGTGCTCTTTTCCGTCCTCATTTTTGACCAGCGATCCCCCAAAAGCGACGTCAACCGACAGTGAACCGTTGCGGCTGAACCACGGATAATTTTCGCGATGCCAGTTGTCCGGCGCCTCCTGCTGCTGGCCATCATCGAACGACTGACGAAACAGGCCGTACTGATAATTCAGGCCATAACCGATCGCTGGTTGGCCCACAGTCGCCATCGAATCCAGAAAACAGGCGGCTAAACGTCCGAGTCCTCCGTTGCCCAGCGCCGGATCGGTTTCCTGCTCCAAGATATCGGCCAAGTCTACGCCCTGCTGTTTGAGAGACGCGTTCACCGTGTCGTACCAGCCGAGATTAAGCAGATTGTTGGCGGTCAGTCGGCCAATTAAAAACTCCATCGAGATATAGTTTACGTGGCGCTGCGGCTGATTCTCCGCCTTGGGCAAGGGTTGTGCGCGAAGCTGTTCTGCAAGCGCGGCGCTGGTAGCAAGCCACCACTGGTGTGACGTCATATCCTGCGACTGCTGTAAACCAAATCCCTGCCACTGGCGTTTTAATGCGGCCTCAAACTGCGCTTTATCTAAAGTCACTTGCATCACTTGCCCTCTTTATCCGGAAACCTTTAAAGAAATTTTCACTATGCTGCGGGTTCTTCGCCGGTGGAGCATCATCCCATCGGGGATTAGTCAGGGATGAGACACGGGGCTTAGCGGGGTGAAATTTAGGGTCAGAAAAATTTCGGAAACTACGTGGCTTAAAAGTGTGATGCAGAGCAACTTAACAACATGAAATAAGGTAATAATGTTGCAATAAATATTTCAAAAGCGGAGTTTAGAAACATTAATTACGCGCTATGAAATAATTCCTTACGCCCCTCCCAGATTTTTATCAAAGGATTGAAAAATGCTGATCCCTTCAAAACTGAGTTGCCCGGTTAGGCAGCAAAATAGTGTAGTTCGCGATCGCTTGCTGACCAAGCTTGCCACGGCACCGAACTACCGTTTGATGCTGGTGACCAGTCCGGCGGGATACGGCAAAACGACGTTAGTGGCTCACTGGGCGGCGGGTAAAAATTGTCTGGGCTGGTATTCACTGGATGAGGGCGACAATCAGCTTGAGCGGTTTGCCAGTTATTTGATTGCCGCCGTGCAGCAGGCGTGCGGCGGCCACTGTGTAAAAAGTGAAGCGCTGAGCCAGAAGCATCAATATGCCAGTCTCTCCACTTTGTTTGCGCAGCTGTTCGTGGAGCTTTCTGACTGGCACGGCCCGCTGCTGCTGGTTATTGATGACTACCATCTAATAACGAATGATGCGATTCATGAGGGAATGCGCTTCTTTCTGCGTCATCAGCCCGAAAATGTTCTCTTGGTGCTGTGCTCTCGCACGTTGCCGCAGTTGGGTATTGCTAATATGCGCGTGCGCGAGCAACTGCTCGAGCTTAACGCCACCCACCTGGCTTTTAACCACCATGAAACACAGCAGTTTTTTGACTGTCGCCTAAAAGACCCTATTGACCATGCCGACAGCAATCGGCTGTGCGATGAAGTCGCGGGCTGGGCCACGGCGCTACAGCTGATCGCCCTTTCGGCGCGGCAGTCTACTCACTCCTCACAGCAGTCAACCCAGCAGTCGGCACGAAAACTTGCCGGGCTGAATGCCAGCCATCTATCTGAATATTTGGTGGATGAGGTGCTTGACCGCGTTGATGCATCCACCCGCGATTTTTTGCTCCGCTGCTCCTTGCTGCATTCGATGAATGATGCCCTGATAGTCAAGCTGACCGGTGGCGACAACGGCCAGCAGCGCCTTGAGGAGCTTGAGCGCCAAGGGCTGTTTATTCACCGTATGGATGACAACGGCGAATGGTTCAATTTTCATCCGCTGTTCAGCTCTTTTCTGCGTCAGCGTTGCCAGTGGGAGTTAGCCAGCGAATTGCCTAAAATTCATCGTGCGGCCGCTGAGGGCTGGCTGACGCAGGGTTTTCCCGCCGAGGCGATTCATCATGCGCTGGGCGCTGACGATTTGGACCTGCTGCGCGATATTTTGCTGCAGCACGCCTGGGCGCTGTTCAACCAAAGTGAGCTGCCCTTGCTCGAACAGTGTCTGAATGCCTTGCCGTACGATCGGCTGATTCAAAACCCTAAACTGGTGCTGTTGCAGGCCTGGCTGGCACAGAGCCAGCATCGCTATGCCGAGGTCGAGGCGCTGCTGGCGCGGGCCGAAAGCGAGATGCAACAGCGTAATATCGTGATGGAACAGGACCTGACCGCAGAGTTTGACGCCCTGCGCGCGCAGGTTGCCATCAACGATGGCCGACAGGATGAGGCTGAGAAATTGGCCGCCGAAGCACTGCGTTTTCTGCCCTATGAGAGTTATTACAGCCGCATAGTCGCGACGTCGGTCACCGGAGAAATTCAGCACTGTAAGGGCGATTTAAGCCGCGCCCTGCCGCTGATGCAGCAAACGGAACAGATCGCGCGTCGTCATGAGTCCTACCATTACGCGCTGTGGGCGCTACTGCAGCAAAGTGAAATTCTGATTGCTCAGGGCTTTTTGCAGGCTGCCTATGAAACGCAGGACCGCGCCTTTGAACTGGTCAGCGAGCAGCATCTTGAACAGTTGCCAATGCACGAATTTTTGCTGCGCCTGCGCTCACAGCTGCTCTGGTCGTGGGCAAGACTCGACGATGCAGAAGATGCCGCCCGCCGAGGTCTGGAAGTATTAAACAACTTTCAGCAACCGCAGCAGCTACAGTGTCTGGCGATGCTGGCGAAATGTTCGCTGGCGCGCGGCCAGCTCGACAACGCGCACCACTATCTCACTCGCTGTGAAAACTTGTTGAAAACCGGGCAATATCATATCGACTGGTTAACCAATACCGACAAGCCGCGGGTGATTTACTGGCAGATGACCGCAGATAAAGTGGCCGCCCGCCAGTGGCTTCAGCTAGCACGTAAACCCGACATGGCTGATAACCACTTTCAGCAGGGCCAGTGGCGCAATATCGCCCGCGTGCAGATTTTACTTGAACAGTTTGACCAAGCCGAAGTGGTGCTCGACGAGCTTAATGAAAATGCACGACAGCTGCGTCTCACCAGCGACCTGAACCGGAATTTGCTGCTCAGCAATCTGCTTTATTGGCATACCGGCAGGAAAAGTGAGGCCCAGCGTGTGCTGATTGAGGCGCTGGGGCTGGCGAATCGCACCGGATTTATCAGTCATTTTGTGATTGAGGGAGAAATTATGGCCCAACAGCTGCGTCACCTGCTTCAACTTAACCTGCTGCCGGTGCTTGAACAGCGCCGCGCCCAGCTGATTTTGCGTGAAATCAATCAGCATCATCGCCACAAGTTTGCCAACTTTGACGAAAAATTCGTGAGTAAATTACTGACGCATCCGCAGGTGCCGGAGCTTATCCGCACCAGTCCGCTCACTCAGCGAGAATGGCAGGTGCTGGGGCTGATTTATTCGGGCTATAGCAATGACCAAATTGCCTCCGAACTGGTGGTCGCGGCCACCACCATTAAAACCCACATCCGCAATCTTTATCAGAAACTGGGCGTGGTGCATCGTCAACAGGCCATTCAACAGGCACAGCATTTGCTGCAGGTGATGGGTTACTGCGCTTAGACCCTTGCGGCCTTAACGGGTGGAATTACAGATAAAAAAAAGCACCGACTGTTGTTCGGTGCGTTTTTACTGTCCCTGTTGCCAGCGAATATTCTTAGTGTTTTACACTGTCGATAAAGGTCTGGCGTGCCGTTTTCGATCCCAGTCTTTCTGCCTCATCCAGCAGTTTCAGCGCCTTGTCGATGTTACCGCCCTTCACTGCTTTTCTTATTGAGTCGTTGAAATAACGCTCTGAATCACTGAGCAACGGCTCTGCATTTTTAATCGGTGCAGGAGCCGGAGTCGCAGGCTGGGTATTGCCCACCACGACCGGTGCGGCAGCTGCCGGTGCCGAAGACGGGAACAACTGACCAATCATCACGTTCCCCGACTTTTGTTCGGCACTGACCTTAATACTCAAGGTACCGGTCGGCGTGTGGCGAGCAATCGGGTCTGGAATATCCGGCAGCGCATTGCCCACGCCAGCCGCATAGGCCTTGGCAGGGTTCACCATTTGGGTGGTGGCGGCCAAATCCTGCTCGGTGGTGTACACCAGCAGATATATTTGCTTCTGTCCCAGCGCTGGGGTCAGCTTCAAGGTGCCTTCGAGGCGATCGCTTGAGACAATACCCGGCTTCATATAGGGGAAATAGCTTGAAGGGTAAAACGCCGCCGGATGCATCTGCTCGTCCAGTACTAACACGTTTGGCGCATACACCGTTTTACCGGTGGCGATGCTGGTCAGCGTAATTTCCAGTGAACCTCTGTCAGCAGGCACGGCAAACGCCGCCACCGCCCCTTGAATATCGCCCTGATTAATTTTAGCGCTGCTCTCGCCGAGCGTGATGTCCTGCGTCACCGGCGGAACCAGCGGCGTCCATGAAAGATTATGTAAAGTTTGACTCGCTATGGCTGGCGTCGTGTTTTCAACGCCGCTAGCGGCAAATACCCCCGCCGGTGCTGCCGCCAGCAGGCTCAGCGACAAACAGAGTGACAGCAGACTTTTTCTCATTATTGTTTCCTTAATAAACACGATGAAGCGTGGAGCAAGCGCGGACTACAACCTGCTCCTGTCATCTTAAATCTCAACGGGTGACTGAAATTTCATTCTCACTACCACCAGATTTCCATTTGCGCCCCAAAGGTCACTTCACTGTCTTTACCACGGCTGAACGTGCGGTTGGCGGTGTCGCTCATGGCTAAACCGTTGCTTGCGCCGGTGTCGGTGTTATAGCCCCATTTCTCATCCCAGTTAGCATAGGTGGCGAAGACGCGGATGGCCGGACGTGACCAGATGCTGTCGCCTGCCTGCCACTGTTGAGCGAGAGTGACTTTATATTGGCCATTGCGCTCGTCGGTGCGCTGCGACTTAACGTTGTCATAGCCTACTTCAAGCAGCGTACTCATGATTGGCGTCCATTTGTACATTGGACGCACGCCTACGGTGTACCAGGTGGTACCGTTGTTATTGTCGCGATTAACGTCTTGATACATCGCCACATACATCAGGCCCCAAGTGTCGTTGAAGTCGATGGCACCGTGGTCGATAACGCGGACCATTTTGCCGTTGTTATTGATTGATCCACCGCTGGAATGGCCGTTTGCCGTCCCTTGACCTGGGTCTGTCATCGAGTCTGAGGCGTACTGCAACACAAATTTGTTATAGCCGTTATAAATGCTCTGCGTGTGTTCTGCGGTCAGCAAGACACCGTCTTTAGTGGCGTCGTCTGCCAGCGAATAGCCATCACGCGCGTTGGCACGGCCGTAATCAACACCCAGCTCCAGCATGCCGCCAGGGTTGGTTTGTAAGCCCGCCAAACGCACGTCGAAGACGTCATTTGAGGTCGGAATTTCTTTGCGTTGATCCGCGATATACCCGTATGAACCGCCGCTTTCTGTGTTGCGCGTTGCGGCGAAGGAGAGTTTGCCGAAGCCGACGTCAATGTCTTCCAAACCGGCACCCGGACCGGAAATGTCCCAGTAATAGAAGTCAATCATGTGCACGTCATGACGCTGGTAGAAACGCTTACCGGCCCACATCGTTGCGCCAGGAAGCCAGTCGATCAGGTTCTTACCTATCACGTTAGCTTCGCGAAAAGCCGGATCGGTTGACTCATAGTCATTCTGCTGCGAAACGGAATACGCCACGTTACTGTTGAAATAGAAGCTTTTATCACCCTGCTTCCACACTTCTTGACCCAGCCTTAATTCGGCATAGGTTTCACATTCGTTACCGAGGCGATATTTGCTGTCTGCACCGGTAGCCTTGAAACACTGCTGCTCGCCGCCGCTTCCTGTCCAGCCGATGCCGGAACGGGCATAGCCGGTGAAATCAACGGCCATAACTTGTGTAGAAAAAAGACCTGCCGTCACTGCCAGGGCCAGAGAGGAATTACGCATTGTTATCATCATTTTCTCCTGTGAGGGGATGCGTGCTTTCAAACGCCGAGCTCGGGATGCAATCGTCGACACGCGGTTCCGTCTTCGCGGAACAGGTGGCAGCGGTGTGGCGGCAAACCAATGGCGAATGTTGCACCTTCTTCTACCAGCACCACGTCGTTCTGGCGGTAAACCAGGTTCTGACGAATTGCCGGAATTTGGATGTGGATCTGCGTTTCATTACCTAATTGCTCAACCACCTGCACCTCTCCTGAGAGCGTCACTTCGGCGACGTCGCTCGATAAAAGGTGCTCAGGGCGAATGCCTAACGAGAGATTGCTGCCCGCTTTTACGTCGATACCTTCTACCGGCAGCCAAACCCGCTGATGGTTCGGCAGCTCGATTTGTACGCGTGCAGACTCGGCCTCGATGACTTTTACCGGTAAAAAATTCATTTTGGGTGAGCCGATAAAACCGGCCACGAAGCGGTTGGCGGGATAGTGATAAAGTTCAAGCGGCTTGCCGACTTGAGCGATATGTCCGGCGTCGAGCACTACGATTTTGTCGGCCAGCGTCATGGCTTCTACCTGGTCATGCGTGACGTAAATCATGGTGCGTTTTAACCGCTTATGCAGACGCGAAATTTCAATACGCATCTGTACGCGCAGCGCGGCATCCAGATTAGAAAGCGGTTCATCAAGCAGGAACACTGACGGCTCCGAGACCAACGTACGGCCAATCGCCACACGTTGACGCTGCCCGCCCGAAAGCGCTTTTGGGCGACGGTCCAACAGGTGTGCCAACTGCAGCACCTCAGAAACCTGATTCACCTTTTGAGTGATTTCAGCTTTGCCCGCGCCCGCCAGTTTGAGTCCAAAGGACATGTTTTCGGCCACCGACAGGTGCGGATAAAGCGCATAAGACTGAAACACCATGCCAATACCGCGCTCGGCGGGTGGCACTTCATTCATACGCCTGTCGCCAATCTTCAATTCGCCCGAGGTAATGTCCTCGAGACCGGCAATCATGCGCAGCAGTGTTGATTTGCCGCAGCCCGATGGGCCGACAAACACCACAAATTCGCCTTCGTCGATCTCCAGATTGATATCACTGGAAATCACGTTTTCACCAAATGCCTTGTACACGCCGTTAAGGGAAACGCTCGCCATCCTGAACTCCTGTACTTGCTGCCAGCGAGGAAACTGAATGCAATGAAGAGTGAAGGAACCGCAGCTAAGCGTAATCATCCGTAACAAAGTTTTTCATGGGGGAGGAGAAAGGAGGATGGGGTGTTAAGCCAAAGGGCTGAAAGTTCAAACCAAAAATCAGATTCGTGATCTGCCTGGCAAAAAATGAAGCCTAATCCCGCGTGTTTGAGCACATATAGCCCAACGTTGGGAGCCACATCACACTCTGAGCCTTGGGGGCGTAGAGAGGGGGATGATGAAGCGGCGGCGGGTTGAATCCACACTGGCAACGTACCCTGGCTTTCACGTCTAAGACGAAAACCGACGCCTCACCGCATATAAAAGGATTGGATTATGACGCTCAGCATTAACGCTTCTCGAAACAACGCGCCTCGGCTTAAAACCATGCTCAGGCACACACTGGCTCTGTCGGCACTGGCCACGCTGGTGCTGTCATCCCCCGCTTTTGCCAAAATAGAAGAAGGCAAGCTGGTTATCTGGATTAACGGTGACAAGGGCTACAACGGCCTGGCGGAAGTTGGCAAGAAATTCGAGAAAGACACCGGCATCAAAGTCACCATTGAACACCCTGACAAACTCGAAGAGAAGTATCCACAGGTGGCCGCCACCGGCGACGGCCCGGACATTATCTTCTGGGCGCACGACCGTTTTGGTGGCTACGCGCAGTCCGGCCTGCTGGCAGAAATCACCCCGGACCAGGCTTTTAAGGACAAACTGTTCCCGTTCACTTGGGACGCCGCCACCTACAATGGCAAGCTGATTGGCTATCCGGTTGCGGTGGAAGCGCTGTCGCTAATTTACAACAAAGACATCATCAAGGAAGCGCCTAAAACCTGGGAAGAGATCCCGGCCCTCGACACGCAGCTGCGCGCCAAAGGCAAAAGCGCCATTATGTGGAACCTGCAAGAGCCGTACTTCACTTGGCCTATCATTGCCGCCGACGGCGGTTACGCCTTCAAATATGAAGACGGCAAATACAACATTAAAGATACCGGCGTAGACAACGCAGGTGCTCAGGCGGGCCTGCAGTTCATCATCGATCTGGTGAAAAACAAACATATCAATGCCGATACCGATTATTCCATTGCCGAAGCTGCCTTTAATAAAGGCCAAACGGCAATGACCATCGATGGCCCGTGGGCTTGGTCGAACCTCGACAAGAGCAAAATCAACTACGGCGTGACCCTGCTTCCAACCTTTAAAGGGAAACCGTCCAAACCGTTTGTTGGCGTACTCACCGCCGGGATTAACGCCGCCAGCCCGAATAAAGAGCTGGCCCAAGAGTTTCTAGAACATTATCTGATTACCGATGAAGGACTGGCAGAGGTTAATAAAGACAAACCATTAGGTGCGGTAGCGCTTAAGTCTTATCAGCAACAGCTGGAAAAAGACCCGCGCATTGCAGCCACGATGACCAACTCCAAAAACGGTGAAATCATGCCGAACGTGCCGCAGATGAGCGCCTTCTGGTACGCCGAACGCAGCGCGATTATCAACGCGGTTAACGGCCGTCAAACGGTTCAGCAGGCGTTGAAAGACGTCGAGACTCGCATCACCAAGTAACGGCGCGTGATGCACCGCTTTTAAAGTGAGAGAACGTTACGTTAATAGCGGGGCCAGGCCGGTACGTCTGCGCCCCGTGACTCAAAGGATTGCCCTTATGCCAGTAGCCCAAATCGGTCTGACCGCACGTAAAAAACGGCCGTTTAGTCACGCATTTAAATGGCCACTCATCGGCCTGCTTGCCTGCTTAACCGGTTACTTGATCGTTCGAATGTATGTGCAGGGTGAATACTTATTTGCCATGTTGACCCTCATTCTCTCAAGTCTGGGATTGTATATTTATGGCAACCGTCGCGCGTATTCGTGGCGCTATATTTATCCTGGTCTCGCGGGAATGTCGTTGTTTGTGCTGTTTCCGCTGGTTTGTACTATTGCCATCGCTTTCACCAACTACAGCAGTCTTAACCAGTTAACCTTTGAACGCGCTCAGTCGGTGCTGATGGGGCGCGAGTTTCAGGGTGGTAGTGCGTTAAACTTTTCGCTAATCGCTGCCGGAGACCAGTGGCAGTTAGTCCTTAATGCCCCTGACGGCAGCAATGTACTGGTGTCGCCGCCGTTTACTTTTGATGCCTCAGCACAGAAAACGTTGGATCTCGTGGCGCAAAGCCAACCCGCCGGTGAAAAGGCCGCGCTAAGGGTGATTACGCAAAATCGTCTGGCGATAGGTCAGCTATCGGCCAAATTACCCGACGGCGAAATTCTGCGTATGAGCTCACTGCGACAATTTTCCGGAACACAGCCGCTTTATAAGCTTGCAGAAGACGGCAAACAGCTGACCAACGTGCAAACTGGTGCAATTTACCGCCCCAATATGGAGAGTGGCTTTTACCAGGCGGTTAAGCTCGACGCGGTTGGAAAACCGCAGTGGCAGGCCGAAAAACTCAGCCCCGGCTTTACGGTAGGTATTGGCTGGAAGAATTTTCTGCGCGTATTACATGACGACGGCATAAAGAAACCCTTCCTGTCTATTTTTGTTTGGACGGTTATTTTTGCCCTGCTCACCGTGGTGCTGACCGTTGCAGTAGGCATGATTCTGGCCTGCGTGGTGCAGTGGGAGGCGCTGAAAGGCAAAGCGATTTATCGCATTCTGCTGATTTTGCCCTATGCGGTGCCGGCGTTTATTTCGATTCTGATCTTCAAAGGGTTATTCAACCAGAGTTTTGGTGAAATCAATCTGATGCTCAATGCGCTGTTTGGCATAAAACCGGCGTGGTTTAGCGATCCACTTACCGCCAAAAGTATGATTATACTCGTTAATACTTGGCTCGGTTACCCGTACATGATGATCCTTTGCATGGGGCTGCTGAAAGCCATTCCCGACGACTTGTACGAAGCCTCGGCGATGGACGGCGCGACGCCGATGCAGAATTTTTTCCGTATCACGCTGCCGCTGCTGGTAAAACCGCTGACGCCGCTGATGATTGCCAGCTTCGCCTTTAACTTTAATAACTTCGTGCTGATCCAGCTGTTGACCAACGGCGGTCCGGACATGATAGGCACCACTACGCCGGCGGGTCACACCGATTTGCTGGTCAGCTACACCTATCGCATTGCCTTTGAGGGCAGCGGTGGCCAAGACTTCGGGCTGGCAGCGGCGATTGCGACGCTGATATTCCTGCTGGTTGGCGTGCTGGCTATCGTGAATCTTAAAGCTTCACGACTGAAACTGGACTAAGGAGAGACAACAATGCCGATGGTTAAACCGAAGTCGCAAAAAGTCAGGCTGCTGGTCACGCACCTGCTGCTGCTAAGTTTTATCACCTTGATTTTGTTCCCATTGCTGATGGTGTTCGCGATTTCTCTGCGTCCCGGCAACTTCGCCACCGGCAGCCTGATCCCAGACCAAGTGTCGTGGGACCATTGGAAACTGGCGCTGGGAATGTCGGTTACCAACAGCGATGGCAGCATTACGCCACCGCCTTTTCCGGTGATGCTGTGGCTGTGGAACTCCATTAAAATTGCCGGAATTACTGCGGTGGGTATCGTGGCGCTTTCAACCACCTGTGCCTATGCGTTTGCCCGCATGAAGTTTCGCGGCAAAAGCTCACTGTTAAAGGGTATGTTAATTTTCCAGATGTTTCCGGCGGTGCTTTCTCTGGTAGCACTCTATGCGCTGTTTGACCGGCTGGGCGTCTATGTACCGTTTCTTGGGCTTAATACCCACGGCGGGGTTATTTTCGCCTACATGGGCGGTATTGCGCTGCACGTATGGACCATCAAAGGCTATTTTGAAACCATTGACGGCTCACTGGAAGAGGCCGCGGCGCTTGACGGCGCAACACCTTGGCAGGCATTCCGTCTGGTGCTGCTGCCACTGTCGGTACCTATTTTGGCGGTGGTATTTATTCTGTCGTTTATTGCTGCCATCACTGAAGTGCCGGTGGCTTCTCTCCTGCTGCGTGACGTCAACAGCTACACGCTGGCGGTTGGCATGCAGCAATACCTCAACCCGCAGAACTATTTGTGGGGTGATTTCGCCGCCGCCGCCATTCTCTCTGCTATTCCGATAACCGCCGTATTCCTGATTGCGCAACGCTGGCTGGTTGGTGGACTGACAGCGGGAGGCGTAAAAGGTTAACACTGCCCTTGCTTGACTTGTTTACTTCCTGTGTCTTGGGCGACTTAACTGTCGCCCTTTTTTTAGCGGATTTTGCGTCTTGTAAAACTGTATTCAGATGTTATCTTTGAGGAATGGCTTTTTATTCAAGGAGATATTGTGATTCTATTAAGGGATATGAACGCTGAGGAATTTGCAAAATATCGCACAATTTTCATCGGTGAATATGCGCAAGATTTGCAAAATACGCGCGTATACAGTGCCGAAAAAGCACGCAATCAAGCCAGTGAGACCCTCGATATGATGTTGCCGCAGGGTATCGAGAGCCATGACAATGCCGTTTGGTGTATTAGCCTTTGCGCTGAACCGCAGTCGACGGTCGGCTATCTGTGGGTAGGATTAATCAGGCAGGCTGCCTGGATTAATGATTTTTATATTCTTCCTGACTGGCGCAATCGCGGGTTGGGGCGTGCTGCGCTGATGGAAATGAAAGTGCGCCTGAAAGGCATGGGCATTAACGAAGTCGGCCTCCGCGTCGCGCCCGAAAATCCGTCCGCCAAAGCGCTGTATGAAAAGTGTGGTTTTCATATTACCGGTATCAATATGTCGCAGAATTTAAATTAATAAAGCCCAATTCCTTAAAAATTCACTTTTTATGGTCACCCCGCGGCTAGCGTTTTCAACCCTGCGCCATAGAGCCGAAAATGGTGCATGCCATTGAGTATTTCGCCGCCGAGTGCGGTATAAAATCGTTTGGAATCGGCATTACTTTTTTCCGACATCCAGTCGAGGCTGCTGCACTCACGCTCCAGTGCCAGCCGGCCAATGAACTGCATCAATTTTTTACCTGCGCCATGCCCTCTATAACGTTCAGAGATAAACAGCTCTTTGATAAACATCTGTCCCGAGTATCTTGGTGACGGATAAAGAACATTGATACAGGCAAAGCCAATCACCCGATCGCCCTGCTCTACGCGGATAACCGTCACGCCTGAATCTTGAGCGAAAACTCTTGAGGCCAGATAGTGCTGCATCTTATGCAGTTCAACGACTCCCTTACCATAATAGTGCTCCTCCATTTCGGTGAAAATCGCCACCATCCGTTCAGACTCATTTTTCTGACAAATACCGACTGTAATATTCATTTTTTCCTCCCTGATAATTTCCTGAGTTTTAGCGCTAGTTTATGATTTTTTTAAGCTGACTCGGAGTTTGTTTTATCAACCTACCCTTTACCAGAAAAAATAAAAATCGTCGTATAGCTTGACGCAGCCAAGGCAGTAGGTAGACTGGGCTACCTACTATTTATAAACCCTACAGGTGACTCCGTGTCCAATGACAAATCTGAAGCCTCTGAAAGTGCCCGCGATCGACTGCTCGGTGCCGCAAGAGTGCTTTTTTACAATGATGGCATTGCCGGTACTGGCATTGATGCGGTGGTAAAAAGAGCCGGTGTCGCCAAGAAAAGCCTCTATAACAATTTTGCTTCCAAAGCTGAACTGGTAGAGACCTACCTAGAGATCCGTCACGACGAGTGGCTCTCACTTTACGCCGCCAGACTGGCTCAGGCGACAACGCCACAGCAAAAAGTATTAGCCGTGTTTCAAGCCTATGAAGACCACGCCGAGCACGCCTATGAGCGCGGGTTCAGAGGCTGCGGTCTATTAAATGCAGCGGCAGAGTTACCCGCCGGCGCTCCGGGCAGGCTGGCGGTTCGTCGGCATAAAGAGCAGGTTGAATCTATCCTTGTAGAACATCTTACCCCGCTAACCGGACAAGATACTGACAGGGCCAATACCTTAGCCAGACACTTTTCTTTTCTGCTTGAGGGGTCAATATCCCGCGCCGGTCTTGAAGGCAACGGCAACTGCGTGCGTCAGGCGTTCGCCATGGCAAGCATGATGATGGAGGCGCTATGAGTCTGGTGGTCGGCGGTCAGCTTTCCGGAACGTTAGCGGTTCTTTTTGCCTCGGTTTTATGGGGCACCACCGGCACCGCGGCAACTTTTGCGCCGCAGGTGAGTCCGGTCGCCATTGGCGCCCTCGCGATGGGCGTCGGCGGCCTGCTACAGGCGCTCATTGCGTTGAGAAGCCTTGTTCGTTTTCGCAACAGCCTGCGTCAGCACTGGCGCTTGGTACTCACCGGCGGCCTGGCGGTGAGCATTTATCCTTTAGCGTTCTATGCCTCAATGCACCTCGCCGGAGTCACCGTCGGTACGGTGATTTCGATCGGCTCGGCTCCCCTGCTGTCTGCACTTATCGAATTTCTGTTTGAAGGCAAACGTCTGTCTACTCGCTGGATGTTCGGTGCCGTTATTGGAATTGCAGGCATGATTTTGCTGTGCCTTGGAAAAGGCGCAGGCCACGGCGAGTCGGCAATGTCAGGAGACGTTCTCACCGGCGTCATGCTCGGACTGCTGGCCGGTCTAACCTACGCGCTCTATTCCTGGGCGGCAAGGCAGCTGATGCAACAGGGCGTGCCGTCCAAAACGTCGATGGGTGCCACCTTCGGCCTCGGCGGCCTGCTGCTG
Organism: Rouxiella silvae; assembly: GCF_002093625.1. GTDB lineage: Bacteria > Pseudomonadota > Gammaproteobacteria > Enterobacterales > Enterobacteriaceae > Rouxiella > Rouxiella silvae. The sequence goes on along the minus strand of NZ_MRWD01000029.1, from coordinate 3,948 downwards.
ATGCCGGTGCTTTTTGTTACCGGCGGTCCTCTTCTGGCCTCATGGAACAATGCCGCCGTCGGCACTTATATGGCACTGATCCCGATGTTTGTAGGCTATGTTTGCTACGGCTTTGGGCTAGCGCGCATCCCGTCGAGCAGTGCCACTACGCTTACCCTGCTCGAGCCGGTCGTCGCGGCAGTATTGGCCGTGTGGGTCGTTGGCGAAAAAATATCACCGATTGGCTGGCTGGGAATGGGGATGGTCGGCGTCTGTCTGCTGCTGATAACCGTTCCGGCAAGGCGCTATCAGCCTGCGCTTTCCTGATTCATCAGCCTGTTTAATGAAGCAGGCACGACAACGTGCGTTTCCCGTCGACCTTAAACTCGGCATCAGGAAACGCACTCACGCCTCATCAATTTTATGCTTGATATGATATAAATCGTTTTTAACACTCTTCCTTAGCATCATGAATCCATTCATAAAGAAGTTATTCAACGGCCTTGCACATTTCTGGCCACAACCCATTTTATCTAGCCGCCGTGAACGTATTGCTGGCTGTGTCGGTGCCGGTATTGGCCTGATTCTGACCGCATGGCTTTGTCATCATGCATTGGGCGACAGCAGCCCGTGGCTGATTGCGCCGATGGGGGCTTCGGCAGTACTGATGTTTGCTATTCCGGCCAGCCCATTGGCCCAGCCTTGGGCGATTGTGGGCGGTAACCTGCTGGCAGCGGTTATTGGCGTCACCTGCGCGTATTGGATACATGACACCGCGCTGGCGGCCGGATTCGCGGTTGCTTTGTCAATTGCGCTGATGTTTCCACTGCGCTGCCTGCATCCACCCAGCGGTGCCGTGGCCGTGACAGCCGTTCTTGGCGGACCGGCAATTGCCCAGCTGGGATACGGCTTTGCCCTCTATCCGGTGCTGGTCAACTCCCTGCTGCTCACTGCCGTCGCCCTGGTGTTTAATAATGCGGTAAAACGCCGCTATCCTCACTCGATGTCGAGTGCCAAGGCGGTGACGGTCGCAGAAAATGGGCCACAGCCTGCGGTCCGCCAACGATTGGGAATTCATCGGGAAGACTTGCACGCCGTGCTGGTCGAAAGGGGTGAAATTCTTGATATTGATGAAGGCGATTTACTCGAAATTCTCACTCAGGCCGAGGCGCGTGCACAGCGCAGAGCAACAGCGAAATCGGCCTAAACAGTCGCTTAAACACTGTCGAAAACAGCGATAACAACCGTCAGCATGCCGCCACCACGTTGGCGGCATGCTGATTACTTGGCTTTTAATCGTGCTATCCGCTGCGGCCAAGGATCGTTAAAAACACCGCCCTGCTGCCAATGGGTGATTTCGGCCTCGGTGCAAAAGCTTCGCTTCAACGCCTCGGTAAATTCAGCCACCCCAGCGCCCTCGCCAATCACCGTCAAGCGACAGCGCCTGTCGCCAAAACGCGAACACTGTTTCGCCATCTGCTGCTCAAGCCTCAGCCGCTCCTCTGCCATCAGGCCGCTGTCAACGTGCGCCAATACGCCCGCCTTCCAATAGCTGACAAACTCCAGATTAATGCTGCCCGCCGCCTGATTCCACAGCAGTGCGAGATCGTCACGGCTGGCCATCCAAAAAAAACCTTTGCTGCGATGAACCCCTTTGCCCAAAAACTGCTGGCAGGTGTCCCATAATCGCTGGGGATGAAACGGGCGTTTATCATCTATCACCCGCGTCTCCAACGTGTAATCTTCACTTTCCGCAGACGCATCGGCGCGACCTTGGCGCATCAGTTCCATCTCATCGAGAAGTTGGGCAACCAGATGAAAATTGTAAGCCGGCAGCGACGTGAGCATTGCCAAATCAACCTCTCCCCACTGCGTTGCCATAATGTCGATATAGGGATTAAGCGGGTGCAAATGATGGGCAATTTTCTGCACAGCTGAAGCACTGAGACGATCAGTTTTGGTCAGTAGTAACTTGCTCGAGAGCATTATTTGCTCGGCCAACAGGTTTTCGACCCCCTGCGTTCCCTGCGCCATGTGGCGCTGAAAGCCTTCAACCAGTGCCTCACCGCTGCGGTAGTCGTCTCTTAGCATCACCGCATCAGCCAGGGTCAGAAAACCTTTTAGGACAACGGTGTTGTGCTGTCGAAAATAGCGCAGCAGTGGTGCAGGATGGCTGCTGCCGGAAGTTTCTAGCAGCAGCAAATCGGGTTGGAATTCGCTATGCAGATTGTTTAATGCCTCATCAAGTCGGGCAATTCCCTGCTCGCTGCTGATACTGGTGGCTGAAATGCTGACGAAGTTTAGCCGCGTTTTGCTCACTAATTCGGTGTTGGCAATGATCACACCATCAACGTCCAACTCGCTCATGTCGTTAACAATTACCGCCAGCTTCACCTTTTGATCTCGCAGCTTATACAGCAGGCTTTTTAGTAGCGTGGTTTTTCCCGCCCCAAGAAAGCCATTGAGGATAATCAGTGGCGTTTTTAGCACTTGCTCGGTGGAGGAATCTTGTGGACTCACAGCGCATGTTCCCAGGAAGGGATCGGATCGTTAAAACGCGCCCACCCTTTTGGACCCAGCGCCATTTCTTCATCGCTCAGCAGTGCATAATCCAGCCGTTCGCGAAGATGCTGATCGGCCATTCTCATGCCGATAAACACCAGTTCCTGCCGCGCATCGCCAATCCCGTCAACCCATTTTTCAAGGATGAACGCCAGCGTTTCTGGATCCTGCGGCCAGTTCTCACGCGCAATACTCGCCCACCAGGTACCGGCCATTTCCTGATGTGCAACGCCGCCGGCCTGTGACCATAAACCGGCAAAGGTGGGACGCGAAGCCAGCCAAAAATGGCCTTTAGAACGCACAACTCCCTCCAGCTCCCCCGCCATAACGTCCCAAAAACGTTGAGGATGAAAGGGCCGGCGCGCGCGATAGACAAAATGGGTAATGCCAAACTCTTCTGTCTCAGGGGTATGTTCACCGCGCAGCTCTTTAAGCCAGCCAGGGGCCAATGAGGCTTGCTCAAAGTCAAACAGCCCGGTGTTCAGCACTTTATCGAGGCTGACTTTTCCAAATGAGGAGATTTCAATTTTTGCCCGCGGATTCAGACTGCGCAGTATCGCAAACAGTTCGTCACGCTGAGGAACATCGATAAGGTCTACTTTATTAAGCAAAATGACGTCACAGAACTCGATTTGCTCAATCAGTAAATCGACGATGCTGCGTTGGTCCAACTCTCCCAACGACTCTCCGCGCTCCTGCAACAGGGTGTCTGACTGGTAGTCTTTTAAAAAGTTGTAGGCATCAACGACGGTGACCATCGTGTCGAGACGGGCGATCGCAGACAGGCTTTGCCCCTCATCATCGGCAAAGGTGAAGGTTTCGGCAACGGGCAGCGGCTCGGATATTCCCGTTGATTCAATGACCAGATGGTCGAAGCGACCGGCCTTGGCTAGCCTGTCGACCTCAATCAGCAAGTCTTCACGCAGTGTGCAGCAGATACAGCCGTTGCTCATTTCTACCAGCTTCTCGTCAGTTCGCGACAGCTCGGCGCCGCCGTCACGCACCAACGCGGCATCAATATTGACCTCTGACATGTCGTTAACAATGACCGCAACGCGCAGTCCCTGTCGATTATTGAGAATATGATTCAGTAAAGTGGTTTTACCAGCACCCAAAAATCCAGAAAGCACGGTGACGGGTAAGCGCGTGTCTGGCACGCCGTTCAGATACGGGTTTGATGATTCTGACATTAAAGTAGACCTCTACAGACGGTGTATAACACCCTTAATAATATTGTTATGTTATAACATAACAATATTAGATCAAGCTTATCCGTAGAAATTATTGGGTGACTCATTAACGTACCCGCTGAAATACCTCAATGACTTAAGCAGTCAGTGTTCCTCATCGTCCTGAACGGTATAAAAAAAGACGCTTAACCCAACCAAATTATTTCGAACAATTTTC
>NZ_MRWD01000028.1 GCF_002093625.1 Rouxiella silvae | reverse complement strand
GATATATAGATAATGCATTCGTGCTAAACTGCCCGTCGTTTTTCATACAAAACAAAAGCCGCGCTTATGCGTTGCCTTCTTCGCATACAAAAATGACGCCCCACGACACTTCACACTTCTCAATGCATCGCAAATCTCTCCTTCCAGGACTAAAGTCAAACCCTCGTGGACCCAACAAAGCAGTACCGCACCCGCGCTGAAGACGGTAGAAATAGGCGACCACTGATAATAAAAACATGTTTATAAAAGCATGGCATTAAAAACAGTATTGACTCTGTTTGAAATACCCGTAGAGTGGATTTCAACGGCAGCGATAAATAGCTAACCGTTGATGTGAAATTTTTCTTATGCAATAAAAAATAAGGAGGTAGTTTCACCGTTTTATATATTGCGATAAAGGCCACGAAGTGTGTTTTTTGGGAATGTCGAGGCGAAGGATAACAATATTCTTACCCGACCATGTACTCAGGCCACGCAGTCAGTAATCACAATCGCAGGGTGTGGAACAAAACGCGATGATGTAAGGCTATGTTTCAACAGTGTATAGTTGCGATAATGTCTTCCAGTAAGACTTTTAACAACATCGCAATGAAAGTAAAGCTACGCATCAAAAAGTATATATCGCGCGGGGAATGAGCATGTTGGATAGTCATTCAAACATGTACATTTGAAGCAGTATCAATAATGTACCAAGTTATTAAGTTTATTAATGTTTAATCTTAAGTTAGAAGTAACCTAAAAGCCCTGGCTTCTACAGTCAGGGCTTTTTTTTATTCTAAATCGGCATGTCGGGTAAACATACTTTCTGAGGTTTCACTCATCTCCGCCATTAGCGATAGCACTACGGCGTCATAAACCAGAAAACAGAGCTGTTCAAAGGCCGATCCCATCGGCTGAATCGACGTAATGTTGATGCCCTGATTTTTAAGTTTTGGAGAAACACCAGGCAACATCACCACCACGTTAGCCAGTCTTGCGATTGACGATTCTCTATCCATGGTCACCGTGGCAATATTTACCTTTGCCAATTTCGCCTTATTGGCCAAAGACACCAGACTGCCCGTTTCACCCGATCCCGATGCAACAATCAGCAAATCTCCTGCTTTGGTATGGGGCGAACTTATCTCTCCGACCAGGCTAACGTCAAAGCCCAGATGCATCAACCGATTAGCCAGCCCGCGAATTCCGATGCCACTTCGCCCTGCGCCAGCAAGAAAAATGTGATTTGCCTGGCGTATGACCGTGACAAGACTTTCCAATTCCGCATCATCAATATACTGAGAGTTGTGCGTTAACTCAGACAGAATTTGCTGCGTTAATTGACGTATACTCATGGTGTTACCTTACGTAATGAAGAAAATAAAATCAGTTCTCGTCCATTAATTTAACCGCGGTGTCAAAATCCGTGATTAATGTATCGAGGATCCCGGAACGCAGCGATGCCAGTACGGCTTCATACTTATCTTCACCGCCCGCCACGCCAATAACATTTTTGGTTTTGTTTATCTGCTCATGACTAATTCCAAACCCGAGCTTGTCTATCGGGCTTTCAATAACCTTGCCCTTTGAGTCGATGAACGTAGTACATATATCAGCACATACGTCATGAGCCAAAAGGCCTTCACGCCACTCATCAGGGAAGATGTTAAACAGGCTCGACGAGCCTGACTTCCAGGCACCAATGCCGGTGATAATGACGTCAAGATTGGTATAAAACCGGCGAGCTTCAGCTACAAACTCGTCATTGGCGATTTGCCTGGCGACATTCTCGTCATCGACCCACATCGGTAAATAGATTGGGTAAGCCTTACCGTTGCTTATTGATGCAATTTTATGAATTAAATCAATAGGGCTCTGGCTAAACTCTATCTTGGGATGAACACCGGCAAGTTGAACAACGTGCAGTGGCGGAAGTTCACGCAGGGTACTGACAGTGCTTGATAATACGCGCCCCCAAGCGATGCCCACTTTCATATCCTGCTTGAGATGATCGCTGAGGTAATTAGCGGTAACGATACCCAGTTTATCGGTAAGCAGTTGCCTGTCGCCGTACGAATCAATCATTGACAGAACGACAGCATCTTTAAGTGAGTACTTATTACAGATATTCTGAGCCAGCTCTTCATCAAGTGCTTGCTGCTTGGGGAATACAAATTTTACGTATTCATTTTCAATCGCCTCGGCAATCAGGCGGGCAACTTTAAATCGTGAGATACCCATTTCATCGGCTATTTCACTTTTTGTCTTCATTTCAGAGAAGTATTTTTTTGCCACAAATGAATAAATATATTTTGGATTATCAGAAAGCCATTTTTTACTGTTATTTTCCGCCACTGCTTTTTTCATCCACTAATACCTGCTCTCTAAACATCGTATACTCACCACTCACCGATGAGCGCTGATACTCCCTATGCCTGCGAGAGTATCAGTTTTCATGCTTTATGAGTAATGGCAGTTAGAGTTCCGGGAGCAACAGCGCTTTGCCGACCAGCTCAGTGCGATCAACGATAGCATTGAAGATATCAGGCGCCTTAACAAGCGGCAGCCGATGCGTGATGATGAGCTCCGGGCGTATCGCTTTTTTATTGAAAAAATGTACGCTGTTCTGCCATTCTTTACCGGGGAACGGGGCCGATACACAGCTCCACGAGCCTAAAACTTTCAGCTCACTGCGCATAATTTTCTCAAAGTAGAACCGTTCAACGTGAACATCGGCATAGGGAATGCCCAATAACAGGACCTCACCGCCCTTTTTGGCATAGGCAAACACCTGTGAGGCGGTGATAGCACTTCCGGCAGCTTCAATCACCAGATCGGCATTTAAGCCGTGGGTGTATTCAGCCAACACCTCAAGCACATTTTCTTTGGCCGCATTGATAGTTTTATCGGCGCCGTTCTGAATGCACATCTCCAGCTTACGGTCATCAACGTCTATCGCGATTATATGTCGCGCCCCCCAAACGCGAGCCCACTGAATACAAAGTAGGCCGATACTGCCGCCCGCGCCCACAATAACCACGTCATCGCCTACGGTAAAAGAGGTCCGATAAAAACCATGCAACACCACGGTTGAAGGCTCTATCATTGACGCACTTTGGTAATCCAGAGAATCAGGGATTTTCACCAGGTTCTGCGCCGGCATGTTCACGAAATCAGCGAAACAACCGGGAACTTTGGCGCTCATCGCATGAAGATTATCGCTGCGGGCAAACTCCCCTTTGAGATAAAAGTAGTCCTCGCCGTCAAACAAAGCAGGACAACCGGTAACGCGATCGCCGAGTGCGAGGTTCTTCACACCGCGCCCCACTTCAACAACAACGCCCGCAAATTCGTGCCCCAACGTCATCCCCACCGTATGCGGCCCGAATTTAGCATATTTCGAGGTATCAGAACCGCACACTCCGGCCGCTTTAACCTGAACAATAACGTCCGTATCGCCTTTGATTTTAGGTTCTGGAATTTCTTCCAGACGTAAATCCCGAGCACCGTAAAAGTTTACCGCTTTCATAATAGCCTCTTGAAATTAACTAATTAAAGGATACGTCTCTATTCGGCAATCGCTGCATTAAGGCGCGCAGCATTTTCCATTTTATCGCCATTAAAAAGATCCCCCCCAACCACAATAAGTGAGACGCCGGCCTCTCTCAGTCTGGTGGCTATTTCTGCGTTAACGCCTCCGTCAATTTCAATTGCGATATTTTTATTTCCAATAATATCGCGAACCTCCTGCACCCTTTCAAAAGTGAGCTCAAGAAAACGTTGGCCCCAATGGCCCGGATTGATTGACATAAGCAATACGTAGTCGACATAACCCAATAAATATTTCAGACTCGACAGTGGCGTTGAGGGATTGTAAACAATACCGGCCTTAATTCCGGCCTTGCGTATTCTCTGCAAAATGTCGATATGATGAATTGTCGCTTCATAATGAATTGAAATCATGTCGACGCCAGCAGCAATCACTTTATCAATTATTTTTTCGGGCGCCGACACCATGAGATGTACATCCACCTTCATGGCAGTATTTTTTTTAATTACGCTAACGTGATCGGGGCCAAACGCAATATTAGGCACCAGGCTACCATCCATCATATCCAGATGCAGAGTCCTAAATCCCTGTGCCTCCAGAAAAGTTATCTCGTTTTTTAACGCCATCAGATTGGCACCAAAAATTGAAGGAAGTATTTCAGCCATTTTCATACCTCAGAAAATAATAAACATTAATGTACGAGGCTATAAATCCAATAAATAACAACGTTCCATATTTCGGAGAATGTTACATCCGTACCCTGACCCGAGATATTGACGCCGGCACTGTTAAGCATTTTTGTGGCACCCGGTGCAACATAGGCCGCGAGATACAAGGTAATGACACAAAATACGACTGTCGAAATAATGGATCGCAGCAAATTCCCTTTACTTGCCATCGTACAACCTACCGAGATATAGCAGACCGACATTAACAGTCCTACGGGGAAAAACTGGATCCCCGGCAGTATCAGCGCACATAATATAACCAGAGGAATGGAAATAACCGTGGTCGTGATGGTCGTGGCATCACCTAAACCCAGCGCGATATCCATACCAATATTTAATTCCGAGCCAGGCCCCATCCGTTTGGTCATGAAGTTTTTAGCCGCCTTACCTATGGGTGAAAGGCCGTCCATCAGCACGCTGACCACTTTGGGCATTAACACCATCACAGCAGCGATACCCATCGCCATATTGATAGTGACAGTAAGGTCTTGACGCGTTAGCGCAGCAAGTAAAATACCGACTAAAAAGCCAATAATAATAGGCGTGCCCAACACGCCCAGACGCCGGTTGGCCGTTTCAAGGCTGATATCCATCTTGTTGAGCCCAGGAATAAAATCGATGATTTTATTGACCAACATGGCAATGGGTATTCCCCAGCCAGAATAGATAATAGTGGTACAGGTTGTGCCTTCAAGACCAAAATAGTCCTGCCAGCGTTTAGCAATAAGATCCCCGATAAATAATGCGATAACTGACATGACGAGTGTGATACCCAGACCGAGCCAGAAACTGCCAAAAAGGAAGTAGGCCAAGGCTCCTGGGATCAGGAAGTGCATATAGTTCCAAATATCGACATTCATTGTTTTGGTGAGTTTGAGTCTCACCAGCAGGAGATTAATCGCCAACCCCAGCGGAATCGCCAACGCCGCAAACGGTGCAACCCATGAGGCCGCCCCCACGGCTGGCCACCCTACATCGAGAATAGTATAACCCGACCCAAGCTTAGCATAATGGCTAACGGCTGGTTCCAGTGAGCTGGAAAGCAATTTCACCACCAGCGTTAGGCCAATAAAGCCGACGCCGACCATCAGCCCTGACTTTATTGCCTCGGAGACCTTCATCCTGAAAAATATCCCCAGCAGGGCAATAACAATAGGAAGAATCGCGGATGCGCCCAAGTTAAAAATTGTATGGATAATATTAATTATGGAGTCCATTTATGTGCCCTACTCTTTATTAGCAAGCTGCTGTAAAACGACACCTAACTTTTTCCTTAATACATCTTCATTAATCCCTGTAACAAAGCCCATGATGTTCATGTAAGGTTTATCTATCTCGCCTTTATAATTATTGGTCGTAAGCACAATGTCAGCATCGCCAATTTCACTTATCAATTCGCTCATGCTGCATTTTTTAATTTTATAGCGAGTAATCCCATACTCCTCGCAGACTGATTTAACTTCATCAGCAGCGAGTGTTGAAGTGGCAACACCACTTCCGCAGGCAACAAGAATATGAATCATATCTACTCCGGTTTTTTTTATGCAACGACTGTAGAATTGAAAAGGCTTTTTGCCTCTTCTGCAGGGAGTTCTAATAATTTTTTATAAAAGTCTTTATCCTGAAGATGGCTAAACAAAGATTTTAATAACTGGAGCTGATCAAGGGGGCTGGTGACGACCAAATTAATAATCAGCTGCGTTTCCAGTTGGTTATCTCCATCCGCCTGATTGACTAAAATAGGCCGTGGCGTGCGCAAAATATAAATTGCAGGCTTAAGCGCATGTTCAGTGTCACAGTGCGGAATAGCCACGGCGTACCCGTCCAATTCAATTCCGGTGGGATACTCACGCTCTCTGGCAATCAGCGCTTCCAGATAACTTTCTTTAACGATCCCCGCCGCGGTGAGTTTTTCATGCAGGTATTTGAACACGTCCTCATAGCTCTCAAACGGTAAACCGTCAGCGACGTTGAGCTCGAATGCTTTCACTGTTCATCTCCAAACGCTGGCTTTATGATTTTGCTCATGTGAGCAATATATAATTAACACATGAGCAAGATATCATAGGCGCAGTTTTAGAAAACGATCAGTCTGTGGAAATTGTATACAGATCACATAAAATCGATTTGGATGGCAGATTAAGATTGATTTAAGGGACGACGCCGTTTTCTTGCAGGGTTACCCCTGCTTCACCATCGCGATAAAGTTATCGCGGGCGGTATCATTGATCCGCGGATCCCACGCAATACCTATCTGCCACTGAACGGCCTCTCCCGTGAGTGCCATAACGTGCAGCCCCGGTGGAGCAATATGCACCACGCTTTGCGGCAAAAGTGCAACGCCAATTCCCGCCAAGACCAGTGCAACAATGGTTTGTATATCTTCAACCTGCTGCGTCGTAGAGATAGCAAACGCGTTCTGCTGCAAAAATTGGTCGATTTGCGCATTCAGTCCGCGGCCACGTGGGTGATAAAGCCGTAATAAAGGCAGTGCATTTAGCCATTCTTGAACATCCCGCCGGCTATTTTCTGGCGTCACTAGCACCAGCCGGTCCTCGAATAACCGGTGAGATTCGAGTGGCGCTTGAGCCGGAACGCGAACAAATCCCACCTGAAGATCTGCGCTTTGCAACATCTCACACTGCTGATCCGAGGGAAGATCCTCCAGGGATACGTCCACGCCCGGATATCGGTTGCGAAATTGCGCGATGCATTGCGGCGCGAAATAGAAACTTGATAGCCCAAAACCGACCGCAATAAGCCCTTCACCGCCCTTAGCAACCTGAGCCGCATGCTGAAGGAATACTGTCGCCTGTTTGATGACTTTTTCCGCCTCAGGCAGTAAACGCTTACCCGCAGCAGTCAGCGTAGTGCCGTGTCGACCTCGGGAAAAAAGAGCCACATTTAACGTCGATTCAAGAAGATTGATCTGTTTGGTCAGCGCCGGTTGTGAAACTGCGAGCGCAAGCGCCGTTTCGGCATAATTGCCCTTCTCTGCCAGTGTCATGAAGGCCTTAAGCAAACGTAGGTTCATTTTGCATTCCAATTGGTTATCAGATTGAGAAAAAATTTGATTATAAAGTTATCAGCCACCTTGCTGTAATACCAACATGATTAACAACCCCGAGCACCTTTGGAGAACCGTCATGGCCGATACAGCCTTTTTAAAATCCGCAGTGGTACAGTTTCAGCATCAGGCCGGTAACAAGAAATATAATCTTCTGATGATGGAGAAATTCATTGAGCAGGCTTGCGTGCAGCAGGTACAAATACTTGCCTTCCCCGAAATGTGTATTACCGGCTATTGGCACGTCCCTAAACTGAATTCGGCGCAGGTTGAAGCGCTGGCTGAATCCGTTGCCACCAGTCCTTCACTGGCGTTGATTCGTTCTCTGGCAGAAAAACATCAGATGCTGATTGGGGCTGGATTCATTGAACGCGCGCAGGATGGCCGTCTTTATAACGCCTACGCCGCCTGCATGCCGGACGGTAGCGTGCACATTCACCGCAAACTTCACGCGTTTGAGCACACGGCAATCAGCAGCGGCGATAATTTCACCGTTTTTGATACACCTTGGGGCGTTAAAGTGGGGATCCTCATCTGCTGGGATAATAATCTGGTAGAAAACGTCCGTGCCACTGCCTTGCTTGGGGCCGATATTCTGTTGGCCCCTCATCAGACCGGCGGTACAAACTCACGCAGCCCCTTCGGCATGAAGCCGATAGCGTTAGACTTATGGGAACAGCGGGCAACCCGCAAGCAGGAAATGACGGCGGCGATAAGGGGCATAAACGGTCGTGAATGGCTGCTACGCTGGCTGCCTGCTCGCGCCCATGACAACGGCCTGTTTATTTTATTTAGCAACGGCATCGGTGCGGATGACGACGAAGTGCGCACCGGCAATGCGATGATCCTTGACCCTTATGGACGTATTATTGAGGAAACGTGGGCCGCAGCAGATGCTATGGTCAGCGCCGAACTCGACCTTTCCTTGCTCGCCATGAGTACTGGACGCCGCTGGACTCATGGCCGACGCCCGGAGTTGTATCATATTCTGACCGAACCTCAGGGTTATGAACGCGATGCCATCAGCGCACGATTTTCAGACGACGTGCCACAGCGCGGTAAAGATAAATAAAGGGTGATCTTTTCTGAGCGAAAAAAATTTACGGCACGTTCGACTACACTGACCTGATATCAGCCGTTCGCCGACGGGTTTTTTTCGTCAAGAGAGCGGCACCTTTATCAAGGGAGTGATGATGAAAGCGTTTAACTATCAGCAAGATTTTACACATATCAATTTTCGACAGCATCCTGAGCTTTATCAAGTGGGTCGCGGCGAACAGGGAGTATTGATGGTTGAACCCTATAAGTCAGAAATTTTGCCGCATTGGCGATTTAAAACGCCCAAAATTGCAAAAACCTCTGCGCTGGCCATTATGGCGCTGTTTGAAAACTATCGGCAGAATGATGATTTTGTTGGAATGGATATGGCGCGAAAATTCATTCAAATGGGCTACACCCGCGCTCGCCGCTATGCAAATTATCCCGGTGGTCGCAAATATGCCGAGGACAAAACCGTCAATCCGCGCAATATTGATGATGAAAAAGCCGCCTCGGCGGCAATATTCAAAGGCTACTGGGACCAGCTGCGCGCAGACGCCGACTACCTTAAACGCAAGAAAGCCCACCAGCAGCAGTATGGTTGAAAATGGAGCAAGTCTCCCCCTACACCGCTCAGTAAACCTAAAATCGTTAACGCCCCCCCGCACACCTCAGGTTTTCTTCTTGCCGGAAAGTGCAGTCATTGAGACGCCTAAAAATACCAGCACCAGCCCGCCAATAAACAGTGAAGAGAGATGACTGCCGAGAATAGCCACTGAGGCAGCGGCCCCGATTAGTGGCACGCCGAGCGTGAAGTTTGACATAGCAAACACGCTAATCCGCCTGCCGTGTTCGGTTGATATCACAAAGCACACAGAGGTCGCCACCGGGCCAATAAAAAACAGCAGCCAAAGCAGATGTGGTGTGAGCACAATGGCGGAGGGAGAGCCGTCAATCACTGCCGCAAACAGCGTGAGCGGAACGGTCGCGATCAGCATCTGCCACGGTGCCAGCGACAGTGGCGTATCTGTCCACTGATGATGGCGCACATGAACGATAACCAGCGACCACGAAATTGCGCCAATAATCAATAAACTACAGCCTATCATTACGCCCGGTTTGCTCCAGTCCATCTCGGCAGGGGAACAAATCATCGCGATACCTATCAGCCCGGTAATCAAGGCAATAATCTGTAATTTCGACGGGGCGTTACGCATCAACAGCCATGAGGTCAGGATCCCCCACAGCGGTGTCGTGTATGCCAGCAGCACCGCATGACTGGTATCCGTGTGCTGCATCGCAATCATGCCCAAACCGGTAAAAACCATCATCTGCAACACGCCCACGCTGGCAACTACCGGCCAGTCGGCGCGCGAAGGAAAGCGCAGTTTTCCGCGAGCGGCGACAAACAGAAACAGGCACAGCCCGGCAGAGCCAAAACGTATCGCCGCCAACCAGAGCGGTGGCACAACGTTTAGCGCCAGCTTAGTCGCAGGCCAGCTCAGCCCCCAAAGCACTACCATCACTAACAGCCAGACCAGGGTTGCAGGCCGCGTGGGGTGACCCACCGCATTGTTAACAGGTTCGTTGTTTAACGTACTCATGGCGCGCTCTCGGGATAAAAGTAGTCGATGAATTATTTTATTGAACGGCGTGAAAAAAAACTGTTCTCATTTTTCCCTCCAGTGTTATTTTAAGGATAAATTTTCCTAAAAATTGACGAATTAAGATTATTTATGTCTGTAGATAAAATAATATTGGATGAAACCAGTCTGCGTATTCTTGACGTATTGCAGCAAAACGCCGACATCAGCAATGCTGAGCTGGCAGAAATTGTCGGGCTTTCGGTTTCACCGTGCTGGCGACGGGTGGCTGACATGCGCGAAAAAGGCATTATTCGCGGATCGGCCATGTTGGTTGACCCCTTGGCTTTGGGGTTGGCGGTCAACGTTTTTGTGCATGTTTCGCTCAAGCAGCAGGACAAAGATTCGCTGAAACGCTTTACCGATTCGGTCAGTGAGCGCCCTGAGGTGATGGAGTGTTATTTAATGACCGGGGAATCCGATTTCATGCTGCGGGTCGTGGTTGAAAACTTGCAAAAATATCAGGCTTTGATGATGGACTGCCTGACGCAAATTGACGGGGTGGCCAGCATTCGGTCGAGCTTTGCACTCAGTCAAGTGAAGTACACCACCGCCCTGCCAACTCAACACCTGCGGGAGTAGCCAGTATGGGGGATAAACGCCTCTTGCCGAGATAGTGGTCTACTGAAACTGTATAAATCTGGCTCTTTGAATAATGCCACTTGAGTCATACAGTCTCTGTCAATTTCAACGCTCTCGAGAGGTAAGTATGTCCAATATCCAAAACTGTTTTAACCAACCCGTGGGTTTACCGATAGCCGACTGGCAGCCACGCCCGCTGCCTGAACGCCTTATCATGGAGGGCAGATTCTGCCGTCTGGAACCACTTAACGAAAGCCAGCACACCGCCGACCTTTGGCAAGCCTGGAAAACAGCCGAAGACCAACGCGGCTGGACCTACCTAAGCTGCGGTCCCTTCCACAGCGAGGCTGACTACAGCGCTTATCTAAAAACTGCGGCCCAAAGTGCCGACCCTATGCATTACGCGGTGATAAATCTCGACAGCAACCAGGCTGAGGGCACGATTGCTCTGATGCGTATCGACGCGCCAAACGGCGCCATCGAAGTGGGATTTGTCGTTTTTTCTCCACTTCTCCAGCGCACCGTGCAGGCGACTGAAGCGCACTTTTTGCTGATGAAATATGCCTTTGAAACCTTAGGTTATCGCCGCTATGAGTGGAAATGTGACAGTTTGAACGCCCCTTCTCGTCGCGCCGCACAGCGTTTAGGCTTCACTTTTGAAGGTCAGTTTAGGCAGGCCGGCGTTTACAAGGGAAGAACTCGCGATACCGCATGGTTTTCAATTATCGACAGCGAATGGCCACAGGTGAAAGACGCGTTTGAGGCATGGCTAGCACCGAAAAATCTTCAACAAGGTGTTCAGCAAAAAAGTTTGGCGGCACTGCGCGAGGAACGCGGGCAGCAGTAAGTAAAGTCCTTCAGTTGAGAAGTGACAGCGATTTCACTCGGCGTGCAGGTTAATGCTAAGGTACGGGGTCACTTACTCTGAGGCTGCGATTTTTAAAATGTCAGGAAAGAAAGCAACATTAGTAGGTTTGATGGCGATTGGCTTCTTTAGCGCCGTTGCAGGCCTGATCCGCAGCGTTACTGAGGGATTAGGCCCGGTGGGCGGCGCGGCGATGATTTATAGCCTGGCGTCCGTGCTGCTGCTCTTTACGGTGGGATTTCCCGATATTCGGAAATTTCCCCGCGCCTATCTTTACCTCGGCAGCCTGCTTTTTGTCAGCTATGAAATCTGCTTGGCGCTTTCACTCGGCTTTGCCCTCACCCGCAGTCAGGCAATTGAAGTCGGCATGGTTAACTATCTGTGGCCAAGTATGACGATTTTAATGTCTGTGCTGTTTAAGCAACAAAAAGCTAGCCTGTATATTATCCCGGGGATGTTGCTCGCATTTATCGGCCTGTGTTGGGTGCTGAGTGGCGATAACGGGCTTTCCGTGACGTCAATCTGGGCAAATGTAAAAACCAATCCACTTAGCTACGGTCTCGCGTTCGCCGGTGCCTTTATCTGGTCTTTTTACTGCATTTTGACCAGTAAAAAAGCCGAGGGTAAAAACGGTATCACGCTGTTTTTTATTCTAACCGCCCTCACTTTGTGGCTTAAGTATGCCTTTGGGGCTTCGGCGCCGATGAATTTTAGCGCCCACACGCTGGTCAGCCTGGCGCTGGCGGCAGGGGCGCTCGGCTGTGGTTATGCCGCCTGGAATATAGGAATTTTGCACGGCAACGTCGCGATACTTGCCACAGCGTCTTACTTCATTCCCATTTTTTCATCCGCTCTGGCAGCGACAATCCTCAATGCCCCGTTAGCCACGTCTTTTTGGCAAGGTGCGGCAATGGTGAGTATTGGCTCGCTCATCTGTTGGCGCTCCACGCGGAGCATAACTCACCCTCCGTTGGAGACCCACGTGGACAACGCGTAAACGATGAAAACCCTAAAATAGGCGCGCATTCGATGAGCTATAGGCTGGTCATTTTCGACTTTGATGGAACCCTCGCCGATACTTTTCCGGTTTTTGCAGAAAATTATCCCGCTATCGCGGAGCGTAATGGTTTAAAACAATTCGCCGCCGATGAGGTCAATGCTCTAAGGAGTATGAGCACCCAGCAAATCCTACGCAGCATTAATTTGCCACTGTGGAAGCTGCCTCGGGTGACATTGGACTTTAGGAATGCGATGAACAATAACGCCGCGTCTATTCAACCGTTCGCCGGCATTATCGAGAGCCTGACGGCCCTGCGTGCAGATGGATTGCGACTGGCATTGACCAGCTCAAACTCAGAGGCCGTAGTGCGCACCGTACTCGGCGCGCAGGTTTGTAACGACTTTGAGCGTATTGTTTGCGGCGCCTCAATATTTGGCAAGGCGAAGAAAATCAGCAGAATCATCAAGAGTCTTAATATAGCCTCAAGTGAGGCTATTTATATTGGTGATGAAACGCGCGATGCCAAAGCCGCCGAAGAGGCCAATATTGCCTTTGGAGCCGTCGCGTGGGGCTATACGCGCATCGAAACGTTACAGACCACGCACCCGCAGGTCTGTTTCAGTCATCCTCGCGACCTGCAGAAGCTGAGACAGACTTCCTAACCGTCTGTTGAACGCGTCAGGTGCTCCCATGCGTCAATTTCAGCCGCATAGGCCTGTAACTTTCCGCGTACCAAACCTAGCGCATCGCTTCCCAACAGTAAATGAGCGGGAGGCGTATCGCTAGCAATCACGGCCAGCATTGCCCGTGCCGCTTTTGCAGGGTCCCCAAGCTGCTTGCCGTTTTTTTCTTCACGAGCCTGACGGATAGGGTCAAACAAAGGGTCATAATCGGCCAATGTTCTTGGCGTACGCACCATAGAACGACCTGCCCAATCGGTACGAAACGATCCCGGAGCCACTGCGGTGACAGCAATATTAAACGGCTTAAGTTCTTTAACCAGAACCTCGGAGATGCCTTCCAGCGCGAACTTACTGCCGCAGTAATAGGCAATTCCCGGCATGGTAATAAAGCCGCCCATCGAGGTGATATTGAGAATATGTCCGCGACGACGTTGGCGCATAAACGGCAGCAGCGCCTTAATCATCGCCACCGCGCCAAACACGTTGACGTCGAACTGGCGCTTCATTTCTTCCAGCGCAGACTCCTCCATCACGCCTTCATGGCCATACCCGGCGTTATTAACCAGCACGTCAACGGGGCCGACGCTGGCCTCAACCTCGGCGACAATATTGTCGATGGCGGCAAAGTCGGTCACATCGAGAATGCGGGCAAAGGCGCGCGCGGGGTCGAGTGCTTCAAATTCCTTTCTGGCCGATTCGCTACGCACAGTGCCCACCACGCGATGCCCGTCGTTCAACGCTTCCTGAGCCAAGGCGCGACCAAATCCGCTGCTGACGCCGGTGATGAAAATAATTTTTGATGTGGACATAAAAAAACTCCTGCTTGTTAAGAGACATAGGCATACTATTCTCTAAATCGGTGAGTTTTTAGGCCGATAACTCTCTTTTTATTGCCTATTCCTATGAGGTGGCATTCAAATGAACAATCCTGTAACGTCTGCCAATGATTTGGACTCAGACCAACGGCGCATGGTTTCACTGCTGAGCACCCTCGCGCCAAAGGAGGGATACAACCTGACGTCTTTGCCGAGCGTGCGTTTTTTACGCGCAGACCGCCCTCTTGCCCGCACGCCGGTGCTCTATGACCCGGGCATTATCATTGTTTGTCAGGGACGTAAGCGGGGGTATTTTGGTAACCGGACTTATGTCTATGACCAGCAGCACTATTTAGCCGTGTCGGTACCGGTTCCCTTTGTCATGGAAACCGATGCTTCGCCGGATCAGCCTTTACTGGCCATCTATTTGCACCTGGATTTTCAACTGGCGGCCGAATTATTGATTCAAATAGACCGAATGGGCGAATCTGCCAGCGTCTCGCCGCCCGAAAGCATGATTTCCAGCCCGATGGACGCCGAGATTAAAGCCTCGGTACTTCACTTTTTAGAAGCCATGAACAAGCCGCTTGATGCTGCGATACTCGGGCCAGCGTTGCTGCGTGAGCTGTACTTTCGTGTTTTAACCGGTGCTCAGGGTCACGCTATGCGATCGGCACTAATGATGCACGGTCAGTTCGGTAAAATTGGTAAGGCGCTGCGCCGCATCCACGCTACCTATGCGGATGCGCTGAATCTCAACCAACTGGCGGGCGAAGCGGGGATGAGTGTGCCGACTTTTCACAGCCATTTCAAGGCGATAACGCAGACATCGCCCATGCAGTACGTGAAGTCGACGCGGCTGCATCAGGCGCGGTTGCTGATGGTGAGAGAGGGAATAACAGCAGCAGTTGCCAGTCAGACCGTTGGCTATGAAAGCGCCTCGCAGTTTAACCGCGAATTTAAGCGCCTATTTGGACTGCCGCCGGCTGAAGAAACCCGCCGCATGCGAGAGAATTTCGCCGTGCCGCCGCTTCATGCTGGCTCTGAGTTTGTCTCTTCGCATTAGGTAAAGAGAATGAGACAGTGATGCGACGTGGGGCATCCAGCTATTGATGTTGATGCAGGTCAGACTCTATTTGGGTGATTTTATGCGACAGAAACAGGCAATATCCCATACAGCCAGCGGCCAGAAGCAGCTGTAATATGAGTCCAGAAGAGCCAGATTCAGCATGAAAATAGTTCACCAAAGCGCAGAGCGCGAGCACAACGCCGATGATACAAAACCAGCGTTTTAAGCTATCCATATTGCGAAGCCATTTGACTATTTCTTCGCGGTTTTGCTGTTTACTCATAAGGGCTCCTTAATAGCGTGTTTATCCCTTGTTCCTCCTCGGCCGTGAGAATCAAACTAGCGTCTCACGGCAAAAATAACCGTCGTATATATCACAAAATGTCTCACACCCAGGCCCTATTTTGTAAAACCACGCGGTAGCCATCACGATCACTGAAGGTCTTGCCGGACACATCCCAGTAGGGATTAAAAGAAGCCACACAGGTGAATCCGGCCGCCGCCGCGTTATCGCAAATCCTTTGCCACTCCTCGCCGTCTGGCAAATACAGCACTAACAAATCTTCGGCAGACGGCTGCGGTTTTACTGGGTGCGAGTGGCAAACGGTGAATTCCAGGTGCCACGCGAAATTCGAATGCCCCATCATGATCCCGCTAAATGATTGATGGTCTTTGAATTCCCCAATTTTCTCCAGGCCGAGTCCACGATGATACATTTCATAACTTCGTTGCAAATCAGTAACAGGCCTAGCGATACGTAAATGAAAAGGGGTCATAACAGTCCTTTGTCGTTGCGAGGTGGGAATTAATGTGATTTTAAATCTAGCGCATTAATCCCATCCAGCCATCAATTTCGCGATAAATTCCGACTTGCTGAGCTGTTTTTAGAAATCAACCTCAATGACTTTTATCCCCACGCGCGTAGCCCGTTTGATGCACTCTGCCGTGTCATCTCCGCCGGTAAGCGCCAAAATGATATCGGGCCTACAGTCGTCAAGCATAAAGAGATTGCGGCGGATTTCGGCGTGTCGTCCGTGCATTGCCCAGTTAGCAGGATATCGCACGACGTGAACGTCGGCGTCGCGTGCCCAGCCTTCAATGCTGGCCCCTAATAGTTGATGCCCGCCGTGAATTAGCACCTTTATTGGATGGGACTGGTGATATAAATCCAAGACCCGCGTCAGCGTATTGGTGTCAGCATAAAACCGACCCGCACAAATTAATACTCTCATCGTCGTTCACCTTAATACTTCGCCTTAGCCTGTTGTCTATCCTGCTGCTTTTAATCCGTTTTGATTTTTCTAATCAATCGCCAAACATCATAAGCTGAGCAAATAAATACCGGAGCCTTGCAAAATTCAGTATTTATTTGTTTATATGAGACATCACCAGCTCAAAGTCATTAAATCACCCTCGATATCAACCAGAATATTTTTGTAATTATCAAGCTGCATGCCATCTTGACGATTTTTCAGACGATGGCTGAATGACCCGACAGCAATAACTCGCATTCCAGCAGCAATGGCAGATTGTATTCCGCAATCTGCATCCTCAAAAACCAGGCAGTCATCAGGTTGCACATCTAATAGTTGCGTGGCTTTCAGATAGGGTTCTGGGTCGGGTTTATCATTCCAAACATCTTCAGAGGTGATAACCAAGTCGGGTACAGACAGACCGGCACCGCGGATACTGGCAATGGCCACTTTCCAGGCACCCGAAGTCACGATAGCGATACGTTTTACTGGTATTTTCTTCATAAAATCCACTGCGCCAGCAACGGGACTGACATGACTTAACTCTTCTATGGCAAGGACTTTAATTTCCTCAATACAGTCTTCATTATGAAAATAGGGGGAAATCAGTTTCAGGGCTTCCTCAATATTTCTACCGTGTATTACCGAAAGAACATAATTAACATCTATATGGTTTTTTATCGCCCATCTAGACCAGAAATTTTCTATAGATGAACATGAATCAACTAACGTGCCATCAAGATCAAAAAGTACTGCTTTACATTTAACTTCAGGCATAATTACCTCAAAATAAAAAATTGTTTAATTGTTTCACGAAGTAACTTACCCTCTTAAAAAAATACCCCCCCACTGATTAAACACCTCCTAGATTATTTTTATCAACGGAGTTAATCCCAGCCTTTCCATATTATTGCGCTTTTTTTGCCAATATGTGGGGATCTATTTCCTGTTCATCTGTAAGTAATAATTAAACTAACATCGGCAGATTAACGCCGGTAACAATCGCACTATTTTTATTCTCAATGACAAACTGACCGGCAACATAAAAATGACAACTGTATTCTCTGGAAATTAAGAAAAACACCATTCTGAACATTAAGGTTATGAAGTGCAGCTCTGTAACGAGCAACAAGTTCTTCCAGAGTTTCACCCTAGTCGAAGTCTATCGCTGATACATTACTTGTATGACCGACTTTATTATTTGCAACGTATAATAACTCCTTAGCAATTAAACCGTTAGAGGCAATCACTGTAGCTACTTTCATATATCCTCCGAAGTTCACACCGTTTACAACGCTTTTAAATCTTCATTTCCTGCTACATGCGCTTAATATTACGCCTAAAATAAAATCATACCAATTTATTTAATCGGGTTTTATAGGGCAACCAACAAGAGCAAGTGAATTTTGTGATCATGATTCACTTACAAATAGAGTGCACTTGGTGCGCCACTCGCTGAAGTTAATTTATTTAAAAACACAGGGTAATAAAATTTAACAAAGCGGCGTTTTTATATTTCTACCGCAAGCATTAACCGCTATAGATAAATTATACTCCACCTAGAGTTTGAAACAGAACCACGTTATTCCGCCCCCTTGCCTATAACATGTCGCTAGAATGTCAGACGATTTAGGCAAGCCGCTTCCTCTTTCTCAGACAACAAACCTAGGTGAATGAAAGTGAAGCGGTATTAAGCACAGTTAGGCACCTGATGGTTTAGTTAAAAACGGTGATTTCCCTACGGTGAGTGATTCCCCTTAGTGCCACTGCTTGAAGCGACGCATATAGAACGTTTTCATTCCCTGCGCGACACAGCAGTAGGCAAATAATGTGCCTGCTAACCACGGGAAATACTCCCAAGGCAGCGCTTGAAGCCCGACCAGCGGTCCGAGAGGCGAGAACGGCACATAAATCCCGACAGCCATAATCAGC
The DNA here is from genome assembly GCF_002093625.1 of Rouxiella silvae. Lineage (GTDB taxonomy): Bacteria > Pseudomonadota > Gammaproteobacteria > Enterobacterales > Enterobacteriaceae > Rouxiella > Rouxiella silvae. Next base: position 46,973 of record NZ_MRWD01000028.1, on the reverse strand, counting down.
CCGGTCATCAGCATTACCGGCAATGAAGCGGTACTTTGAATGAACGGTATTTTTTGTGTGCGCAGCATGTGCACCACCAGCGTCTGCGACAGCAAGCCTTCAATAAACCAACCAGACTGGAACAGCGTCTGCATATGTTCGCTATTTGCGCCGAACACGTACCACATCAGGGCAAAAGTGGTCATATCAAAAATTGACGACGTGGGCCCAATCCACACCATAAAGCGTCCAATATTTCTGGCATCCCACTTGCGTGGTTTTTCCAAAAACTCCTTGTCGATGGTGTCCCAAGGCAGCGCCAGCTGTGAAATGTCATACATCAGATTTTGCAGCAGCAGCTGAATTGCCATCATCGGCAAGAACGGAATGAACGCACTGGCGACCAAGACCGAGAACACGTTGCCAAAGTTGGAGCTGGCAGTCATATTCAGGTACTTCATGATATTGCCGAAGGTCTCGCGCCCTTTCAGCACGCCCTCTTCCAGCACCATCAGGCTCTTTTCAAGCAGAATAATATCTGCCGACTCTTTGGCAATATCAGTGCCGCTGTCTACTGAAATCCCGACGTCGGCGTCGCGCAGTGCCGGTGCATCATTAATGCCGTCGCCCAAAAATCCGACGGTGTGGCCGTTGGATTGCAGGGCCTTCAGCACTCTGGATTTTTGCAGCGGCGTCAATTTTGCAAACACCGTGCGCTCTTCCACCAACACCTTGAGCGCCGCGTCATCGATACGTTCCAGCTGAGGCCCCAGCAGCGGCTCACCCGGTTCGAGTCCAACCTGACGGCAAATACGGGTGGTAACGACGGCGTTATCCCCTGTGAGAACTTTCACGGCAACGCCGATGCTGCGCAGGGCCGCAATGGCTGGACCTGCCGTTTCTTTCGGCGGATCCAAGAAGGTCAGGAATCCGCGAATAATCAGCGCTGACTCATCGCCGGTGGAGTATTGTTTTTTAGCCTCACTTTTGTGGATTTCACGGGTCGCCACCACCAGCACGCGGAACCCTTGCTTGTTGTAGTCATTGGCCCTTTCCAGCAACGCCTCGCGATGTGCATCGGTCAGCTCAACCCACTGATCGTTTTCTACCAGCCGAGTCGAAATGCTCAGCATCTCCTCCACGGCACCTTTACAGACCAACAGGTGATTGCCGCGCGTATCCTTAACCACAATCGACAAGCGACGGCGGATAAAATCGAAAGGCATTTCGTCAACTTTGCTGAAACCCTGTGGTTTAACAAACTGTGGTTCATTTTCGGAAAAATAAATAACCGCCTGATCCATCAGGTTTTTGATGCCGCTCTGGTGATAACTGTTGAGCCACGCCAGCGATAACACCGCCTCATTCTTCTGTCCCAACGTATCAATATGGTGCTCGAGGATAATTTTATCCTGCGTCAGCGTGCCGGTTTTATCGGTACACAGCACGTCCATCGCGCCCAGGTTTTGAATCGCGTTAAGACGTTTAACCACCACCTTGCGCTTGGCCATCGCCACCGCGCCTTTTGCCAGGTTAGCGCTGACAATCATCGGCAGCATTTCCGGGGTCAACCCTACCGCAACCGCCAGAGCAAACAGTAATGCATCCCACCATTCGCCTTTCATCACACCGTTAATCAAGAACACCACCGGCACCATCACCAGCATGAAGCGAATGAGCAACCAACTGACACTGTTGACGCCGCGGTCGAAGGCCGTTTGGACCCGCGTACCGACAATGGCTTTCGCCAGCGAGCCAAAATAGGTGCGCGGGCCGGTCGCGACGACCACGGCTAATGCTGTGCCGCTGACCACGTTGGTGCCCATAAAGCAGATATTGGGAATATCCAGCAGATTATCGTTTTCGCCAGACTCATCGCTGGCGGACTTCTGTGCCACATCACCCAGCGTGTCATATTTCTCGACTGGCAGTGCTTCGCCTGTTAATACCGCCTGGCTGATAAACAAGTCTCGAGATTCAATCAACCGCACGTCGGCGGGGATCATATCGCCGGCATACAACTGAACGATATCGCCCACCACCAGTTCACGCATCGGTATTTCACGCAGCTTGCCCACCTCACCAAGGTGCTTGCGACGCAGTACCGTCGCGGTAGTGCGTACCATGGCTTTCAGCGCTTCCGCCGACTTCGCCGAGCGGTGCTCCTGCCAAAAACGAACCAGTCCACTGAGGCTAACCATGGTGCCGATGATGATAACAGTGGTCAGATCTCCGTCATCGCCGTGGTGGATGGGCAGCCAGTAGTCGGTGAAAAAACTGATGCAGGCCAGCATGCCCAAAATGTAAATAAACGGGTTGTTGAAAGCCTTGATTAACTGGATAAGTGCATGAGGTGGCCGGTCGTGTACGACTTCGTTGTAGCCATGCTTTTCCAGACGGTCGGCCGCGCTGGCGTTCAGCAGTCCTTCTTTGGTGGCATTAAGGTTGAGCAGCGTTACCGCAACGCCGTTCTTGGCCTCTTGGACGGCACGCATGGAGAGGCCGTTAGACTTGCGATTTTTGTTATCGCGTTGTTTAACATTATTGTTTTGTACGGTCATGGTAGTACTCCTGTCGCCACGCAGTGAAGATGAAGTTAACGGCAGATGCCAAATTTTAGGCAGCCGTAACTATTCCTCATCACTCAGGCAATCGGTGTTGTAATATATTCGGCGCAAAACCTCCGCCCATTTATTAATAAATAAACAGACTGGGAGATAATTAATTTATTTTATTTACGTGCAGGCGAAAACGGCGTTTAAAAAAACACGGAATATTCTCGTGACATAAATAATGGCAAACTCAGCGTGGCTCATTAAAGCTGAATTAATCCCTATAAGTGGAATTCAGGCTTTATATCAAACCACGTGCTGAATCAGGCAGAGAAGCATCGACTTTGTGGGTCTTCGCTGTCGGAAAAGGAGCAACGTTGTTCAAGCTGGCCGCTGACAGGACTCACGCGCCAGTTGATTACACGATGATTTAATTGGCTGATTTTACGCAAAAATGTCAGATCATCACGCTTTTTATGCTCAGCCTGCGCCCTGTCTCGGGACGGCCGAACGCGTAACGTTAACGTTGACACCTTGACGGTTGGGAAAAGAGTAGATTTGAAGTTCATAACACACCTCTGGACCGTAATAATTCAGGTTGAGGTGAGTTAACACAAGAGCGTTAGGCTCCGGCGAAGCACACCAAAACGATGAAACGATCACAGTCAATTTCATGTTTAATATTCCGAATCGCTTTAGAAACGATATTCGGGAAGCTACTCGATACAGTGTCCATTAGGCTCTTATGTTGAGTTAAGAAAGGCCGCAACTTCCGGCCCGTGCAATTTACCCACGACATATAACATTGTCAATAAGTAAAGTGAGTTTAAATGTTCTGGTTTATATTTCAGATAGCATTCAAGATAAAAATTCAGCAGCGTAATATGTTCTTAATATTCCTGCGGTGATGTATTGAAGACAATCCTGCAACAACACGCCTTCAAGGTCATACAAAACGCATATCCCCATACAGTGTTTCCCTCTTATGCAGTGCAAAATCGTACTTATATACTCGCGCTATGCTGAGCTGGCTAAACATAGGATTAAAAATGCTTGCTGGGAAAAGAAGTCCACGGGGCGCGATAAAAGTGTCAACCATTGGCAGCCGGGCGTGGCTGGTTGAGGCGCCGGGAGCATTCGACCTGCCTTCGCAACGACGAGTATGGTCCCTCGCGGCGGCACTCCGACAGCGGGTAGACGTTGAATCGCTGATCCCCGGCGTCACCAACTTGCTGGTGGTATTTCGCCAAACGCCGATTGACTATGACGACACCTTGCTGATGTTGGAAAACCAATGGCAGCAGGCGCAGGACGTGATGCCTGACGGGAAAATGATTGAAATTTCAGTAATTTACGGCGGTAAACACGCCACCGACCTTGACGCTGTTTGCCAACACTGCGGGCTGTCGGCCGCCGAGGTCGTACGGCGTCACCATCAGACAACCTACACCGTTTTTGCCCTCGGCAGCGCCCCAGGTTTTGCCTATCTGCACGGCCTTGACCCCGCCCTCGCCACGCCAAGGAAAAAAATCCCCTCACTAAATATGCTTAAAGGCACCGTGACCATCGGCGGCGAACAGGCCGGCGTTTCGGCGCTGACCGGTCCTAACGGTTGGAACGCCATCGGCTTCGCCGAGATCGACGTTTTTGACCCGACGGCAGAATCCCCGGCATTAATGACGCCAGGTGATACGGTTCGTTTTGTACCCGCAAGGATTGAGCTGTGATTGAAATAACTAAGACCGGTGCGCTGAACACCGTACAGGATTTAGGCCGCAAAGAATTTCGCCATCTAGGCGTGTCGATTGCTGGCGTGATGGACCCGCTGGCGCTGCGTGCCGGAAATATTTTATTGGGCAACGAGGAAAACGCGGCCGCAATTGAAGTTCAACTCTTCCCCTTTCGGGTGCGTTTTTTATGTGATACCAGCATTGTCATCACCGGAGCAGACGGGCGTGCGCGGCTTGATGGCGCAGAACTTCCGCCGTGGTGGGGATGTTCGGTAAAAAAAGGACAAGAGCTGGAGCTGTCTTTCCCTCGTCAGGGAGCACGCTGCTATCTGTGCGTCGCCGGAGGAATAGATGTGCCACTGGTACTTGGCTCACGCAGCACCGCCCTGCGCGGCAGCTTTGGCGGACACTGCGGAAGACCGCTGCAATCGGGCGATGTCCTTCCATTGGGGAAAACTCGGGCACCGTCGCTTCCCACCGAGGGCGTGGGTATTGTGCCGCCGCAGGTTGCCATGCCGGACCTGTTTTCCAGCCGTGCCGACGGCGTGGTTCAACTTCGCGCTATTCCTGCCGGAGAATACCCGCTTTTTTCGTCCGACCACGCGCGCTTCTGGTCGCAGAGTTGGAAGGTCTCAGTGCACAGTAATCGCACCGGCTATCGCCTGTCCGGTGAGCCGATAATCGCTTCGCAGACTCTCGAGATGCGCTCCTATGGTTTGGTGCCCGGCGTGGTACAAGTGCCCCCAGCGGGAGAACCGATCGTGCAGCTGAGTGATGCCAATACCGCAGGTGGCTACCCGAAAATAGCGGGCATTATTGAAGAGGATTTATGGCGACTGGGACAGGTTCAGGCCGGAGAATCGATTCAACTGATTCAGTGTGATGCTCGCGAAGCCATTCGCGTAGGTGAGGAAGTCAGGCGCTGGCTGAGTCGCCTATCTGTGCAGTCTGCCAGACTGAATGCTGGCTAAAAAAAACGGGACCTATCAGGGGTCCCGTTTTTCATTCTCTGTTCTGTAAGACTTACGCCATGCCTTCGCAAAAAGCGGCGATGCGGTCGCACCCCTCTTTGAGCATCTCCATGCTGGTCGCATAGGAAAGGCGGAAATAAGGGCTCATGCCGTAGGCCGCACCCTGCACAGTCACGACGTGCTTTTCTTCAATCAACGCCATCACGAAATCAGCATCGTTGTTAATCTTGCGGCCGCCAGCAGACGTCTTGCCGATAAAGGCGGCAATATTGGCGAACAGATAAAATGCCCCCTGCGGTCTATGGCAACTCAGGCCTTCAATGGTCGATAGACGTTCAAGCACAAAATCACGGCGCTGGCGATAAATCTCGGCGCGCTCTTTCAGCAGGCTTTGCGGACCGTCCAGCACCGCCACGGCGGCAGCCTGAGTCAAGGTCGTCACCCCGCCGCTGTTTTGCGAATTCACGTTACTCATGGCTTTAATCAATTCTTTGGGGCCGCCACAAAAGCCAAGACGCCAGCCGGTCATGGAATAAGCCTTGGACACGCCGTTAACGGTCAATACGCGGTCAAACAGGCGCGGCTCCACCTCTGCCAGCGTGTAAAACGTCACCTCGTCATAAATGAGATGCTCATAGATATCATCGGTCATTATCCACACGTTAGGATGGCGCAGCATGACGTCGGCGATGGCCTGAATCTCGGCGCGGGTGGCCACAGAACCGGTTGGATTACTGGGATAATTCAATAACAACCATTTAGTTTTAGGCGTTATTGCCGCGTCTAAATCCGCAGGGTAAGGCTTGAAACCGTTCTCCTGTGGGCAGGCGACAGGAACAGGCGTCCCCCCGGCAAACTTAACGATATCGGCATAGCTTATCCATGAAGGCGTCGGGATTATCACTTCATCCCCAGCATTAATGGTCGCCATCATGGCATTAAAGATAATCTGCTTGGCACCGCCGGCGGTAATAATTTGCGACACGTCATAATCAAGATTGTTGTCACGCTTGAATTTACGCGCAATCGCCGCGCGCAGAGTGGGGGTACCGTCAGTCGGCGGATAACGCGTGTCACCGCCGAGCGCGGCGGCATAGGCAGCCTCAATCGCGTGCGGCGGCGTAGGGAAATCTGGCTCACCGGTTGAGAGCGTAACCACGCTCACTCCCTGCGCAGCAAGGTCGCGCGCCTTTTGTGTCATGGCAACGGAGGCAGAAACAGTAACATTCTTTAAGCGATCGGCGATATCAGGCATGGTGCTGGGATTCCAAAGTCATAGCATCCGACTGCCGCGATGGAGGCGTGCCATCCAGTCTGGCGGCGGCGAAAGTCAGTGAGGGTTGAGGGAATATCACGTGTCCTGCCTAGAGTAATGACAGCGGGGCGCAGTAGCCAATAGCGCTTTGTTTTGATGGTATAACACAAACCGATAGATGCGGCGTTTAGTCAGCCGTTGGGCACCCGTTGACGACACACGCGCAGCACCAATTGCCGCAGCCAGCGGTGGGCCGGGTCAACCTCCGAGCGCGGATGCCACATTTGAGAAATGGTAATGACGTGGGTTTTTACCGGCAGTTCAAAAAGATAGAACGCGGGGATCTCGCCTTTCGGTTGAATATTGATAAAAGAGGCAGGCACCAACGCCACCAGATCGGACGCCTGGGCAACCGCTAGCGCGGCGGAGAAGTTAGGCACTACCGCGGCAATCTTGCGTTGCAGACCCCGTTCGGCCAGCCCTTGATCTACCGGACCGATCATTTCTCCCCGCCGTGAAGCTACGACGTGTGCAAAGTCCACATAGCGTTCGGCGGTCACGGTAGGGTAATTTTCAAATGGATGCCCCTTTCTGACCACACCAACAAATCGGTCTCGAAATAGCGCCTGTAACCGTATTTCTGGCCCCATCTCGCCCAGCACGCCTATTTCAAGACTCACCAACCCTTCACGCAGATATTTTGCACTCTTCTCCGGCTTAGGTATAAAACATAAACAAACTCCCGGAGCCTCTTCTGCCGCCGCGGCAATCAGCGCCGCGCCAAATGCCTGAACAAAACCATCGTTGGCACGTAGGGTAAAGGTTTGACGCAGCGTCGATAAATCAAGCTCAACTAAACGAGGCTGAAGCACGGCCCGCGCCTCTGAAACGGCGCGCTGGGTGCGCTCGCGAATCGCTTCGGCGTAGGGCGTCATCACCATATTCCGGCCTGCACGCACCAGCAGCGGATCGCCCGTCACGCTGCGCAGACGGCCCAGCGTGCGGCTCATCGCCGAAGCGCTAAGGTGTAAACGACGCGCTGCCGCGGCTACGCTTCCTTCTGCCAGTAGCGCGTCGAGCGCAATGAGCAAGTTAAGGTCGGGTTCAGTCATCACTCATCGTATTCCTTGGCACATCGTCATGAAAGGCGTTTGGTGCAGGTTATAAATGCAACCGTTGCGTCTTCCGCCTGCTGTAAAGGGTGACTATAGTCATTGCATTGCCAAACGGCTAATCATTAACTGAGGTTTTTACGATGGTTTTATTTTCTGACCAACCTGGGGATGAAGGACTGCCCGGCCAACAGCGGCTTTTAGCGATGGCGGCCGTAATGACCACCACAACCATGGCGGTATTTGATGGCTCGATCGTCAACATTGCTCTGCCGAGAATAGCACAATCGTTAAGCGTTCCGGCGGCTGACGCAGTGTGGGTGGCGAATGGTTACCTGCTCTCTGCTGCCATGACATTGGCAATTTTTGCCGCGCTGGCCAGTCGATTTGGCTTTCGTACCCTGTTTATTTTGGGTCTATTCGTGTTCACGCTGGCGTCTCTTGGCTGTGCCCTTTCCTCTTCGCTTGATATGTTGATCGGAATGCGACTGCTGCAAGGCATTGGCGGCGCGGCGACGCTGAGCATTGCGCCGGCTGTCCTTCGTCAGTCTTTTCCTAACCGTTTGTTGGGGCGAATATTGGGGATCAATGCGTTATTGATTGCCACCTGTACCGCTGTCGCGCCTATTTTTGGCGGCACGCTATTATCGGTACTGGGATGGCAATGGCTGTTTGCCATTAATATTCCGCTGGGGGCGATGGCTATATTACTGGCACTGCGCGCCATTCCAGCAAATCGTCCACAGACTAAAGAGCCTTTTGATATTGCCGGCGCGCTGTTGTCCGCCACGGCGCTGGGCGCGCTGGTGATGGCCGCCAGCAGTTTTTCACAGACTCATGGCGAGGATGCAATGATGGCCGCAGCCGCTTACGGCGCGACCGCCGTCGTTGCCGGTTGGGCGTTTGTCTGGCGACAGCGTCGAGCGATAAAGCCTTTGCTGCCGCTGGGTATGTTTGCGTCGGCGAGGTTTTCGCTCGCGGCGTTAACCTCTTTGTCTTCGTTTGTCGGTCAGGGGATCACTTTCGTGGCACTGCCGTTTCTGTTCCAAAGCGTTTATGGCTACAGTGCGTTTGGTTCAGCGCTGCTTTTTACCCCTTGGCCAATAGGCATTATTCTCGCCGCGCCTTATGCAGGAAGGCTTTCAGACCGCTATTCACCGGCATTAATTTCAACCGTGGGACTGGGTCTCTTTACGCTCGGACTGGTGCTGCTGGCGCTGCTGCCAGGTAATCCGGCCTACTGGGATATTGGTTTGCGCAGTTTGCTGTGCGGGATAGGGTTTGGCTGTTTCCAAAGCCCCAACAACCGCGAAATGTTGTCCAACGCCTCTCGGGAAAACAGCGGCTATGCGTCGGGCGTTCTGGCGATAATGCGCACGCTTGGCCAATGTCTTGGCGCGGCGTTGGTCGGTGTTATTCTTTCAATTTATGCGCATTCAGGCGACGTGCTGCATTCAACTACGCTGACGGAGGTACAGGGCGTAACAATGAGCCTGTGGGTCGCCGTGGTGGCAACAATTTTCGCCCTCATTATCAGCATAAATCGCCTGCGCAAGGCTAAGATCGTCGAAAAAATCTAGCGCAGTCTGCAAGTTAACGCCTCTGGCGTTACCAACTCTTATGATTCACCCGCCACGTCGGGTGAATCATTCTTGGTATTATTTTACCAACCGCTTGATATTACTCGGCCAACAGCTTGATTAATGCCTGAGCCGCCGCGGCAGAACTCGCAGGGTTTTGCCCGGTAACCAGTAGACCGTCAACCACGACATAAACCTGCCAATCGCCCAACTTTGAATATTGACCGCCCAGACGGATAAATTCGTCTTCAACCAGGAAAGGCACCACCTGGGTCAGGCCCACCGCTTCCTCTTCTGAATTAGTAAATCCGGTAACGTTGCGCGCTTTTACCAGCGCACTGCCATCTGCATTTTTTACATGGCGCAAAACGCCAGGCGCATGACAGACAAAAGCATGCGGCTTTTTCTGAGCAGCAAAGGCTTCAATCAGGGCGATGGAGTCTGCACTCTCTGCTAAATCCCACAGCGGCCCATGACCACCAGGATAAAACACCGCATCAAAGTCAGCGGCATTAACGTCGGCAAGGCGCCCCGTGTTTGCCAGCAGTTGCTGGGTTGCCGGGTCTTGACGGAATCGGTCAGTTTCTGCGGTTTGTGCTTCCGGCGTATCACTTTTTGGGTCTAGCGGCGGTTGCCCACCCGCAGGCGAAACCAGTGTTACCTCGGCGCCGGCATCCTTAAATACGTAGTAAGGCGCAGCAAATTCCTCAAGCCAAAAACCGGTCTTCTTGCCCGTGTTGCCCAGCGTGTCGTGCGAAGTCAGTACCATCAGAATTTTCATGTTGAAACCTCATCATTATATTTTAGAAAGTCTAACGCATGGCCGGTTATGGATTTTGAGCCCTGCTTTAAGCTGCATCAGCAAGATTCAAATAAATAACAGACCAGTCGTCTATAAACTTTGGGCATACTCTACCTCCTGCTTTTCGATGTCAATACTTTTTTCTGAGAATGATTTTGTCGAGCTTAATTGTCGATAATGGCGGTGAAGTATTTTACTGGATGAAATCTAGACGACTGGTCTAGTGAGTGATATTATCAGCCGTATGAAACAAGCTTATGATGATACTCGACAACACATACTTGATACCGGCTATCGGATGATGGCGGCCAAGGGCTTCACCAGCGTAGGGCTCAACGAGCTTCTGCAAACTGCCGGTGTGCCCAAAGGGTCGTTCTATCACTATTTCAAGTCAAAAGAACAATACGGTCAGGCACTGCTTGAGGACTACTTCCGCAACTATGTTTCTGAACTCGAACAGATATTTTCCAACCCAGCCATCAGCGGGCGCGAACGGCTCATGCGCTACTGGCAAAACTGGCACGACCGCTACTCTTATGACATTACCTCAAACCAGTGTGAAGCGCTGGAGTGCCTGGTGGTGAAGCTTAGCGCCGAAGTGGCCGATCTCTCTGAAGGAATGCGCCTCACCCTGCGCGACGGCACCTCGCAAATTATTGAGCGTCTGACGCGCTGCATTGAGCAGGGGAAGAAGGACAACTCACTGACGGTGGCTGATGCGCAACAAACCGCCGCGGCGCTCTACCAACTTTGGCTGGGAGGCAGTCTGCTCAACAAACTGCATCGCGACGGCACCGCACTCGCTCAGTCAATGATTGCCACGCGCGCAATCCTCAGCATCGATTGATTCAGTCATAAGGTCCGACCCCGTAAAACATCACGCGGCTCCTTCGCGCAGCGTGATGTTTAAAAGACCCTCCGTTCCCCCCTGACCTGGATCACACTCCAGAAAGTATTACAAAAGTTTTGTTGCCCCTCAGCGTCCACCTCTCCTATACCTCTTAATGAACTCTATTCCTGAATTTATTATTTATTTTTACCTCGTTAAGGATTAGCGCGCTGAGTCTGACGTTGCCGAAAACGGCAGTAAAAGGAGGTCAACATGTTCAGTCAGGTAGAGAACTGCGGCGAAATTCGCGCGGCGAAAATCATTAAAATACAGCAAATGACCGCTACGCCTGTGGTTATTGTCGGCGGGGGTATCAACGGCATCAGCACCTTCCGCGAGCTGGCTCTGCAGGGCATTCCTGTGGTTATGGTAGAACAAGGAGACTGGTGTCAGGCCGCCAGCGGCGCGCTTTCACGGATGATTCACGGCGGGCTACGCTATCTCGAAACCGGTGAATTTTCGCTGGTCAAAGAGTCGGTTCAAGAGCGCGATAGACTACTGAAAAATGCACCACACTACGTTCATCCCCTGCGCACAACGGTGCCAATCGACAGCTGGAGCGGCGGGCTAATTAATGCGGGAAAACGCTTTTTACGTCTTAGCGAACGCCCCGCACGCCGCGGCGCATTAATCATTAAGACCGGCCTGTCGATGTATGACCTCTACACCCGTCAACACGGCTCAATGCCCCGCCACCAACTCAATAGCCAACGCGCTACCAAGCAGCGCTGGCCAGACTTTGCCGGTTGGGTAAAATGCAGTGCTACGTATTATGACGCTTGGATAAGTCAGCCCGAGAGATTGGGAATTGAGCTGGTTAACGACGCTGAGCAGGCTAATCCGCAGGCTCTGGCTTTAAATTATGTGAAACTTATCGCCAGCGATGGCGAAACCATAACCCTGCAAGACACCCTCAGCGGGCAGCCGTTTACGCTACACCCTCACGTGGTGGTCAATGCGACAGGTGCTTGGATAGACAGACTGAATAGCACGCTGATACCGGGCAGGTCGGCCAAAAAACTGATTGGCGGTACTAAAGGGTCGCACTTAATAGTCCGGCATCCCCGGCTGCTGGCGGCCCTCAACGGTGAAATGGTTTACTACGAAAATCAGGAAGGACGGGTTTGCATCATGTTTCCGTGGTTTGGCAACGTGCTAGTTGGCTCGACCGATATCCGCATTGATAATCCTGACGACGTCATTTGCGAGGCCGACGAGCAGCGCTACATCCTCGAATCACTGAAGTTTATCTTTCCGCAGTTTTCGATTAACGACAGCGACGTACTGTATACCTTCAGCGGCGTGCGTCCCCTGCCCGCCAGCGACAGCACGCTAAATGGCCGTATCTCGCGCAATCACTCTCTGATTCTACTGCCGCCAGAAGCCGGTCGCGACTATTCTACCCTGTGTCTGGTGGGCGGAAAGTGGACCACGTTTCGCCGATTTGGCGAGCAGGCGGCAGATAAAGTGTTAAACCTGCTTGGCGAAAAACGCCGAGTGAACACTGAAGATCTGGCTATCGGCGGCGGAAAAAATTACCCCGCCGATGAAAAAATGGCTGATTGGGTACAGCGTATTAGCCAGCAGACCGGCCTGGGGAATGCGCGCATCAGTCAACTACTTACCCGTTACGGTACAGCCGCCGCCGACATTGCCGCGTTTATGACGCTTGACGCTGACAGTCCACTCGAACACTTCCCTGAGTACAGCCGCAACGAGCTGCGTTATCTCATTCAGCATGAGCAGGTACAAACGCTCGAAGACCTGCTGGTGCGCCGAACGCCGATGGCGATTGGCGGACAACTTACCCAAGCGCGCGTGTCGGAAGTGGGTAAATTATTGGCTGCCGAACTTGGCTGGGACTCGGCGAGCAGCGCCCAACATCTGCAAACAACGCTTTCACGCCTTGCCAGCCTTCACGGGCTGACCGGGCTTTACCCTACGCATCTCAATGAGGGCCCTCTTCATGTCAGCAACGAATAAGGTCAGACTTAACCGTTTATTTACTAACGGAAAGTGTCTGGATGTCGCTATCGACCACGGCATTGCCAACGAGCCAGACTTTCTGATTGGGTTGGAGGACATCAGCAGCGTGATGACCAGCCTGATTGCCGCACAGCCGGATGCCATTCAGGTCAACTACGGGCAAGCAGATTTATTGCAGTATGCGGCACAGAAAAAACCGGCACTGGTCATGCGCACAGACGTAGGCAATGCCTATAACGCCGCCCGCCACCGCGAAATGTGGGCAGTATTGCACAATCCCGATGCGCCTATTCTCGCCGCCCTACAAATGGATGCCGCCGCCGTGGTCGTGAACCTGTACATGATCCCCGACGAACCCGGCATTTTCCGCCAGTGTGTCGAAAACATTGGTCGCCTGCGCCACGCCTGTGAAAAATACGCCATGCCGCTGATGGTTGAACCCTTGGTCATGGCCCCCGCCGGCCAGGGTGCCGCCTATGGATCGCTCGGCGACGTCAGCAGAATTGTGCCATTGGTGAGACTGGCGCGCGAATTAGGGGCCGACATTATCAAGGCCGACCCGACCGAAAACGTTGAAGATTTTCATCTCGTGGTCGAGGCGGCACGCTGCCCGACGCTGGTACGCGGCGGTGGTAAAGGCGAGCTTTCTGCCGTGCTGGACAAGACTGCCGCGCTCATGGCGCAGGGTGCGTCGGGCATGGTCTATGGTCGCAACGTGTATCAGCACAGCAATCCTTCTCAGGTGGTCAAGGCGCTGATGGCAATCATTCATCAGGGTGCAAGCGGGGCCGACGCGCTGGAAATTTATCAGCGCTACTGAAAAGATTGCCCCTCGTTATTGTCGTGGAGTTACGCTATGAGTCAGTGTCTGTTAGGGATCGACGCCGGAAATACCATGATAAAAGCAGTGCTGTTTGACCTGCAAGGCAAGGTGCTTTCTGTCGCTGAATGTGCAGGCGAAACCCACCAGCCGCAGCCGGGTTTCGCCGAGCGCCCCCTCGAGGACATTTATCACGGCGTAACGCGTGCTATTCGCGACTGCCTGGCTCAGGCAGCGCAGCTTAATTTGCAGGTGATTGCCGTCGGTGCTGCCGGTCACGGAAACGGACTTTATGCGCTCGACAAACAGCGTAGGCCGCTGCTGGGGATCCAGTCTATCGACCATCGCGCCGCTACCCGCGTACACGAGCTGGAAATTGACGGCGGCGACCGCGCTATCTATCAGCGCTCTTTGCAAAAACCTTGGCCTGCCGCCACGCCAATCCTCCTAAGCTGGCTCAAACGCCATCAGCTCGACGTATATCGCCAATTGGGACACGTGCTGTTTGCCAAGGACGTTATCGTCCATTTTCTCAGCGGTGAAATCTCTGGCGACTATTCGGACGCCGCCGGAGCTGGCCTGCTTTATTACGCCAATAGAAATTATGACTCCGAGCTGATGGCGCTGTATGACATCGCCGATGCCCTGCCTTTACTGCCGCCGCTGCATGAATCCTGTGAGGTGGTCGGTACCGTGACCCAAAAAGCCGCCGCGCTAACCGGACTGCTCGCGGGAACGCCAATAGTGGCCGGGATTTTCGACGTTGTTGCCAGCGCCGTCGGTTCCGGCGTAGTCAATACTGGCGAGGCCTCCATTGTGGCGGGAACCTGGAGCATTAATCAGGTGGTGGTTGATAAACCGGACTATTTACGGCCAGTCTTTATGAATTCGGTCATTGAATGCGACCGCTATATGGCAATTGAAGCCAGCGCCACCTCGGCGGCCAATCTTGACTGGTTCCTGCGCGAGTTTGACGACGGTCGCGCGGGACAGGGTGCCACGCGCAGCAGTGACATTGTCGCCAGCGTAACACCCAATAATCAGTTACCTATCTATCACCCTTATCTTTACTCGAGTCGCAAAGCAGGGCCTGCCAAGGCCGGTTTCTATGGTCTCGGCGGATGGCACACCCGCGCTGATATGCTCTATGCGTTGTTTGAAGGGGTCATCTTTGCCCATCGCGCGCACATCGACAGGCTGCGCGCGGCGGGCATAGCGTTTGAACAGGCGACACTCTCCGGCGGCGCAGCGCGCAGCAGCATCTGGCCGCAGATGTTTGCCGACGTACTGGGCATTCCAATACGCGTAACCCGCTGCAAAGAGACCGGTGCCCTAGGCGCCGCAATTTGTGCTGGGGTGGGCGTGGGGATTTGGTCGAATTTGTCGACAGGCGTGGCACAGGTCGTCACCGTCAGCCCGCAGCCGCTTCTGCCCAGAGCCGAACTGTTGGCGTTTCACGAACCGCGCTATCGGCTATTTAAAAAACTCGAGACGGTAATGAGCGACATTTGGCAGGCAGAAGAAAACGCTGACCGAACCTAAGCTAATCGTGCTCAGCAACATTGTGCGGAATATAGGGCGCTTCAAGGGTGTGTATTTCTTCAACTGTTAGAACCAAATTACTCGCGGCGGCGGCATCATCCAGATGTGTGAAGCGGGTAGCGCCAATGACCGGTGCTATCACTGATTTGTGGTGATACAACCAGGCCAAGGCTATCTGTGCCTGGGGTACGCCGCGCTCAGCAGCAACATACGATACCGCATCAATGACCCGTCTGTCGGCTTCAGCAGTCGCTGCATAAAGTTTGCTGGCAAACTTATCGTGCCCTGCGCGTGGGCTGTTGGTAGGCTGTTGCCAAGGACGTGCAAGCAGACCACGTGCCAGGGGGCTCCAAGGCGTCACGCCAATCCCTTCACTTTCGCACAACCCCAACATTTCCCGTTCTTCCTCGCGATACAGCAAGTTAAGATGGTTTTGCATAGAGATGAAGCGCGTCCAGCGATTGTATTTTGCCACCTGCAGTGCCTTCGAAAATTGCCAGGCAAACATGGATGAAGCGCCGAGATAACGCACTTTCCCTGCTTTTACCAAATCATGCAGTGCCTCCAACGTCTCTTCCAACGGCGTGTCGTAGTCCCAGCGGTGGATCTGATAGAGATCGATATAATCCGTTCCCAAACGACGCAAGCTTGCATCGCATTCGGTCATAATTGCCTTGCGCGACAAGCCTTTACTATTAGGACCGCTGCGAATAGGGTTATACAGCTTAGTGGCGATAACCACGTTGTCGCGATTGGCATAGTCTTTCAGTGCACGCCCGAGGATCTCCTCGCTGGCCCCATTGGAATAGGAGTTGGCGGTATCAAAGAAGTTAATTCCTAGCTCCAGCGCTTTGCGAATAAACGGGCGACTCTCTGCCTCATCAAGCGACCACGTATATCCACTGGCCTCTTTAGGCGCGTAGGTCAAGCATCCCAAACAGACGGCTGACACCTCTAAACCTGAATGACCTAACTTCAACGTTCTCATCTGCATCTCATTCTTTTATGAGTCATTATAGGGCAACGTGCCGATTCTTAAATTTAATTTATACAACACGGCCATCGATCACAAGACGTACCGGCAAGGTGCATGTTCTGGCGAGTAGCCAGGTACGTTTCGACATTTATCTCCGTCATCATAGGTTCATTATTGAATCTGTAGCTGCTCTTGGATTAGACCCTTAGCAAATTTTTGTCGAACAAAAGCGCGGTGATAGCTGTACAGATTGTGATAGCGTTTGATCTGCTAGCAATTCTTGCTCCGTGGATGCCGTGCTGCGTCGCCTTGCCGTGAATATCACCCTAAAACAGGTTCTCTATTGCAGGAGTCATGATGTCTCAGTCTTACGATTTTAATGTCGCTTACCCTACGCTGCGCCCAAGCATGATGGGTGCCAATGCTGTGTCTGCCTCGCAGCCTCTGGCCGCTCAGGCAGGAATGCGTATGCTGATGCTCGGCGGAAACGCCGTGGATGCCGCCGTGGCCACTGCGATGGCGCTGACCGTGGTTGAACCGAGCGGCTGCGGCGTGGGCAGTGATGCGTTTGCTATCGTTTGGGACGGCAAGGAGATGCACGCCCTGAATGCCTCTGGCCGCTCACCCGCTGCCTGGACTGCCGAATATTTCGCCGACCAAGACGCCGTGCCGACATACGGTTGGAATTCGGTTAGCGTCCCCGGCGCTGTGTCGGCCTGGGTCGAGCTGGCGAAAAAATTCGGCACGCTGCCGCTGACTACGCTGGCTCAACCGGCTATAGACTACGCGCGTCACGGTTTTCCGGTATCACCGCTGATCGCCCGCCTGTGGAAAATAGCGGCCAAAAAGCTTGCCGACCAACCCGGCTTTAGCGAATGTTTTATCCCCAATGGCGCTGCGCCCGAAATTGGCGAAATATTTCGTAATCCGGCGCTGGCCGACACGCTGGAGCTGATTGCCAAAACCGAAGGTGAGGCTTTTTATCGCGGCGAGCTGGCAGAAAAAATGATTGATCATTGCCGCGAATTTGGCGGTGTCATGACCCTTGACGACCTGGCAAATCATAAAGTTGACTGGGTGGAGACCATGACCCAATCCTTCGCCGGGGGCACCGTGCACGAACTGCCGCCCAACGGGCAGGGCATCGCCACGCTAATTGCGCTGGGTATCTTAGAGAAATTGGATTTTGGCACGCAGCCCGTAGACTCGGTGCAGACACTGCACTTGTCGATTGAGGCGATGAAACTGGCATTGGCCGACCTCGACCAGCACATTGCCGACGTTGACCACATGCATTTCAGCCCCGAACAGCTGCTCAGTGACGAATATTTGCAACAGCGGGCCAGCCTGATTGATCCCCTGCGTGCCAGCGACGTCACGTACGGTTCACCGAAGCCCGGCGGCACAGTGTATCTCACCACCGCCGACGCCAGCGGCATGATGGTGTCGTTTATTCAGTCGAATTATATGGGCTTTGGCTCCGGCATTGTGGTGCCAGGGACCGGTATCAGTATGCAGAATCGCGGCTGCGGCTTTGTGCTAGATCCTACGCACGCCAACTGCGTTGCCCCGAACAAGCGCCCGTTTACCACTATTATTCCAGCCTTTTCCACCGACGGTGACGGCAAGCCGCTGATGTCATTTGGCCTGATGGGCGGCCCAATGCAGGCTCAGGGGCATTTGCAGTTGGCTATCCGCATTATGCTTTATGGGCAAAATCCGCAGGCGGCTATCGATGCTCCGCGCTGGCGGGTGATTGAGGGCCGTAAGGTCGCCATTGAATCGACTCTGGATATCAACACGTTGGCGGCGCTGCGGGCTATGGGCCATGAACTGCTGGTTGAGGATCCACTTCAGGGCCACAGCTTTGGCGGCGCGCAGGTTATCGTTCGTCATCCCGAGGGCCATTATCTGGCCGCCACTGAGTCACGTAAAGATGGGCAAGCACTGGTGATGTAACCTTCAATATGTGACTGTGATTCAATTTTCTCGCTTAAGGCGCGGTAATTTCCCCCAGGCTATATATAAAAATGAAACATCGTTCTATAAATGAATGATGTTTCTTTTAATTGATAGGCATGGAGAAAATAATGACAACTCCCCTGTTTCACGGCGTGATCCCACCCGTTCCTACCCTCTTTGATAACAAAGAACGGCTCGACAAAGAAGCGATGAAACGCCTGATTGATTTCACAATCGCTGGCGGCGTCAATGGGCTATTTTTTCTGGGCAGCGCCGGTGAATTTGCGCATATGTCCGAGGCACTACGCCATGAAGTTGCCACGTTTTGCACCGCGTACGTCAACAAACGCGTGCCGGTATTGATAGGCGCAGCGCATCCGGGCACCGAGGCAACGCTTGCCTTTGCCCAGCATGCCAAGAATGCCGGTGCCGACGGCGTGGTGGTGGTCAATCCCTATTACAACCCGCTGTCGGATGAAAACATTTATCTGCACTACAGCTATTTGGCCGAAAACCTCGACCTGCCGATAGTGATTTATAACTTCCCCGCGCTCACAGGGCAGTCTATCCCGGTGGCGGTTATCAAAAAACTGGCACAAAAATATCACAACATCGTAGGACTCAAAGACACTGTCGACAGCCTTAATCACCTCCGCGAGACGATTCAGGCAGTGTTACCGGTGAGAGCGGATTTTGCAGTATTCGCCGGCTATGACGAATACCTCTTTGGTACGCTGATTCTGGGCGGTGCGGGTGCTATTCCTGCCAGCGCCAATTTTGCACCACAAATTACCTGCGGAATATACCAGGCATGGCGTGACAAGGATTTCAGCAAGGCGGTTGAACTCCAACAACGCCTTTCATGGTTGCCGCCACTGTACGCAGTAGATACCCCGTTTTATAACGTCATAAAATATGCCATCAGTCTGGTTGGCGTTGAGGTGCAGGTGAACGCTTTGCGCCCCGCCCAGCCGTTAAGTGATGACAAAAAGGCGCAGATAAGACACATCTTGCAGCAGGCAAAGCTGCTTTAGCCCTGCACAATTATTAAGCGTAAAATAGCCATTAATGCCAATACAAATAGAAATCATTATTATTTCTGTTGGGATTTAGATACTCTTCTGTATCTATGATTTATCTCTAACGTATTGGCTGATTCTATTAAACCTGACTATGCAGACACTTTTCGATAGCTTTCGTGGCGGCCCGCTGCCTTGGGTTGCGGATCAGTTGAAGTTTATGTCTCCCGACGTAACGGATGCATTTCCTTTAAGCCTGCTGACGACCGAGCAGGGCTGTGCCAGTTTGCTTGAGCGCTATTTATCATTTCACGCCGAAGATGCCGCTCACACGGACAAACGCCGTGCGCGTATTTCGATGTGGTCGCAGTGGTACTTTGCCTACCTGCTGCCCACTTGGGTGATCGTGTCGCTAACCCACAACTGGCAACTGCCTATCCGTCCCGAGCGGCTGTTTTTAAGTCTGCAGCAGGAAGGCCTGCCCTCGCAGATTTATCTGCGGGGTGAAGGAACAGCGTTTACCCCGAGCGTTGAGGCGCCACTGCTGCGTTTCGAAGAGATGATTGAACAACACCTGCGTCCCGTTTGTCAGGCGATGGCTGACCTCTCGGGGCTAAAGCCCAGCATTTACTGGGGTAATGCGGCGGTTCGCGTGGGCTGGGGAATACAGCAGGCTGAGTTGGTTAAGGCCGATGTTAGCGAAGGCAAAGCGTTACTGGATGCAAGAGAACTTTCGGCAGGAAGAAAAAATCCGCTGTTTCAGCCACTGCGCCCTGAAAATCCGCACGACCCTGAAAGTCCGCTTTTTCGCCGCCAGTGCTGTCTGCGCCACGAATTACCGGACATTGCCATGTGCCCGTCCTGCCCGCTGCTGCTAGCCGAAAAACGCCGCCGAATCCCCACTGCATAAGCGATTAGCAGGCAATTTATCGCCCGATACCTTCTGTTTGGCTTAACTTAGTTGAAAAAATGATTGGATCTTAGCGACAGAAAAATATAGTAATTAGGTTATATATAGACCAACGAGACTGTCACGAGGTAACAATTATGACAACACGTAAGCCTGACGATCGCTCTGCCTGGTACTCAACCTCCGCGTTGAAGACCAATTTAAGCGATCTGAACTCGCTGGCCTCAGGCGTGCTCAGCACTCTGTCGCAACCTGTCAATCTGGTATGGAACCACATCACCGGCAAGCAAGAGCCACTCAGAGCCAAAATTGTTCATCGCTATGCGGTGCCCTCTTCGCGCACCATCAGCGTTGCAGAGGGCTTTTTCGGGTTTATTCCGATCGAGTCTTATGAAAACGAAAAATACATTTTGGAAGTGGCCTATGGTGACCAGCAGTATCAGGTCGAAGTTCCGCGCGCTTACTACCAAAATAGCAGCATTGGCGACGGCATTGATATCCATACGCTGTAGCGTTAACCACAACGCCTTGCGCGCCAGGGATTGGCGGCAAAATCTTTTCAGGCATGTCGGTTATCAACCTGCTTAAAAAACTGTTTACTAATTGGAATATTACGGGCAAAGTTTTTATCCGTTAGTGATCATTATGAAACATATTCATATTATTAGGATTTCTGGCTATTTCTAACGCATGTCTCATGTGCGCTTCACGACTCCCCGAATAACCTCGGCCAAGCCCCAAGTCAAGTCTAAACCAGCCCGCGACGCCACCGGTCAGCGCCAGTGCGCCAATAGTGCCGACGAGCAGCACTTTAGACAATGCGACTCTTGATTGAGCCTGGGGTACCTGCTCTATCTTTGATTCATCTTCTATCGTAAGGACCGCATCCTTTATCCCCTGCTGTTGGTTGCTGGCGCGAATTTCACCCATTGTCGAGGTGATGTTTTCAGAAGCGGGAGGCGGAAAGCTAAATGTCTTCATCTCTAAATTATTGTTGTTAATATCTACGATTGCCTCTGACGCCACTGAAATTGCAGTCGTGTTGTTTAATGCTGCTTTGCTGTAAAAACAGCTAGGCACTCCCAGTGTTACGTCCATGATATTCGGCATAAATTTCTCCATAAAAATGAAAAAAGAGTACGCCGTACCAATAGGTTCAACATTGATATTGATCATTAATAAATATCACAAAACGAGCATTCTGAAGGTAAGAAAAGACCGGGGATTATGTTTTTATATAACTGAGTCGTTGAACACGCTGAATCGCTTCCTGCATCTGTTGCTGGGTGATTTCTGTCGGCATATTCGCCATATCGGGCGCACGTAAACTTCTTTCGATGATGAGATTAATATCCGCATGGTTAAGATCTGAATTAATTTCGTTTAGATGTACCGGAATAGCGCTGGCGCGTGCGAGAGACAGTGCTGCCAGCAGTTCTTCATCACTGCGGTTTTCAAGCGCCAATAAACAGAGATTACCGAATCCCACCAGCAGACCGTGGGCGACGTGGCGCGTTTTATCACAGGCGGTAAATCCGTCGTACAGCGCGTGAGCCGCCCCAGTGTGCGCGCCGTTGCTCATTATTGACGTGAGACCGGCGTAAAGAAAAATAGCATCGAGCACCTGCTCCAGAGCAAGGTTGGCTTGCCCCTGACGGATAGCCTGACAGGCATCGGCGGCATAGTGTTTTATCAGCGTGAAACAGAGTTCGCTGTTGATGCGCGCAACGCCTGAAAGTCCCGATAGCGTATTCATATCACTAATGGCTCGATACTCATACCACTTGGCGAGGGTATCGCCGAGTCCTGCGGACAACCAATGCAGCGGCGAAGTCGCCAGCAAATCGGCGTCAATCACCACGGCGGCAGGCCCGTAGGCCAAAGGGAACATATCGCGAAACTGGCCGTTTTGATGATAGCGAAAAGCCAAGGGAGTGATCGCAGAACAGGTTCCGGCAATGCTGGGTAAGGTGACAACCGGAATATTGCACAACACGCCAGCGGCTTTTGCCGTATCAAGCGCCCTGCCGCCGCCGGTGGCAATCACGACTTCGACGCCCTGACGTTTAAGCCTGTCGGCTAGCTGTTTAATTTCCTCTTCACAGCAGGTGCCGCCAAGCGTGTCGTGGCCTAGATAACTGACCATTTGCTGGTCTAGCTGATCGGCCACTTTCTCCTCGACGCTGGCAATACCGCGTGCGCCGCCTACCAACAGCGCACGCTGTCCGAGGCGGCCACACACGGCACCAAGATGGTTGATAGCACCGCGGCCGCGCAGCACGCTGGCAGGAAATACGAGTCGATGAGTAAACATACTGCTCCGAAAGGAGAAATAACCATTAAAACAGTATGGAGGATGAATACTAAATTTGCCGCCAATGGCGGGTTATTTACGCTTCTCAGCCCCTAATTTCGCACTTTTACGTCCATAGACGCAGAACGTCACCGCCGCGCAGACCAGATAAAACAGCAAAAATACTTTCATTGCCCCAGCCGGCGACCCCGTCATCGCCAGTGACATACCAAATGCCTGCGGAATGAAAAATCCGCCGATCGCGCCGATGGATGAAATAAAGCCCAACGCGGCGGCGGTGTCAGTAACGGCTGCCTGCTGTGCCTGTTCAGGGCTTTTACCCTGCGCAATTGCACGATCGGCGGTAGTTTTACGGAATATTATCGCGATCATCTGGTAGGTGGATCCACTGCCCAACCCCGCCGTCAGGAACAGTGCCATAAACAGGGCAAAGAAAGCGATAAAATTGCCGCCCTGCCCGTTAACCGGCAGCGTAAGGAATAGCAGCGCTGCAAAAAGGGCCATCATCAAGTAATTAACCAGCGTCACTTTTACGCCACCCAGTTTGTCAGACAGCATGCCGCCGAACGAGCGGGCCAGCGCGCCAAAGAACGGGCCAAAGAACGCGTAGTGCATGATTTCTACGTCGGGGAACTGAGTCTTGGTCAGGACGGCAAAACCGGCAGAGAAGCCAATGAACGAGCCAAAGGCCGCCAAATACAGCATGCTCATCACCCACAGATGACCCCGTTTCAACACCGGCAGCTGTTGGCGGATTGACGCCTTGGATGAGGCGATATCATTCATGCCAAACCAGGCGGCCAGCGTTGCCAGCATCAAAAATGGCACCCAGATCCACGCGGCATTTTGTAGCCACAGTATACTGCCGTTGGCCAGCTCTTTGCCCTGTGTGCCAAAGAAGCCAAAAATTGCCACCGAAACCGCTAACGGCGCCACCAGCTGCATCACGCTTACGCCAAGATTCCCCAGGCCACCGTTAATGCCAAGTGCCGCACCCTGATGCGATTTTGGGTAGAAAAAGCTGATGTTCGACATGCTCGATGCAAAGTTGGCACCGCCAAAACCGCAGAGCAAGGCAATAATAAGGAAGGTGGAATAGGCGGTCGAGGTGTTCTGAACCGCGAAGCCTAGCCAAAGGCACGGCAGCAGCAAAAATAGTGTACTGATAGCGGTCCAGCGGCGTCCGCCAAACAGTGGCGTCATAAAGGAATAAGGGACACGCAGTATTGCACCTGAAACTGAAGGAATAGCCGTCAGCATAAACAGTTGTTCCGTGGTGAACGCAAAGCCGACTTTATTCAGATTAACCGCCACGGCGCTGAACAGCATCCACACGCAAAATCCCAGCAATAGACAGGGAACCGAGATCCATAAATTACGGCGGGCGATGCGATGCCCTTTGGCATTCCAAAAGTCACGGTCTTCTGGACGCCAGTCTTTTAACACGCGGGGCGTTTTTTCATTGCGCAATGATGTACCGTCAGTCATACCTACCTCACCAGGTTAATTCAGTCTAATTGAGGTGCACCTTAGGCAGTGGGCACGGCCTGAGTGTTGATATGCGTCAACCTCGGCGCGACTAACGGCCTGAGTAATACTTTATGGGTATAGGGTTCCGCCGTAAGATGGTGAAAAATGCGCCCAGCCCGACTTCCCGGGGAGGAGAGTACGATTAAATCTGCACTGGCCCGACTTTCACTGGTTAAACAAATTATCCTGCTGATGCTGCTTTTAGGGCTGCTGGGCGTCACAGGCATGAGCGTCGCTTCATGGATGGCACAAAGCATTCAGGGGAATGCCCACGCCATTAACAAGGCTGGGTCGCTGCGCATGCAGAGCTACCGACTGCTGGCGACGCTGCCGTTAACCTCAAAGGACGATGCCTATTTACGCCAGATTGAAGCCGACCAGAACAGCATCGAGTTGTCTAACGCGGTAACCCGCGAAGGATTGAAAACGCAGTATGCGGCGATACTTGATTACTGGCAGCGGTCGTTAAAACCCGAGCTGGAGAAGTCCAGCAGGCCACAGCAGGCTAAGCCCGAAGTCGCCGAGTTTGTTAGCCAGCTCGACACGCTGGTTGCGGCGCTTGACCAAAAAACTGAACATCATCTGATGCTGATAACGCTGGTTCAGGCGGCAGGTATTGCACTCACACTTATTTTTTTGCTACTCACTCTCTATTTTCTACGACTTCGTTTGCAGAAACCTTGGCAGCAACTGCTGACTCAGGCCAATGCGGTCACCCAGGGTGACTTTACCCAACGCTATCTTCACGGCGAAGTGCATACCAATACGGCAAAAAATGAAATGGACTTACTGGGCGAGGCGCTCGACAGCATGTCGGCGGCGCTGGCAGAAATGGTCGACA
The DNA here is from genome assembly GCF_002093625.1 of Rouxiella silvae. Taxonomy (GTDB): domain Bacteria; phylum Pseudomonadota; class Gammaproteobacteria; order Enterobacterales; family Enterobacteriaceae; genus Rouxiella; species Rouxiella silvae. The sequence goes on along the minus strand of NZ_MRWD01000028.1, from coordinate 22,203 downwards.
GTCTGGCGCAGCGGGTCGAAGAGAAAACCCGCAGCCTGCTGCAAAAAAATCAGATACTGGATTTCCTTTATCGCGTCAGTCGACAGTTGCACACCAGCCAATCGCTTGAGAAAAAGCTGCCGCAGGTGTTGCAAGAGCTGCAAAATTTGACCCCGCTGCGGGCTATTCAACTGCGCCTTTATGACAACAACAGCGCAGAATTTTTTCACGAAATTGACAGTCAGAAATCACCATCACCGCGGCTGGCTTGGGGAGAGGCCGAGGCATTTCCCGAGCTTGAAGAGTCCGCCTCGCTGAACTGGCGGTTGCGTGACGGCGATGAAAATTATGGGCTGCTGTTAGCAACATTACCGCACGGACAGGTGCTAACGCACGACCAGCAGCAGCTGATCGGCACCCTGCTGGAGCAGTTGGCTAGCGCATTGACGCTGGACCGGCAAACTGACAATCATCAGCAGTTGATGCTGATGGAAGAACGGTCGACCATCGCCCGCGAACTGCATGACTCATTGGCGCAGTCTCTCTCATGCCTGAAAATTCAGGTTGCCTGTTTGCAAATGAAAAGCCCGTCACCGAATGAAGAAAATACTCTTTTAATCAAGCAAATGCGCGAAGAATTAAACACCGCCTACAGTCAGCTGCGTGAGCTATTGACCACCTTCCGGCTCAAGCTCACCGCGCCCGGGCTGCGCTCGGCGTTGCAGCATACGGTGGATGAGTTTACAACACGTCTGGGGCTGCAGGTCACATTTGACTATCAGTTACCGCCGCGTCTGATCCCCGCTAATCAGGGCGTGCACTTGCTGCACATTGCGCGGGAAGCGCTGAATAATATCTATAAGCACGCCGCGGCGACCCAAGTTTCACTCAGTCTGAACCATGAAAACGGTCAAGTTACGATGCAAATTGCCGATAACGGCAGCGGACTTCCCGCTGAAGCGCTGCGTCAAAATCACTATGGATTAATGATAATGCGGGACAGAGCCAGTAGTTTACAAGGCGAGTGCCAAGTCACTTCGCGCGACGGCGGCGGCACCTTGGTTAGAGTAAAATTTTGCCCTGACTCCTCTCCCTTTACCCACAAGGAGCACCTATGAGTGACCTCAACCCTTCCACCATCCTGTTGATTGATGACCATCCCATGTTGCGAAACGGCGTCAAACAGCTTATCGCGCTGGACTCGATGCTACAGGTTATTGGCGAAGCCAGCGGTGGCGAACAGGGCGTAGAATTGGCAAAACGGCTCGATCCGGACCTGATTTTACTGGATTTGAATATGCCGGGCATGAACGGCCTCGATACGCTGGATAAAATGCGTGAAATTGACTTATCCGGGCGGATTGTGGTGTTCAGTGTTTCCAATAATGAAGATGACGTCGTCACGGCGCTTAAACGCGGGGCCGACGGCTATTTGCTTAAAGACATGGAGCCTGAGGATTTACTGATTGCGCTGCGTCATGCGGCTTCGGGCAAGATGGTCTTGAGTGAAACACTGACCCCAGTGTTGGCCGCCAGCCTGCGCGAAAGCCGCCCAAGCACCAACCGCGATATCCAGTGTCTGACGCCGCGCGAGCGCGACATCATAAAGCTTATCGCCGAGGGCTTACCAAACAAAATGATCGCCCGTCGGCTTAACATTACTGAAAGCACGGTCAAGGTTCACGTTAAGCATCTGCTGAAAAAAATGAAGCTTAAATCTCGCGTCGAAGCCGCGGTGTGGGTTCTGCAAAGCAGTCACATTTAAGGCAATATCACAAAAAAATCAGTTATCAGCGTTGTCATCATGGTCGAAACTCAGGTTGTACTGGGGAGAACTGGCGCTGAGCGGTGGCGGAACGGTAAGCGTTATCCAGTTTGAAGTGACGTTCTGCTGCTTGCTGTCAACCGCCGTCACCGACAGACGATAACTGTTGTTTGCTCCTGGGCTGTCGTCCCATTTGGGCACAATCACCGTCCAACCGTCGGGATTACTGTTGGTCTTCGCCGAGGTCAGACTCAGCGCCTGCGTGTCACCCTGCCAGCTCAGTGCCTGAATTTTATTAACCGCCCGAATGTCCAGTTTTAGCGGCAGGCTCTCGCCCGGCTGTAGAGTCCAAGGCGGCGTGGCCAAATATACCGACAGCGTTTTGCGCTGACGGAATTCCAGCACTGGAATATTATTTCTGTCTACTACATCAAAACGGCTTCCGCGCAGTGAATGGCTGTCTGCCACGTAGTCCGATGAAAGCTGCTGACTTAGCGGCACGCCAATTTTATAGGTCAACGACAGTTGAAGCAGATCCTGATTATCACCGCTTTGCCCCTGTTGCCGCTCGGCGCTAACCGTTAACAATGGCACCGGCGTGTAATTCACCCCCAGCGACAGCGCGGAAGGATTGCTTTGATAATTGCCATCGCCGAACAAATCCACCCGATCGCCGCGGTATTGCTCATAGCTAAGGGTGGCACCAATTTGGCGATAAAAAGGCAGATAGGCGCGGGTACGAATATCATATCCTGCCGCCATGCGTCGCAGCGTTGCCGAGCCTTGAGACTCAGGGCGATAACCGGAAATGGGTTGGTAGTAGTTGGCGGAAAAATGCAGATAATCGGTCCAGGCTTCAGCGCCTACGCTGCCGCGTTTTAATTCACTCACAAAATCATCATCGAGAAAGGCGTTATAACCCAGCATCCATGCGCCATGCGACCAGCGCTGCCCGAGGCCAAAGTTACCCACGTCGGCATTACTAAGGTGTTGAATACCAATTTGACTATAGGTTAACAGGGTTTTACTCAGGTATAGCGGGCTGAGCAGCGAGGCTGAACTGCCGCTCAGATTGCCTCCGGTCACGTCAAAATTAATCGTGGTAGTGCCCAGTGGGGAAAGCAGACTGGAGGTTTCCTGCTTCACCAATCGCGCAGCCTGCTGCATGGCCAGCGTTTCAGCCTGCTCGCGTAATGGATCGTCGCTGCCGCTCGCCGTACTGTCTTCACCAAACTGTTTTAGCGTTGTTGCCACCCTCGTCTCGAAAGCCATACTTTGCGCGGCAAGCCCATTATTCACATTGCTCCCGAGATCAGGCAAGGCGTTAGGGCTTACCTCTCCCGCAGCACTGTTAAAAGGAGAATTGGCTGCAGACGCTGGCGCAGAGTAGTCAATACCGGGATTGAGGGTGAGGGCCGAGTCGCTAATAAACGCTTGAGCGCTCAGGGGATAAAAGACACAGTTTAGCGCTATGCCGATTATTGCGCTGTTCAAAGACAGCGCCAAGGGGCAAAAGGTGTGCCTACCAGAATTTATATTTTTTTTTGTGACGTCGGTCATAGTCCACACATTTATCTATTAAGCGTTGATCTTACCGGACGAGGCCAGAAATTCAAGTATCAGGGCAGATTCATTAACTATAATTTCTGAAAAAAGGTGTGAGGAGTGTTGCAATTCGTGTGATTTTTTAGAGGTGCAAATTACCGCTTGCATTATGTTTCAACGCGGATTGGTAACCCGTTTTCAAATCAACAGTAACCCTATCAATTTAAATACTTTTCCTTCCTGCTTATCTTGATTTTACACCCCCCAGTCATGGTATTAAAAACACCAAAAAACACTAATTACACACATGAATTACATAGAAATAACATAAATATACATTTCATTTACAATGCTAAATATCCTATTCTTCCTTAGTAACAGTGAGGGATTACGCCACCCGACTGAGTTTTTTACCGCTCAGAAAGCCATCCCTTTTTTCTTTTATGAAATAAACGCACTTCCCTACTTATATCAATGTGTTGAAAACGCTGCATCTGCTGCGTTTATAAATAAACAGGGGAACAAGATGAGCAAAAAAACCTTGCCGGGCATCACTCGTCGGCAAATTCTAACGTTTTCAGCCGCATCCGCCGTTCTCGGCGCGGCAAAGGCGGCCAACGCCGTCAGCCTTAAAGGTACGCCTACCTGGAGTCCTTTTGACAGCAGTCCTCCTCCGCAAATTGAAACCGATGGCTGGGTATTCTTTAACGATGCTGAAGCGGCGGCCCTCGAAGCCATTGTTGACCGACTCATTCCAGCCGACAATCTCAGCATCGGCGGTAAAGAAGCGGGCTGTGCGGTCTTTATTGACCGCCAGATGGTCGGGTTCTATGGCACCTATGAGCGTCTTTACATGCAGGGCCCTTTCCAGCCAGGCACGCCGGAACAGGGCGACCAGTCACCCTTAGTACCGCAGCAGCGCTATCGCATCGGACTTGCTGCCCTTGAAGAGTACACCCAGAAAAATTTTAAAAAATCCTTTAAGGACTTGAGCGGTGACCAGCAAGACGAGGTGCTCTCCGGTCTGGAAAGTGGAAAAATTGACCTTAATGCATCCAGTTTTAAGAACCCGATCGACTCTACACTGTTTTTCGCCATTGTGCTGAAAAACACCATGGAGGGTTTCTTTGCTGATCCTATTTACGGCGGTAATCGCAACATGGTCTCGTGGAAGATGCTCGGATTTCCGGGCGCGCGCTACGACTACCGCGAATACATCGGCAAGCATAACCAAAAACTGGATCTCGAACCTCTCAGCATCTCCGGCGGCGATGCGTGGAAGGTATCAAAAAGCTAAGGGCCACGGCTTAAGGACATCATATTATGGCGAAGAAACTCCCCAAGACCGACGTGGTCGTCATTGGTCTCGGCTGGGCCGGATCGATTATTGCGCACGAGCTGACTGAAGCAGGCCTCGACGTGGTGGCGATTGAGCGCGGCCCGTGGCGCGATACCGCGCGTGATTTTAATATCGCAACCGTTGCTGACGAGCTGCGCTACAACACCCGTGAGGAGTTGATGCTGCGCAACCGTCAAAACACCATTACTATTCGTAATAATCCCTCGCAAACTGCGCTACCCATGCGCGAATGGGGTTCGTTCCACCCAGGCAACGGCACCGGCGGAGCGGGCAACCACTGGGCGGGAATTACCTTCCGCTTCCAGCCAAACGAATTTAGGTTACGCAGCTATCTGCTGGAAAAATACGGCGCCAAAGAAATGCCTTCCGAGCTGGTTCTGCAAGACTGGGGCACGGACTGGAGCGAAATGGAGCCGCACTACGCCTCGTTTGAACGCCTAGCCGGCGTTTCGGGCAAGGCGGCCAACGTTAATGGAGAGCATCATGAAGGCGGCAATCCTTTCGAAGGGATGCGCTCCATTGAGTACCCTACTCGCCCAATGGACCAACCCTACGGCCCCACGCTGTTTGCTGAAGCAGCCCGCAATATGGGCTATAAAGCCTTCCCAGTGCCTTCTTCGCTTATTTCCGAGCCTTACACTAACCCACTCGGCGTGAAAATGGGCCCTTGTACCTTCTGCGGTTTTTGCACCAACTACGGCTGCGCAAACTATTCGAAAGCCAGTGCCATCACTACGGTTCTGCCTGCCTTGATCCGTAAGAACAATTTTGAAGCGCGCACCAGCTGTGAAGTGATGAAAGTGGTGATGGACTCAAGCGGTAAAAAGGCCACCGGCGTTATCTATATCGACTCCTCCGGCGATGAGTGGGAACAGCCCGCGGAACTGGTGGTGGTTAGCGCCTATACCTTTGAAAACGTGCGCCTGATGCTGCTGTCTGGCGTCGGTAAGCCTTATGATCCGGTGAGCAATACCGGCACCACCGGCCGCAACTATGCCTACCAAACTGCCAACGGCGTGCAGCTGTTCTTTGACGACAAAAACTTTAACCCGTTTATTGGCGCTGGTGCCGTCGGAATGGGGATTGACGAATATAACAACGATAACTTTGACCACAGCGGGCTTGGCTTCTTCGGCGGCGGCAGTATTCGCGTCACGCCGATTGGCGCGGCCCCTATTGGCTACCGACCGGTGCCGCCGGGTACACCAAAATGGGGCAAAGAGTGGAAGCAGGCGACAGTCAAAAACTATTTGAGCAGTATGTCGATAGGCTGCGAGGCCAGCAGTTACACTATACGCACCAACTATCTTTCGCTCGATCCGACCTATAAAGATCCGCTGGGACGCCCGCTGCTGCGCGTGACCTTCGACTTTCCGCAGAACGACTTGAAAATGGCGCAATACTGCACCGATAAGGTGGGTGAGATCGCCAAAGCAATGAATCCGCGTCAGTACGTTGAAAGCCCCACTAAGGGGCACTGGAACGGGACGCCTTACCAGTCTTCACACGTTTGCGGCGGTTTTGTTATGGGGGCTGACCCCTCGACCAGTTCGGTAAATAAATATCTGCAAGTGTGGGACGTGCCTAACCTGTTTGTGGTTGGCGCTTCTGCCTTCCCGCAAAACCCAGGCTATAACCCAACCGGCACCGTCGGTGCACTGGCGTTCAAAGCGGCCGAAGCCATTCGTGAGCGCTATCTTAAAAATCCTGGGGAGATGATTGCATGAAAAAACTGAGGTCATTCTCTCTGGCACTGCTGGCGCTGGGCGTTAGCACGTTGGCTCAAGCCGGTGGCAATGGGGACTATTCACAGGTTGAGCGCGGACGTTATCTGGCGGTGCTGGGCGACTGTGCAGCCTGTCATACTTCCAGCGTGGAAGGCAGCAAACCTTTTGCCGGTGGCGTAGCGCTACAAACACCGTTTGGCGTGCTAATGGGCGCCAATATTACCCCCGATCCAGATACCGGAATTGGCAAATGGACCTTTGATGATTTTCAACGCGCCATGTCAGAAGGCGTAGGCCATGATGGGATCAGACTGTATGGTGCGATGCCTTTTACCGCCTATACCAAGGTGACGAAAGCAGACAACCGGGCGATTTGGGAATACCTGCAAACCCTACAGCCGGTGCATAACGCGGTGCAAACCAATCAACTCCCCTTCCCGTTCAACCTTCGTACCAGCCTTATCGCCTGGAACTGGATTAACTTTGATCAAGGCGCGTTCATTCCCGATTTGAAGAAGTCCGCTGATTGGAACCGCGGCGCGTATATCGTTGAGGGGCTGGGACACTGCGGCACCTGTCACACGCCGAAAAATCTGCTCGGCGGGGACAAAAATAGCGAGTTTCTGCGAGGTGCCGTGGTTGAAGGCTGGATGGCTCCGGACATCACCGTCAATAACCATACAGGTCTGGGGAAATGGACGATTGAAGATATTACCGCCTACCTCAAAACTGGCTCAAACCGCTTCGATATGGCGTCGGGCCCGATGGCCGAGGAGGTTAAAAATTCGTCGAACCTGTGGACCGATGCAGACTTGAAGGCGGTGGCGGTTTATCTTAAGGACAGCGGCCACGACAGTGGGGCAAAGGCCCCTGAACCGATAAAAACCAATGACAGCAGCATGATCGCCGGGAAAGCAATTTATGCTGACCGCTGTTCTGCGTGTCATACGCCTAACGGCGCGGGTCAGGAAGGGTTATTCCCACGGCTGGCGAACTCGCCGCTCATTGTCAGTGATAATGCGACCTCGCTTATCCACGTGGTGCTGGCCGGCAGTCGTCCTGTGGATACCCAGGCTGCACCCACTGCGCCTGGCATGCCGTCGTTTGCTGGCAGTATGAGCGACGCCGACGTGGCAAACGTGTTGACTTACATTCGCAATAGCTGGGGCAACTCGGCAGCGGCGGTCAGCAGCAGTGACGTGAAGAACATGCGGAAAAACCTGCGCGAGTAATATGACCGGAAAACACCCTAAGGGCGCGGTAATGCGCCCTTATTTTTTATCTGCCACTATCCCGCAATGTGCTCACTCAACTCCCACAACTTATGACGAATAAGCTGCTGCAGCGCCAAACCAACCTGTGACTGAGGCTGGTCGCGGCGGCTGAGTAAAATCACCTCAAAAGGCAGCGTTTCAACCACAGGGACAATGTTGAGCTGATGAATGTAGCGCTGTGCGGTAAAGGTGTCGACCACGCCAACCCCGCCACCGGCCAAGACCATATCGGCAATAACCGAATAGGTTTTAATGTGCACGGAAGCTCGCGGGGTGAGGCCCTGTTCGCGCAATACCCGATTGAGCACCTGCCCGAGCGGGTCCTGCTGTTGGAGCATCAGTAAATTATTTTCACTCAGCCACTTTAGTGTCACCGGCCCTTCAATAGGGCAATCAAGCGGCAGCAGGGCGACCATGTTGGCAGAGTAAAGGGTTTCAGAAACCAGTTCGGCAGAAACCTGCTCGCCAAACGCCAAGGCAAAATCCATTTTGTACTGGATGAGGTCCTGACTGAGGGTATTGAAATGTCCGGTCACCAGTTCGACCGTACCCGCGGGCATTTTTCGGTGAAAATCCACCAGCACCGGTGCCATCACGCTGTGGCCCAAGGCATGAGCAGAGCCAATTCTCACATGTTGACCTTCTCCCTGGCGCAGCTGGTCGGCTAGAAATCCAATCGCCTGAATATGGCTAAAAAGTGCCTCGACCTCCGGCATCAGTCGGCGGCCTTCCGGCGTGACTATCAGCCCCTGCGGGGTACGGTCAAACAGGGTAAATCCCAGTTGCTGCTCAGCATGACTTAGCACCCGACTGACGTTGGGCTGCGACACATTGAGCAAGCGCGCCGCGCCACTCACGCTGCCGGCCTGCAATACAGCCTGAAACACTTCAATATGACGCAAACGCATGCTGCCCTTCCCTGTGGGTGACGGATATCTCCTGCACTATCAGTGCGGGCAGAAGAAAAAGGTAGCGCACGGAGTTGGTGTGAAGTGAAGGGGCCCCACACGACTTGCAACGCTCAAACTATGTCACCCCATTTTAGCCGTTGCACTGCCCTTATCAACATGAATATAAGCGGGTTGATTAGGCTCATGGCTGTAAAAATAAAAATGAAAACGCCCGATTCTCACTTCTGCGTGGACGCCAGATAGGAGAACGCGCCGAGCAGGCTAATGATTGCCGCTACGTTCGGGCTGCTGTAACCGACGGTAATGCCATCAATACGCTCAACGCCGGGTATCATGCAAAACAGATCGGCCAACACGGGTTTAGCCACCATCAACTCCAGCCTGAACGGAGAACCAAAGCGACGTTCAACGTTTTTATGTGCTTTTTTCAGCATTTTTTCCGCCTGTCGCCGAATTTTTTCGCGTGCCACCTCAGGACTGAGTGACTCGGCGGCATTGGCAGAAATCGCGCGTTTTACACACACATAATTGACGTCAGGATAGTGCCGCCCTACCCACTGCTCCAACTGGTCGTCACCGGTCACCAACCACAGCGGAACGTTCAGTTCGGCACCGAGTGCGGCATAGAGATCCGTTTCACCCATTAGGCTGCCATTGAGTTTGATGCGGTAAAAAGCACGGCCATTAATAGTGTGCGCCAGCACTCCCTTCTCTCCGGCGGCACTGTGGAAACCTACAAACATCATGCCGTCGTAACCGCCCTGTTGCAGTCCTTCGAGCATCGATAAACCGCGCGGTTTACCCTGCACCAGTCGTGCTCGTGGGTCGATATTAGCGGCGCGCAGGTTCTGCATCATCGCGTGGCTGTCGGCGACCACCACGTCGGTTGCACCTGCGTCAAACGCACCGCCGATGGCCGCATTGACCTCTTGCTCCATCAGTCCACGGGCGGTTTCATACTCAACATTGCCGGGACTGCATTGTTCAGGCCGCATGACCCCTGCAATACCCTCTATATCGGCCGAAATAAATACTTTCATCGGTGCTCTCTTTTGATTGTCACTGTAGATTGTCGGATGACTTTATCGATTCAAACTGTCGACTCTACAAACCGGGGGCGGCCAGGCTATCCAGAACTACGCTCAGACCTAAACGACTGTGCTGCTGATAACCCACCACCGTTTCGGCAGCCAGCATGGCATCCAGAACGGCCTGTTCCGTTGCGTCGGCCGCCATCGCCAGCAGCGGCTCAAGCTGCTCATCAGGCAACAGTTCGCCCTCGCGGCAGGTAGAAAATGCCACGGCTATATCACCCGATCCGTGGCCCCAATAGCTGCCCAGTCGGCCAAGCCCCGCACCCGCACGACGGGCAATCCGGGTCAGTTGGCGACTGTCGAGATAGCGATCGCAGGCCATGATGATAATGATTGAACCGGCATCAACCTGCGGCGCCAGTTCGGGCAGTAGGCGTTCAATATCAGCGCCGATGCGCACGCCATCGAGAGTCAGTTCCGACAACACGCCAAAGTTGGCTAAAACCAGCACCCCAAGTTGAGTACCCTGTTTTTCATCACGACGCGACGCCGTGCCGATGCCGCCTTTAAGGCCAAAGCAGCTCATGCCACGTCCCGCCCCCACGCTTCCGCGCGCAAAGTGTTCAGTGGCCGATAGCAAGGCATCCAGCACATTTTGCTCACCGACGGCCATCGCTTGAATGTCGTTTAGGAATGCATCATTACACTCCAGCACCAGTGGATTTACCGTGGCGCTGCCTCTGCCAATCTGTGGGAAATCGGTGCAGCTCTTTCTCACCATCGCGTTAAACAACGTACCGACGGCAAAGGTGTTGCTCAGTAAAATCGGCGTTTGCAACTCGCCAAGTTCCATTATTTGCGTCAGCCCCATCGGCTTGGCAAAACCGTTCAATACCGCCGCACCACAGGGTAAAGGGTGGGTATAAAGATTATCGCCAGGAGGCACAATGGCCGTGACCCCAGTCTGAATATCGCCGTCGCGCAGCGTGCTATGCCCCACAATCACCCCCGCCACGTCGCTGATACTGTTGGTAGCACCTGTCGCAAAACGTGGGGTAAATATCAGCCGCTTTTCACGCCAGCGGTTCAACAAGGCATCCACGCCTCGCCGGTTAAAATCATCTGAAAACATTTCACATCCCTTTATGCAATCACCTAAGGCATTGACGCTGCGGCTAGCGAGTGCGTACCCAGGAGCTGACTCAAGTCAGGGATCGAGGTAAGCGAGCGCAGCCAACGCCGGTGCCGTGTTAATGACGACAGTGATCTATTTTTTCAGTTTAGGGTCGAGCGTATCGCGTAATGCATCACCCAGCAGGTTAAACGCCAGCACGGTCAAAAATATCGCCAGCCCCGGAAATACGCTGACGTTCCATTTACCAGCCATCATCATATTGCGGCTCATCGCCAGAATATTGCCCCACTCCGGCACGTCCGGCTCAGGCCCTAAACCGATGAAACTGAGACTGGCGGCGGTCAGAATACTGGTACCGATGCGCATGGTGAAATAGACAATCACGTTCGACAAGGTGCCGGGAAGAATGTGGCGCAGCAGCACGACGCGATCTGGCGCACCGACGCAGCGCACTGCCTCGACATAAGCACTTTGCTTAATCGACAGCGTCGAGGCACGCACAATGCGGGCAAATACCGGCACGCTAAATACCGCCACCGCAATAATCACGTTATTCAAACCTGGGCCAAGAATGGCGACCACGGCAATGGCCAGCATCACGCCGGGAAACGCGAACAGCACGTCAGACCCGCGCATAATCAGCATATCGAGCCATTTTCCGTAGTAACCGGCCAGTAGCCCGAGGAAAACGCCTAGCACCATGCCCAAAGTAACTGACAGCAATCCGACGTACAGGGAAATGCGTGCACCATAAATAATGCGGCTAAGCACGTCACGTCCGAGGTCATCGGTGCCAAACCAGTGTGCGGCAGAGGGGCCGGCACCCAAGGCCATCCAGTCAGGTACCTGCGGATCGTAAGGCGCAATCCACGGTGCAAATATTGCCACCAGCAGCAGAAAAAAAATAAAAATAGAGGAGATAATCGCCATCGGATGGCGAACAAAAGACTGGAGAAAATCCACCCATGGAGCCTGAATATCATCGTCCGAACGGCTGGCGACATTGGCAGGGTCCAACGGCGGCAGGGTATTAGCGGGCTGAACCATTTTCGCTCCTAACTCAGTCTGATGGACGGGTTAACCACTGCATAAAGCAGGTCGACCAGCGTATTAATGACAATAAATTCAAATACAAACAGCATCACCAGTGCTTGAATTACCGGTTGGTCCTGCGTTTGAATCGACTGAATAAGTAGCCATCCCAGACCGGGCCAGCTGAACACGGCCTCAACGATAATCGAACCGCCAAGCAGGAATCCAAACTGCAGTCCAAGCATGGTAATAACCGGGATCAGCGCATTGCGCATCACATGTTTCCAGGTCACTAACCGCGAACGCAGCCCTTTGGCATTGGCGGTGCGCACATAGTCCTCCTGCGCCACGTCGAGAAATGCCGACCGAGTAAAACGTGCCATCACGGCGGCCACCGAGGACCCCAGCGTAATAGCGGGCAAAATAATGTCGGTTGGTTTTGTAAAGCCGCTAACTGAAAAAATCCCGAACGGCATGGCCACAAACTGTATTAACAGCAACCCAAGCCAAAACGGCGGCATTGAAATCCCCCCGATGGCGAAGGTCATCAGCGTCCAGTCCTGCCATTTTCCGCGCTTAAGCGCCGCCCAAACGCCAATAACCAACCCCAAGACCACCGACCAGGCAAAACCGGCCATCGCGAGATACAAGGTGGGCATAAAACCCGCTTCTATCACGCTCATCACCGGCTGGCGTGTGCGGTAAGTGGTGCCCAAATCGCCGTGAAATACCCCGCTTATCCAGCGCCAATACTGCGCGGGTAGCGGTGCGTTTAAACCAAGCAGTTGCCGCGCTGACTCTACCTGCTCAAGTGAGGCGTCCTGACCGGCATAAATGCGCGCAGGGTCACCCGGCAGCAGCTTGATAAAACCAAATATAAGTAATGACACCACCAGTAAAACCGGGATCATTTCCAGTATCCGGCGAATAAAATACGTCAGCATAAAGTCTCATTCCCCGCTCAATAAACGATACCCAAAAGCATTCACAATGCAGGGTCACGGGCAGAAAATCCTGCCCGTATTTTTCTCGAACAAACCGCGCTTTTTTTAGCATTGGCCCGCCGTTGGGGCCGCGATAGTGTTACTTAAACTGCGCCTGATTAAACAACAGCGTGCCGTCTGCCAGCATAAATACGCCGGACAAATCCTTAGTTTTCCCCACCAGATTGTCAGGAGAACCGAGATAGGCCACCGGTGCATCGGCCCACAGCAGCTTTTGTGCGTCATCATAGGCGGCTTTGCGTTTGCTCATATCCGCCGTTTGCAGCCCGGCAGCAATGTCAGCATCTACGGCTTTGTTGCTGTAGTAAGAAACGTTGTAGCCTTTCGGAATAAAGGACTCGGTGGCAAACAGCGGACGCAGCGCCCAGTCCGCATCGCCGGTCGACGTTGACCATGCGCCGTAGTACATCTGCACCTTGGCATCGGCCGGATTCGGCGTGCTCCACAGTTTTTGCGTGATGCTTCCCGCGTCCATTGGCACCTGCTTAACGCGCACACCAATCAGCCCCAACTGCTGTTTGATAAACTGGCCGGTACGAATGCGGTCAGTCTTGTTTGAGCTCCACATTTCAACGTCGAAGCCGTTGGGATAGCCCGCCTCTTTCAGCAACGCTTTCGCTTTGGCAATGTTGTAGCTGTAGTCAGGTGAGGTTTGTTTCTGATAGAACTGAACGTTTTTCGGCAATGGCGAAGTTGAAGGCTCGCCCAGTCCGGCGAACCCGACCTTCAACCACAAATTGCGGTCGATGGCGTAGTTAATCGCCTGACGCACGCGCACATCTTTAAACTCTTTCATTTGAGTGTTGAAAGCGATGTAATAAAGATAGATACCCGCGTCGCTTTGGATATCGAGTTTGGGATCACTTTTCACCGTATCAACCAAGTCCGAAGGCAGCGGATACACCGCCTGCACCGCACCAGACTTCAGCTTCGCCACCTGAGTGGAGTCTTCTGGCGTGGGATAGAAAGTCACCGAGTCAACTTTTGGCCAACCCTTTTGCCAGTAGTTGTCATATTTCACCAGCTTGACGTCTTTACCCTGCTGCCATTCAACAAATTTGAATGGCCCGGTGCCGACAGGATGCACACTCAGATCAGCTTCGTTTGGATAAGCTTTCAAAGAAGCCGGGCTGTGCATCACCGCAGACGGGTGTGCCAAGGTGTTAATCATCGCGCCAAACGGCTTGTTGAGAGTGATTTTCACCTGATAAGGCGAGGTCACTTCCACAGTTTGGATCATGCTGAACAGGCCGTTACGCTTCAGATGATTGGCTGGATTAGCCAGTCTGTCGAGGTTAACTTTTACCGCTTCGGCATTAAACGGCGTTCCGTCTTGGAAGGTCACGCCCTGACGCAGGTTTATGGTGAATTCAGTGGCAGAATCGTTGCTGGTATAGTCAGTCGCCAGCACCGGGATCACTTTCATTTTGTTATCAAATTCAAACAGGCGCTGGAAAATACCGGTCTGGACCGAATAACTCAGGGTGTCCGTGGTGTCATGCGGGTCAAAGCCCGTGACATCCGCGTACATCGAAATACTGAGATCTTTGGCAAACGCCGAGCTGCTGAAGCAAAGCGCCAGGCTGGCGGCCAGCAAAGTTTTGCGATTTAACATCGAATGCATGTACTTCTCCTGTGAGTGTCCCGAAAATTTAAAAAACAGCGACCCAATGGTGATTATCTACCTGACGGTATTTCACTTTTTCTACTTGTAACCCTGCCGGATGGACCGGCGACTTCACTTCAGTGTCATCAAAACTGCGCGCGGCCCTTTTGGTAGGGTCGGCAATCGGCACAGAATTGAGTAAACGTTGGGTATAGGGATGCTGCGGATTGCTAAAAATGGCGTCGCGCGGGCCGATTTCGACAATTTGTCCGAGGTACATCACTGCCACACGGTTGGCAATGCGTTCAACCACGGCCATATCGTGAGAGATAAACAACCAGGCAACGCCGGTATCGCGTTGCAGGTCCATCATCAAATTAACCACCTGCGCCTGAATGGAAACATCCAGCGCTGAAACGGCTTCATCAGCAATAATGACCTGCGGTTTAAGCGCCATCGCGCGGGCAATGGCAATTCGCTGCCGCTGTCCGCCCGAAAATTCGTGGGGATAACGGCGGGCGACTGAAGGTTCCAGCCCAACGCTTTTAAGCAGGTTATTTACGGTTGGCGTAGCATCTGCCAGCGAACGGGCAAGGCCGTGCAGCAACAGCGGTTCAGCAATAGAAAAACCGACCGTAAGACGCGGATTGAGTGAGGCATAGGGGTCTTGAAATACCATTTGAATCTGCCGCCGCACTGCCTGAAAAGGTTTGTCGCGTAGCAGGGTAATTTCTTTGCCTTCAAGATGAATACTTTCTGATTCACTGCCGACCAGTCGCAGAATGGCGCGACCGGTGGTGGATTTTCCGCAGCCGCTTTCTCCCACCAGCGCCAGCGTTTCACCCGGCCAGATGGAGAAGTCAACCTGTTCAACTGCGTGCACTTCCTGAGAAATACGCGACAAAATTCCTGAGCGAATCGGATAACACACCCGCAGCCCGCGCACGTCAAGCAGCGGCGCCACGCTGTAGTCGGCGGTGGTTTGGTCACCAGCGGACAGAGGCAGCTGAACGTCGGGAAGAGGCTCGCCTTCTTTATGGATCAGTGGGAAACGGCGCGGCCAAGGCAGACCGCTCATGTCGCCCAACTTGGGTACGGCGGCTAACAGGGCGCGCGTATAAGGATGCTGCGCATGGGCAAAAATTTGCTCCACACTGCCCTCTTCGACCACTTCACCGTGGTACATCACCACCACGCGGTCGGCAATTTCTGCCACAACCCCCATATCGTGAGTGATAAACAGCACCGCCATATCAGAGCCGCGCTGAAGGTCACGCAGGATCTGTAAAATCCGCGCCTGAACGGTGACGTCCAGCGCGGTGGTCGGCTCGTCGGCAATCAACAGCGCGGGAGAACAGGCCAGCGCCTGAGCAATCATTACGCGCTGGCGCATACCGCCGGAGAGTTCATGCGGATAACACTTTAAAATTCGTTCAATGTCAGGAATGCGCACCTGCTTTAAAAGCTCATGCGCCTTGACCATGGCTTCTGCTTTGTTACAGATGCCATGGTCAATCAGGCCTTCCGTTAACTGGTCGCCCACCCGCAATACCGGATTGAGCGAGGTCATTGGCTCCTGAAAAATCATCGACATTTCCTGACCGCGCATTTTACGACGCGCCTCAGGGCCTATCTTCACCAGAGAGTGTTTCACTCCGCTGCGAGTGGTGAAATCAATGCTGCCACCGTCGATTTTCGCCGAATCGGCCAGCAGTCCCATAATGCTTAATGACGTGACGGATTTACCCGAACCGCTTTCGCCGACGACGGCCACCACTTCCCCTTTATTAATAGAAAAAGAGACGCCTTTGAGTGCCTGAGTCTTGCCACGTCGGCCGTTAAAACTCACCGACAAATCCTTTACCTGAAGAATGGGCCTGTTGCGGCTTTCCGACAGCGACGGGTCTACAGACTCGGTTGAGGGCGCCTCACTAACGGGCATTTCAGTCATCAAAAGCGTACTCCTTTATTATCATGAGGTTTAAAGCCAAACTTCACCTTGCTGGTAACGCAGCGCGGGTTGATAGTCCTCGGCAAGCCAAATCGGCCCGTCGAGATCCACACGTTCCGCCTGAACCGCCACTGGCAGCGCCGCTTCCATGGCCAGCGAAGAGCCGAGCATGCAGCCGACCATCAAACGCAGTCCTAATGCTTTGGCCTCAGTCGCCATGGCCAGCGCTTCAGTCAGCCCACCGCATTTATCGAGTTTGATGTTGATCATCTCGTAGCGGTCGCGCAGTCCGGCAATATCGGCGCGCTGATGGCAGCTTTCATCGGCGCAGACAGGAATAGGATGCAAACAACGCACCAAGTCTTTATCGTTACCCGCAGGTAAGGGTTGTTCAATCATCGCAATGTTGAATTCATGCAGCGCCTGGAATAGGCTGTCGAGATCCAGCCCCAACCAGGCTTCGTTGGCGTCAATCACCAGAGTAACCTGTGGTGCGGCATGACGTATGGCCGCCACTTTCTCAATGATCTGCTCGCGGTTAAGCTTGATTTTGAGCAGTTTTGCACCACGAGAAACGGCATCTGCCGCTGCATTTGCCATATTCTCCAGCGTATCAAGACTCAGCGTTTCGGCGGTGATCACGCTTTCAGGGGCTTGCATATCAAGCAGTTGCCAAACCGATTTGCCCTGTTTTGCAGCATCCAGACGCCACATTGCACAATCGAGCGCATTTCGCGCCGAACCCATTGGCAACGCCTGCTGCAGTGCCTCGCGGGTTAAACCAGATTCAACCTGTGCACGAATGCTTTCCAGCTGTTCGCAAACGCTTTCCGCCGACTCCTGATAATGTGCCGTTGGGGTACACTCGCCCATGGCGATAATCTCGCCGTCGGTCAGTGTGACTCGCACCACCGTTACGGCCGTTCTCACGCCGCGCGAGATGGCAAAAGGACGGGCTAGCGGCAGCTCAACGGCCTGAAAATCAAATTTGATCATAAACCACGATCCTTGATGGCCTGTGCCAGTTCGCGAATGCCAAAACGCACCGGGTCGGTAGCAGGAACGCCAAACTCACGGCTGATTTCAGCCAGTGCCGCCTTAGCCTCAGCTTCATCAACGCCGGAAGTATTCAGAGAGAAACCGGCAAGCTGTACGCCGGGATTGGTTAGGCTGGCGGCGGCCAGATTGGTGTCTACACACTGTTTCAGGGTCGGCATAAACTGGTGCGGCAGGTGGCGCATGTGTTGACGACCCAGCTCATGGCACATCACCAACAGGTGTGCCTGTGCGCCGTGGATCAAACCCATGCTCACGCCGGCAAATGACGGATGATAAAGTGAGCCTTGACCTTCAATGATGTCCCAATGGTCTTCTTCATTGGCAGGGGAAAGCGATTCCACCGCACCGGAAATAAAGTCGGCAATGACAGCATCAATGGCAATACCGGCACCGGCAACCAGCACGCCGGTTTGTCCGGTAGCACGAAAATCAGCCTTCATGCCGATATCGCGCATTGCTGATTCTAACGCCAGCGAGGTATACATTTTGCCGACAGAGCAGTCTGTGCCGACGGTTAGAATTCTTTTTCCGCTGCGCTTTTTGCCGCTGCCCACGTCAAGCTCTGGACGCATGTGCCGTACGTCGAACAGCTGTACGCTGTGCTCGGCGGCTAGCTCGACCAACTCAGGAATATCGTTCAAGCCCTGATGCAATCCGTTAGCCACGTTCAAACCGGCGCGAATAGCGGTTTTAATTGATTCAATCCAGTGAGCGGGCAGCTTGCCACCGGCATTCGCAGTTCCCAATACCATCGTTTTTGCACCACAGGCCTTCGCCGTGGCGATATCCATCTCTTTCAGCCCCAGAGAAACCGAATCGGTAGCCAGACGAATTTGGCCGACGCAGGACTCTGGACGAAAGACGTGGATGCCGCGCGCCGTTTTCGCCGCCAGTGGATCCATGACGTCACCTAAAAATAACAGGTAGGGCATTGGGATTTGTTGCATGAGTTTCTCTCGTCAATAGTTGTAGGGGGTAGCAACCTGCGTTGCCTGACACCCTGACTATTCCACGACTTGCCCCCCCCCGCGAATACTTGTTTGGTCACAGGGTATAACCCTAGGTTATGGGTGCTGTAATAGCAGGTTTAATGCGCTTGACCCGCATGGATATTTTTCAATTTATAATTCAGCGAATTGTATTCTTCGGATAAACACAAACCTGTGAAAATAACGGCTCATTTATTTACCAAAGGTTTTTATTATGTTTTCTGTCTTAAAGCCCTCCTTGTCTTTGCCTGTTAAGGCTATTGCAACCCCTGATGAGCAGGCAGCGTCTTCTACATTATTCACGGAATGTTTCAAGGCAACCATTAACAGTCATCAGATAATGATGAGTAACGAAATACAGACTTTTTCAAAAATCGTAAAAAAGAAAAACAGCACACCGTCAAAAGGTAAATCTTTAACAAGTATTTTTAACAATGGAGACTTACTTTACGGATTCACATCAAACAGAGATGAGTACGCGCGTGATCCACTTTTAATGCTTAAGCTTATTAAAACACCTTATGAAATAGATGCTTATTTAATTCGCAATAATAGCTATGTTACCGCGCCTTTTGAAGACCAAGGTTTTTTAGCTGAATGCACTGTGTATCGATTAAAAGAGCACAGGGTTTGCAGCGAAGATTTTAAAAATAATCTCGTCGAGATGTTTAATTCATTTGTTTCGCCCAATGAAATTAAAGATAAAATAATAAAAGAGTTTCCTTTCCCGCATTGGGAGAAATTCTTATCCCTTAATAAGATTGAGAGGTTCAATGTAGGCACTATTTTCGCAAAAAGTTTCACTGACATAAAAATAAAACACCATGACAATAGACGTAATTTCATCATGCAAGTCGCTAAAAGCATGAGTAAAGGCGGCATTGAAATGGCGATTGTAGATGATTCATTAAAAGTGCATTTTTTACTGGATGACATAGACTTCAGTTTAGTCGTCAATAAAAGTAAACCTGCGATTACGGCTTCCGAATTACGTTATGCATTTCGAAATAAAGACAAGCTGGCAGGAAAGGTCTATTTTTATGAAAAAGGGAAAGTTGTTGCCCCTCCCTGGGAGCAAGACCCGATGCTGTGGGCGAGCTACAGGCCGGCGAGTGTGAAGCCATAACAATAATGAAGACTCTTAAAACGGGCATTTCCAATTTTGCTTGGACGTGAATATAATTAATACTAAACAAGCCTGCCATTAAAACATCGACTGTATAACGCACAGTTATTTGAGAACATGTACCATGAATCCAGTTAATAATACCCAACCGTCCACAAGCGTGAAATGCATCAGCGAAGGTAACACCCTATTTCCTTCTGGTAAGATGCAAAATTTCATAACAAATTACTCAAACAATGTTAATAATGTCAGGACTAATAAACCATCAATGCCCATAGCGTGGCAAGATTTTGAAGAAAATTATCATAAAGGGGATTTAATATATGGTTTAATGGGGCCAAGAACTCACTGTACTAGCATCTTGCGCCCATGTGGAATGTTAAAAAACTCTGCTTATACTATTGACGCATATATAGCGGCCATGGAAAATCAAATATGTAAACCCTTGCGAGATCATAAATACATAAAAACATTTAAGCGACTTGAACGCAATGCAACGGAAGAAAAAATTGACGTAATAAGACAATCATTAAGCAGAAAATATAACTCTCTCGTCTCATTTGATAAAACCGTTGCGCAGCAATATAAAATCAATCCCTATCATCATTGGAAAACTTTTCTATCACTAGAAAGAAACACCAAGTTTAATACGGGTAATATATTAGCCAAAAGTATTTACTATACAGATTGTGACTCACCACTGAATGATAATTTCATTACAGAGTACCTTAAAACTAAATGTAAGAGTGGACTGCAAATGGCCATGATGGATGACAAAATAAAAATACACTTCTTACTTGATGATATCAGTGACACTTGGGTTGTTTATAAGTATTTAGAGAGCTATACCAGCTCTGAATTGAGATTTGCCTTTAGAAATAGAACAGCACTCACCGGCAAAATATTTTTCTACAACAAAGGGCGCCAAGTTGCCCCTCCCTGGGAGCAAAACTCAACGCTGTGGGAAGAATATCATCCAAAATCAAGTGAGAGCAATCCATCAGCTTGAATTACGTACCCGTTATCTGCGCCGCCAACAGATGATCAAAAAAAGGCAGAGCCAATTGGCCCTGCCTTTGAGATTACCTTTTTCAGACACAGATAAGGGTAATACGATGACTCTGACGTCTTTAAGACTTAGAAACGGTAGGTCAAGCTGACGGTAGTGACGTCTTTCTTGTTGCCGCCCAGTTTGCTTGCATCGCTGTCACTCAGAGTGTTGATTTTGTAGTCAACGTAGGTGTACATGTTTTTGTTGAAGTAGTAGTACGCACCCACAGAGACATATTTGTAGAGGTAAGCATCGCCTACGCCTTCAACGTCTTTCGCTTTGTTAGTCACATAGCCCACTGATGGACGGAAGCCATTCAGGAACTGGTACTGTGCAACAGCTTCAAAGATCTGAGTTTTGTTAGCAAAACCAGAAATGCCGTTTGCAGTGATGCTGGTCTGCTTACGGGTTTGTTCAACCATAGTAGCCAGATAGAACTGGTTAGCATCGTATTTCAGCGCTGCAGACCATGCAGAGGCTTCGTCACCGCCGCCGATCGCTGCCGCTGACTGTGCATTGGTACGGTCAGAGCGTGAACCTGCGATAACCGCGCCGATGCCGGTGCCGCCGATGTCTTCGTAGCTCAGAGACGCGCCATAACCGTCACCGTTTGCACGGCTGGTTGGGCGTGAAGAAGTCGTTACGCTAGTCGCTTCGTTTTTGCCCTGGTACTGCAATGCGAAGTTAAGACCGTCAACCAGGCCGAAGAAGCCTTTGTTACGGTAAGTTGCCAGACCGCTTGAACGACCCACCATGAAGTTGTCGGTGTAACCTGAGTCACCGCCGTATTCTGGCAGCATGTCGGTGTAGCCGATAGCGTCGTACACTACGCCGTAGTTACGGCCGTAGTCGAATGAACCGTATTGCGCGAATTTCAGACCGGCGAAACCAAGACGGGTTTTGTTGCCGCTCAGCGCGTCTGCACCTTCTGAATTGCTCAGGCTATTTTGATATTCCCACTGGCCATAACCGGTCAGCATATCATTAATTTTGGTCTGGCCCTTAAAGCCTAAACGCATATAAGAACCGTCACCGTTATTGCTGGTGCCGTTACTGAAATAGTGTTTGCCGTTAACGCGGCCATACAGATCCAGCTGGTTGCCATCTTTGTTATAAATCTCTGCGGCACTTGCACCAGTGGTTACAACAATTAAAGAGACCGCTACGGCCAAAACACTGCGCTTCATCATTATTTAAGTTCCTAGAATTTTTTATATAGGTTTCCCGTGCCAAATTTTAATATCAGGCTGCGAGTTTCTTAATATTTATAATTGCTGCTATCTGTAAATCGAATCGAACCTTAGCACTAAGCACGAAAAGTTAAAATGAAAAAGTTCGCCTCGATTAGTTAAGTTATCGAAAAGATATGTAACTAAATATTTCCATCGTCGGTTTGTAACTTACTGATTTAATGCATTTTTTGCATAACGTATTGCACCAAAATGGTGCGAAGTGCTTTTCGGGTGCAAAATACTTAAAGAAACGTATTTTTAATGTGCTGTAGGCCACGTTTTTCAAAGCATTTTTTTCTGTTAACAATCATTAAAATAATTAAATGAGAAATAGATCACTTGCCTTTAAAAAGTGCATAGCAGAGTAAGTGTTTTTAAGGTTTTCGGTTTATATGCAAAATCCACGCAAGTTAAGACGCGATT
>NZ_MRWD01000027.1 GCF_002093625.1 Rouxiella silvae | reverse complement strand
GTTTATAAATACAAAAAGCGGGCTATGAGCACCGTTTGTAACGTTGTGTTTTTAACTGAAACAAATAAATAATGCCGTTATTAAATTGTTTACCTAAATTTAATAACGGCTGCTCGATAAGAAAAGGCGCTAATACATTAGCGCCTTTTCTATTTCATCAATGCCTGATTAATAACAATCGACTAGTCATTGTCTAGATTTGGTTTAGTTTCAATGATTTCGTTAATCAGAGTCGCATTCTCGCTCTTACCAGGGAAGCGGCGACGCACCAGCACAAAGAACAGCGGCACGAAGAATATGGCCAATACTGTTGCCGAAATCATACCGCCGATAACGCCTGTGCCTACCGCATGCTGGCTGCCTGAACCTGCGCCCTGACTGGTCGCCATCGGCAGTACGCCAAACACAAAGGCCAATGACGTCATCAGGATCGGACGCAAACGCATTCGCGAGGCTTCTAGCGTCGCTTCAAGCAGCGCCTTGCCGCGCACGTTGAGGTCGTTGGCGAACTCCACGATCAGGATGGCATTTTTCGCCGACAAACCAATAATAGTCAACATGCCTACCTGGAAATACACGTCGTTTTCAAGTCCGCGCAGATAGGTCGCGATCACCGCGCCGATGACCCCAAGTGGCACCACCAGCATGACCGAGAAAGGAATAGACCAGCTTTCATACAGCGCGGCCAGACAGAGGAACACCACCAGCAGTGAAATCGCATACAGGGCAGGGGCCTGAGAGCCAGAAAGGCGTTCCTGATACGACATACCGGTCCACTCTAGGCCAATTCCTGCCGGAAGTTTTGCCACCAGCCGCTCCATTTCATCCATTGAAGCTCCGCTGCTGACGCCGTTGGCGGCTTCACCGACAATTTCTAGCGATGAACTGCCGTTATAGCGCTCCAAGCGCGGAGAGCCGGTTTCCCAATGCGATGAGGTAAACGCGGAGAACGGTACCATCGTGCCCGAACTGTTGCGCACAAACCACTTGTCAACATCTTCAGGCAGCATGCGGAATGGCGCATCGGCCTGCACATAGACTTTTTTAACGCGGCCACGGTCAACAAAGTCATTCACATAACTCGAGCCCCATGCGGTGCTCAGCGTGCTGTTGATGTCGGCAATCGACAGACCCAGCGCCTGTGCCTTGTGCTGGTCAATATCGATTTGTAGCTGTGGGCTGTCGTCGAGACCGTTATGGCGTACTCGTGAAAGCAGCGGGCTTTTCGCCGCCATCTCCAAAAGCGAATCACGCGCGGCCATCAGTTGAGCATGGCCTACACCAGCGTGGTCCTCAAGCTCCATGTCAAAGCCTGACGAGTTGCCAAGGCCGTTAATCGCCGGAGGGCTGCTGGCGATAATGCGTGCATCGTTATATTTGCTTTTGCTGAACTCTTTGGTTGCTCGGTCGATGATATCGAATGAGGTGTTAGCACCGGAGGTTCTGTCATCCCAGTCTGCGAGTCGTACAAACATGCGGGCGACGTTTTGTCCGTTGCCGCCTGGCCCAGAACCAATGGTCGAGAATACCGACAGCACGTCTTTTTTCTCGTGGGTCAGGAAATACTGCTCAACCCGCGAGACCACCTTGGTGGTTTGCGCCATGGTTGCACCCGGCGGCAGCTGAATTTGCACGGTGAACACGCCACGGTCTTCCTGCGGCAGGAAGGAGGTCGGAAGTTTGACAAACATAAAGCCCAGCGCCACCACCAACAGCAGGTAAATCAGCATATAGCGGAAGCCGTGGTGCAAAATACGGCCCACGCCGCGCTCATAGCGGCGGGCATTTTTGTCGAACATGCGGTTAAACCAGCCGAAAAAGCCTCGCTTCCCGTGGTGATGACCTTTAGCGATAGGTTTTAAAATAGTGGAGCACAGCGCGGGCGTCAGGGTGAGGGCGACAAATACCGACAGCACCATAGCCGCGACAATAGTCACGGAGAACTGACGATAAATAGCCCCAGTGGTGCCGCCGAAAAATGCCATCGGCACAAACACCGCCGAGAGCACCATGGTAATACCGACCAGCGCACTTTGTATCTGTCCCATTGATTTTCGCGTGGCGTCGCGCGGACTCAGACCCTCTTCACTCATTACCCTTTCGACGTTTTCGACCACCACGATGGCGTCATCCACCAGTAGCCCGATGGCCAACACCATCGCGAACATCGTCAGGGTGTTAATACTGTAGCCGAACTGATGGAGCACCACGAAAGTTCCCAGCAGAACCACCGGCACCGCAATTGTCGGGATAAGCGTGGCGCGGAAGTTTTGCAGGAACAGGTACATCACCAAAAATACCAGAACGATAGCTTCAAACAGCGTTTTTACCACATCGGTAATAGCGGCTTTTACAAACGGCGTTGTTTCGTAGGCAATCTCGGTTTTCAGGCCGTGGGGAAAGTATTGCGACAGCTCTTTTATCTTGGCGCGCACCGCCGTATCGGTTTGCAGTTCGTTAGCGCCGGAGGCCAGCTGAACGCCCATTCCTGACGCGGGTTGGCCATTGTAACGGCTGTCGAAGTTGTAGTTCTCGGCCCCCAAACCTACCGTAGCAACCTGACCGAGTGTAACCTGTGAGCCATCGGCATTTACCCGCAGGGTGATATCGCGAAACTGTTGAGGCGTTTGCAACTGAGACTGGGCGTTGACCGTGGCGTTAAGCGCCTGTTGATCCACCGCAGGCGTACCGCCTAACTGGCCTACAGCAACTTGGCTGTTTTGATTTTCTATGGCGGTCACCACGTCTGAGGTGGTCAGGCTGTAATTGTTAAGCTTATTGGGGTCGAGCCAGATGCGCATCGCATACTGCGTGCCGTAGGCGTTAATTGTACCGACGCCGCTCACGCGACTGATGGGGTCCTGAAGATTCGACGCCACATAGTCAGAAATATCCTGCTTGCTCATACTGCCATCGGTGGAAACAAACGCCACCATCATCAGGTTGGTATCACCGGTTTTAGAGACGGTAACGCCCTGACTTTGCACCGTTTGCGGCAGGCGTTTAAGGGCCTGCTGTAGTTGGTTTTGCACCTGTTGCAGCGCTTCGTTTGGATCGGTTCCCGCTTCAAAACTCAGGGTTATCTGAGACTTGCCGTCGTTGCTGCTCTGCGAGGACATGTACATCAGATTATCGAGACCGGTCATGTTCTGCTCGATGATCTGTGTGACGGTATTTTCTACGATAGTGGCAGAGGCACCCGGATACTGGGCGGAAATGCGCACGTTGGGTGGTGCAAGGGCGGGGTATTGCTCAACGGGCAGATCGTAAATGGCCAAGGCCCCTGACAGAGAAATAATGATCGCCAATACCCAGGCAAAAATTGGGCGATCGATAAAAAAGTTAGCCATGTGTCACAAGCCTCGTCATCACCTCTAGGGTGGATAACATCAGGAAATAATAATGAAGTTCTTTCTGATAAAGTAGCCTACTTTTATGTCATGCAATCCGATGCGTAACGCAATTATTAGTAACACTCATTTTCAGACTGATGTCACGATAGGCGCAAAAAGCGACCTATAACTCTCAGCACTTTACCTTTAATACCCAGAAAAAACGTGGAGAAAAAAAGGAGATGATGTAAAAAAGGCTTAGGGGAACGCGGAGGAGGCATTGATAACAGTTAACGGCTGGATTAATTTAAAAAAGTAACCATTTATTCGCATATAAGGGACGTTGAGAGTGAGATTATGTTGAATTCAGTTTTTGCCCGTCGGCTCTACCTTTGCTGGTTAATTAGTAATAATGAACGTCCAAACGTACCGAAATTAATGGCGTTGAGCGGATGGCCGAGGCGCACGCTGCAAGACGTGCTTAAAGCCTTACCGGGGATGGGGGTTGAGCTGGTTTTTATCCAGCAGGGCGTTCGAAACAATGACGGTTACTACCAGCTTACCCATTGGGGTCCGTTGGACGCGCGGTGGATAGACTTGCATCGCGACCAGCTGCTGGCTGCGATTGAACAGGGTTAACCTATCTGATTCTGGTAATACAATTTTATCAATATTAGGAACATTCGGAGCAAACTATTCGTTCTCATTCATCTCGGCTCGCTCTACTATTGACAGCTTCTGTCACTCACCTCGAGGCCCTATGTCCGCTAATATTGAAGTCATCAAAAATGAGTTGCTGTCCGATAACTGGTTCATGTTACGCAACTATACCTATGATATAGCAAAGAAAGATGGGACTAAGGTTAGACATAAACGCGAGGTTTACGACCGGGGCAATGGTGCGACAATTTTGCTTTATAATCGTAAAAAACAGACCGTACTGCTGGTTAAGCAATTTCGAATTCCGACTTATGTTAACGGTAATGTCAACGGCATGCTGATTGAAACCTGCGCCGGATTGCTCGACAACGACTCGCCGGAAGACTGTATCCGTAAAGAGGCTATCGAGGAAACGGGTTATCAGGTTGGTGACGTTGAAAAATTGTTTGAGCTTTACATGTCTCCAGGCGGTGTCACTGAAGTGATTCACTTTTTCGCCGCCGAGTATGATGAGCAGAGCCGGGCCAACGACGGCGGTGGCGTAGAAGATGAAGATATTGAAGTGCTCGAAGTGCCTTTTGAACGCGCGCTGGCGATGATTAAAAGCGGTGAGATTAAAGACGGTAAGGCGGTGATTCTTTTGCAATACGCGCAGCTGAACGGCCTGCTGGGGTGAGTGAAATAAAAAGACCGAAGTGACATCTTCGGTCTGATTTTACCTGCGTATTTACTGAGGTAGCGACAGCGCAACGCCGCCTTCATGCTGGTCTCTTGCGGCCCATGGCAGCACCGACCAGCTGGTACCTTCGCAAGCGCGCATCGCTCTGGCGAATGACGGACCGAAATGAATCCCTTTGGTGGTCATGTACCAAGACGGAAAATACCAAATTTCTGCATCACCATAGTCACAGTCATCATCGCCCTTGGGCTTTTGCATCTCCCCCGGATACAGCTGTTTAAATTGTCGAATCAACCACGGCGCAAAATTCTTTTCCCGATAGTTTGAATAATCATCAAAGCTGACGGTGTTACTGCTTTGATCCGCATGGTCATCGGCATACATATAATGAAAAGGCTTTTCCTGTCCTATCCATAAAATGTCTTCGAGAGACAGCGGAGTGCCCGTCTTGGCATTCAGGTTAAGCGGAGAATCGCCAAAGTCTGGGTGTGCCCCGCCACAGCTGTAGCTGGTGGATATTTTAACACTCACCGCCGTGGGCGACAGCAGTTCGGGGGTGACGGTTTGTTCAAAATCACCTTTCCCAAATTGGCTAGCACCGAGCATGCAGCTATGGTAATCAATCACTTCCTGCCACATTCTCGCCATGAGCCGTTGATTGATGGCGTTAAGTTGGGCATCGGGGTAGCCCGAGGCAAGGGTAAATAGCGTGACATTCGATTCAGGCTCGTGCCACCACTGAAGCGGATATCCCATAAAGGTTTGCTGCTTACCCTTCTTGAACGTTAAATCGCTTAGGCGTAGATATTCATAAGGCGATTCGTGAATCAGGCGAGTCAGGAACGCATCGGGATTTGACTCAGGCAATTGCGCTGGAGTCAACGCTATGGGCATGATTTTTCCCTGAGGATTTGACCATGTGCCCTGCCAGCCTGATTTACCGTCTGGCTCTATTCTCAACGTTGGCCGAGGAGAGTCGTTAAAGTCGTCGGTGCCTTCTTGCAGCGTAATTTCACCGTCCTGCTGAGTGCCGTTTAGCGGTAAATCGAGATGATACTTTTGATAAAAGTAACGTCCTGTTATGGCTTCTGGTTTATTTAAATCCAGCTCAACGACTACGGCAGTACGGCCAATGGTTCCTGTTAGCACGATTGGCGGTTCTTCTGCCAGCGCTGAGGCTGATATTAACGAAAGCATAAGCAGAATTATTTTTATGGTCTGCAAACTAAAATTGCGAACTATCGCCATCCCTATTGTACCTTTTATATATGACCGGTGCTGTTCAATAGAATATCAGCTCAGGGTGTTCTTAAGCGTATAACAGCGCAACAAAACGTGTTTATGCCCTTCATGATGAAACTATTTCTTGTCTTCCAAACTGACGTGAGTCCATTTTTACGTTTTAAAAAGCTATCCATTTCTATTTACTGGTAAAAAAATGATGCTTTTCGGGCAGAGTCTTTGCACAGCTTGGGTTAATATCTAAAGGTTTACTTCGTAAAAGAGCTTATTCTAATGATACCCAATTGGATATCCACCCCGCTATTGTTGATGGCAACCTTGTTAACCGGCTACGCGCATGCGGAACCGATGCAACGAATCTACAACGATTGGCAGGTAAGTTGCGACAATTTAAACCATTGTTCGGCCAGGAGTGCGCAAGACAGCCAGGGACTGGTGTTGCAGCTCACCCGTGATGCCGGTCCGGAAGGGCGTGCGAGCGTCAGTATTGATTATCAGCGCAACGGCGACGAGCAGGCGTCGGACCTGGCGATTGCCAATCGTCTTACGTTCAACGGCAAGCAACTTACCTTTAATCGCCGCGAATGGGACGTGAGCAAAAAACACATTGCCAGCATTAATCGTCTGGTGGTGGGGGATTTTGTTAACATTATCCGCGAAGGCAGTAGCATTCAATTGGCTGGAAAATTGGATCCGGCACAGAGCACGCGGCCTGCTATTTCTCTGAACGGGTTAAAGGCGGCGCTGTTGGCGATTGACGAGCAACAATCGCGCGAAGGGACAAAAACTGCCTGGGCAAGCCGTGGCAATAAACCGCCGTCAACGGTGCCAGCCGCGCCCGCTGTGCCTTTATTGCCGCGGTTCAACGAACCCCATCCGCTGACGGAAGGGGAAATCTCGGCGATAACTCAAAATACCGCCACCAATATTGAAAATAACGACTGTAGCCTCGATCCTTCCGAGCGAGAGGTGCATCTTTATCCGCTGAGTAATGACAAAGCGCTGATGACCGTTAACTGCGACATGGGGGCCTATAATCTGTATGTATTGGGTTATATGGTTTCGCGTCAGGCGCCTTACAAAGCCGAGACTCTGGTGCTTGAACTGCCTTTTAAAGCGGGAGAAGACGACCAGCCTCCCGAGCTCATCAATGCTGATTTTGATGAGAAAACAGGAATGCTTTCTATCTTTGATAAAGGGCGTGGGCTCGGCGACTGTGGCGTATCTTCGCGCTGGATTTTTGACGGTAAAACCTTCCGCCTTGCGTTTTACGCTTCGGAGCCAAGCTGTGACGGGTACAGCAAGAGTGGGCAGTGGCCGGTGTTGTGGATCACTAAATCTTCATAGATGCTTATTCTCAAGTGCAAAAACGCGGTCGCGCGGCAATAAAAAAGGCCCCGGTTTTCACCGGGGCCTTTTGAGTCTTTCATCAACCCATATTTGGCGATAAAAGTCTTATTTCAGCAGCGCCTGCGCTTTCGCGACCACGTTGTCTACCGTAAAGCCGAACGCTTTGAACAGCTCCTCCGCCGGCGCCGACTCACCAAAGGTGGTCATGCCCACGATAGCCCCGTTCAGGCCCACGTATTTGTACCAGTAGTCGGCAATCCCCGCTTCCACCGCCACGCGCGCCGAAATCGCCTTCGGCAGCACCGACTCGCGGTACGCTTCGTCCTGCTTGTCGAACGCGTCGGTTGACGGCAGTGACACAACGCGCACCCGGGTGCCCGCCGCGGTCAGCTTGTCGGCCGCTTCCACGGTGATACCCACTTCAGAGCCGGTGGCAATCAGGATAACCTCTGGCGTGCCTTCGCTGTCCTTCAGAATGTAACCCCCGCGCGCCACGTTCGCCAACTGCTCGGCGGTACGCGGTTGCTGGGTCAGGTTCTGACGGGAGAAAATCAGCGTCGTCGGGCCGTCGTTGCGCTCAATCGCGTACTTCCACGCCACCGCAGACTCGACCTGGTCGGCCGGGCGCCACAGGCTCATGTTCGGCGTCACGCGCAGGCTGGCCAACTGCTCCACCGGCTGGTGCGTCGGGCCGTCTTCGCCGAGACCGATAGAGTCGTGGGTGTAAACGAACACGTTGCGGATTTTCATCAGCGCGGCCATGCGCACCGCGTTGCGGGCGTATTCCACGAACATCAGGAAAGTCGCCGAGTACGGCAGGAAGCCGCCGTGCAGCGCGATGCCGTTGGTGATGGCGGTCATGCCGAACTCGCGCACGCCGTAGTGAATGTAGTTACCCGCCTGGTCGTCGCCGATTGATTTCGAGCCGGACCACATGGTCAGGTTGCTCGGCGCCAGGTCGGCAGAGCCGCCCAGGAACTCCGGCAGGATTTTGCCGAAGGCTTCCAGCGAGTTCTGCGAGGCTTTACGGCTGGCGATGTTCGCCGGCTTGGCCTGCAACCCTTCGATGAATTTCTGTGACTCGGCTTCCCAG
Source organism: Rouxiella silvae (assembly GCF_002093625.1). GTDB lineage: Bacteria > Pseudomonadota > Gammaproteobacteria > Enterobacterales > Enterobacteriaceae > Rouxiella > Rouxiella silvae. Next base: position 58,681 of record NZ_MRWD01000027.1, on the reverse strand, counting down.
TTCTGCGGCAGCTTGCCGTTAACGCGACGGTCAAACTCGGCGGCCAGCTCCGGGTAGGCTTTGGCGTAGGCGGCGAACTTGTCGTTCCAGGCCGCTTCTTTGGCCTTACCGGCTTCCTTGGCGTCCCACTGGGCATAAATGTCCTGAGGAATTTCAAAGGCGGCGTATTTCCAGCCAAGGGCTTCGCGGGTGGCGGCCACTTCGGCTGCGCCCAGCGCGGCGCCGTGCACGTCGTGGGTGCCGGCCTTGTTCGGCGAACCGAAACCGATGATGGTTTTGCACAGGATGAGCGTCGGCTTGTCGGTCACCTTGTGGGACTCTTCGATAGCCGCTTTAATCGCGTCAGGGTTGTGGCCGTCGACGTGACGAATAACGTGCCAGTTGTAGGCTTCAAAACGCGCCGCGGTGTCATCGGTGAACCAGCCTTCCACGTGGCCGTCGATGGAGATGCCGTTGTCATCGTAGAACGCGGTCAGCTTGCCGAGCTTCATGGTACCGGCCAGCGAGCACACCTCGTGGGAGATACCTTCCATCATGCAGCCGTCGCCCATGAAGGCGTAGGTGTGGTGGTTGACGACGTCGTGGCCTTCGCGGTTGAACTGCGCGGCCAGCGTGCGTTCAGCAATGGCAAACCCGACGGCGTTGGCAATTCCCTGACCCAGCGGACCGGTGGTGGTTTCAACGCCTGGGGTGTAGCCGTACTCCGGGTGACCTGGGGTCTTGGAGTGCAGTTGGCGGAAGTTTTCCAGCTCGGTGATAGGCAGGTCGTAGCCGGTAAGGTGGAGCAGGCTGTAAATCAGCATCGAGCCGTGGCCGTTAGACAGCACGAAGCGGTCGCGGTCGGCCCAGTGCGGGTTAGTCGGGTTGTGGTTCATATAATCACGCCACAAGACTTCGGCGATGTCGGCCATGCCCATAGGGGCGCCAGGGTGGCCGGAATTCGCTTTCTGCACGGCGTCCATGCTGAGTGCGCGGATAGCGTTCGCAAGCTCTTTACGAGAGGACATGTTCTACTCCAGTTAATTACAGTTGAGCGGACAGCATATCTTCCAGCTTCTGCTGGTCGACAGCGAACAAACGAATGCCTTCAGACAGCTTCTCAACCGCCATTGGGTCTTGGTTATGCTGCCAGCGGAACTCTTCTTCTGCCAGTGGCGCTGGCTGATGGAATGCTTCTGTGGAGGGAGTCAGTTTGCGTTCAACCGGCTCGTTGCTGTTTTTCAGTTCTTCCAGCAGGTTTGGCGAAATGGTCAGACGATCGCAACCGGCCAGTGCCAAGATCTGGTCAACTTTACGGAAGCTGGCACCCATGATCACGGTCTGATAGCGATGCTCTTTATAGTACTTGTAAATATCGGTTACGGACTTCACGCCCGGATCTTTCGCCGCGTCGTAGGCTGCGTTTGGCTCTTTTGCCTTATACCAGTCGTAGATACGGCCCACGAAAGGTGAAATTAAATAAACCCCGGCCTCGGCGCAGGCGCGCGCCTGGGCGAAGGAGAACAGCAGAGTCAGGTTACAGTTAATGCCTTCTCTTTCAAGCTGTTCAGCGGCTTTAATGCCTTCCCATGTTGAAGCCAACTTGATCAAAATACGCGATTTATCAATGCCGTGGTCCGCATACATGCCGATCAGCTTACGCGCTTTTGCCACACACATGCCGCGATCGAAGGATAGACGTGCATCAACTTCGGTAGAAATACGGCCAGGGACACTTTTGAGGATCTCCAGACCGATGTTCACAGCCAGCTTGTCTGAAGCATTGATAATTTGCGTTTCCTTGCTTCCACCTTGTCGGCGGGCGTAATCAAGCGCTTCTTGAATCAGTGGTTTATACTGAGGAATATCAGCAGCTTTGAGGATCAGTGAAGGATTGGTGGTCGCGTCCTGCGGTTCAAAATGACGAATGGATTCAATATCGCCACTGTCGGCTACCACTGTCGTTAGCTGTTTAAGTGCGTCTAACTGGTTCATCTCTTACTCCTTAAGAAGAATCGATACAGCAAAAAGTCGTTACGTTTTAATTAGAGTACATAGACTGCATCATTTTATTAACACATTGAATGCGCTTTTTCTGATTGTTGTGATGGGCCTCAGCTATGGCTTTAGATATCAACAGGTTATAAAACCGGTTGGCGGACCTTATTATAGACAGTTCAACAAAGTCCGCTGACAGCAGAAAAATTATGCGCCTTTCAAACCTTCATAGTAGCCAATTTTTTCAACTTTGCTGGTCGAACCGCCCCCTTCAAAATTAGAGGCCAGCCAGGCCGCGACGATCGATTTTGCTAATTCCGGACCAACGACGCGGGCACCCAGCGTCATTATCTGTGCGTCATTACTTTTGCGAGCACGTTCAGCCGAATAAGTGTCATGGCATTGGGCCGCACGAATACCTGCAACTTTGTTCGCCACAATGCTCATTCCGATGCCGGTGCCGCACAGCAAGATGCCGCGTTCAAACTTTCCTTCTTTAATTGCCGTTGCCACGGTGAAGGCAATATCCGGATACAGCGGATTATTCGCATCCTGACTGTAATCGACCACTTCCACCCCCTGTTGCTGAATAAAAGCTTTGACGATGTTTTTCAGTTCAATCGCCGCATCATCGGCTCCAATCGCGATAGGTAACATATTTTCTCCTGCCTAATTAATAGGTTATGACTGTTAAATAACGTCATGGCATTGAACACAACGGCCATCTTTCTGCTACGGCATCAGACCTCTTCAGGTGGCGCGTAACGCTTAAAACTAAGATAACGCAAAATCAATCATATGTTCAATGGTTGTTCATATGTTTTGTGATGAATGATCTAAACTGATGCTGTTCGGCTAAATGTATTGAACAAAGTGTGATGTAAACTCGGATTAGGTTCGTTTTAATTGGCTTTTTGAGTCTTGTCACACTTTTAACGTTGGGGTGTAGGCAATTCCAGGAGGAAAGGGTAGTGTTCATATGTTCACTGATAGTATTTATGAACAACTCAAAACCCGTTAGAGGATGAGACCATGAGACAAGCCTGCAAAAGCCCTACAAGCACTGCCCATTTTGCAGCGTCGGATAAAACATCCAGCGCTTTTGAACGCTGCACCAGCCAGCACTCCAGAAGCTTCTTAGTTAATGCTTTGCCTGCCTGCGGGCAGTAGGAGTAAAAAATGACAACAATTTCTCAAACAGTACCTGGGACTGCTGAAAAATCAGCAATTCGTAAAATTTGTTTGCGCCTGGTTCCTTTCGTGGCGCTGATGTTCTTTATTAACTTCCTCGACCGTACCGCCATCTCTTTCGCGGGCCCCAATGGGATGATTAGCGACTTAGGCATTCAGGTGGCCCAGTTTGGACTGGCATCGGGTATTTTCTTTGTCGGCTACATTTTGCTGGAAGTACCGAGCAATCTGGCACTGCATCGCTACGGTGCACGCCGTTGGCTGGCGCGTATCATGGTCTCGTGGGGCATTGTGTCGCTGCTGTTTACTTGGGTTAGCAGCGTGCAGGGGCTTTATGGTCTGCGTTTGCTGTTAGGCGTAGCCGAAGCCGGCTTCTTCCCGGGGGCTATCTTCTTCCTCAGCGCATGGGTGCCGGCGCGCTATCGCAGCAAAATTCTCGCACTGTTCTATCTTGCCCAGCCGTTGACCGTGGTATTTGGTGCACCGCTGGCTGCCTGGTTTATTAACCAGCACGGGCTGTTCGGCCTTGAGGGCTGGCGCGTGATGTTCCTCGGCGTATCGATACCGGCCATTCTGGTCGGGATCGCGGCTTGGTTCTATCTGGTTGATAAACCTAAAGATGCTAAATGGTTGACGACGGAGGAGCGCGTTTGGCTCGAGACAGAACTTGAGAAAGAAGAGTCGAGTAAGAAAACCCCTCACGGTCATCATGGGCTGAGAGCGGCATTTGCCAGCGGTCGCGTGTGGATGCTGTGCATGATCTATTTCGGTTTCGTCTACGGCCTATATGCATTGGCTTTCTTCCTGCCGACCATTATTGGCGGATTCCAGCAGCAGTTTGGCGTCACCTTTAGCGTACTGCAAAAAGGGCTGATCACCGGCATTCCTTATTTGGTCGCCGCCGTCGTGATGTTCTTCTGGTCGCGTGATGCGTCAAGACGGGGTTGTAAAACCTGGCATATTGCGCTGCCTGCATTGGTGGGCGGTGTGAGTGTACCACTCGCGCTGTACATGGATTCGCCGGCTGCCACCATTGCTGTCATCACTATTACCGCCTGTTCAATTTTCGCCGCATTGCCGAATTTCTGGACGCTACCCACGCAATTCCTGTCCGGGGCTTCTGCCGCCGCCGCGGTTGCGCTGATTAACACCCTCGGCAACGTGGCGGGTTTCTCGGCTGGTTATGTCACCGGTGCCCTGCACGATGCCACCTCGAGTTATACGGTTCCGATGATGGTCGTTGGCGGATTTATGCTGCTTTCGGCACTGTTGATGGTGCTGCTGCGTGCGACTCAGCGACCGGCCAAGCCTGTTTCATCAACCCTTAAAGACTCGCATTCCGCTAAAGCTGTTTAGGAGTAGTGAAATGACCTATTTATTCAATAAACCCTCGGCGTTTACCAATGAGCTGATCGAAGGATTCGTTGCAGCGCATGCCGCTAAAGTTCGGCAAGTACCGGGAGGCGTGGTGAGAAGTACGCGCAGTCAACCCGGCAGCGTTGCCGTAGTGATTGGCGGTGGATCGGGTCATTATCCGGCGTTTGCCGGACTGGTTGGGCAGGGGATGGCGCACGGTGCAGCGATGGGCAACCTGTTTGCTTCGCCCTCCGCCCAGCAGATTTGTTCGGTGGCGCGTGCGGCAAACAACGGCGGCGGCGTGCTGCTGACCTTCGGCAACTATGCCGGTGACGTGCTGCACTTTGGCCTGGCGCGAGATCGCCTAATTTCAGAAGGCATTCCGTGCGAAATTGTGCTGGTAACCGACGATATCTCCAGCGCCAGCAAGGCTGAGCGTGAAAAGAGACGCGGTGTGGCCGGTGACCTAGTGGTATTCAAAGCGGCTTCAGTTGCCGCCGAGCAGGGTCTTTCATTAGAAGAGGTCACGCGTATTGCTCGCCTTGCCAACCAGCGAATTCGCTCGTTTGGCGTCGCTTTCAGCGGCTGTACTTTGCCGGGTGCCGACCATCCCTTATTTAGCGTGCCGCAGGGCAAAATGGCGCTGGGCATGGGGATTCACGGCGAGCCGGGGATTGGCGAGTCAGACATCCCTACCGCTGACGAGCTGGCTGAAGTCCTGGTCAAAAGTCTGCTTGATGAATTGCCAGACGACATTGCCAGCGCCAAGGGCCAGCGGGTTGGCGTGATCCTTAACGGTCTCGGTTCGGTGAAGTACGAAGAGCTGTTCGTGGTCTATCGTCGTATTGCCCAACTGCTCGATGAAGCAGGCATTGTGGCTGTCGATGCGGAAGTTGGCGAATTTGTGACTAGCTTTAATATGGCGGGGGCATCCTTGACGCTGTTCTGGCTGGACGACGAACTCGAAGCGCTGTGGCGTGCACCGGCCGATGCGCCAGCCTTCCGCAAAGGGTCGGTAATTGCCGCCGAGCCGCTTGCGGTGCAAAAGATAGCTGAAACGGCGGCGGTGAGTGTGCCGCCTGCCAGCGAAGCTTCCAAAAAAGCAGCACAGTGTCTGGTGGGCGTGTTAAATACCTTGGCACAGACCGTGGTGACCCACGCCGACGAGCTGGGGCGTATTGATGCCGTTGCCGGAGACGGTGACCACGGAATCGGCATGGAGCGTGGTGCGCTGGCGGCGGCGGAAAAAGCCGCCGAAATGCAACTGCGCGGTGCGGGTGCGGGCACACTATTACAGCAGTCAGCCGATGCCTGGGCCGACCGTGCCGGAGGAACCTCCGGGGCGCTGTGGGGAATGGCGCTTAATGCGCTCGGCACGGTGATTGGCGATGAAAAATATCCTGATGCGCACACTGTCGCCGAAGGCGTAAGCAAGGCGAAAGACGGCATCATGCATTTTGGTAAAGCCAAGGTTGGCGATAAAACGCTGGTCGACGTGCTGGTTCCATTTAGCGATACCTTAAGCGCCTGCGTTCAGCGCGGCGACAGCTTTGGTGCTGCCTGGCAGCAGGCGGCGCAGGAGGCCGACGTTCAGGCTAAAGCGACCGCCCATCTGCGCCCTAAAGTAGGCCGTGCCAGACCGTTGGCAGAAAAGAGTTTAGGGACTCCAGATGCCGGTGCTGTGTCCCTGGCGCTGATTGTCAATGCACTGCTGCCGCTGTTTGCTGATAAAGCCGGCGACGGTGTAAAACCACGTGAGGAAAAAGTGTGATGAAACCAGAACTGACGCTGGGGGTGAGCCTCAAAATGTATTTCGGCTATCAGCAGACGCTCGAATGGTCACGTCAGATAGCCGAAATTGTTAGCCATCATCCGGCGACGCGCGACGGGAACATTGAACTGTTCGTGTTTCCTTCTTTACCCGCTATTGCCGGTACGCTCGAGGCTTTTCGCGACACGCCGGTGAAGGTGGGGGCGCAAAACATGTTTTGGGAAGACACCGGTGCCTATACCGGTGAAGTGAGCGGAGCCATGTTGCATGAGATGGGCTGTGGGTATGTCGAGATTGGGCACGCCGAGCGCCGCCGCTATTTTGCCGAGACCGATCGACAAATTGCCGATAAAACCACCGCCGCGTTGCGCAACCAACTGATACCGGTTATCTGCATGGGTGAAGCTGAACGTTGCTCTGCCGCCGAGGCGATTGAGCAGGCGGTTGAACAGGCCCATCAGGCGCTGGGACCGGCTGAAAAGCTAGGGCTGACCGGGGATGCCATTCTGGCCTATGAACCGCAGTGGGCGATCGGTGCTAAAGAACCGGCTTCGGCCGAGTTTATTGGTGAGGTGTGTCAAGGCTTGGCCGAGCGATTGGCCCGTGATGCCAGCGGCGCACGTCGGGTGATTTATGGCGGCAGTGCTGGACCGGGTCTGCTTTCTCAACTCGGCCGCCGCAGCGGCGGACTGTTCCTCGGGCGGTTTTCACATCAGCCTGCGGCCTACAAAGCCATCCTCGATGAAGCTTTCACGCTGTTAAACGCCTCGACTAAAGGGAACGGATAATGGCGATTGGACTGAGTACTTACGCCTATTTTTGGCGACATTCAGACCGTGTTCCCGTCCCGATGGGGCTAGATGCGATGCTCGAACAGACTGCCGAGCTGGGCGGTCAGGTTTTTCAAATTTGCGATTATCCCAAAATTGAAAAACTGTCGGCTGAAAGCCTGGAAAAACTGAGACAGCGTGCCGAATCGCTTGGCGTGGTGCTAGAGCTGGGAACGCGGGGTCTGAAGGCCGATCACCTCGGGTTGTATTTAAATCTGGCTAAATCGTTGGACGCCAAAATTCTGCGCTCAATGTTTAACAGCCCAGATTCGCGTCCGACGATTGCTCAGGCACAGCAGCAACTGGCGCAAATTTTGCCGGATTTCGAGCGCAGCGAAGTGGCGCTGTGTATCGAAACCTATGAACAGGTTCCTACCGCCAGCAATCTTGAGGTGGTGAAACACTTCAACTCACCGTGGTTGGGCATTTGTCTCGACCCGGCCAACTGTGTGGCAGCGCTGGAAGCACCGAAAGAGGTCATTACCCTTACCGCGCCCTATGTGCTGAATCTGCACGTTAAAGACTTTGCCTTCTCGCGCCGCGACGGCTGGGTTGGCTTCACCTTCGCCGGATGCCCGCTAGGTGAAGGGCTGTTGGATTACGACGCGATGATTGCCGAGGTGAACCCACAGTCGCGCGGTATAAACCAGATTATTGAGCATTGGCTGCCGTGGCAAGAAGACGCCGATGCAACCTGTGCAATGGAAGACGCGTGGACGCGTCACAACCTTGATTTCCTGCTGTCGCGAAATTCATAGCGTCTGGCCGGAAAGTTATCGATTACCCCTTCTTTTAAGTATGACTCTGAATTTTAAATATTAAGTGAGGAACACATCATGACGACAACGTTGAAAACAATTACCGTATTGGGCGCCGGTGGTAAAATGGGCATGCGTATTTCTGCCAATTTCCAGAGCAGTGATTATCAGGTGTTCTACTGCGAGAATTCTCCGCGTGCGCAGGAGCAGGTTGCCGCACTGGGTCGTGAAATATCGGATGCCGACACCGTCGTGCCGCACAGTGACGTAGTTATTCTTGCGGTGCCTGATATTGCACTCGGTGCCGTTTCTACCGCCATCGTGCCGAAAATGAAGGCCGGTGCCGTTCTGTTGACCCTTGACCCTGCGGCAGCCTACGCCAACCTGATTGCCCAGCGCGATGACATAAAGTACGCCGTAGCGCATCCCTGCCATCCGTCAGTATTTCTTGAGCGTTATACCAAAGAAGAGCACGCCGATGCCTTTGGCGGCATTGCGGCTATTCAGCACGTGGCGGCCTCTTATGAGCAGGGAAGCGACGCCGAACGTACTGAATTGGCCAAAGTGGTCAGCGTGATGTACGGTCCGGTTGAGCAAGTGCATTGGGTCAGCGTTAAACAGCTGGCCTATCTTGAGCCTACGCTGGTTGAAACCGTGGCCTGCATGGTCGGTTCTTTCATGAAAGAGGCGCTCGACGAAACCGTTAAGTCCTGCGGCGTGCCGGAAGAAGCGGCAAAAGCTATGTTGTATGGTCATATTCAAATTGCGCTGGCCGTCGCATTCCGCAGCACCAATCCTTTCTCTGATGCCTGTATGATTGCGATGGAGTATGGTCGTGAGAAGATTATTAAAGAGGACTGGAAGCAGATCTTCGAAGAAAAAGAGCTGGATATCGTGATTGCCCGCATGTTGAAAATCGAAGCCATAAAACGCTAATTTAGCACGCAGCAGGAGGTGGCGCAGTCCCACAAGGTTTGCGCCACCTTAACTTTTTCGCCCCGTGACTCTTTTTCCCGTCTTGTCGATGCCATGCTGTAGTCAAGTTTCCCTGATTAGCGTATAAAAAGGCAGAATTTGCCAGGAGAATTGAGCCCCCGGATGGAAAAGCACACTGTCATTCAAGATAACGAACTGCTGACTGAGATTGCCGTCGCTTACTATCAGGACGAAATTACTCAGGAAGAGATCGCAAAAAAATTTGGTATCTCGCGGATTAAAGTCGGGCGTTTGCTCAAGCGAGCCAAGGAAGAAGGCATCGTTGAGATAAACGTGCGCTACCATCCCGTATTCAGCACCCGTCTCGAACAGCAGATGATGGAGCGCTTCCCGATTAAACGCGCGCTGATTGCCCTCGACCATCAGGACGAAGAGGAGCAGCGTCGCCAAGTCGCGGCACTGGTTTCCAACTATCTGGCCTCTACGCTAAAAGACAATACCGTGGTCACTGTCGGTCAGGGTCGCAATGTGGCAGCCGTCGCCGACCATCCGGGCAGCATGCCGGAACGCCAGTGCAAATTTATTTGCGGCATCGGCGGCACCCACCGCCCAGGCGATTCGATTAATGCCGACCATATCAGCCGTCGTTTGGCCAAGAAGTTTGGCGGTATCAGCGAAACGCTTTACGCCCCAGCCTACGTTGAGGAGAAGTCCCAGCGTGAGGCTTTTATGCGCAATGGCACGATTAACGAAACGCTCGACCGCGCGCGCAAAGCAGACATCGCGCTGGTGGGGATTGGTGACATGAACGAGAACAGCTACATGGTCAAGTTGGGCTGGTTTACGCCGCATGAAATTATCGACGCCAACCTCAATCAGGGCGTGATCGGCGACGTAGCCGGTTATGACTTTTTCAATGCGCAGGGCCAGCACGTTGATACGGTGATGAACGAACGGGTGATTGGTCTAAGCATTGATGAGCTGCGACAAATACCCTGCGTGATAGCGATTGCCGCCGAGAACACCAAGGCGCTGGCCATTCTCGGCGCGCTGCGCACCGGCGCGATTGATATCATCGCCACCACGGCGCTGAATATCCGCACCATTTTAAACATGTCCCAATAGGACTTTAAAGGTGTCGAAGAAATAGTATTGCCCGCATTGCCCGAGTCCTTCGGGCAAGCTGTTTTCCTGCTTTTCGAGCCGCTTCAAGGTTTGTCTTTTTAAGCTCCTTATACTGGTTAACTGGAATTTCTCAGTCAGTGCCAACATAAAAAGGAACCGATAATGGATGATCAACTGAAGCAGAGTGCGCTCGATTTTCATGAGTTTCCCGTTCCCGGTAAAATTCAGGTTTCACCCACCAAGCCGCTGGCAACTCAACGTGACCTCGCGCTGGCCTACTCACCCGGCGTGGCGGCACCCTGTCTCGAAATCGAAAAAGACCCGCTTGCTGCCTACAAATACACCGCAAAAGGCAACCTAGTGGGGGTCATCTCCAACGGCACGGCGGTGTTGGGACTGGGCAACATTGGCGCACTGGCAGGTAAGCCAGTGATGGAAGGCAAGGGCGTGCTATTCAAAAAGTTTGCCGGCATCGACGTGTTTGATATCGAGATTGATCAGAATGACCCCGATAAGCTGATTGAGGCGATTGCCTCACTGGAGCCGACGTTCGGCGGCATTAATCTGGAGGATATCAAAGCACCCGAATGTTTTTACATCGAGAAAAAGTTGCGTGAGCGCATGAAAATTCCGGTGTTCCATGACGATCAGCACGGCACGGCGATTATCTGCACTGCGGCTGTGCTTAACGGCCTGCGCATCGTTAAGAAAAATATTGCCGAGGTGCGACTGGTGGTGTCGGGTGCGGGGGCTTCTGCAATTGCCTGCCTGAATTTGCTGGTAGCACTTGGTTTGAAACGCGAAAATATTACTGCCTGCGACTCACGTGGTGTGATTTATAAAGGCCGTGAAGAGAACATGGCCGAGACCAAAGCCGCCTATGCGATTGACGACAACGGACAGCGCAGCCTGGGAGACGCCATTCCTGGAGCAGATATTTTTCTAGGCTGTTCAGGTCCCGGCGTACTTACTCAGCAGATGGTGAAAGCGATGGGCAGTAGCCCTCTGATTCTGGCGCTGGCCAACCCCGAGCCGGAAATTCTGCCACCGCTGGCAAAAGAGGTGCGTCCTGACGCTATTATCTGCACCGGCCGCTCTGATTACCCTAATCAGGTCAACAACGTGCTGTGTTTCCCGTTCATCTTTCGCGGTGCGCTCGACGTGGGGGCCACCACCATAAATGAAGAGATGAAGTTGGCCTGCGTGCACGCCATTGCCGACCTTGCGTTGGCCGAGCAAAACGACGTGGTGGCGTCGGCCTATGGTGAAGAAGAGCTGTCTTTTGGCCCGGAGTATCTGATACCCAAACCTTTTGACCCGCGCCTGATTGTGAACATTGCACCGGCGGTAGCCAAGGCGGCGATGGACTCCGGCGTGGCGACTCGGCCAATTGTTGACTTTGACGCCTACAGAGAAAAACTCTCCGAGTTTGTCTATAAAACCAACCTGTTTATGAAGCCTATTTTTTCACAGGCTAAAAAAGAGGCTAAAAGGGTGGTGCTGGCAGAAGGTGAAGAGGCGAGGGTGCTGCATGCCACGCAGGAGATTATTTCACTCGGACTGGCTAAGCCAATTCTGGTGGGCAGGCCCGGCGTAATCGATATGCGTATTAAAAAGTTGGGGCTGCAAATAGAGGCAGGCCGCGATTTTGACGTGGTAAACAACGAATCCGATCCGCGTTTTAATGAATATTGGCGTGAGTATTATCAGTTGATGAAACGACGCGGGGTGTCGCAGGAGCAGGCGCGACGTGCCGTTATCGGTAATCCCACGCTGATTGCCGCTATTATGCTGCTGCGCGGAGAAGCCGATGCGATGATTTGTGGCACCATTGGCACCTATCACGAGCATTACGAGGTAGTTGAAAAAGTGTTTGGTTTTCGCGAGGGCGTGCGCGTGGCGGGAGCAATGAATGCGCTGCTCTTGCCGAGCGGCAACACGTTCATCACCGATACTTATGTGAATGAAGACCCCACCGCCGAGCAACTGGCCGAGATAACCCTGCTGGCGGCTGAAACCGTGCGGCGATTCGGCATTGAGCCTAAGGTCGCGCTGCTGTCGCATTCAAGCTTTGGCACCTCAGACGGGCAAACGGCACGCAAGATGCGTAAAACGCTGGAGCTGGTGAACAAGCTGGCGCCTGATCTGGAAATTGACGGCGAAATGCACGGCGACGCGGCGTTGGTTGAAAGCATCCGTCATGACCTTATGCCAGACAGTCCGCTAAAAGGCTCGGCCAATATTCTGATTATGCCCAATATGGAGTCGGCACGAATCAGCTATAACCTACTGCGCGTCACCAGTTCTGAGGGCGTCACTGTTGGACCGGTACTGATGGGCGTGGCAAAACCAGTGCATATTTTAACACCGATTGCCTCGGTAAGACGGATCGTTAATATGGTTGCACTGGCCGTGGTTGAGGCGCAAACCGAGCCGCTCTAAGCCTACCGCTGCGGGCAGATTTTGGCGACTCACCAACATTGAATATCTGCTTAAAACGGGAGAATGGCCTTCGCCAGTGAAGGCCAGATTGCCCCCCTCGATGCGGGGGCTGTCATGAATTACCTCTGTAGGGTCACCAAAATCGGTTTTTTCACAAACAGTCCGTAGCTTAGCGCACCCAGCATAAGTAAACCGGCGCCGAGGAAGAAGACGTTGGTGAACTGGCCGGTCGCATCAAGGATTATCCCAGTGACAATGGGCGCACAGGCTGCGCCCAGGAAGCCCCCAAAGTTCTGGATTGCCCCCATTGATGCCACCTGCTCTTTTGGCGCAATATCTGAGGCCAGCGTCCAAATAACGCCCTGCGGCAACTGGGAGAAGAAGTAGCCAATCGACAGCAGTGCGATGCTCAACGTGGTGTTGTGCACAAACGGTATTGGCGCCACAAAACAGGCCGCCAGCGCAGCACCGGCAACGATCGGCACCTTACGCGCCGTAATGGTTTTCACACCGCGGCGGATAAGGCGGTCGGAAATCATCCCGCCACACAGCACGCCCAAAATACCCGCAAAGAAGGGGATAGCGGCCAGCCAGCCAGTTTGTTTTAGGCTAAAGCCCAGCGATTTCTCCAGATAACCCGGCAGCCAGGTCAAATAAACCCAAATGGTGAACATAATCGAGAAGTTGCCGATCACCATAAACCAAGTGGTTTTATGCTTGAACAGCGCACCCCAGCTCGCCTTGTTGTTGCCATGAACATCGACCACCGGTTGCTGCACTAACTGAGAGTTGGCGTGGATTACCTTTTCTTCCCGCTCTGTCGGATTGCGATAAAATTTCAGCCATACCAGCAGCAGCGGAATTCCGGCCAAACCAATGGCAATAAACATGCCACGCCAGCCGAGTGTTAACAGCAGCACGGTCAAAATTGGCGGCGCAATGGCATTGGCAATCTGCGAACCGGTGTTGATGATGGAGGTGGGCAGTGCGCGCTCTTTGTCGGAGAACCAGCGGTGAGTAATCTTGATGCCGGAGGTAAAGAACGGTGATTCGGAAATGCCCAGCAGCACGCGCAGTGCATAGAACATGGAATAACCATTAACGAAGCCGGCCATCACCGTAAAGGTAGACCACAGGCCCACGCCCCACGAGAACATTTTTTTAGGGCCAAAACGGTCAACCAGCCAGCCCGCCGGCAGGTTGGCCAGCGCATAAGGCCACAAGAATGCCGACAGCAGTAGACCCATTTCCGTTTGGCTGAAACCAAACTCCCTGGCGATGGTGGTATTGGCAATACTTAAATTAGCGCGGTCGAGATAATTAATCACCGCCGCCATTAATAAAATAAAAATAATGCCCCAGCGCAAACGTGAAACAACGGGGGCGGCCGTTTTAACCAGAGGTGCATCGAGAGAAGAAATCGCGTCTTTCATAATTTTAATTATCCACTATTGGTTATTCATAACTAAGCCATCGTCGAACAGGCTCAGGTGAATTTTAATCACAGCTTTACGAATAAAAGACCCGCCTTGGGTATGACAACAAGGGCGATGTAAATCTTGCGGAAAGAAAACAGCAAACATGCCGGGTTTTAAATGAATTAGCGATTCATTATTCGTTTCCTGATAAAACACAATGTCGTGCTGCTCCGCCCGGTCTTCGACTACCTCATGCTCAGCCTCACCGCGCGCCACACCGATGGTTTCTTCTCCCTGCAAGAGAAATTGAATATCTACAAACTTGAAATGTGACTCAGCTCGCATTTCATTAGCAGGAACGGTGTTCATTTCCTGAAGAAGGCAAAACATCTTGCCCGGAATAATGTCGAATTTCCCTGGTGTTAGCGTTGAAAAATCAGTTTGAGTAATATACTCAATACCTTTATTAATAATCGGATGGAAAGCGAATTTCTCTCGTTCCCAATCTCGTAGGCAACATACGATCATGTTGAGTAATCCTTTTATATTTATTTATACCGAGGGTCGAGTTAAGGCTAAAAACGTGATCAATTTAAAGCGTACTGCTTGGAAGCGTGATCGTTTGAATTAAATATAAATAGTCGACCAGGCCATTTAACAGCGGATAAGACGGCAGCTCATCCGCATCATTCACGTAAGGCTATTGCGCCTTATACGGCAGCAATTTTTTTCTGCCACAGCGCCGTGCCGCTGTGGATTTGATCCAGTAACACGGTGAGGCCCCAGAATTTCTCCAGCACATTGTCTTTATTCACTCGGCAGAATTCGCTGTCGAACGTGCCGAGACGTTGATGATAAATCTTGGCATTCTTCGGATAACCCAAGGTTTCAGTCACCGCGCCCAGCGACAAGAAAATGGCCAACTCGTCAGCCAGCTGCGGTTGGGTTTTCGCCTTGTGATACAGCCAGCTGTAAAGTTCGGGGTGGAAGTTAGTGAACACGCCGCTAAATCCTTTAGACCCCGCCTGCATCGCTGGATAAGCAATCGCGGCATTCGCATTAATGATGTTCAACGGCGTATTCGCCACCAGCTGCACGCGGCGGGTAACCGTTGCCAGGTCACAGCTCACGTCTTTTAGCACCACGAAGCGGCCGGTGTTGGCGCAGTAAGTTAGCTCTTCGTCGGTTAGCAGGCGGCGATACGGTGCCGGACACTCATACAGACCCAGCGGCATGGACTCGGGCAGGGCGCTCAGCAGCTTATCCAGTGTGGCAAAGAAGGTGTCGCTACCCTGATTTTTCGGGTCGAGATGGTTGGTTACCAGCACCAGCGCGTCAGCACCGGTTTTCGCCATCGCGCTCAGCTCACTGATTTGGTCATTGATATCATCACTGATATGGCCCGAGGCAATCACCGGAACACGCCCCGCGACTTGCTTGACAACAAATTCGGCCAGCTCAACGCGCTCTTCCAGCGTCAGAAACTGCATTTCGCTCGATTGACACACGGCAAACAGCGCGTCTACGCCTTTCTCAAGATACCAGTCGATCAGCCGGGTCAGGCCTGGGTAGTCAATCTGGTTGTCTTCGGTGAAGGGGGTCAACATCACCGGCACGATACCTTCAATACTTTTAGTCATTACTGCTCCTTAATACGTAATCGATTACGTGGCCACTAAACTTGATGCATCAAGGCAGCGACCGCCACAAGAAACTAAACAGTGAACGCCGCATTTATCGCTGCGCCAAACGTGCTAAAACTTGTGCGTTATCAGGCATGTTCGATGCCCCTTCGCGCTCGACTGACAGTGAGGCAAACGCTGAGGCATAGGTTGCCGCCTGAATCAGGCTTTGCCCGTTGGCAATGCTCGACGCCAACGCGCCGTTAAAGGCATCGCCCGCGCCAGTGGTGTCAACGCTCAGGGCCGGGAAGGCCGGAATGTGTTGAAACTGGTTGCCGTCGAGCAGCAGGGCACCGCGTGAGCCCATGGTAATAATGACCCGCTTTGCGCCCTGGCTGACAATGCGCTGTGCGGCCTCTTTAGCGCTGGCTAAATCCTGCACGTCGATGCCCGACAGCTGCGAAGCTTCGGTTTCGTTAGGTGTAATCACGTCAACGTATTCAAGACACTCCAGCGCGTGGGTCGAGAACGGTGCTGGGTTGAGGATCACTTTTACCCCCAGCGCCTTGGCCAATTTCATTGCGCGCAGGGTGGCGGAAAAATTGTTTTCGAGCTGTACCAGCAACACGTCCGAATCTTCAAGCTCTGGGGCAATGGCCGCGACCTCGTCTTCGGTGATGGTTTTATTGGCACCGGAGTAAATAGCAATCATGTTCTCGCCGTTCTCCTGCGAGACATAGATGATGGCATTGCCTGTCGGCTCGGTTTCCGACTGATACAGGGTAAAGGAGTGAATTTCGGAGGAGGTCAGGTGATCGTAAGCAAACTGGCTGAACTGATCTTTCCCGACTTTGGAAACAAAATGTACCTTTGCACCGGCGCGGCTGACCGCTGTGGCCTGATTTGCCCCTTTGCCGCCGGGACCGAGCGTACTGCCCAGCGCCATAAGCGATTCTCCGCCTTTTGGAAAGCGTTCGACCTTCGCCACAATATCGACGTTAAATGACCCCAGAATGCAGACCTTACCTTTCATGTTATTTCCTTTATTCTGCTGTCCGGCCTGCTTTCTTTTCTGATTTTGCAGTCGTTTTAGCAAGACTTCAAAGTTGTCGCCGGTATCGGTAATCAATTTGGACTGCAAACTCCGGCGGATCACTCGTGCACCACCGTGACAGCGCTGAACCAAATTTTCAGCCGCCAGTGCGTTTAGGTCACTGCGGATGGTTTCTCTGGTTACGCTAAATAGGGACGCCAAAATCTCGACTTTTACCCGTTCGTATTTATCGAGATACTCCAGAATTTGTTGCCGACGCTCTTCAAGAAACATAGTTACCTGCCTTTTCTACATTTAGAATAAATGTAACAAGCTAATTAAAGAGTGATGCTTCTCATAGCTTGGCTGGCAAAACGGAAGTAAACAAAAATTGAAGTGTATGAGTTTTTGACGTTAAAAAGGGGGGAAGCCTTTGGGGGAGAGACGTCGGAATTTTTAGAATCTCTCGCCCAGCCAGGAATTCTGTTTTATTCGAGCCCTCCCCATTAATCGGGAGGGTTAGGAGGGGAAAGCCGACGTTGAGGACGGAAACTAGCTTTTCTTGGCCTGCACCAGCCATTTATCCAGTTCATTGGCGAACTGCTGGCGATCGCGCTGGTTAAGCGCCGGTGGGCCGCCAGTCTGGACACCGCTGGCGCGCATGGTGTCCATAAAGTCGCGCATGTTCAGACGTTCACGAATAGTGTCAGTCGTATAGCGCTCTCCGCGAGGATTCAGCGCCACGCCGCCTTTTTCAATCACCTCGGCTGCCAATGGAATATCAGCGGTTATCACTAAATCACCGGTTTCCACGCGCTTAACGATTTCATTATCGGCCACGTCAAATCCGGCCTCAACGCGCAACGTACGAAGAAATCGTGAGGGCGGGGTGCGGATTATCTGGTTGGCGACCAGCGTAACCATCACTTCGGTTCGCTCGGCGGCGCGAAATAGCACCTCTTTAATCACATTGGGACAGGCGTCGGCATCAACCCAAATTTGCATTATTTCACTCCCGCCAGCCAGTCGCGTACTGGCAAGAAATCGCGATACAGCGCCGCCTCAGGACTTTCAGGGTCTGGCTCAAAGCCGTATTCCCAACGCACCAGCGGCGGCATTGACATCAGTATAGACTCGGTTCTGCCGCCGGTTTGCAAACCAAAAAGCGTGCCGCGGTCCCAAACAAGATTGAATTCTACATAACGGCCACGGCGATAAAGCTGGAAATCACGCTCGCGTTCACCCCAGGTTAACGCTCTACGCTTTTCAACGATCGGCAGATAAGCGTGGGTAAATCCGTTGCCAACTGCCTGCATAAAGTCGAAACAGTGTGCAAAATCTGGCGTATTTAAATCATCGAAGAACAGGCCACCTATCCCACGCGCTTCATTGCGATGTTTGATAAAGAAATAGTCATCGCACCATTTCTTGTAGCGTGGATAAACCTCTTCGCCAAAAGGCTGACAAAGGTCGGCCGCCGTCTGATGCCAGTGGCGGGCGTCCTCTTCAAAACCGTAATAGGGGGTTAAATCGAAACCGCCGCCAAACCACCACACTGGATCTTCGCCGGGCTTTTCAGCAATAAAAAAGCGCACATTGGCATGACTGGTGGGGATATAGGGGCTGAGCGGATGAATAACCAACGAGACGCCCATTGCCTGAAAACTGCGTCCGGCCAGTTCAGGACGGTGCGCCGTTGCCGAGGCCGGAAGCGTGGCACCCGAAACGTGGGAAAAATTTACGCCGGCCTGCTCGAAGACGGCTCCACCGGTCATTACTCGACTCTGCCCGCCGCCGCCTTCCTCTCTGACCCAACTGTCCTGTTTAAACTGTGCGCTGCCGTCAGCGGCGCTGAGTTTTTGGCAAATTTGGTCTTGCAGAGACAGCAGAAAGGCTTTTACTTGATTGATATCGGGTAATTGATTCACGGGCTAACTCGTAAGCTTTCGGACAAATAGGGCACCATTATAGCCTTATTTGTCCCTAGGATTGCACCGTCAGCGCGGTTTTCGTTCGTGGGCGTCAAAATAAGCGAAGAAATTGACGATGCCTGTAGAAATCGCCTGAGCAATTTCCTGACGAAATGCGGTGGTGTTGAGCAACTGCTCTTCCTGATGATTGGTGATAAACGAGGTTTCCACCAAAATCGAAGGGATTGAGGGTGATTTTAATACCGCAAAAGCCGCCTGTTCAGTTTGCTGGCTGTGCAGATGATGAATCGGGCGGATCCTTTCGAGCACGTGGTGCCCCAGCGTCAGGCTGTTTTTTATGGTGTCGGTTTGCACCAAGTCAAACAACACCTGTTGCAGATAATTATTGTCGGCTTCCTGATATTTTGCGCCCGCCACCAAGTCAGCATCGTTCTCCCTTTTAGAGAGGTAACGCGCCATGGTACTGCTCGCACCGCGATTGGACAGGGCAAATACTGAGGCGCCGCTGGCTTCAGGACTGGTAAAACCGTCGGCATGAATTGAAACAAATAAGTCTGCCTGATGCTGATGAGCAATCTCTACTCGCTGATAAAGCGGAATAAAGTGGTCGGAATCACGGGTTAATTTCACCTCGATATGGTCGTTCTGCGACAAATGCTCGCGAACGTAGTTAGCAATCTCGAGAACCACGTGTTTCTCTTCAGAACCTTCATGGCCGATCGCGCCAGAATCAATGCCACCGTGGCCTGGGTCAATCATCACCAGACGTTTTGCACCCGGCGGTTTGGGCTTTGGCGCGACTTTGGTCACGTGCTCGGTCTGCTGCGCTGAGGCGAAGCGACTGCCAAACGCGCCAAAGGCGAGTCCCAGTCCGGTCAGTAATACCTGACGACGCGTAGCTGAGCGAGGGAGCGGTTGGAAATGAAGGAATTTATTGAGGGGATTTAACATCTGTCCGCAGCCTTTTTTTATAGCAGAATGCGGATGTTATATAGTATCCAACCAGCATAATCGACATGAGAACTATTGCTGTTTATTAACAAAGTGTGCGTTTTTAATCATTCCGCAGTCTGATATTTATCTGATTTTTTTCTTAATGGCGGCCATTTTGATATTGCGTATCGGGAAGATCACGCGATAATCAATAAATAACTTATTAACCGCGGCGAAGAGTGATGGAAATTCGCGTATTTAAACAAGAAGATTTTGAAGAAGTGCTAACCCTTTGGGAGCGCTGCGATTTGCTACGCCCGTGGAACGATCCCGAGTTGGATATCGAACGCAAACTTAATCACGATCCGGAGCTTTTTCTGGTTGCTGAAGTGAGCGGCGAGGTGGTCGGTTCTGTGATGGGCGGCTACGATGGGCATCGCGGTTCGGCCTATTATCTAAGCGTTCATCCAGAATATCGCGGTCGTGGCATTGCCAATGCGCTGATGAATCGCCTGGAGAAAAAGCTGATCGCGCGCGGTTGCCCTAAAATCCAGCTGATGGTGCGCGCTGAAAATGATGCCGTGATTAGCATGTATGAAAAACTGGATTACGAAGTTATTGAAAGCATCAGCCTAGGTAAACGGCTGATCGTCGATCAGGAGTATTAATTTTTTAGCCGCTGGGCAGCGTTTGTTCATCCTGCCCGACACTCCTGACCAGAGCAGGGCAGGAGTGTCAATGCGGGTTTTGTGATTAATTAATGATATTTACCCGTTTCACATCAATTTCCTCCGAGTTCCAGTCCTTATCAATTTTCCCTTCCAGACGGACTTTGTCCTTCGGCGTCACGTTCTGACCATTCCAACGTTTGTCGTCAATCTCGGCCGTCAGCGTGCCAGTAGCATCGCGAAAAATATATTTTTCGTCGCCGGTACGTTTGTCAATGTGCCCTTCGAGCATCACCCACTGGTCATCTTTCATGGTTTTAACGTCTTTTATGCTGCTTAATGCCGTGCTATCGCCGGAGAAGCCGCCTTTTTGCTGTACCTGAGGGGCGTTCGGATCGCTAAAACCACCGCTGCTTTGTGCCAAAGCCGGAAGGGTAGAAAGTGCAATGAGGCTTGCCAGAGCTATCTTCTTCATCATAATAGTCATCCTTAATTTTGAGTTTTCTGTAAAAATCAGGCAACGTCATAAAGAGTGGAGTCAAAATATCTCGATGACGCTTTACTGCCTCGAAAGCAATTAAAGCAGACTGTTCTTAACAGTTTCTTAAGGTGTCTTAATTTATGCTGAATACGGCTTTCAAACCGGTCGCGCTGATGTATAACGAGCAGAAGTAAAATGGCCACTAGGCTTAACGCGCGCTCAGCTTGGATTTCCGACGCGTCCTCTTTGCGTCTTTATTAATTTAAGGAAGATTTTTCCGGGCTATGAATCCTGACGAATACAACAGCCACGGCATGCTCCGTCTGCCGTTATGGTTTTGGGCAATATTGGTATTACAGGCGCGTACCTGGTTATTATTTATTATGGCCGGTGCATCACGTCAGCAGGGTAACGGATTGTTAACGCTGTTTTATCCTGACCGACACTCTTTTTGGTATGGCATATTTCTTGGCATTCCGCCGGTGCTGATTTTCCTGCTCTGCGGGCGCAGACACTTGCTGCCAAAAATTTGGCCAATGAGCTATTGGCTGCTTTTGGCCGGCATGTTTGCCACCTTTGCGCTTCAGGGAGTGGGAATGTGGCAGTCGATGGAAGAGCCAAACTTGCTCGACTTTTCGCTGGCGTTGCTCGATGCCGGTGCCTTAGCCTATTGGCTAATGAGCCGCCGTCTGCGCGCCTGTTTTGACGAAGAGCGTCGACTGGTTTAAACGATCAAATTGAATTGGCTCAAAAATCTGCGGCACTTTTTGCGGTCGTTGTACTCCAATTGCCCGATACGATAAAACCGGTATCACTTTTCGCTGTATGACCATCAAGGAGTGTATTACATGACTATCCGCCCACTGTGGCTGGCGCTGCCGCTTATGCTGACCGGCTGTTCAACGATGGCGAACGCGCACATGTCGTGGTCAAGCCTGAATCCAATCAATTGGTTTAGTAGCAGCCTTGAGGTAACCGACGAGGGCGTGGGCAAAATTACCGCCAATACGCCGCTGACTGAAACCGCAGTCAATGACGGCCTCGACGGCAACTATCACCTGCGCAGCGGGATGTCGATGAACGAGGGTAAAATGCGTTCGTTCTATCAGGGAATGGACGATAAAACGGTTAAAATCACCGTGGCGGGCGAACCTAAGGGTAAGGTTGACCGCATTGAAGTTTCCGACCCTAATGTCGCAAGTCAGTGGGGGGTTAAAATCGGTACACCGTTTAATACGCTTTATACCAAAGCCTTTGACGCCTGCCAGAAAGCGCAGGGCGATGACGCACAAAACATTGAGTGTAAAGCGCCCGGCAGCCAGCACGTCAGCTATATTTTCACTGGCGTTTGGGATGGTCCGGACCAGCTGATGCCTTCCGACGACGCGCTCAAAAGCTGGAAAGTTAGCAAAATCGTCTGGCACGCAAAGGCGAATTAAATCCCCTAATACCCTGTTTCAAAACAGGGTTTCTTAAAAGAACTTGGGTATAATACCCGCCGATGCGACGACAGGCTTTTAGCCACTAAAAGTCTGGGACGGTCGCCGCTGACGCGAGGAAAATACTATTATGACCCAAGTTCAAGGCGGCATTCTGCTTGAGCACTGCCGTTTTGCTATCTACATCGAAGCGAAAGTTCAGGGTGAACTCGACGATGTTCGCAGCGGATGCCGCACTTTTTGCCAGTCACTGTCAGAGGTTCAGTCAACATTTCCTAACGATAACGTAGGTGCCGTGGTGGCCTTTGGGCACGACGTATGGCGCGATTTGTCCGCCGGCATCGGGGCTGAGGAGCTAAAACCTTTCGCGCCATTGGGCAAAGGGCTGGCCCCTGCCACTCAGCGCGATGTGCTGATTCACATTCAATCTCTGCGTCACGACGTTAACTTTCTGCTGGCCCAGGCCGCCGTGGCGGCGTTTGGTAACTGTCTGCACATAGAAGAAGAAACGCACGGCTTTCGCGGCATTGAAGACCGCGATTTGAGTGGCTTTGTCGACGGCACCGAAAATCCCAAGGGCGAAGACCGTGCGCAGGTAGCCGCTATCGCCGAAGGCCAACCTGATGCGGGCGGCAGCTATGTTATGGTTCAGCGCTGGAAACACAATCTGACCCAGTGGCAGCGTTTTAGCGTGGCGCAGCAGGAAGAAATTATTGGCCGCACCAAGCTGACCGATGAAGAGCTGCCGGGGGATGTGCGCAAAGAAACCTCGCACCTCGGTCGCGTCGATCTCAAAGAGGACGGCAAAGGGCTGAAAATTCTCCGTCAAAGCCTGCCGTACGGTACCGCCAGCGGTGAGCACGGTCTGTACTTTATAACCTACTGCGCCCGACTGTATAACATTGAAAAACAACTGTTAAGTATGTTTGGCGACCTCGACGGCAAGCGTGACGCGATGCTGCGTTTTACCCGTCCGCTGACCGGAAGCTACTACTTTGCCCCGTCATTAACCCAGTTGCAGTCGCTGTAAACTCTGTTTTCGCGATGCCAGCCCGCCGAGGTTGTGCATCGCGTTCCCCTCCTTTCGCAAAATGCCCGCTCAGTCCACATGGCTTATAGCTTTTCATGCTTGTAAATCACCAAATAGTATATAAAACCGTTACTGCTCTACCCCTAGTTATAAATACACTACAAGTCTAGGGCTGCGTCCGCGCGCCACGTCCACAGTGATTTCAGACCAGGACCGAGAATGAAAAATACGTTGGTCAAGAATAAAACTCTGCAGGGCGCTTTTGCCATTCTGCTGCTTGCCGGTGGCGTGGCCTCGGCGTCGGCTACTGAATTGCTCAACAGCTCTTATGACGTGTCTCGCGAGCTTTTTGCCGCACTCAATCCGCCGTTTCAAAAGCAGTGGGCCGAGCAAAATAACGGTGACAAGCTGGAGATAAAACAGTCTCACGCCGGTTCCTCAAAGCAGGCATTGGCTATTTTACAGGGACTGAGAGCGGACGTGGTGACTTACAATCAGGTGACCGACGTACAAATTCTGCATGATCGGGGGGATCTTATCCCGGCCAACTGGCAAAGCCGCCTGCCTAACAACAGCTCACCGTTTTATTCGACTATGGCGTTCTTGGTACGCAAGGGAAATCCCAAAAATATCCACACTTGGGATGACCTGACGCGCAGTGACGTCAAGCTGGTGTTTCCAAATCCTAAAACTTCAGGCAACGGACGTTATACCTATTTAGCTGCTTGGGGGGCGTTCAATATTGAAGACGGCAAAAATGACGCACAGACCCGCGAAAAAATGGCGCGCTTTATCAAAAACGTTGAGGTATTTGATACCGGCGGCCGCGGCGCAACCACCACTTTCGTCGATCGTGGATTGGGTGATGTGCTGATTAGCTTTGAGTCGGAAGTGAACAATATTCGTAAGCAATACGGTGCCGACAAGTATGAGGTTATCGTGCCGCCGGTCGATATTTTGGCGGAGTTCCCAGTGGCATGGGTCGACAAGAATGTTGAGAAAAATGGCACCGAAAAGGCAGCGAAAGAGTATTTGAATTACCTGTGGAGCCCACAGGCGCAGAAGATCATTACCCGTTTCAGCTACCGTGTGTACGACAAAAAAGTCATGGACGAGGCGAAGGGGCAATTCCCTGACACCAAGCTGTTTAAAGTTGAAGACCAATTTGGAGGATGGCCAGAAGTGATGAAAACACATTTCAATACCGGCGGTGAGCTGGACAAACTGATCGCGCAGGGACACCAGTAATGTTGTTGTCGACCAAACGCGTATTGCCCGGCTTTACCTTAAGCTTGGGAAGCAGTCTGCTGTTCGTTTGCCTGGTGCTGCTGTTGCCGCTCAGTGCTCTGGTTATTCAGCTTTCACACATGACATTAGCCCAATATTGGGCGGTGGTTTCCGACCCACAGGTGGTGGCTGCTTATAAGGTCACGCTCCTGTCTGCCGGCGTTGCCAGCATATTTAACGGCTTTTTTGGCATGCTGATGGCATGGATCCTCACCCGTTATGAATTTCCAGGCAAAACCATTCTCGACGGGTTAATGGATTTGCCTTTTGCACTGCCTACCGCCGTGGCCGGTTTAACGCTGGCCGGTTTGTTCTCGGTTAACGGATTCTACGGCCAGTGGCTGGCGCATTTTGATATTAAAGTGGCCTACACCTGGATTGGTATTGCGGTTGCGATGGCCTTTACCAGCATTCCCTTTGTGGTGCGTACAGTGCAGCCGGTGCTTGAAGAGCTGGGTCCTGAATACGAAGAGGCCGCAGAAACGTTAGGCGCATCGCGCTGGCAGAGCTTCCGTCGTGTGGTATTGCCAGAGTTAATGCCTTCGCTGATGGCCGGAACGGCGCTGTCATTCACCCGTAGCCTCGGCGAGTTCGGTGCAGTTATTTTTATTGCGGGCAACATCGCCTGGAAAACGGAAGTGACCTCGCTGATGATTTTTATCCGCCTGCAGGAGTTTGACTACGCGGCAGCCAGCGCCATTGCGTCGGTTATTTTAGCCGCGTCGCTGATTCTGCTGTTTGCCATTAACACCTTACAAAGCCGCTACGGCCGTCGTTTAGGAGGCCATTAATGTCGCAATTGACGCAGGTTGAAAACGCAGAACCGCGCCGCATCGACTGGATGAAATGGACGCTGATCGCCGTGGGCATGATTATTTGCCTGCTGCTGTTAGTGGTGCCATTAATTTCCATCTTTGTGCTGGCACTTTCTGACGGCATTGCCGCCGTGGGTAAGAATATTGTCGACCCTGACATGCTGCATTCTATTGGGTTGACGGTGCTGATGGCGCTTATCACGGTGCCGGTGAATCTGATTTTCGGAACGTTGCTAGCCTGGTTGGTAGCGCGATTCAACTTCCCAGGCCGCCAACTGCTGCTGACGCTGATCGATATTCCTTTTGCGGTTTCGCCGGTAGTGGCAGGGCTGCTTTATCTGCTGTTTTATGGCACCAACGGTCCGCTGGGTGGCTGGCTGGACGCCCACAACATTCAGTTTATGTTTGCTTGGCCGGGCATGGTAATGGTCACTATTTTTGTCACCTGTCCGTTTGTTATTCGCGAGCTGGTGCCGGTGATGCTGAGTCAGGGGAGTCACGAAGATGAAGCGGCGGTGCTGCTCGGCGCGTCGGGGTGGCAGATGTTTCGCCGCGTGACGCTGCCCAATATTCGTTGGGCGCTGCTGTACGGCGTGGTGTTGACCAACGCCCGCGCCATTGGCGAGTTTGGTGCGGTGTCGGTGGTTTCTGGCTCGATTCGTGGAGAGACCTACACCCTGCCTTTACAGGTTGAATTATTGAATCAGGACTACAACGTGGCGGGTGCGTTTACCGCCGCGGCACTGCTGACCCTGATGGCAATCGTCACACTATTTCTGAAAAGCGGGCTGCAGTGGCGTCTGGCACGCACCAACGACCGTCTTGAACGGGAGGAAAAAAATGAGCATTGAAATTAAAGGTATCAACAAATATTTTAGCCGCACCAAGGTGCTCAATGATATCTCGCTCGATATTCCTTCTGGCCAGATGGTTGCGCTGCTGGGGCCTTCGGGTTCAGGTAAAACTACGCTGCTGCGCATTATTGCCGGTCTTGAAAACCAAAGTGCAGGGCAGTTGAGTTTTCACGGCAAAGACGTGACGCGTCTTCATGCGCGTGACCGTCAGGTAGGCTTCGTATTTCAGCATTATGCGTTGTTCCGCCACATGACTGTTTTCGATAATATTGCCTTTGGTCTGACAGTGTTACCGCGCCGCGAGCGCCCGAACGCCGAAGCCATTAAACAGAAAGTCACGAAACTGCTGGAAATGGTGCAGCTTAGCCACTTGGGTAACCGTTTCCCGGCCCAGCTTTCCGGTGGGCAAAAACAGCGCGTCGCTCTGGCGCGCGCGCTGGCGGTGGAGCCACAGATTTTATTGCTTGATGAACCCTTTGGGGCACTGGATGCCCAAGTACGTAAAGAGCTGCGTCGCTGGCTGCGTCAACTGCATGAAGAGCTGAAATTCACCAGCGTATTTGTGACCCACGATCAGGAAGAGGCCATGGAGGTCGCCGACCGGGTGGTGGTGATGAGTCAGGGCAACATTGAGCAGGTCGGCACCCCAATTGAAATTTGGCGTGAACCGACTACTCGTTTTGTGCTGGAGTTTATGGGGGAAGTTAACCGTATTGGCGGTGAAATTCGCGGTTCGCAGCTTTACGTGGGACAGCATCACTGGCCGTTGGCGATAGCGCCACTGCATCAGGGAAAAGTTGATTTATTCCTGCGTCCGTGGGAAATGGAAATCACGCCACAGAGCAATGCGCGCTGTCCTCTGCCGGTACAGGTGCTGGAAGTGAGCCCGCGCGGCCATTTCTGGCAGTTAACTGTGCAGCCGCAGGGCTGGCACGACGAGCCAATTTCGGTCGTGCTGTCTGAAACATCGGACAATCGTGCGCCACAGCGCGGCGATCGCTATTTTGTGGGCGGTCTTAACGGGCGGCTGTATGCTGGCGATCGTCAGTTACAGTCGGTTGAGCTCGCCAAAACGGCCTAATAGTTTTAAAATTATTCAACGTTATTGCGTAGAATTAAACAGAAGGGCGGTTTTTCACCGCCCTTTTTAACGTCTTATATCCATTTATTCGTTTTAGTGCGGTACATATACCCAACTGAAATAAGGCAGCTACAGTGAGCACGCTCGAACAATTTATCGGCAATACGCCTCTAGTGCGGTTACAGCGACTGTCAAAGGATCTTGATAGCGAAATTTGGGTCAAACTGGAAGGCAATAATCCGGCAGGTTCGGTGAAGGATCGCGCAGCGTTCTTTATGATCGATCAGGCCGAAAAGCGCGGTGAAATTAGTCCGGGAGACACGCTTATTGAAGCAACTAGCGGCAACACCGGCATTGCGTTAGCGATGATTGCCGCGCTCAAGGGGTACAAACTCAAACTGTTAATGCCTGAAAATATGAGCCTGGAGCGGCAGGCTGCGATGCGTGCCTACGGTGCCGAACTGTTGTTGGTGAGTCGTTCGCTTGGTATGGAAGGCGCACGTGACTTGGCGCAGGAGATGGGCAGTCGCGGCGAAGGCAAAGTGCTGGACCAGTTTAACAATGCCGATAATCCGCTGGCGCATTTCACCACCACTGGCCCTGAAATCTGGCAGCAGACGGCGGGGCGCATCACCCATTTTGTCTCCAGCATGGGCACGACCGGCACCATTACCGGCGTAAGTCGTTATCTTAAAACGCAGAGCCCTAACGTGCGTATCGTGGGTTTACAACCGGACGAGGGCAGCAGTATTCCGGGTATTCGCCGCTGGCCGGTGGAATATCTGCCGGGGATTTACCGGCCAGAGCTGGTCGATGAGGTGATCGATATGGCACAGTCGGAAGCCGAAACGACCATGCGTTTGCTGGCCCAACAGGAAGGCATTTTCTGCGGCGTGAGCTCGGGTGGGGCGGTGGCAGGGGCTTTACGTGTTGCAAAAAGCAGCCCTGGCTCGATTATCGTGGCGATAATTTGTGACCGTGGCGATCGCTATCTCTCCACGGGTGTGTTTGATTAACCCCGGCAGGCCAGATCTCTGTTTCTATACTAGG
Organism: Rouxiella silvae; assembly: GCF_002093625.1. Taxonomy (GTDB): domain Bacteria; phylum Pseudomonadota; class Gammaproteobacteria; order Enterobacterales; family Enterobacteriaceae; genus Rouxiella; species Rouxiella silvae. The sequence continues at coordinate 30,653 of NZ_MRWD01000027.1, read as the reverse complement.
CTCCTGATAGTCTCCAGAAAGATCCGTTCCGCAGGCTGATATTGGCCATTTCATGCAATATCAGTGATTTTATCGGGCTAAAAAGCCGAATTTCTGTGACCAAAGCCGGTAAAGGGTAAAAATAGAGTAAATGCTGCTGCGACTTTGCCAGATAGCGGTAAAAATAGGCGGAAATATGTTAGGCGGAAAAAAATAATGAAAATTCTGTTAGTCGATGACGATCTTGAACTAGGTACCATGCTGTGCGAATACCTTATTGCCGAAGGGTTTGATGCCAATTTGGTATTGAGCGGCAAAGCGGGGATTGAAGGCGCGATGTCTGGCGATTACAACGCGATGATCCTCGATATTATGTTGCCTGATATGAGCGGTATCGACGTGCTGCGCCAGGTGCGTAAAAACAGTCGTCTGCCGATCATCATGCTCACGGCAAAAGGGGACAACATTGACCGCGTTATCGGACTGGAAATGGGCGCCGATGACTATATGCCAAAGCCTTGCTACCCGCGTGAGCTGGTGGCTCGCCTGCGCGCCGTGCTGCGCCGTGTTGAAGAACAGCAGGACACGCACTCGGACTCTTCCAGCATTCATTATGGTGATTTAACCCTAAATCCAGCCACCCGCAGCAGTGAATGGCAGGGCGTGACGTTTGACTTGACCGCTTCAGAATTCAATCTGCTTGAGCTACTGCTTCGCTCTCCTGAGCGCGTGGTGTCCAAGGACGAGCTGTCCGAAAAGGGATTGGGCCGTCCTCGTGAAGCCTATGACCGCAGTATTGACGTCCATATCAGCAACATTCGTCAAAAATTGGCCTCGCTTAACGGGGGAGAAATAATGACAATCGAGACGGTGCGAAGCATTGGCTATCGAATCAGGTAGACGCCTGCGCGGCAGGCTTTTTTGGAAGATATTGCTGGGCTATTGGTTAACTTTCATTATCATGACTCAGGTGCTGTGGGCGGTATTTACCTTCTATTATCACCACGAGCCACCCGAAAGCAGCATCGCCCGTCGCTTCGTCAAACTGCAAATTACGTCGGCGGTTTCGACGCTTCACACCGGTGGACTGCCGGCGCTAAATGCCATGATAGCCGACTGGCCCACAGACGATCGGCGCCTGTTTTCGGTAGAACCTTCAATGATCCCGGTTAAAGGGCAGACGCTGGACGACTTGGAGCCAGGACAAATCCCTCACGAAATTGTCGAATTCGTTCAGGCACCCAACGGGCAGGGCTACAGACTGCGCTACAACGTCGAGGGATTGATGGATGAATATAGACCTAAACGCGAGAGACACGTGTTCAATATGCCACCTCCATTTTTATGGATTGGGGGAATTGGTGGGCTGCTGTTTAGCGCAATGCTGGCTTGGAACCTGACGCGTCCGATGCTGCAAATGCGTAAGGCTTTTGGACGCGTTTCTGATGGGGATTTATCGGTAAGGCTTTTTGCGACGATGGGTCGCCGACACGATGAGCTTTCTGAAGTTGCCCGCGATTTTGACTCGATGGCCGAGCGTCTGCAAGTGCTGGTAAAAGCTCGCGAAGAGCTGTTGCACGACGTGTCGCACGAGTTGCGTTCGCCGCTGGCGCGCCTGCAGCTGGCGATTGGTTTGGCGCGACAAAATCCGCTTAACGTCGAAACATCATTGCAGCGAATAGAACACGAGGCGGGAAGGCTCGACAAGATGATCGGCGAGCTGCTGGCATTGTCACGCACCGAGCACAGCAATATGCCGGACGAAGAGTACTTTGATCTGCACGGGCTGGTTGAGGCGGTGGTAAACGATGCGCGCTATGAGGCGCAGCTTCCCGGTGTTGATATTGTCTTGAACAGTCACGACCTTGCAGATCAGGACTTTACCGTCAAGGGTAATGCCGAGCTGATGCGCCGTGCGATTGACAATGTGGTGCGCAATGCGCTGCGTTTTTCGGCACGCGGAGACGCGGTGAGCGTTTCGCTGTCAACCGAGGAAGATTATTTGTGCGTTGAAGTGGCGGATCGTGGGCCTGGCGTTGAGGAAGACAAGCTGTCGAGCATCTTCGATCCATTCGTCAGGGTTATGTCTCCGCTGTCAGGCAAGGGATACGGTCTTGGGCTGGCGATCACTAAGAAAGTGATGGTAGCACACCATGGAAAAATTGAAGCGCGTAACGGGTCACCCAGAGGGCTTATCATCGATCTCAAGGTTCCACACTGGAAACATCTGGTCTGATTAAGCTCAGGTGACTGAGCAAGCAACAGGCAAAAAAAAACGGCGCTCAAGGCGCCGTTTTTTTATCTGCGTGATATCACTTCTTGATACGAATGATCGGCGTTTCGCCAACGACTACAGTACCAGTAAGTTTAATCAGCTCTTTAATCTCGTCCATGTTGGAGATAACAACCGGAGTCAGGGTCGACTTGGCTTTCTCTTCCAGTAGCGCCAGATCAAACTCGATAATCAAATCGCCTCTCTTCACACGCTGGCCTTCTTCGGCAATGCGTTTGAAGCCTTCACCTTTCAGCTCGACAGTGTCGATACCGAAGTGAACAAACAGCTCAATGCCGCTGTCGGATTCGATTGAGAAAGCATGGTTAGTTTCAAAGATTTTACCGATGGTACCATCTACAGGCGCGACGATTTTGTTGCCCGCTGGTTTGATAGCAATACCATCACCAACGATTTTTTCAGCAAATACAACATCGGGAACGTCTTCAATATTGACAATCTCACCAGAGATTGGCGCATAAATTTCTATTGTGCCAACGTCTTTCTTATCATCAGAAACCAATGATTTTAATTTATCGAACAAACCCATGATCTTCTCCTAAGCATTAATTTGGGCAGCTTTCCAGCAACGCGCAATTAGCAGAGTGTTTTTTCTTCAATGAATTTGTTAACCAAATTCATCAACTCTTGCGCCGTAGGTTGGGCCAGAGCCTCTTCTGCCAGCGCCTTCACATCTTCGAAGTTTGTATTACGAATAATTTTCTTGATGCGTGGGATTGAGATTGCGCTCATGCTGAACTCATCTAAACCCATGCCCAATAAGAGAAGTGTAGCACGTTCATCACCTGCTAGCTCTCCACACATGCCAGTCCATTTACCTGCGGCATGTGATGCATCAATAACTTGCTTAATAAGTGCAAGAACTGACGGGGACATTGGATTATAAAGATGAGAAATCAGTTCATTACCGCGATCTACTGCCAGAGTATACTGGGTAAGGTCGTTTGTACCAATACTGAAGAAATCAACTTCTTTTGCCAAATGATGAGCAATCACGGCAGCAGCCGGTGTTTCCACCATCACGCCAACTTCAATTGTCTCGTCAAAGGCTTTAGATTCTTCGCGGAGTTGTCCTTTCAACAGCTCCAGCTCGGCTTTCAGCTCGCGTACTTCCTCAACGGAAATAATCATTGGGAACATGATGCGCAGTTTGCCGAAGGCGGAAGCACGTAAAATTGCACGCAGCTGGTCGTGAAGAATCTCTTTACGATCCAGACAAATGCGGATTGCGCGCCAGCCAAGGAACGGGTTTTCTTCTTTCGGCAGGTTCATGTATGGCAATTCTTTATCGCCACCAATGTCCATGGTACGGACGATAACCGCCTGAGAACCCATGGCTTCAGCCACGGCTTTATAAGCCTGGAACTGCTCTTCTTCGGTTGGCAGGCTGTCGCGGTCCATAAACAGGAACTCGGTACGGTACAGGCCTACGCCCTCCGCGCCGTTACGCTCTGCGCCCGCTACGTCACGCACGGTGCCGATGTTTGCGCAAACTTCCACCTGATGCCCGTCCAACGTAATCGCCGGCAGGTCTTTCAACTTGGTCAGTTCGTCTTTTTCGCTGATGTACTGGTTTTGATCCGCTTTCAGTTGCTCAATAACTTCTGGCGTCGGGTTGACGTAGATTTTATTGTTCACGGCATCAAGAATCAGATAATCATCGTTTTTAACCTGTTTGGTCACGTCGCTGGTGCCAACAATCGCAGGCAATTCCAGTGAGCGCGCCATGATTGAGGTGTGTGAAGTACGGCCACCCAAATCTGTAATAAAGCCCAAAACCTTGTTCAGATTCAGCTGCGCGGTTTCTGAAGGAGTCAGGTCGGTGGCGACCAGGATAACTTCGCTCTGGATAGTACCCAAGTCGATAATCGGCATGCCCAGAATGTTTCTCAGCAGGCGTTTACCGATGTCACGCACGTCGGCCGCACGTTCTTTCAGATATTCATCGTCAAGCTCTTCCAGCGCCTTGGCCTGGCCTTCAATAACGGAGTAGGCGGCGGCGTCAGCAGTGGATTTGTCATCTTTGATGAGGGCTATGATTTCTTGTTCTAGCTCTTCGTCTTCCAACAACATGATGTGGCCTTCGAAGATGGCTTCTTTCTCTTCACCGAAGGTCTCGCCGGCTTTGGTTTTGATCGTTTCCAACTGTGCAGAAGCTTTCGCACGGCCAGACAGAAAACGCTCAACTTCCTGACTGACGTTCTCAGGAGAGATTTTTTTCCGGTCGATGACAATTTCATCTTCTTTCAGCAACAACGCCTTGCCGAAAGCAATACCGGGAGATACTAAAATGCCTGAAATCATAACCCTACCTTACTGTTGACTGGTGTTAACTCTTTTAGAGACCGTTAAGGACATTCTTACGCGATATAAGTTATTGGCTTAGAGAGTAAAAACGTCCTGATACAGCCTCTCTGACTAAGCTTCTTACTCGAGCTCTGCCATCAGTTTTACCAAGTGTTCGACGGCTTTTTGCTCGTCTTCACCTTCTGCGGAAAGAGTAACAACAGTACCCTGAGTCAGACCCAAAGTTTGCAGTTTGAACAGGCTCTTGGCGCTGGCGCTTTTACCGTTAGAGGTCACGGTGATGTCTGAAGTGAAGCCTTTGGCTTCTTTGACAAACTGTGCAGCAGGGCGAGTATGCAGACCATTTGGAGCAGTAATAGTAACTTCTTGCTGGAACATTGATGTTTCCCCAACTTAATTTAAAGTAATGTTGTGGAGCTAAAGTCTAGTCCAAGGACGCCACTTTAGCTTATGAGATAGCGCCTGACTATTGACCATGCGCAAGCTCCGATGCAACAGAAAAAACAAAAATTCGCACGCAGGGATAAATCCACTGACACTGTGCAAAAGCTTTTTCCATTCTGTTTCCATTATGCCGCCATTTACTAGGCTGTAACAAATCAGTAAATCGATTCAGCAGTAAGCAATTCTTTCGGCGATTAATTTTGCGCATCGAAATAATTGATGGGTTAAATACTAAACCTAGCGGCGAAAATCAATCATGAAGTGCTATAAACTTTGATGTAGGCCACAAAAAAGCACCCGTTAAGGTGCTTTTTTAATCACTTCAATCGAGATGGCATTATTGTTGCAGTTCTTTTTCAGTAAACAAATCTGCAAAGAGTGCGGTACTTAAATAGCGTTCGCCAGAGGACGGCAGGATAACCACGATAGTCTTGTCAGCAAACTCAGGTTCCTGCTGCAGTTTGACGGCGGCGGCAACGGCGGCACCTGAAGAAATGCCGGCAAGAATACCTTCTTCTTCCATCAAGCGACGTGCGTACTCGATTGATTCATCGTTAGTAATCAGCTCAACGCGGTCCACCAGCTCTAAATCCAGGTTGCCAGGGATGAAACCTGCACCAATGCCCTGAATTTTATGCGGGCCAGGCTTCACTTCCTGACCTGCCAACGTTTGGGTGATAACCGGAGAGTCGGTAGGCTCGACGGCAACCAGCGTCACGCTGCTTTTTTTACTTTTTAGATAACGACCGGTGCCGGTGATGGTGCCGCCGGTGCCTACGCCCGCGATCAGCACGTCTACGTCACCGTCGGTATCTTCCCAAATTTCAGGCCCGGTGGTTTTTTCGTGAACTGCCGGGTTGGCGGGGTTGCTGAACTGCTGCAGAATGAGATAACGCACAGGATCACTGGCCTGAATCTCTTCAGCCTTGGCGATGGCGCCTTTCATCCCCTTCGAACCTTCTGTCAACACCAGGTTTGCGCCCAGCGCCTTGAGCAGCTTGCGGCGTTCCACGCTCATGGTTTCAGGCATGGTCAGCGTCAATTTGTATCCGCGCGCGGCGGCAACGTAGGCCAGCGCGATGCCCGTGTTTCCGCTGGTAGGCTCAACCAGCTCGATGTCTTTAGTCAGAATGCCGCTTTTTTCAGCTTCCCAAATCATATTTGCGCCAATGCGGTCTTTTACACTGAAGCTCGGATTGCGTGATTCGACCTTAGCCAGAATGCGGCCATTGCCAATACGATTCAGGCGAACCAGCGGCGTATGGCCGATTGTTAATGAATTATCTTCAAAGATCTTGCTCATAGCCTGTCCTTAACCTTATGTCGACGTGTCTTGGGGACAATGTTTTGAAATTACGAGGGAAACGTAAAAAGCATACTCGAACGCCTTCCCCAGTGAAGTAAAGAATTAGTATAAGATATGTGAATATGAAATATGTTTTGATTCTAGTACAAAAGCCCTAGCGCCTGGCTGTTTCGGCGAGGTGAAGGTGACGATAACGATCGACCCACATCGCAGTAGCGCCGCAGACCGCAACGGGCAGAATAAGTAGGTTAAGGATCGGCACCAGCGTAAATACGCTCACCAGTGCGCCAAACTGTAGGTTGTCGATTTTATTGCGACCCAGCGAACGGCGCATATCGGCGAAACTGACCTTATGGTTGTCAAAAGGGTAGTCGCAGTATTGAATAGACAGCATCCAGGCACTGAAAAAGAACCACAGCACCGGCGCCAGGGTTTGCCCCACGCCGGGAATAAAATGCAGTATCAGCAACAGCAGCGCGCGGGGCAGGTAGTAGGCAAGCTTTTGCACTTCGCGTTTCATGATGCGCGGCAGGTCTTTCATTATTCCCCAGATACCGGCATCGGGGATCGTTTTACCGGTTAGGCGTGCCTCAAGCTGTTCTGCCAACAGGCCGCTAAACGGCGCGGCAATCAAATTCGCCAGCGTGCTGAAGAAAAAGCTGAACACCAGCAAAACCGAAACGACCGCAATCGGCCAGATGAGATAGTCCAGCCAGCGCAGCCACTGCGGCACATGCGACATCAAGGACGGGATCCACTGACCCATCTTGGTGAACAGCCACCAGAAGGCGCCACCCATCAATAAAATATTGACGATAAGCGGAATGATGACAAAACGACGGATACCCGGCAGGGAGATTAATTTCCATCCTTGCGTGAAATAGTGCACACCGTTGACTTCTGATGACGACATAACAGAAATTTTCTCTCTAAATTGAATAGGCTGGGCTATCATATCGATATGATTTTGCACTGACTAGGCACTTGTTGAGTGAAAAGTAGTCAAACAGGATGCAACAATCATGTTTATTAGCATAAAACAGTGTCCAGACTTGCACTTATCAACTCAGGCAAATAGAGTTAGATAGGTGAATGTTTGCCGCCTTGGCAATGAATAATTACCTTATCGGTAAAGAACAACAGAGATAGCAATGATGCAGGACTTGCGTCTGATATTAATCGTTGTTGGTGCGATCGCCATAATTGCGTTGTTATTGCACGGTTTGTGGACCAGCCGTAAAGAACGCTCTTCGCTTTTTCGCGATCGTCCAGCTAAACGAGTGAAAAAAGAACGAGAGCAATCCCCGAGCGAAGATTTCGCTGATGGGGTGGGTGAAGTGCGTGTGCGTGCAGCCCATCCTCATGAGGAACCTTCTCTGGGAAGCTATGACGAAGCTGAGAAATATGCCCCGATGCATGCTGAGCCAAAACATGCACCGCAGGCACCTGCTCCTCAGCAGACGCCCGTGCAGCATGCACCGCAGCCTCGACCAGTGCCTCCCCAGGCGCCGGTTCAGCAGCCGCATTCTGCCGTTCAGCAAGACGATCCGCTGTTAAGCGGGTATTCAGTTGCCGAGCCTGTTCATGCGCCGCGCCGCGAAGCGCCGGTTGAGCATCATCACGACGCTCAACATGCTCATGGACATTCAGCGCCTGTTCCTCCGGCAGAAATTCACGCGGATGCCGCGCCTGCTGCCCGCGCTGAACCGCAGGCTTTCGAGCTTGCCGAGCCGGAAGCGTTGCCGGTCAAAGAAAAATTGAAAGAAACCGTCCTTGTGTTGCACGTTGCAGCGCATCAGGGTGGCGTAATCGGCGGCGAAGTCTTGTTACAGAGCGTATTGCAGGCTGGTTTCCAGTTTGGCGCGATGAACATTTTCCATCGTCACGTAAGTCCGGCAGGCAGCGGTCCTGTGCTGTTCAGTCTGGCAAACATGGTGAAGCCGGGTTCATTCGACCCAGAGAATATGTCTGATTTCTCAACGCCGGGTATCACGCTGTTTATGATGGTGCCGTGCTTTGGCGATGCCCATCAGAACTTCAAACTGCTGCTCCAATCTGCTCAGCGCATTGCTGACGACGTGGGCGCCGTAGTGTGGGACGATGAGCGTCGAATGATTACGCCGCAGAAGCTAGAAACTTATAAAGCACGCATCCGCGAAGTGTTGGAAGCGACTGCCTAAGTTCTTCGAACGCGCTTTGTATGCGCTACAATAAGCCAAACTTCTTACTAACCCCCGCCTGTCGGGGGTTTTTTATCTTCATGATGGTGAGCTATGGCCACAATTCAACAACAAATAAATCAACTGCGCAGTCAGCTGCGTCACCATGAATATCAGTATCACGTGCTGGATGCCCCCGAGGTTCCCGACGCTGAATACGACCGATTGATGCGCGAGCTTCGCCAACTCGAAGAACAACATCCCGAGCTTATCACCCCAGATTCACCGACCCAACGCGTGGGCGCCGCACCGCTTTCAGCTTTTGACCAGGTCAAACATCAGGTGCCAATGTTGTCGTTGGACAACGTTTTTGATGAAGAAAGTTTCCTGTCGTTTTATAAACGCGTTCAGGACCGGCTTAAAATTTCTACCGCGCTGACCTTTTGCTGCGAGCTTAAACTCGACGGTTTGGCGGTGAGCCTGCTCTATGAAAATGGTGAGCTGGTGCAGGCCGCCACGCGCGGTGACGGCACGACCGGTGAAAATATCACCATGAACGTGCGAACTATTCGCGCTATCCCTCTGCGTTTGACCGGTGAAAATATCCCGGCTCGCCTTGAGGTGCGCGGTGAAGTGTTTATGCCGCAGCCTGGATTTGAAGCGCTGAATGACGAAGCGCGCCGGACGGGTGGAAAAGTGTTTGCCAATCCGCGCAACGCCGCCGCAGGCTCACTGCGCCAGCTTGACCCGCGTATCACCGCCAAACGTCCTTTGACCTTCTTCTGCTATGGCGTTGGCGCACTTGAGGGCAGTACGCTTCCTTCCAGCCATTTGCAGCGTTTACTGCAGTTCAAACAGTGGGGATTGCCGGTCAGCGACCGTGTAAAACTCTGCACCGGCAGTGATGAAGTACTGGCGTTTTATCGTCAGGTTGAGCAAGACCGCGCGCAGCTCGGCTTTGACATCGACGGCGTAGTGGTCAAAATTGATTCTCTTGAAACGCAGGAGACGCTGGGTTTTGTCGCCCGTGCGCCTCGCTGGGCGACGGCTTTCAAGTTTCCTGCCCAAGAGCAGATCACACAGGTGAAAGACGTTGAGTTTCAGGTGGGCCGCACGGGGGCTATTACACCGGTTGCGCGTCTTGAACCGGTGCTGGTGGCGGGCGTAATGGTCAGTAACGCCACGCTGCACAACGCCGATGAGATTGAACGTCTGGGCCTGCGTATTGGCGACACGGTGGTAGTGCGCCGCGCCGGAGACGTCATTCCGCAGGTCGTGGGGATTATCGCCGACCAGCGGCCTGAAGACGCCCGTGAAGTCGTGTTCCCAACGCACTGTCCTGTATGTAATTCCGACGTTGAGCGGGTGGAAGGTGAGGCGGTGGCTCGTTGCACCGGTGGCCTGTTCTGCGGCGCGCAGCGTAAAGAGGCGCTCAAACACTTTGTCTCCCGTCGCGCGCTGGACGTTGACGGCATGGGTGATAAAATCATCGACCAACTGGTTGAGAAAGAGTATGTCAAAACGCCGGCTGATTTGTTCCGCCTGAGCGCAGGTATTATGACTGGGCTTGACAGAATGGGGCCAAAGTCTGCACAGAATCTGGCAAAAGCGCTCGAAAAGGCTAAGGAAACCACCTTTGCACGTTTCCTGTATGCGTTGGGGATCCGCGAAGTCGGTGAAGCTACCGCCGCGAATCTGGCATCGCATTATGGCAGCATTGATGCTCTGCGTGCCGCCGATGTCGACTCTCTTAAGCAGGTGCAGGACGTGGGTGACGTGGTGGCAAAACACGTGGTCAACTTCTTAGCCGAAGATCACAACATTAAGGTGATTGACGATCTTCTGACTTTCGTTCACTGGCCAGCGCCGCAGGTCATTGTGGCCGAAGAAATCGACAGTCCGTTTGCCGGTAAAGTCCTGGTGCTCACCGGCTCGCTGTCGATCCTCTCCCGCGATGAAGCAAAAGATCGTTTAACCGCACTGGGCGCAAAAGTGACTGGCAGCGTGTCTAAAAAAACCGATATGGTGATCGCCGGTGAAGCCGCGGGATCCAAGTTGGCGAAAGCGCTTGAGCTGGGCATTCAGGTTATCGATGAAGAAGAGATGATCCGTCTGCTGGGAGAGAGCGAAGGGGGATAACAGCAGTGGAAAAAGAAAATTTAATCGAAATCGCTAATACGGTGATGCCGTTCGGCAAATATCAGGGAAGAGTGCTGATTGACCTGCCCGAAGAGTATTTGCTGTGGTTTGCCCGCAAAGGTGAGTTCCCTGAGGGTAAGCTCGGCATGCTGATGGAAATGACGCTGGCGATAAAAATCGAAGGACTGCAAGATTTACTCACCCCGCTTAAACGCGGTGGTCATAAATCACATACTGAATAAGTCGCTGATATAACAACTACGCATTAAAAAAGCCGGTCATTTCTCTGACCGGCTTTTTAGTTTTTAACGCGGTTAATTAATTCAGTTTTGCCTGAACGGGCGCGGTAGTATCGCTCTTTTCTCGCTTTTCATTTTCCAGCTTCAACTGCTTATTGTGATAGCGTTTTGCCAGCACGGCGCAAATCATCAACTGAACCTGATGAAAAATCATCAGTGGCAGTACCATCATCCCAATCGCGCTGACCGGGAACAGAATGTTAGCCAGTGGAATACCGTTTGCCAGGCTCTTTTTCGATCCGCAGAAGACAATAGTAATTTCCTCCGCTTTATTAAAGCCCATCCAGCGCGCCATATAAGTGTTAAACACGATAACGATCGCCACTAAAATCACACAGACTACGACGATAAACGCGAATGAACCGAGGCCCACTTTGTGCCAGATCCCCTGCGTTACGGCTTCGCTGAAGGCGGTGTAAACCACCAGCAAAATCGAAGTTCTGTCGGTTTTACCGATCATCTTTTTATGCTTATCGACAAATTTGCCAATCAGCGGACGCAGCAGGTGCCCGGCCATAAACGGCACCAGCAGTTGCAGAATGATGTGCCACATCTGCTCTAGACCATTGCCGGTATCGCCCTGAACGTGCATCAGCATGCTGACCAGCAGTGGCGAAACAAAAATACCCAGTAGGCTAGAGGCCGAGGCGCTGCATACTGCGGCCGCGACGTTACCGCCAGCCATTGAGGTAAAGGCAATCGCCGACTGCACGGTGGCAGGCAACACGCACAGGTAGACGAAGCCGGAATAAATCTGCGGACTTACATCAACGGGGTGCCACCACTGGAACAGCAGCCCAAGGATCGGGAACAGAATGAAGGTGCTGAACATCACCCAAAGATGCAGGCGCCAGTTGTTACTGCCCTCAAGTATTGCAGCGCGTGAAAGTTTGGCACCGTGCATAAAGAACAGCAGGCCGATGGCGAAAATTGTCAGGTCATTGAAGGCAGTAATATAAATACCGCGTGCTGGCAGGAAGGTCGCCAGAAGAACAGTGGCTACCAGCATCATGGTAAAGGTATCAGGCAAAAAACGCAGGACTTTCATAACGGTCTCATTATTTTGTAATCAATAGGGCTATTTTGTGCTTTTCGAGTAGAATTATAAAATTGATTTATTTAATCCATTAATGAATTTTTTTCATGAATTATTCTCTCAAACAGCTTAAGGTTTTTATCGCCGTCGCCCGCTACGGCAGTTTTAGCCGCACCGGCGAGGTTATCGGCCTCGGACAGTCGGCAATTAGCCACAGCATCAAAGAGTTAGAGTCAGAAATGGGCGTGCGACTGCTTGACCGCACCACGCGAGAAGTGGCCCTTACCGATGCGGGACGTCGACTGGCAAACCGCGTTGAGCCGCTGCTTGATGAACTGCACGCCATGCTGCTGGACACGCGCAGTTTTGGCACTGAGCAGAACGGTCGGGTACGCATAGCCTCAAGTCAGACTATTTCTGCCCATCTCATGCCGCAGTGTATCGCCAGCGGTGGCGATCTGTTTCCTGATATTCAGATTTTACTCAGGGATCAATCACAGCAGTTGGTATTAAACAGCGTGCGCAATGCCGAGGTGGATTTTGGGATTGTCATCGATCCTGGCTACAGCACCGACCTTGATACGGAAGTGATTCTGCACGAGCCGTTCCTGCTGCTGTGCCGCGAGGATAACCCTTTTGCACAGATGAGTTCCGTGCCTTGGACGGCATTGAATGAGGCTCGATTGGTGCTGCAAGATTACTCGTCGGGAAGCCGTCAACTGATAGACAAGGCGCTTGAGGAATTCTCAGTAAAAACTCAGGTTATTCAGGAAATAGGCCACCCAGCAACGCTGTTTCCAATGGTGGAAGCGGGGATTGGCATCAGCATATTCCCCGCACTGGCACTGCCGCTTCCCTCTGGCAGTCAGTTGGTGATTCGCCCGCTGTTACCCGAGGTAAACCGCGCATTGATGTTGGTGAAAAGAAAAAATCGTTCTTTAACGCCCGCTGCGTTAGCCATTTGGCAGGTGGTAAAACAGCAGGCACAGGCACTGACCGACAAGCGAGAAAGGGTTGGCCTAAACGTTCACTCGACCTAAATTTTTACGCTCAAGCCAGGCCAGCGGCGGATCCAGCCTTTTTCGCGTGCTCGCGCAAGCAGCACGTCGGGCTGGCCATGCTTAGGATTGGCACTGATGGTGTAACCAAACAGGCTTTCAATACCTAAAGGAGCCACCAGCTCCAACTGACTGTTAGCGTCGAGTTTAACCCCAATGGCGGTTTCAACCTCGACCCAGTAGCTGATGGCATCACTGCTAGACGTATATGGCTCGCGACCATATTTCAGGTGCATTCTTGCCTGATTTTTCACTGACCACGGCAGGGGGATCAAGTCATTTAGCCGTTGCTCATATTCGCGGTCTGCTTCAGGACTCAGGTTGGCAGGGTTGAAATAAATCACATCAATATCATTAAGCGGAGTGTTTTGCGCAAGTCCGTGCAGCCTATCCCACACCAGATTACGCACAAATCCAGCGGCGAGGCACCAGTCATTCAAATTTAGCGTTTGTGCGGCCTGTAAGGCCTGCATGCGCATCTCGTCCTGCTTTATCCATTCGATAATTTTTTTCTGCTTCATGTCGTCTCTCCATAACGTGACTGAATTATCCTAGCAGAACGATATTTCATGCCTATGAAAAATACTCTCTTTTGTTATCTGAATTTCATATGACGTCCCGTTTCTGACGGAATGCTATTTTTGTAGCCCGTACTGCTAACGTGTCGTCGAGCATGACTCACAGCTTGGGTGGTGAAAAATAGCTACGCTATATATGAAGCAGTGGGGTAATTCACGGTTTTTAGGGAGTGCTATGTACCAGACCACCTTAAGTCATCGCAGCTATCGGTTTCGTGATTTACGAGATCTGATGGCCAAGGCATCACCGGCGCGGTCTGGTGACTATCTGGCCGAGATTGCCGCCGAAAGTGCAGAAGAGCGGATGGCGGCGAAAATGGCGCTGGCCGAATTGCCACTCAAAGTATTTCTCCAGCAGGCGCTTATTCCCTATGAAGAGGATGAGGTCACGCGGCTGATTGTTGACAGCCACGATGCCGTGGCTTTTCACGAAATATCGCATCTTACCGTAGGTGATTTTAGAGACTGGCTGCTCAGCGAAAAAACTGACTCGGCGGCATTGGCGCGGGTCGCGAAAGGTATCACCCCTGAGATGGCGGCGGCAGTCAGCAAACTGATGCGCAATCAGGACCTGATTTTGGTGGCGAAAAAATGCCGGGTGATCACCCGTTTTCGCAACACCATTGGACTGCCTGGGCACATGAGTGTGCGTTTGCAGCCTAATCATCCAACCGATAATCTACAGGGCATCGCGGCCAGCATGCTGGACGGGCTGCTTTATGGCTCAGGTGATGCGGTCATTGGCATTAATCCGGCCAGTGACAGCCTGCCGTTGCTGGAAAATCTCAACTACATGCTCGATGACGTCATTAGCCGTTTTGAGATCCCGACCCAGTCGTGCATTTTGACCCACGTGACCAATACGATAAAGCTTATTGAACGTGGTGCCCCGGTGGACCTGGTGTTTCAGTCTATAGCGGGAAGTGAGGCGGCCAACAGCGGTTTTGGTATCAATCTGGCGCTGCTTGAAGAGGCACAGCAGGCGGCGCTGAGCCTTAAGCGCGGCACGCTGGGTGACGACGTGATGTATTTTGAGACCGGACAGGGCAGCTGTCTCTCGGCCAATGCGCATTTTGGTGTTGACCAGCAAACCTGCGAAGCCCGTGCCTACGCCATCGCTCGTCGATTTTCGCCACTTTTAGTGAACACCGTGGTTGGTTTTATCGGTCCTGAATACCTTTACGACGGCAAGCAGATTATTCGTGCCGGTCTTGAAGACCATTTTTGCGGCAAGCTGCTGGGCGTGCCGCTGGGTTGCGACGTGTGTTATACCAACCACGCCGAGGCGGATCAGGACGACATGGATACCCTGCTGACTCTGCTAGGCGCGGCGGGTCTGACTTTTCTGATTGGCGTGCCCGGCGCCGACGACATTATGCTGAATTATCAGAGCACTTCATTTCACGATGCGCTGTACATTCGCGAGCTGCTGGGCCTGAAACATGCGCCGGAGTTTGCTGTGTGGCTCGAGAAAATGAAAATAATCGACGAGCTAGGCAGGCTGCGAGATGCACGGGCATCCCACCCGTTGCTGAGCCAACTGCCGCAGTTAGGAGTCCAATCATGAGCAAAGAGGAAGAAAAGCAGGTGATGCAGTGGGTGCATGCCAATCCGTGGGAGGCGTTGCGCAAATTTACCGCGGCCAGAATTGCATTAGGTCGCACTGGGGCGAGTTTGCCAACCGATGAGGTTTTGCGGTTTGGTTTGGCTCACGCTCAGGCGCGGGACGCGGTACATCAGCCTTTTCACAGTGAGGAACTAGAACCTGAACTTCACGCATTGGGCCTGAAGACCCTGCGCGTTGAAAGCGCGGCGGCCGACCGCACTACTTATCTTTGTCGTCCTGACCTGGGTCGCAGACTGTCCTCTGACAGTCGAGATTTTTTACAGTCTCTGCCTCATGAGCCGGCAGATTTAGTGCTGGTGGTGGCTGATGGTCTATCATCAAAGGCCGTTCACCGGCAGGCCGTGCCCTTGATTAAGGCGTTGATGCCTTATCTTCATCAGCTAAACCTAAAGGTAGGGCCGGTGATATTGGCACATCAGTCTCGCGTTGCACTGGGTGATGACATTGCCGAGTCAATGAAAGCCAAAGCGGTCGCCATTTTAATCGGTGAGCGCCCCGGCCTTTCATCGCCGGACAGTCTGGGCATCTACATGACTTGGGGGCCGCACACTCGGCGTATGGAGTCAGAGAGAAATTGCATCTCAAACGTACGTCCCGAAGGGCTGGACTATCCTCAGGCGGCGTTTAAGCTCGCCTGGCTACTGGAGCAGGCATTTCATCGCCAACTGTCTGGGGTGGATCTCAAAGATGAGAGTGATAATCCTGCCCTGCGGGGAAAAGTGGTTTTTATAAACTAGGGTAGAGATTTTACCTCACCCATTAAGACTCGATTTTATTGCGCTGGAAACATCCAACAGTGTCTTGCTGTCAGGATGCTATGCGACCCGTTTTGTGATGATCTTCCCGTATATTTTCATCCGGCGTTTCTGCGGTATCCGCGAAGCTATTGTGGCTGTTAAAGCCGCCACGGTGCGTGGGCATTGATTTTAAATGCATAATGTCTTTTGCCATCGCGCCGAAGGTGATGAAGAGAAAAATCACCGCAATGCTGAGTCTCGGTTTCATGTCCATTTGCCTCAATATTCAAGAGTGAAACTGTATAGTAGAGCGTGCAGAGTAAAACAGTGTCAGCCCTTTTTAAGTCTCAAATGATATCTGTAACGTTTTAAACGGGCAGTTGAGACGCATTGCGTGCCAGCAGAATCGGGTCATAGTCACGGCCGACTAAACGATCGTCATAGATTGCAACTATGCCCGTATCTGCATTTACCTTTATCCTCACATCTTAAATGACATCAAACCTCCGTTTTAAGCCAACTATTTACACCATTTCTCGATGGCGAGTGCGATGGCCTTGGTGCAGTTCACCAGGTCAATGACCGGGACACGCTCGTTCGGCTGGTGTGACTGCGCCGGATCGCCGGGACCAAAGTTTACCGTTGGCGTGTTCCCTAAACCGGTAGGTAAACCAATATCGCTGTGCGCACCAAAACCAGACAGTGCTGGAGAAAGACGGGCCTCAATCACGGCCTGCTGAAAGGTTTGCACAAACGGATGATCGGCAGGGATTTCTGCACAATCTGCGTCCAGGATCCACTCTATTTTGGCGGGATGCTGGCGAAGGTAAGGGTCGGCAAGGCAGATGTTTGCCAGGTGCTCTTCTACCTCACGCTTCACGTGACCACCAAGCCCAAACGAGTCTTTTTCAGACGGCAGATACTGCACATCAATGATGATTTCGCCATAGCCCGCCGTCGATGACGGATGTTCACCCACCTTTAACTGAGTGACCAGAATTTGATTCGGCAACTCCATCAGGGGATGATTTTTCTTCGGGTCAAACTGCCAGCGGCGGTTGATGATGTCAATGCCGTCCATAATTTGGCGGCAAAGCTGTACCGCATCCACCGGCCCAGTACTGTCCCATGAGTTAGGCATCAGTTCAGCATGACCTCCCACGCCGTTGACCAGAATTTTGCCCCACAATATTCCGTGGCAAAGAGGGGCAATCCGATTAGCACTGGGTTCGGTCATGATACCGGCATCGGCCTTAAATCCACGGTCAACCATGGCCAGCGAGCCCATGCCGCCAATTTCTTCGTCAACAACGGTGGTAAACACGATGTCTCCGGCATGTTCGATGCCCAGTTCTTGCAAAAACTCTACTGCCATCAGCATGCAGGCGACGCCGCCTTTCATGTCAACCGCACCGCGGCCAAATACTTGTTGATCAATAACCTGTGGCAGGAAAGGGTCGGTGTTCCAATGTGCACGTGCGCCGGGCGGAACGACATCGATATGCCCAGTAAGCATGATTGACTTACCGCCGCCGGTGCCTTTTAAGGTGCCACCCAGATTCGGCCTGCCTTCAAAGGTTCTGCCTTTGTTAGCGCCCGGCCTGCCTTTGTATTTTTCATACAGCGCCGGACCATCCGGATCCCACAGGTCAGTGGTCATGCCCAGTTTTTCAAGGCGTTTTTGCAAATAGAGCTGGCAGTCGCGCTCGCCTGGCCCTGCCTGAGTAGGGTCAACCAGCACAATCGACGGGAAAGACAAAATGTCGCACAGCGTATCGACGATGCGCTGTTGATTCGCTTCAATATGAGCAGAAATTTTCTCTGAAAGGCGCATTATCGGGCTCCGTTAGTTTGCGATACGCGGGATGAAAGACGATCGGCCAGCAGTACGGCAATCAGTAACAGGCCAACTACGCCAACCTGCCATACGCTGTTGATTCCAAACTGCAACATGCTGGTTTTCAAGGCGACCAGCAGCAGCACGGCGGCGAAAACACCGCTAACACCACCTTTGCCACCAAAGATTGCCACGCCGCCCAGCAGTGCGGCGGTCAGGGATTCAAGTTCAAGATTGACGCCGGCATCGGGCCTGCCGCTGCCGAGCCATGAGAGGGAAACAAATCCTGCAGCGCCTGCCAGCAGACCACACAGGCTGTAAAGCAGGATGCGCACTTTATCGACCGGAATTCCAACCAGTCGCGCAGAGTTTTCATTAAACCCCATGGCGTAAATCCAGCGACCCCAACTAGTGAATGAAAGAATGACAGCGACAATCACAAACGCGGGGATAACCAAGGTCAAAAATGGCAGAGGAATATCGCCAAACATGCCGCGCCCCCAAGGCAAGGCCCAAGCGGGCACGCCTGACTGCGCAGAACCGTCGGTTAAACAAAGCGCCAGCCCGGAGTAAAGATAAAAGGTTCCCAGCGTGACGATGAGCGGATAAATACGCAGCCTGGCGACCAGAATGCCGTTTAGCGCACCGAGCAAGCCGCCGCACAGCAGGCAAACCACCGGCAGCAGCACGGGAGGAAGTCCAGCCTGCAGGCTCATAATGCCGACGATCGCCGAAAGTGAGACATTGCCGCCGACGGAAAGATCGATACCCGCTCCGCCGCACAGCACCACCAGCGCCTGACCGAGAGAGACCAACGCCAGCAGGGTGGCGAACTGTAGAATACTGCTCAACGTCGCGCTGGAGAGAATAGAGGGCTGGGCCACGAGGATAACCAGCGCCAGCACCAGCCACAGCGCGGCCAGAATGCTCAACACCAAATTTTTCTGACACCAGCGCGTCAGGCCGAAATTTACCGCAGACTTCATGATGAATGCCCCCCAAGCCCTGACACACTTTTAGGCCGTCTGAACCACGAGTGATATTTAAGCCGTCCCGTGGCAACCTCCGCAATTAACACCAACAGCAGCAGCGCACCGGTCACCACCGTCTGCCAGAGAGAAGGTACGCCAATCAGCAACAGGCCGTTTTGCAAAATACGCAGCAGGAAAACGCCAAGCACCGTGCCGAGCAGGCTACAGTGCCCGCCCATAATGCCGGTTCCCCCCAGCACCACGGCGGCGATAGCCTCCAGCGCTAGCGTGCTACCGATGGTCATTTCTACGTTGCGATAGGTGGCAACATAGAAGGTGGCGGCTAAACCGCACAGCGCCCCGCTGATGATAAAGGTGGCAAATCTGACGCGAACGACGGCGATACCGGACAATCGTGCCTTGTCGGGCGAGTGGCCAATCGCCAAAAGATGCGGGCCGAACGGCGTGCGGCGCAATGCAATCCACACCAGCAGATAGGCTAGAATAATGACCCACGCGGTTACCGGCAGCCCCAGCAGGTGTTTACCGAGTTGGTGGGTCAGCGTTGAGGGCAGGCCTGAAAGCCACTGGCCGCCCAGCAGGGCAAACACCGCTGTGCGGTAGACGCCGTATAAGCCAAGCGTGCCGACAATCGGCGGGATCCTGCCCAGTACTACCACACAGGCGGTAATCAATCCGGCAATAATGCCGATAACCGGACCCGCCAGTGCCGTCAGCGTTGGATTAAACGGAGTATTTAGCAGTTGTCCGACGCCAATGGCCGCCAGACCCATGACGACGCCGACTGAAACATCGACGCCGCCCATGGCTAACAGCAGCGTCATTCCAAGGCCTATCAACAGCAGCTCTACGCTGTTTCGCATCACAGTGGTTAAATTATCCACCGTGGCGAAATAGGGCGACGCCAGTGTGAAAATGACCATGGCCAGAATGCACACTGCGGCCAGCGTTATCTCGCGCCCGGATAACGAAATTATCGATTTAAGGCTCAATAGGTTTGCCACAGCGTTGTGCTCTCCGTTGAATTAAACTGAATCGGTCAGCGTTAAACGGGGATCAGAAATGGAACTGATCGACGTTTTTGGCGGTAAAGACCGCCGGGGAACCCAGTAGCAGCACGCCAGTTTTTGCATCATATTTGACCGACTGATCCAGTCCAGGAACGTGGTTTTCGGCGCTGAAACTTTTACCGTCAATCAGCTGCTTACCAGCCCAAACGGTTAAATAACCGAGTTTTTCTGGATCCCACAGCACGGAGTAGCCAAAGGATCCGCTTTTAAGATATGAACGCGCGGTGTTAGGGCTACAGTATCCGGCGCCTATCACTTTGCCAATTTTGTCAGCCGTTTCGATGGCCTGCGCCACGCCCGGACAGGTGGTTGAAGCGACGGCAATAATGCCTTTAAGATCCGGATGTGAGGACATCAGGTCAGTGGATATTTGTGCCGCACGACTGGCGGTGCCGCCGGCGAACTGGGGTTTCAACAGGGTGACATTTGGATATTTTTCTTTCACCCGTTTTTGCATAAAGCTTATCCAGGCATTGAGGTTAGAGGCGGTTGCTTCACCTGAAACAATGCCGATGGTGGCGTGGTCACCGACACGGTCGACCATTTGATCGATAATAGTGTCGCCGAGTCCCTCGTCCGTGGCTTGGGCAACATACACGGCACGGCCGCTGTCTGGTGCATCACTGTCGCTGGTGAACAGTTTGATATTTTTAGCTTTGGCCTGAGCCACTACCGGCGCAATGCTTGAAGCGTCGAGCACGCTAACGGAAATCGCATTCACGCCCTGAGCAATCAGATTTTGCACAATTTGTAACTGGTCCATCGGGTTGGTATCAACCGGGCCGGAATAGATAAAATCCACGCCAAACTGTTTCGCCGCACGTTCGCCGCCGTCTTGCATCGCCTTGAAGTAAGGAATACCGACTATCTGCGGTACAAACGCGACTTTGGGTTTGCCAGCACCCCAGGCACTTGCGGTGATCGTTGCCATCAGCGCCGAAGCGACCAACGTTGCCGTGAGCGTTTTTGCTATCAGTGAAGTCTTTAACATAACGGTTCCACCATGGGTAAAGGGATAAACGCGGCTAAACAGTGACAGCATCGAACGCCCGCGCGTCGGGATGGGCGCCCGTGATTAACGAAACAATTTCTTCGGGGGTGGTATCCAAACGACGTCGTTCGGCGATTTTTCGGCCACGGCGGAATACCACCATGCGGTCGGCAACTTCAAAGACGTCAGAAATATTGTGACTTATCAATACGACTGCACAGCCTCGTTCTGCCAGCTTGCGGGTCAGAGACAATACTTTGCGCGTTTCTGCCACCGCGAGCGCTGCCGTGGGCTCATCCATAATCACTAGGCGAGCATTGAGGTTCAGCGCGCGGCAAATTGCGACCGCCTGACGTTGACCGCCAGAAAGGCTGCCGACCGGCGCTTGAGGATCGGTGATATGCGCTTCAAGTTCGTGCAGCAACTCTGCAACGCGGGTTTGCATTGCCTGCTGCCGTAAAAAAGGAATGCCCAGAAAGTGGCGTTTAAGCTCACGGCCAAGAAACACATTTTCGGCAATCGTCAGATTTTCAGACAGTGCAAGCTCTTGAAAAATGGTCGCAATACCGCTGTCTGCCGCCTCTTTCGGTGAGGAAAATACTGCGGGTTTCCCCGCAACCAGCAGTTGGCCCTCCGTCGCCGGATAGGCACCGGCCAGCACTTTGGTGAACGTGGATTTCCCGGCACCATTATCACCGAGCAACGCCAACACTTCCCCGGCATAGATATCAATATTAATGTCGTTAAGTGCAGTCAGGGCGCCAAAGCGTTTGGTAATATGTTTGGCCTGAACGTAGGGCTGACTCATGCGCAATCCCCTCAGTTATCAGGCGTCTTCAAGCCGAGTGAGCCAGCTCAGGCAGTTTTTCCACAGCTGGTCGTAGCCGGGCCATTGGATGAACTCACCGGGTACCCAGTGTGGGCCAATATCGGAAGTCCAAACTAACGAACGGCCTTCGCCGTAGGTGCCGCTCACCAGCAGCGGGTGACCGCCCTCGTCGTCAGGCAGCGTGGCGAGCACTTCAGCACCTTCTTTAAGCAATACTTCGTTAGCGCCGAGCAGCAGTGGCCACTGGCCGGTAATGCCGTTGAGAATAGGGTGATCCTGCGGGGCGGTGATTTTTGCCGAAAACCCTTCGGGGATCTCAAGGCGGTCGTCATACGGCAGGCAGGTGACCGGCAGTGCATCTTCAACCGGCGTATTGCGCCAGCGCGCTTTGCCGTCGATTCCCTGGAAAGAGAAATAGCCGCCAATCATCATCAGGCCGCCGCCTTCTGCGGTCCATTGGCGCAAAAGCTTCAGGCGATTGGGCATCGGTTTGCTGTGCATCCAAACCGCAGGGGGCAGCAGCAGAGAGTTGGCACCGATATCGGATAAGATAATCGCGTCATAGGCTTTGAGGCCTTCCATATCAAACGGCAGCTTTTCGACCACCTCGTGAGCCGCCATATAAGTCAGCTCAAATTCAGTATTTTCCAGCGCTTTTACTAACGGTTCAGCGCCGAGATGAAAAGTCACACTGCCAAACTGATCAAATCCTTTGTAATGGGTGGCCGAACTCACCCAGCTTTCACCTAACAACAATACGCGTTTGCTCATACTGCTTTCTCCTGACCGAGGCATTTTTTTCGCCTCTGGGATTGAAAATAGGGATGTTTTATTTACGTGGTTTTTATCCTGATCTGAGAAGGGATCCATCCGCATCTTTACGCCTCATTACAGTTTGATATCAAAGTAAACCGGTTTAGTAAAGCGGTTTATTGGTGATTATTTAAGCTGTTTGGTGAAATATAAGCCAAATGTATGGTGGGTCACGAAAAGCGGTTTTTGTTGAAAGGATTTACTTATGGGAGGGGCGGTTTTGATCTACGCGCGACTTAGTTTTTATCTGAATGTAGGTCAGTGCTAAACCCTAATTCCAGTGAAATGGAGGAGAGGCATAAAGTTCGGATGTATGGGTTTGGATCTGAAGACTGGCGTTATATTTTGCGGCTGTGCACGACATATCCCCTCCCTCTTAGGGGGAGGGTTAGGGAGGGGGAAATGGCGTTTCACGAACTGAGATAACATTGATAGTAATCAGTCATTGGTTCCCCCATCCCCGCCTTCCCCCGCTGAAAAGAGCGGGGGAAGGGGCTAAAGCATAAATTCAGTGAAAAGCAGGAGAGGCAAAAAGTTTGGATGTGGTTTTGGATCTGAAGACTGGCGAGTTTAGCTTTAATGCTGAATTTAGGCGTGGGTGGTGCGGAATTTGTGGGTTTTGAGCAAGCAAAACTTTCAGTGCCCCTGAAACGCAAAAAACGCCCGTTAGGCGCTTTTTTCTTACTAATTGGTGGGCCGTGCGGGATTCGAACCTGCGACCAATTGATTAAAAGTCAACTGCTCTACCAACTGAGCTAACGGCCCACTGTTTAGTGGTTTTTACTGCTTCACTGCTTATCAGAAGTGGTGGGCGATGACGGGTTCGAACCGCCGACCCCCTCCGTGTAAAGGAGATGCTCTACCAACTGAGCTAATCGCCCATCATAAGATGGCTTATCACAACGCGGTCACTCGTAATGAGTGGTGGGCGATGACGGGTTCGAACCGCCGACCCCCTCCGTGTAAAGGAGATGCTCTACCAACTGAGCTAATCGCCCATCATAAGATGGCTTATCACAACGCGGTCACTCGTAATGAGTGGTGGGCGATGACGGGTTCGAACCGCCGACCCCCTCCGTGTAAAGGAGATGCTCTACCAACTGAGCTAATCGCCCATCATAAGATGGCTTATCACAACGCGGTCACTCGTAATGAGTGGTGGGCGATGACGGGTTCGAACCGCCGACCCCCTCCGTGTAAAGGAGATGCTCTACCAACTGAGCTAATCGCCCATCATAAGATGGCTTATCACAACGCGGTCACTCGTAATGAGTGGTGGGCGATGACGGGTTCGAACCGCCGACCCCCTCCGTGTAAAGGAGATGCTCTACCAACTGAGCTAATCGCCCCGTCGTGATGGAGTCGCATTATAGGGATAGTTCGAATTGAGTCAACGGTTTTTAAAAACAAAAATGACTGTTCGGCGTAAAACTAGACAAGACGCCAAAAAATTATGCAATCCGGTCTATTCTTTATTCATCAACGACCTGAAAAAGCCGTTTATCACAGAAATTTACCTGCTGCCGGTTGCATTCACTTCCCGCTATCCCCAACTAATATGGAAGGATATTACTATCTTTCCACCTATCAACGTTGAGGATCCAGTGCAGGGTGGTAGAATGAGCCCACTTTATACCCTGCGTATTTGAAGCTGCAGCAGCCTTGCCGCACTTCTATTTACGTTAAGTATCGTATTATGAGTGTCACGTTTTAACGCGACATCTATTTGAAACATAGTTAAGGCTGCTTTCCCGATGAAAATCAAAACCCGTTTTGCTCCCAGCCCAACCGGCTATTTGCACGTTGGCGGCGCTCGTACAGCACTTTACTCTTGGCTTTATGCCCGCAATCTGGGCGGAGAGTTTGTGTTACGTATAGAAGATACCGATCTGGAGCGCTCAACCCAGGCGGCAATCGATGCGATCATGGATGGCATGAACTGGCTGAATCTTGATTGGGATGAAGGTCCGTACTTCCAGACCAAACGCTTTGACCGCTACAACGCCGTTATCGATCAGATGCTGGAAAATGGCACTGCCTACAAGTGTTACTGTTCCAAAGAGCGTCTCGAGGCCCTGCGTGAAGAGCAAATGGCGAATAATGAAAAGCCTCGCTACGACGGACGCTGCCGCGATAGCCATGAGCATCATGCCGACGATGAGCCATGCGTAGTGCGTTTTCGCAATCCGCAGGAAGGTTCCGTTATTTTTGACGACCAAATCCGTGGCCCGATTGAATTCAGCAATCTTGAGCTCGATGATCTGATTATTCGTCGCACCGATGGAGCCCCAACGTATAACTTCTGCGTCGTTATCGATGACTGGGATATGGAAATCACCCACGTTATTCGTGGTGAAGACCACATCAACAACACGCCGCGTCAGATTAACATTCTTAAAGCGCTTGGCGCGCCAGTGCCGGTTTACGCTCACGTCTCAATGATTTTGGGTGATGATGGTAAAAAACTGTCCAAGCGTCACGGCGCAGTGGGCGTTATGCAGTATCGCGACGACGGCTATCTGCCAGAAGCGCTGCTTAACTACCTGGTGCGTTTGGGATGGTCACATGGTGATCAGGAAATATTCAGCGTTGACGAAATGAAAGCGATGTTCAGCCTCGACAACGTCAGCAAGTCTGCCAGCGCCTTCAACACTGAAAAGCTACAGTGGCTTAACCACCATTATATCAACTCCCTGCCGCCAGAATACGTTGCGACACATTTGCAGTGGCACATCGAACAGCAGGGCATCGAGACCCGCAACGGCCCTGAACTTGCTGACCTGGTTAAACTGCTGGGTGAGCGCTGCAAGACCCTGAAAGAGATGGCTGAATCTTGCCACTACTTCTATCAGGATTTCAGCGAGTTTGATGAAGCCGCGGCCAAAAAGCATCTGCGTCCCGTGGCTCGCCAGCCTCTGGAAGCTGTGCGTGCAAATCTTGCGGCCATCGCTGCCTGGACGCCTGAAAACGTGCATAACGCGATTCAGGGCACCGCAGACGAGTTGGGTGTGGGCATGGGCAAAGTGGGTATGCCACTGCGCGTTGCGGTTACCGGCGCAGGCATGTCTCCGGGCATGGACGTTACCGTGCACGCTATCGGTCAGAGCCGTACACTTTCTCGCATCGACAAGGCGTTGGCTTACATCGCCGAGCGAGAAGCTCAGGCTTAAGTCCTGCTCTTTGTAACACCTCATCTGGCCTTAAACGCCAGATAGACAAAAGGCCAGTGGAATCATCCAACTGGCCTTTTTTAATCAATCTTCAAAAGCGCTTAGCGAGACTGAGAAGTCGACTCGGCAGAGGCCGCCGTTGGACGGTAAGCCATAAAGTACATCAAGCCTACAAATCCTGCACCGCCCACCGCATTGCCCAGGAATACCGCAACAAAGTTAGGGAAGTACTGTGACCAGCTCAGGGCACCGGCGAAAATGGCCGCCGGAATGATAAACATGTTGGCCACAACGTGCTGGAAACCGATGGCGACAAACGCCATAACGGGGAACCACATGCCGATGACCTTGCCACCCATCTCTTTACTCGCGAAAGCCAGCCACACTGCCAGACAGACCAGCCAGTTACAGCCTACGCCGGAAATGAACGAATGCATAAAGTCAGCGTTAACTTTCCCCTGTGCAGTGGCGACGGTTTTTGCCAAAAATACGCCTTCGGTCATGCCCAAAATGTGGCCGAAGAAGTAGGCCACGGCGATGCTGCCGATAAGGTTGGCAATAGTGACCCAGAACCAGTTACGTACGACGGCGAACAGGCTGATTTGACGAGCAAACCAGGCCATTGGCAGGGTCATCATATTACCCGTCAGCAGTTCGCCGCCCGCCAATACAGTGAGGATAAGGCCGACTGGGAATACTGCCGCGCCCAACAGGCCGCCAAATGAACCCCAGGCTGCAGGCAGTGTCCCTACTACATGCAGGTCAAGCAGGAACCCTATTGCAATAAAGGCACCGGCAAGAAAACCAAGGATAAGTAAATTGGCAACGGACGAACGACTTTTGCTCACACCCGCCGCAACGGCGAGTGAAGCTATCTCTTTAGGTGAATACAGGGACATGAGTAGTAGGCTCGAATAGTGATTGATAGTTGTTATAAAGCGATTGAAGTTTATTATGAGAATTCTCTGAGAACAAGATGCTTTAGGCGCTTCGTTAACAGTTCGTTAATGAAGGCAGTAAGCTTTGTGAGGGAAATGGTTAACAGGATCAATTAAGTGGCCGGAGATTATCCTGCTAAAAGGAATTGACGAGACCTGCCAAAGTGCGCATCTTTTGTTCAAGATGAATGAAAAATCGCTTTGGTAGCCAGTATTTGGCGTCTTTTTCAGCGCTTGATTACATAATCAAATTTAGCCGTTGACAGGCTAGGCGGGGTTTCATATTATGCGCCCCGTTCACAAGATTTAATGTGTCTGGAACGGGGGTATAGCTCAGCTGGGAGAGCGCTTGCATGGCATGCAAGAGGTCAGCGGTTCGATCCCGCTTATCTCCACCAATCTTCTTCTCAGAGCAGGTTGGTCGCTTATCATCTTCCCAAGATGTAAGCATAAGACAGTAAATCGGAACACCCGTGGGGGTATAGCT
Organism: Rouxiella silvae; assembly: GCF_002093625.1. Lineage (GTDB taxonomy): Bacteria > Pseudomonadota > Gammaproteobacteria > Enterobacterales > Enterobacteriaceae > Rouxiella > Rouxiella silvae. Next base: position 3,564 of record NZ_MRWD01000027.1, on the reverse strand, counting down.
CAGCTGGGAGAGCGCTTGCATGGCATGCAAGAGGTCAGCGGTTCGATCCCGCTTATCTCCACCAATCTTCTTCTCAGAGCAGGTTGGTCGCTTATCATCTTCCCAAGATGTAAGCATAAGACAGTAAATCGGAACACCCGTGGGGGTATAGCTCAGCTGGGAGAGCGCTTGCATGGCATGCAAGAGGTCAGCGGTTCGATCCCGCTTATCTCCACCAAATTTAAAGAACCCGCTTCGGCGGGTTTTTGCTTTTCTGCTTTTTATTGTCCAAAAGTTTATTCCGTCCCCCGTTTTGCGCCGATAAAAAAAGGCGCCGAAGCGCCTTTTCATAAAGCCTGTGCCGATAACGTTATGCCAATACCAGACCGGCGATAGACGCAGAAAGCACGCTCACCAGCGTTGAACCGTACAGCAGTTTCAAGCCGAAGCGAGAGACGACGTTACCCTGTTGCTCGTTCAAACCCTTGATTGCACCGGCAACGATACCAATCGAGGAGAAGTTGGCGAACGACACCAGGAACACCGACAGAATACCTACGCCGCGCGGTGACAGGTCGTGAGCGACTTTCTGCAAATCAAGCATCGCAACAAACTCGTTGGAAACCAGCTTGGTCGCCATAATGCTGCCAACCTGAAGCGCTTCGTGGCTTGGAACGCCCATCACCCAAGCGAACGGGTAGAAGACGTAACCAAGCACGCCCTGGAAGCTGATGCCAAACACGGTATCAAACAGGGCGTTCAGACAAGAGATCAGCGCAATAAAGCCGATCAGCATGGCTGCAACGATAATTGCTACTTTGAAACCGGCCAGGATGTATTCACCCAGCATTTCAAAGAAGCTCTGTCCTGCGTGAGCGTTTGTCATTTGCAGGTCTTCTTCACCCTCAACCTTATAAGGGTTGATCAGTGAGAGAACGATGAAGGTACTGAACATATTCAGAACCAGCGCAGCAACAACAAACTTAGGTTCCAGCATGGTCATGTAAGCACCAACAATCGACATGGAAACTGTCGACATTGCCGTTGCGGCCATGGTGTACATGCGTTTTTCAGACATTTTGCCCAGAATATCTTTATACGCGATAAAGTTTTCTGACTGACCAAGGATCAGTGAACTCACAGCGTTAAAGGATTCCAGTTTCCCCATGCCATTGATTTTAGACAAAACAGTACCGATTATGCGGATAACCACCGGCAGAATGCGGACATGTTGCAGAATACCAATCAGTGCAGAGATAAACACGATTGGGCACAATACATTGAGGAAGAAGAACGCTAATCCTTTTTCGTTCATGCCTCCAAATACGAAACCAGTCCCTTCTGCTGCGAATTTCAAAAGCTTTTCAAATAAGTCTGAGAAACCTTTTACGAAACCCAATCCAATTTCTGAGTTAAGGAAGAAATAGGCTAATAAGACTTCAATGACCAATAACTGAACGACGAAACGTAAACGAATGTTTTTACGGTCACGACTCACCAGTAAGGCCAGTACTGCGACAACGGCTAATGCTAATACAAAGTGCAGTATTCGGGACATGTGTGCTCCAAATTTGAGGCAGGCAATATTTCGACGGACATTTTATGTAACACGTACATAAAAAATGTGATATCTATTGCAAATATAGGAATTAAGCTGATAAAAAGCAACATTTCCAGCAACATAACACGAAAAGTGAAGATGTTAAGAAAACGACGCATAGTTGGATTTATTGTGCTAGTTTTAATAAAGGCCGTAGTACGTCCCGAGTATTCTAAAAAGTCTGCATTAGGAAAGCGAGTCATCATTGGTTCTTTTAGCGTCTAACGCATAAAACCTGTCTGTTTTACTTAGCTGCTTGTTCCCTATCAGAGAAATAACCAAGATCTATCCAAATGCGCTTGATAATCATTCTCAATTGTTTATGATGTCGATACGCGCAATAAATGTAAGGGTTAACTGATATGTTGAATAGCCGAGCCGAGTCCTCCAGCCGTTCTTCGCGGAAGATAAAGCTTTCTTTAATGGGGCCTGCTTTCATTGCCGCCATCGGCTACATCGATCCAGGTAACTTTGCGACCAATATTCAGGCAGGTGCCTCTTACGGCTATCAATTGCTGTGGGTGGTGGTCTGGGCAAACGTGATGGCAATGCTCATTCAGCTTATGTCTGCAAAATTAGGCATTGCCACCGGCAAGAATCTGGCCGAACACATTCGTGACCGTTTTCCCCGTCCTGCCGTCTGGGCCTACTGGGTTCAGGCCGAAATTATTGCAATGGCAACGGATTTGGCCGAGTTCATCGGTGCTGCCATTGGCTTCAAACTTCTTCTGGGTGTTTCCCTGCTACAGGGCGCCGTGCTGACCGGTATTGCGACCTTTATAATACTCGGCTTGCAAAAGCGCGGCCAAAAACCACTGGAACTGGTGATTGGCGGCCTGCTGCTGTTTGTCGCGGCGGCCTATATTGTCGAACTTTTCTTCTCACAGCCTAAAATGCTTGAGCTGGGTAAAGGCATGCTGACCCCAAGTCTTCCGGACAGCAACGCCGTATATCTTGCCGCCGGCGTGCTTGGGGCCACGATTATGCCGCACGTGATTTATCTGCACTCTTCTCTTACGCAGCGCTCAAGTAAGTCCTCGAAGGAGCAGCGCTATTCAGCGACCAAGCTCGACGTGGCGATTGCCATGACGATTGCAGGTTTCGTTAATTTGGCGATGATGGCAACGGCGGCGGCGGCGTTTCACTTCAGCGGACATAAAGGGATTAGCGAGCTTGAAGACGCCTATCTAACCCTAACACCTTTATTAGGACACGCGGCAGCAACGACGTTTGGACTGAGCCTGGTGGCGGCGGGACTTTCATCTACCGTGGTGGGTACACTGGCGGGGCAGGTGGTGATGCAGGGATTTGTGAAGTTTTATATTCCTCTGTGGGTACGTCGCGCGGTGACAATGGCGCCATCGTTTATCGTTATTCTGCTTGGAATGGACGCCACAAAAATACTGGTGATGAGTCAGGTATTGCTGAGCTTTGGTATTGCACTTGCCTTGCTGCCGCTGCTGGCATTTACCGGCAATCGCGAGCTGATGGGCGATATGGTCAACTCAAAGGCCATGCAGTTGGCCGGACGCGTTATCGTGGCGATCGTCATAGCCCTGAACGGTTATCTGCTGATCGGTATGCTGAAATAAAGATTGGGAGTTAAACGAATTAAAAAAGAGGGCACTGTGAAGTGTCTTTTTTTGCATTAAAGTGAATATGAAACCTGTTTTTTATGGTAAAAACAGCGGAGCTGGTCTGTGGGTAAACGTTATCCTCACATTGACATCCTTTTTTAGTGCTTTTAAGATGTTGGAACTCAATTTCGCTATTAAAAAGGATTAGGACATCAATGAGTAAATGTTTTTATTCAAATTCTGAGAAAAATGCTCACATCAAGATGTCTTTAGAAAGACGATTGTTAAATATGGTGAAATAAGTTATGTCTATGGTGTGATGAATAAGAGGGATATGGATGAGATGTTAATTATCAGTAACTTCCCAAGTGAGATTGTTGATAATTATCTTTCTAATAAATATCAAAA
>NZ_MRWD01000026.1 GCF_002093625.1 Rouxiella silvae | reverse complement strand
CCTCAATATTAAAAAATACTCACCTTAGTGTGATAAATAAGTTGCTCTATTTACATCTTATCCATAAAAATATTTCATCACAAAAGCTTAACTGACAGTGTTTTAATTTATGGATGCGCAGTGGTACTGTGTAGTGGTATAAGTTAGTATTCAATGTAAAGGCTTTTACTCATTAGCTCTGCAACAACAAAAATAATCGAGAAAATATACAGGGTATTATTTATAACTATTATTTCCCTGTATTAATTAGAGGGTGACTTTATGAATCAAGAGTGGTTTTCTGCCAAAGAACTGATTAATTTTACCGGACTCCCTTCAACAACACAGGGGGTTCATAATATGGCACGTCGCCAAAACTGGCTGAGGCGTCGTCGCTTTGGTGTCCAGGGACGTGGTGTGGAGTATCATGTTGAAAGTTTGCCGGTAAAAGCGGCCTCTAAATTGGCCTTGAATGAACAGTCTGCGGAATATTTGTACTCAACTTTCCAAGATCCTTTGGCAATTTGGATTGAAAGTTATAAGCAGTTGCGTGAGGAAGAGCGAAACATGATTATTAGCTTTATTGTCCGTGAGGGTATGACCGAAATGATAAATAGACTGAATGTTTCCGATTAAAGTATTTATTAAAGTTTTAATTAAGCGTTTTATCCTCCTTTTTTAATTGGCTGTTGATGTAAATGTGTCGTCTTATGTGTTAACTGTAGAGCATGCGGCAGAAGCACGTATAAATATTTGCTGTTATTTCTATGAGTTAAGACTAATAAAAGGAATGCCATGAAAAAGGAATGGTTTGCAGCGAAAGATCTCGTTGGAATTAATGGACTCCCGACCTCAACGCAGGGAATTCATGGAATGGCAAGAAGACAGGGATGGGAAAAACGACGCCGCATTGGTGTACAGGGAAGGGCAGTTGAATATCATATCGACAGCCTGCCCAATATGACGAAACCGGCGTTAATTATTCAGGAAAAATCAGCAGAATATTTGTGCGCGTCCTATCACGATCCCTTGCTCATATGGATTGAGAGCTATAAGCAACTTAATGAGGCAGAGCGCGAGCAGATCGTGTCTTTTATTGTCCGTGAAGGGATGACGGCGATGATTAAACGTATTTCACCCGGTGATGAAAGACCTCATTGATTAAGGCCGCCCATAACAGCGGCAGCCTCATTAGAACGGCCGATTTAGAAATCGCGCTTCACGGCTAAGTGAGCGAGGCCTTCCAGGGCCTGCCGGTAAGATGATTCTGGCAACACTTGCAGTGCCGCAATCGCCTTGTCAGCCTCTTCTTCAGCGCGTTGGCGCGTATAATCTAGCGAGCCCCATTGATGCATAGCCGCAAGCACAGGTTCCAGTAAGTGTCTGCCGTTACCCTGTTCGATAGCCTCGCGGATCATAGTTGATTGCTGAGGATCACCGTGCTTCATGGCATGCAGCAGCGGCAGAGTAGGTTTCCCCTCGTTGAGGTCATCGCCGGTATTTTTACCCAACGTGTCTCCATCGGCATCGTAATCGAGCAAATCGTCAATCAGCTGGAAGGCGGTGCCCAGATAGCGGCCATAGTCCTGCAGCGCGGTTATCTGCGCATCACTCCCTCCGGCAAGCATCGCGGATGCCTGTGCAGCCGCTTCGAAAAGACGCGCCGTTTTACTGTAGATAACTTGCATATAGCTATCTTCGGTAATGTCCGGATCGTTGCAGTTCATCAATTGCAGCACTTCACCTTCGGCAATCACGTTCACCGCTTTGGCCATTAATGCCAGCACAGGAAGTGATTCCAGGTCAGTCATCATCTGGAAGGCGCGAGTGTAGATGAAATCGCCAACCAGCACGCTGGCTGCATTTCCAAATGCAGCATTGGCGGTTGCTTTGCCACGACGCATATTTGACTCGTCCACAACATCATCATGCAACAGCGTTGCAGTGTGAATAAACTCTATCAGCGCAGCAACGGTCACATGCTTGTCACCGCCGTAGTTAAGAGCGCGTGCAGCAAGAACGGCAATCATCGGGCGAATTCGTTTACCACCACCGCTAATGATGTAATAGCCTAGTTGATTGATGAGCGTGACATCTGAGTTCAACTGTTCGAGAATTGCCGCATTAACTGCAGCCATATCCTGTTCGGTGAGGTCGGTAATCTGTTCTAGGTTCATTGTGATTTTTCGGCTGTATTTCTCTTCACCGCAATGAGAACGGGCTCACATTGGCACATGATGCAAACTGTAGCAGAGATTGTACTTGAAAAATGAGTGAGATAAACGAGTTCCAGTGAACTGCGCTTTTTTTCTTCTTTTCTAGTGATTGTGCTCTTGTCTTATGCTGATTTTTTGCGTAGAATTCGCGCCCTATTGTGAATATTTATAGCGCCCTCTGGACTATACAAAGTTGAGTGCGCGGAAAGCGGAGTTTTATATGTACGCGGTTTTCCAAAGTGGTGGTAAACAACACCGAGTAAGCGAAGGTCAAACTGTTCGCTTGGAAAAGCTGGACATCGCAACTGGTGAAACAATTGAGTTTGACCAAGTTCTGATGATCGCTAACGGTGAAGAAATCAACATCGGCTTGCCTTTAATTGCTGGCGGTGTGATCAAAGCAGAAGTTGTTGCTCACGGTCGTGGCGAGAAAATTAAGATCGTTAAGTTTCGTCGTCGTAAGCACTACCGTAAGCAGCAGGGCCACCGTCAGTGGTTCACTGATGTTAAAATCACCGGCATTAGCGCTTAAGATTAGGAGAGCGGAACTATGGCACACAAGAAGGCTGGCGGCTCCACCCGCAACGGTCGCGATTCAGAAGCTAAACGTCTGGGCGTAAAACGCTTTGGCGGCGAATCAGTTCTGGCAGGCAGCATCATCGTTCGCCAGCGCGGCACCAAATTCCACGCTGGTATCAACGTGGGTTGCGGTCGTGACCACACTCTGTTTGCTTTGACTGACGGTAAAGTCAAGTTCGAAGTTAAAGGCAAGGACAACCGTAAATTCATCAGCATCGAAGCTGCTTAATTTACCGTTCTCGTCTAGATAGATTGATGTAAGCCCCGCAATTAGTTGCGGGGCTTTTTACATTCTGTTGGCCAACACCGGCAAGAAAATGGACGTCAGGAAAACTGACTTCAACGCAGATTCTCATTTTGCTGTACACTTTATGTGCTATCGCACTGCTTCCTTTGGCGAAGCCTGAGACATTTTTTTACGCTGGCAAGTAGCCTGTCTTCTGTCCTGCGGTTTAACTGCCTTCATGGGCATTGCAGAGGCAATGTTGTCTGCAATCGTCCTGTGTATGCAACCAGGAACAGAACAAGACCTGATGGCTAATTCAAGCATCCGGGTGAATGATTTACGGAGACAGTTCAAATGAAGTTTGTAGATGAAGCGACGATCCTGGTCGTAGCAGGCGATGGCGGTAATGGTTGCGTCAGCTTCCGCCGCGAAAAATATATTCCACACGGCGGTCCTGACGGCGGTGACGGTGGTGACGGCGGCGACGTATTTTTGATCGCTGACGAAAACCTGAACACCCTGATCGACTACCGCTTTGTAAAATCTTTCCGTGCCGAGCGCGGCGAGAATGGCCAGAGCCGTGACTGTACTGGCAAACGCGGCAAAGATATTACCATTAAAATCCCCGTTGGTACTCGCGTACTGGACCAGGGAACCGGCGAAGTATTGGGTGACATGACACGTCATGGCCAGGTACAGCTGGTAGCCAAAGGTGGATGGCACGGTTTGGGTAACACCCGATTTAAATCGTCCGTTAACCGTTCTCCGCGCCAGAAAACCATGGGTACCAAAGGCGAACTGCGCGACCTTTCCCTGGAATTGATGCTGCTTGCCGACGTGGGTATGCTGGGTCTGCCAAACGCAGGCAAATCTACCTTCATTCGTGCTGTTTCTGCTGCGAAACCAAAAGTTGCCGATTATCCCTTTACCACCCTGGTTCCAAGCTTGGGCGTGGTGCGTATGGACAGCGAGCAGAGCTTTGTAGTGGCCGACATTCCGGGGTTGATAGAAGGCGCTTCCGACGGCGCTGGCCTGGGTATTCGCTTCCTCAAACACCTTGAGCGCTGCCGTGTACTGCTGCATCTTGTTGATATTGCGCCAATAGATGAGTCCGATCCGGTTGAAAATGCCAAAATCATCATCAATGAGTTGAAGCAGTACAACGAAAATCTGGCATCTAAACCACGTTGGTTAGTCTTCAACAAGATTGATGTGATTGGTCAGGAAGAAGCTGAGCGTCGTGCGAAAGAGATTGCGGAAGGTATGGGCTGGGAAGGCGATTACTTCCTTATTTCTGCCGCTAACCGCGACGGCGTTAACGCGCTGTGCTGGGAAGTGATGAAGTTCATCAACGCCAATCCTAAGCACATGTCCGTTGAAGCCGCCGTGCCAGAAAAAGTTGAATTCATGTGGGACGATTACCACCGTGAACAGCTGGCAGAAGTTGAAGAAGAAGACGACGATTGGGACGACTGGGATGATGAAGACGACGAAGGCGTAGAAATCATTTACGAGCGTTAATCACCTCGCAATACAGAACGTCATTCTTACGAAAGGTCGCATTTATTTATGCGACCTTTTTTATGCGTCATAGTCCGGATGTACAGAGGCGCCGTTTTGAGTAAAAGCCTGTTCGGGTAGCCAGCATTGTGCACTTAAGCCGCTGCTTTCGATTCGATTTTTAAGCTCAAGGCTTCCGCTGTGAAGATTAAGGATACGCAGGACAATATTCAGTCCTAATCCGCTGCCACCAAAGCGCTGATCTGCTCGTCTAAAGGCCTGAGTCAGCTCTCCTGACGTTTTCTCGTCAATCCCAGGCCCGCAGTCATCTACCTGCAATAAAACGCCCTGATTGCTTTGGGTGAGCGATATCGTGATATCACTGCCGTGTGGACTATAGCGATAAGCATTTTCAACCACGTTTCTGAGCATCAGGCGCAGAAGAACCGCATCGCCCTCCACCGGTGGTACCCCGTCGTGTTTGACTATCAACTGCTGCTGATGGCCTGCCAGCATTTCGCTGAGTTCCTCATGCAATGGCCGCACGACATCGTTGAGCAAATCTACTTTCTGATATTGGCCCTGAGCAAAATTCTGCCCGGCGCGAGAAAGCATTAAAAGCTGTTCTACTGTGTGCATCAACAGGTCGATACGGCCTATCAGCATGCTGCTGCCGTCAACGCCATTCTTCTCCATTAACTCAAGATGAAGGCGCAGTCCAGCCAGCGGCGTACGCAGCTCGTGCGCGGCGTCGGCAGTGAACAATCTCTCTTGAGCAATGGTTTTCGACAGTCTGGCAAAAAGCTGATTAAGCGCATTGGTTACTGACACCACCTCCTGAATTTCGCTATTCAACGGCAGCGGAGAAAGATTGTCAGCAGAGCGCGTTTCAAGACGGCGCTGCAACTGTTTGAGTGGCCTGATTATCCAGCTTATGGCCCAGAAGCTTAGCAGCAGTGTCACCGCCAGCATGGTTAACGACGGGGCGATCAGCGAGGCAATGGCTTCGGCAATCTCTTTTTCAACGTGGGCGTTGCGAACCTTGGCAGAAAGCGTGTCATTGACCAGTAAATTAATCTGCTCCTGGCTCTCGTGCCACAGCCAAAAAACGCTGATGAGTTGGGTGACAAATAAAATCAGGGCCAGCATCACCAACAGGCGGCGGCGCATGCTGGTCATTTTGGCGCGTCCAGGCGGTAACCGATGCCGCGTACGGTATGAATTAAATCTTTACCTAGCTTGCGACGCAGGTTGTGCATGTGAACTTCGAGAGTGTTTGAGCCAAGATCATCCTGCCAAGAGTAAAGATCCTGCTGCAGCAGCTCCCTATTCACCGTGTGTCCGGCACGCATGATAAGCCGCGACAGAATGGCGAACTCCTTGGGTGTTATCTCAACCAGCTGTTCTTGAAGATAAACTTGCTGAGAAGAGAGGTTGAGCGTCAGCGTCCCGACGGTGAGCAGATTATCGCTGTGACCCTGATAGCGGCGTATCAGGGCCCTGACGCGCGCCAGCAGTTCAACCAGGGCAAAAGGTTTTATCAGGTAGTCATCTGCACCGGCGTCGAGCCCGTCAACTCTGTCTTCGAGGGCGTCGCGCGCGGTCAGAATCAGCACCGGCAGCGAGATATTTTGACGCCGCCATTGGCGCAGCAGAGTCGCGCCGTCGGTGTCAGGCAGGCCGAGGTCGAGAATAATCAGGCTATACTGACTGCTTTGCAGCAGCGCGTTGGCCTCTGCTGCCGTTGACGCGCTGTCACTGGCGTAATTTTCGCCGTGTAACGCCAGTGTTAACCCCTGGCGCAGCAGCTCGTCATCCTCAACGATCAGTAATTTCATAATAAACTCAGATCCTCAGCCATTGATTCTTTAGTTATTTTGATAAATGTCTCGATACAGACGGCTCTCGAAACGAACTAAAGGTGCGCGACGTGTACGTTGATCCTCAGGCGGAACCGCATAGCCCGACAGGTATTGCACAAACGCCAAGCGTTGCCCGCTCGCGGTAGTAATAAAGCCTGCCAGGTTGTAAACGCCGGCCAGTGAACCGGTTTTAGCCGATACTTTGCCATCGACTCCGGCTTCATGTAGCCCACCGCGGTACTGTAGGGTTCCATCATGACCGGCCAGCGGCAGCATCGATATGAAATCAAGATCCTTGTCGTGCTCGGCGATAAATTGCAGCGCCTGCATCATGGTTTTAGGCGAGACCAAGTCATGGCGCGACAGGCCTGACCCATCAACCTGAATGGTATTTCCCAAATCAATGCCGGCTTTCTGGCGCAAAATTTGACGCACAGCGTCCGAACCGGCGCGCCATGTGCCAGGGACACCATATAGCTGATGGCCGATGGTGCGAAACACCGTGTCGGCAATCATGTTGTCTGACTTTTTCAGCATAGTGTGCAGCAGCTCGTGCAGCGGTGCAGACTGGGTTTGAGCCAGTATTGTTCCCGCCGGTGTAACGCGTGTTTGACGTTTTAATTGACCATCAATTTGGATATCAGCCTGTTTAAGCTCGTCTTTTAATATTTCCCCCGCGTAGGCCGCGCCGTCCTGAATGGCGAACGCCAGAGGCAGGGGCTCACTGCGTTGGGTTAAGCAACCGGTCAACGTAAAGCGGTTAAACTCACCGGGGACCACGTCAAGCTCACAGTACTGGGCATCGGGCGAGCCTTTAGCCAGCGTACGAACTTCACTGAACATTTGTACCGGGTAGTAGGACGCCACGCGAATAAACGCGTTCTCGTCCGGTTTAGCGGCGCTGTAAAGCGAAACCGAGAAGCAGTTGCGGTCAACAATGGCGGCGGCCGGCGGTGCGCTGAAGCACTGGGTGATGTCGTTCCACGGCCAACCAGGGGCTTTGTCATGGCTGGCAAAGACCGAGGTATCGATGACCACGTCACCGCTTATTTCTTTGACGCCCTGTTTTTTCAACACGGCGACCATATTGCGAATATTCTGACGTTTAAACGTGGGATCGCCATCAAAACGAGCGACTAAATCACCACGAAGTACGCCCCCGCTAATACTGCCCTTAGTCTCAAAGGTGGTATTAAAGCGGAAATCCGGCCCCAGTTGCAGCAGGGCGGCTAATGCGGTAAATATCTTCATAGTACTGGCAGGCAGGGCCATTTGGTCGCCGTGGTAGTCGAGTACCGGCGTGGTTGCCCCAATCTTCTTTACCAATACCGACAGGTTGGTGCCTTCTGGCAGGTACTGGGTATAGTTTTCTACCTGTACGGCGTTTGCATTAAAAGCAATCGCGCAGGCTAATCCACTGACAATTCGTAAAAAACGCATTATTTTGAGTATAGGCTCTGGATAACTACAGGATGACGTGGTGCCATACTACGATGCAACGAACGGGGGTGCAACGTGGGTGAAAGTAAACAATGATCCCAAAGGAACTCTAGGCTAAAATACCACTCAAAATGAAAAACCAATCCTGGCTTGGAGTTTACTCCGGGTGAGGTTTTTTTTGTTTTTCGCCAGAGCGAGTTGGCCCTAAGGGCTTGATTTCTACCTGATAAATTCAGGACGGTGTTTTACCGAAAGGACAAAGTTAGAGGTAGTGAAAATATGAAACCGATTCCGATGACATTGCGTGGCGCTGAAAGATTACGTGAAGAACTCGACCACCTTAAAGGCGTTCGTCGACCTAAAATTATTGCTGATATTGCCACCGCGCGTGAGCATGGCGATTTGAAAGAGAATGCCGAATACCACGCCGCGCGTGAGCAGCAGGGGTTCTGTGAAGGCCGTATTCAAGAAATTGAAGCCAAGCTGTCAAATGCACAAGTCATTGATATCATGAAAATGCCTGCTACAGGGCGTGTCATCTTCGGGGCAACAGTGTCCCTGATGAATCTTGATACTGACGAGGAGCAGACCTACCGCATCGTAGGCGATGACGAAGCTGACTTTAAGCAGAACCTGATTTCTGTGAACTCGCCGATTGCTCGTGGCCTGATTGGCAAAGAGCAGGACGACGTGGTGGTGATCAAAACGCCGGGCGGCGACGTCGAGTTCGAAGTATTGAAAGTAGAATATATTTAATTTATTCGTTGGGCGGTGGTTTTTGTGAGGGTTGCCGCTCTTTTTAGCGTCGATTTTGACGTTAAAATGAAAAAGGCCCGAAAGGGCCTTTTGTAAAACCACGTATAGATAGCAACTTTTCGTTAAATCCAAAGCGCTTTTCGTTAAACTCTTAAAAGTTAACGCGGTAAGATAATTTTGCGGTCTTCAGTAGAAGGGCGATACAGTACCAGCATATTGCCGATGACTTGTACGTTGTTCGCCTTGGTTTCCCGCACAATTGCGTCTACGATCAACGTCTTGGTCTCACGCTCTTCGGCGGCAATTTTCACCTTGATGAGCTCATGATGTTGCAGCGCCTGTTCGATTTCGGCAAGTACGCCTTCTGTGAGGCCGTTATTACCTAGCATGACGACCGGTTTTAACGGATGTGCCAAGCCTTTCAGGTACTGTTTTTGTTTGTTGTTAAGATTCATCGTCTTTTTTTACTTAAGTTGGGATTGAAAACGGGGCATTCTACCGCCATCTCATCTATATCACCAACTCGGTATGTAACCGAGTGATGTGCCAAGACGACTTAGCCATAGACTAAACGACGCTAAGAGCTTGTTGTTAAGGCTCTACTCAGGGTAGTTTGAAAACTATATGGTTACTAAATAATGTCTAATAAAAAGCGTTCTGCAAGTTCCAGTCGCTGGTTGCAGGAACACTTTAGCGATAAATATGTGATAGCAGCACAGAAAAAAGGGCTGCGTTCCCGTGCCTGGTTTAAACTTGATGAAATACAGCAAGGCGACAAGCTGTTTAAACCGGGTATGACCGTGGTTGACTTAGGTGCAGCTCCGGGTGGATGGTCACAGTACGTCGTAACGCAGATTGGCAATAAAGGGCGAATTATCGCTTTGGATCTTTTACCGATGGATCCCATCGTGGGAGTCGATTTCCTTCAAGGCGATTTTCGTGATGAACTGGTTCTTAAAGCCCTGCTCGAGAGAGTAGGAGAAAGCAAGGTTCAGGTGGTCATGTCCGATATGGCCCCGAATATGAGTGGTACTCCGGCAGTCGATATACCAAAATCGATGTATCTGGTTGAGTTAGCGCTGGATATGTGTCGTGATGTACTCGCACCAGGCGGAAGTTTCCTGGTGAAGGTGTTCCAGGGAGATGGTTTTGATGAATACCTACGGGAAATTCGCTCCCTGTTTACGAAGGTTAAGATTCGTAAGCCAGACGCTTCCCGAGCTCGTTCCCGAGAAGTGTACATCGTAGCGACAGGGCGAAAACTGTAGTTCCCTAACGCTGTTTGTTAACACAGTTGTAATATGAGGTTAATCCCTTGAGTGACATGGCGAAGAACCTGATTCTCTGGTTAGTCATCGCGGTTGTATTGATGTCTGTATTTCAGAGCTTTGGGCCCAGCGAGTCTAATGGCCGTAGGGTAGATTATTCTACCTTCATGTCCGAATTGACCCAAGACCAGATTCGTGAAGCGCGTATCAATGGACGTGAGATTAACGTTACCAAGAAAGACAGTAACAAATACACGACCTATATCCCTGTCAACGATCCTAAATTACTGGATACCTTGTTGACGAAGAATGTGAAAGTTGTTGGTGAGCCGCCTGAAGAGCCGAGCCTGCTGGCATCTATCTTTATTTCCTGGTTCCCAATGCTGTTGCTAATAGGGGTCTGGATCTTCTTTATGCGGCAAATGCAGGGCGGCGGTGGCAAGGGCGCGATGTCCTTTGGCAAAAGCAAAGCCCGCATGCTCACGGAAGATCAAATCAAGACCACTTTTGCCGACGTTGCAGGCTGTGACGAAGCCAAGGAAGAGGTGAGCGAGCTGGTAGATTACCTGCGCGAACCAAGCCGTTTCCAGAAACTGGGCGGTAAAATTCCTAAAGGCGTGCTGATGGTGGGCCCGCCGGGTACCGGTAAAACCTTGCTGGCGAAAGCCATTGCCGGTGAAGCAAAGGTGCCATTCTTTACTATTTCAGGTTCTGACTTTGTTGAAATGTTTGTGGGTGTGGGCGCATCTCGTGTGCGTGACATGTTCGAACAGGCCAAGAAAGCGGCACCATGCATCATCTTTATCGATGAAATCGATGCCGTGGGTCGCCAACGCGGTGCCGGTTTAGGCGGTGGTCACGACGAACGTGAACAGACCCTGAACCAGATGCTGGTTGAGATGGACGGTTTCGAAGGTAACGAAGGTATTATTGTTATCGCCGCAACTAACCGCCCAGACGTGCTTGACCCGGCGCTGCTGCGTCCAGGTCGCTTTGACCGTCAGGTAGTGGTTGGCTTGCCGGATGTGCGCGGGCGTGAGCAGATCCTTAAAGTTCACATGCGTCGTGTTCCCCTGTCTCCAGATATTGATGCAGCGGTAATTGCGCGTGGTACTCCAGGATTCTCGGGTGCTGACCTGGCTAACTTGGTCAACGAAGCCGCTCTGTTCTCTGCACGTGGTAACAAGCGTGTCGTGTCGATGGTTGAGTTCGAAAAAGCCAAAGACAAAATCATGATGGGTGCAGAACGTCGCTCCATGGTGATGACAGAAGCGCAAAAAGAATCGACTGCCTACCACGAAGCGGGCCATGCAATCATTGGCTGGTTACTGAAAGACAAGGGGCACGACCCTGTTCATAAAGTAACGATTATCCCTCGTGGTCGCGCACTGGGTGTGACGTTCTTCCTGCCGGAAGGCGACGCAATCAGCGCGAGCCGTGAAAAACTTGAAAGTCAGATCTCCACGCTTTACGGCGGTCGTCTGGCGGAAGAGATTATCTACGGTGCGGGTAAAGTTTCTACCGGTGCATCTAACGACATTAAAGTGGCTACCTCGATTGCCCGCAACATGGTCACTCAGTGGGGCTTCTCCGAGAAACTGGGTCCACTTCTGTACGCAGAAGAAGAGGGCGAGGTATTCTTGGGTCGTTCAGTAGCGAAAGCCAAGCACATGTCCGATGAAACCGCGCGTATTATCGACCAGGAAGTTAAGTCCTTAATCGAAGTCAACTATAAGCGTGCTCGTGAAATTCTGGATGCCAATATGGATATCCTGCATAACATGACAAAAGCGCTGATGACGTATGAAACCATCGATGCTCCACAGATCGACGATCTGATGTTGCGTAAAGATGTGGTTCGTCCGCCAGCAGGTTGGGATGCTGCAAGCAGCACCGGTTCAGACGACAACAACGGTACGCCTAAAGCGCCAACGCCTGTCGATGAGCCACGTACGCCTAATCCAGGCAATACGATGTGCGAGCAATTCAGCGGCAAGTAAGTTGCTGATTGCAGGCTTTGCTTCAACAGTCTGTAGTGACTAAAATAAAACCCCGGCTTAGACCGGGGTTTTTTACATATTGAGCCCATAAGAAGCATTACAGGAACACAACCATGCAGCTCACCGCGAACGGCAGCACCCTCAATCTCACCTTTCCTCAAGTTATGGGAATACTCAACGTCACTCCCGACTCGTTTTCCGACGGCGGTCGCCATAACAATCTTGATTTGGCGATAAAGCACGCCCATGAAATGATCGATGCGGGAGCCACTATCCTGGACATTGGCGGTGAGTCTACACGACCCGGTGCGGCCGAAGTCAGTGATGATGAAGAGCTTTCACGGGTTGTGCCGGTGGTTGAGGCGCTTGCTCGCCGTTTTGACGTGTGGCTGTCGGTCGATACCTCTAAGGCCTCAGTCATTCGCGAATCTGCCGCGGCTGGCGTGCATTTGATTAACGATATTCGCTCGCTTCAAGAACCCGGTGCGATGCAGGCTGCGGCGGCGACGGGGCTTCCAGTTTGCCTGATGCATATGCAGGGTGACCCAAAAACAATGCAGCAGTCGCCGCATTACGACGATTTGATCGCTGAAGTTGATGGCTATTTTGTGCAACATATTGCCCAGTGCCTTGAGGCGGGAATAGCGAAAGATAAATTGTTGCTCGACCCTGGGTTCGGTTTCGGTAAGAATTTACACCACAACTATGAATTACTGGCCAGACTGGCCGAATTTCACCATTTTGGGTTACCGCTACTCGTCGGCATGTCGAGAAAATCGATGATTGGCCAGCTGTTGCACGTTTCCCCTGAACAAAGAGTGGCAGGAAGCATTGCCTGCGCGGTGATTGCCGCCATGCAGGGTGCGCAGATTGTCAGAGTCCATGACGTTAAAGAAACGGTGCAGGCCATGCGTATCGTCGAAGCAACACTTTCAGCTAAGAAGGGATGAAAAATAAATTATGAGCGACCGTAAATACTTTGGTACAGACGGCATACGCGGCAAGGTTGGCGATACCCCGATCACGCCTGATTTTGTACTAAAGCTCGGTTGGGCTGCGGGCAAAGTACTGGCTCGTCACAGCTTCGGCAAAGTGATCATTGGTAAAGATACGCGTATTTCAGGCTATATGCTGGAGTCTGCTCTTGAGGCAGGGCTTGCTGCCGCGGGGCTTTCAGCCTCATTCACCGGCCCAATGCCAACGCCGGCGATTGCTTATCTGACCCGAACCTTCCGCGCCGAGGCCGGAATTGTCATTTCTGCTTCCCACAATCCGTATTACGACAATGGGATTAAATTTTTCTCGACCGACGGAACAAAGCTGCCGGATCACGTAGAAGAAGCCATCGAAGCCGAGATGGAAAAACCGTTGACCTGTGTTGAGTCTGCCGAGTTAGGTAAAGCCAGCCGTATTGTTGATGCTGCAGGCCGCTACATCGAATTTTGTAAAGGCACTTTTCCGGCCGAGCTTAGCCTAAGCGGGTTAAAAATTGTTGTCGACTGTGCCAACGGCGCCACCTATCACATTGCACCCAGCGTCATGCGTGAACTGGGTGCCAAAGTGATTGCTATCGGCTGCGAGCCAGACGGTATGAACATCAATGAAGGCTGCGGCGCTACCGACGTAGCGTTATTACAGCAGCGCGTGCTTGAAGAAAAGGCCGACTTGGGCCTGGCTTTTGACGGCGACGGCGACCGCATCATCATGGTCGACCATGAAGGAAACAAGGTTGATGGCGACCAGATCCTCTACATCATTGCTCGTGAAGGCCTACGTCAGGGCCAACTGCGCGGCGGTGTTGTCGGCACGCTGATGAGCAATATGGGCCTTGAATTGGCGCTTAAACAGCTGGGGATCCCTTTTGCACGTGCTAAAGTGGGTGACCGTTACGTGCTTGAAAAATTGCAGGAAAAAGGCTGGCGCATCGGTGCTGAAAACTCAGGTCACGTAATTTTGCTAGACAAAACCACGACCGGCGACGGTATCGTAGCCGGTTTGCAAGTGCTCACTGCAATGGTGCGTAATCATATGACCTTGCACGACCTGTGCAGCGGCATGAAACTGCTGCCGCAGATTCTGGTTAACGTGCGCTTCTCCGGAGAGAGTGACCCGCTGGAAGACGCTAACGTTAAAAGCATCACCGCAGATGTTGAAAAACAGTTGGCGGGCAAAGGACGCGTGCTGTTGCGTAAATCCGGCACTGAGCCACTGATCCGCGTGATGGTCGAAGGCGAAGATGCTGCATTGGTTGAAAAACTGGCCAATCGCATCGCCGACGCCGTAAAAGCTGTTTGATTGACTGACAGGGCAACATCGGCAAAGGTGTTGCCATGTCATTGCAATGATACGAAAATATTGCTCGCAATTGCTTATCTTATCGCCATTTTGGCGGTAAAATAGCAGTATTTGGCGCTTTTTTCTGCAATTGAACAATTAGCTGAAAATTGCCCTTGCACGAGCATAACGCTTTGGTTAGTATTCACACCCGCTTCAGTAGGTCCTTGAAGGTCTACGGCTAATCATAGTAAGAAGCTGGTGAGAAGCAATTAGCACGCGGTGAACCCGCAAGGATACAGGTACAACTATGTACGATGCTCTTCTGGTGATTTTCCTTATCGTGGCAATCGGCCTTGTCGGTCTGGTTATGCTGCAACAAGGTAAAGGTGCAGATATGGGAGCCTCTTTCGGAGCAGGTGCGTCAGGCACGTTGTTCGGTTCGAGCGGTTCCGGTAACTTTATGACCCGCATGACGGCTATTTTGGCGGCGCTGTTCTTCGTCATTAGTTTGATCTTGGGGAACATGAGCACCAATAAAAGCCAAAAAGGCAGCGAGTGGGAAAATCTGGGTCAGCCAGTTAAATCTGAGCAGACTACTGCACCGGCAGCTCCGACAGGCCCAAGCAGCGATATTCCTAAGTAAGTTGTCGTTCAGTATCAGCAGCAAACATTGACGCCAGCGTCAGTGGAGAAGTAAAAAGTTTCTAACAATGGCAATTACTTGGACAGTAAGTGCGATTGGGAAAAAAAGAGTGCCGAGGTGGTGGAATTGGTAGACACGCTACCTTGAGGTGGTAGTGCCCGAATGGGCTTACGGGTTCAAGTCCCGTCCTCGGTACCAATCTTTTGATAACTTGCATTCTTGCGGTTATCAGCGTAGTATTTTGCGGCATCAAGTCGCGACAATATGTACGCGTTACGTTGTTTTCGGACGCGGGGTGGAGCAGCCTGGTAGCTCGTCGGGCTCATAACCCGAAGGTCGTCGGTTCAAATCCGGCCCCCGCAACCACTTTCCTCAAGTATTTGTTTTCAAATATACTGCTAGTATCTCCCTGGTGCTTCCGAGTATCCATTTGAAAAAAATCCTTTTGAAAGTGAGCCGAAGCCGCCTTGCGGCGAATAGGGTCCAGTTGCATAAAGCCCCGATTTATCGGGGTTTTTTGTTATTTGGCAACAGAATCACTGGGCTATTAGGCCCTTTTTTTATGTCTTGGGGGTGGACTTGTCCACATTAGAACAAAAATTAACAGAGATGATTTCAGCGCCGGTCGAAGCATTAGGTTTCGAGCTGGTAGGTATTGAGTTCGTTCGAGCTCGCCAATCGACACTACGCATCTATATTGATAGTGAAGACGGGATCAACGTTGATGATTGTGCTGATGTCAGCCACCAGGTTAGCGCTGTACTCGAAGTAGAAGACCCGATTACCGTTGCCTACAATCTGGAAGTTTCCTCCCCGGGCCTCGACCGCCCTATGTTCACCGCCGCTCATTATCAACGTTTCCTCGGTGATGAAGTCAGCGTGGTATTGCGTATGGCAATGCAGAACCGCCGCAAATGGCAGGGAATAATCAAGGCTGTCGAAGGCGAAATGATCACGGTTACGGTGGATGGTAAAGACGAAGTGTTCGCACTGAGCAACATCCAGAAGGCGAACCTGGTACCCCACTTTTAAAGTTAGGATGAGGCAACGAGGATGAATAAAGAAATTCTGGCTGTTGTAGAAGCAGTTTCGAATGAAAAGTCCCTTCCGCGCGAGAAAATTTTTGAAGCGCTGGAAACTGCATTGTCGACAGCGACCAAGAAAAAGTACGAGCAGGAAATCGAAGTTCGCGTCACCATTGACCGTAAAACCGGCGACTTTGACACCTTCCGCCGCTGGGTAGCTGTAAATGAAGTTACCCAACCGACGCGCGAAATTACGCTTGAAGCTGCTCAATACGAAGATCCTTCCATTGAATTGGGCGACTACGTCGAAGATCAAATCGAATCCGTCACCTTTGACCGTATCACCACGCAGACTGCAAAACAGGTTATCGTACAGAAAGTACGTGAAGCTGAACGTGCAATGGTGGTTGACGCGTTCCGTGAACAGGAAGGCGAGATCGTTACCGGCGTGGTTAAAAAAGTTAACCGTGACAGCATTGCCCTGGATTTGGGTAGCAACGCTGAAGCCGTGATCCTTCGTGAAGACATGTTGCCACGCGAGAACTTCCGTTCAGGTGACCGTATTCGCGGCGTACTTTACGCTGTGCGCCCTGAAGCTCGCGGTGCTCAACTGTTTGTTAGCCGTTCACGTAACGAGATGCTGGTTGAACTGTTCCGCATCGAAGTACCAGAAATCGGCGAAGAACTTATTGAAATCAAAGCCGCCGCCCGCGATCCGGGTTCACGTGCCAAGATTGCAGTAAAAACTAACGATAAGCGTATCGACCCTGTTGGTGCTTGTGTCGGTATGCGCGGTGCGCGCGTTCAGGCCGTTTCCAGTGAACTGGGCGGTGAACGTATCGATATCATCCTTTGGGATGATAATCCTGCGCAATTCGTTATCAACGCTATGGCGCCGGCAGACGTCGCGTCAATCGTTGTTGATGAAGACAAGTGCACCATGGATATCGCCGTTGAAGCCAGCAACCTGGCACAGGCGATTGGCCGTAATGGCCAAAACGTACGTTTAGCTTCTCAACTGTTGAAACAGCATCGTGGTGACGACAAGTGGGAACTGAACGTGATGACGGCAGACGACCTGCAGGCCAAACATCAGGCCGAGGCGCATGCTGCAATTGAGACCTTCACAAAATACTTGGCAATCGACGAAGATTTCGCGACTGTTCTGGTTGAAGAAGGTTTCTCTACCCTCGAAGAGTTGGCCTACGTGCCGGTGAACGAGTTGTTAGAAATCGATGGTCTGGACGAAGACACGGTAGATGCGCTGCGCGAACGTGCGAAAGAAGCGCTGACCACCCTGGCCCTTGCACAGGAAGAAAGTCTCGGTGACAACAAGCCTGCTGAGGACCTGCTGAATCTTGCAGGTTTGGAACGCAGCATGGCGTTTAAACTGGCAGCAATCGGTGTTTGCACGCTGGAAGATCTTGCCGAGCAGGGTGTCGACGATCTGGCAGATATTGAAGGTCTAAATGACGAGCAGGCTGGTGAATTAATCATGGCCGCACGTAATATCTGTTGGTTTGGCGACAATGCGTAATCAACTGTAGCAGGAAGGAACAGCATGACAGATGTAACCGTAAAATCGCTGGCAGCGGAGATCCAAACTCCGGTCGATCGCCTGGTACAGCAATTTGCTGACGCAGGGATTGACAAGTCTGAAGCTGACTCTGTCACCCAGCACGAAAAAGAAACACTGTTGGCGCATTTGAATGGTGGAAATTCGAATGCGACAAACAAACTGACGTTACAACGCAAAACGCGTAGTACACTTAATGTTCCGAGCACCGGCGGGAAGAGTAAATCGGTGCAAATCGAGGTCCGCAAGAAACGCACTTATGTTAAACGTGATATGACCGAGGCAGAACTTGCCCAGGCCGAAGCGGAAGAGCAGGCAAAGCGTGAAGCGGAAGAACAGGCTCAGCGTGTAGCACAAGAGCAGGCCCAGCAAGTGGCCGCTCAGGAAAAAGCTAAACGTGAAGCCGCTGAGCAAGCCAAACGTGAGGCCGCTGATAAAGCTAAGCGTGACGCAGCGGAAAAAGATAAAGTGACGAATCAACATACCGACGAAGTAACCAAGCCAGCTCAGGCAGAAAAAGCACGCCGTGAAGCCGAAGCCGCTGAACTTAAGCGCAAAGCGGAACAAGAAGCACTGCGTAAAATCGAAGAGAATGCCAAGCGCGTAGCTGAAGAAGCTCGTAAAATGGCTGACTCAGGCGTATGGACTGAAGCGCCAGCGCCAAGCGAAGCCGAAGCTGAAACTGCGGATTATCATGTGACGACTTCACAGCACGCACGTGCTGCAGAAGATGAAAATGATGCCAAAGTTGAAGGCGAACGCCGTACCCGTTCACGCGGTGGCAAAGCGACCAAGCAGAAGAAAGGCAATAAACTGTCTGAATCTAAAGCGGATCGCGAAGAAGCCCGTGCCGTTGGCCGTGGTGGTAAAGGCAAACGCAAACCAAGCACGCTGCAGCAGAGCTTTAACAAGCCTGTCGTTGCCGTGAACCGCGACGTTGTCGTGGGCGAAACCATTACCGTTGCCGAATTGGCAAACAAAATGGCAGTTAAAGGTTCTCAGGTCATCAAAACGATGATGAAACTGGGCGCTATGGCCACCATCAACCAAGTTATCGATCAGGAAACTGCTCAGCTGGTTGCTGAAGAAATGGGCCACAAAGTTATCCTGCGTCGTGAAAACGAGCTGGAAGAAGCGCTGATGAGCGACCGTGATACCGCTTCAGCTGCTGCTGAACCGCGTGCTCCAGTCGTTACCATCATGGGTCACGTTGACCACGGTAAAACTTCTTTGCTTGACTACATTCGTTCAACGAAAGTAGCTGCAGGCGAAGCGGGCGGCATTACACAGCACATCGGTGCTTATCATGTAGAAACCGAAAACGGCATGATAACTTTCCTCGATACCCCTGGACACGCCGCGTTTACTTCAATGCGTGCACGTGGTGCCAAGGCTACCGACATCGTTGTTCTGGTTGTTTCTGCTGATGACGGCGTGATGCCACAAACCATCGAAGCCGTACAGCATGCGAAAGCAGCGGGTGTGCCTATCGTGGTTGCGGTGAACAAAGTTGATAAGCCAGACGCTGATCCAGAGCGCGTTAAAACCGAACTTTCTCAGTATGGCGTTATGCCAGAAGAGTGGGGCGGCGAGTCTCAGTTCATCCACGTATCTGCGAAAGCCGGTACCGGTATCGACGAACTGTTGAACGCCATCCTGCTACAAGCTGAAGTTCTGGAATTGCAGGCAGTTCGCACCGGCATGGCAAGCGGCGTTGTTATCGAATCCTTCCTTGATAAAGGTCGTGGCCCAGTGGCTACCGTGCTGGTTCAAGAAGGTACGCTGAACAAGGGTGATATCATCCTGTGCGGCTTCGAATACGGCCGTGTGCGTGCGATGCGTGACGAAATGGGTCGCGACATCACCTCTGCGGGTCCTTCTATCCCTGTCGAAGTTCTGGGTCTGTCCAGCGTTCCGGCGGCGGGTGACGAAGTTACCGTTGTTCGTGATGAGAAGAAAGCGCGCGAAGTTGCGCTGTATCGTCAAGGTAAGTTCCGCGAAGTTAAACTGGCTCGCCAGCAGAAATCTAAACTGGAAAACATGTTTGCGAACATGACCGAAGGCGAAGTTTCTGAACTTAACATCGTGTTGAAATCTGACGTGCAGGGTTCTTGCGAAGCTATCTCTGATGCGCTGCAAAATCTGTCAACCGCAGAAGTTAAAGTCAAAATTGTGGGTATGGGCGTAGGTGGTATCACCGAAACCGACGCAACGCTGGCTGCCGCTTCTCGCGCAATCATCCTTGGCTTTAACGTGCGTGCCGATGCATCTGCTCGCCGCGTCGTTGAAAACGAAAGCCTGGATCTGCGTTACTACTCCGTGATCTATAACCTGATTGATGAAGTCAAACAGGCGATGAGCGGTATGTTGGCACCAGAATACAAACAGCAAATCATTGGTCTGGCTGAAGTTCGTGACGTGTTCAAGTCACCGAAATTTGGCGCTATCGCAGGCTGTATGGTTACTGAAGGTATGATTAAACGTAATAACCCAATCCGCGTTCTGCGTGACAACGTGGTTATCTATGAAGGCGAGCTGGAATCTCTGCGCCGCTTCAAAGATGACGTTAACGAAGTCCGTAACGGCATGGAATGTGGTATCGGCGTTAAGAACTACAACGACGTGCGCCCTGGCGATGTTATCGAAGTATTCGAAATCATCGAAATCAAGCGCACCATCGCTTAACGTTTTACGTTTTCGATTACATCCAGAACCATTGGGGGGCCTTGCGCCCCCTTATTTGTCTGATGCATGGTTGAAGTAAAAGTTTGGAGTAATAAATTATGGCTAAAGAATTCAGCCGTACCCAACGCGTCTCCCAAGAGATGCAAAAAGAAATTGCTATTATCCTGCAGCGTGAAGTGAAAGATCCGCGCGTAGGTATGGCAACGGTTTCCGGCGTAGAAGTTTCCCGCGACTTGGCGTATGCCAAAGTATTCGTGACTTTTTTAGACGTGCTGACCACTGAGCCTCAGGATCCTGACCGCGTTAAAAACGGAATTAAGGCCCTGCAGGATGCTCAAGGTTTCATCCGCACCCTGATTGGCAAAGCTATGCGTTTGCGCGTAGTACCAGAGCTGACTTTCGCCTACGACGACTCTTTAGTTGAAGGTATGCGCATGTCTAACTTGGTCACCAACGTCGTGAAAAATGATGCTGAACGTCGTTCTGCAGCAGGCGACGACGAGGAATCCTAATGAGTCGTCCACGTCGCCGCGGTCGTGATATTCACGGCGTTCTGTTACTGGATAAGTCACTGGGTCTGTCTTCAAACGATGCGTTGCAAAAGGTAAAACGCCTTTATAACGCCAATCGCGCGGGGCATACCGGTGCGTTGGATCCTCTGGCAACCGGCATGCTGCCGCTGTGTCTGGGTGAAGCGACCAAGTTTTCACGTTTTCTGCTCGACTCCGACAAGCGTTACCGCGTGATAGCCCGCATGGGCCAGCGTACTGATACCTCTGACGCAGAAGGTCAGATCATTTCAGAACGCCCCGTCACCTTTAGCGAAGCCGAGTTGCAGGCTGCCCTCAATAGTTTCCGTGGTGAGACGCAGCAAATCCCTTCAATGTATTCAGCATTGAAATACCAAGGCCGTAAACTTTATGAGTATGCGCGCGAAGGGATAGAAGTTCCGCGTGAATCGCGCAGTATCACAGTCTATGAACTACAGTTCATCCGCTGGGAAAGTAATGAAGTCGAACTGGAAATCCACTGTTCGAAAGGCACTTATATTCGCACTATCATTGATGATCTGGGTGAAAAACTCGGTTGTGGTGCGCACGTGTCCTTCCTGCGCCGCCTGCAGGTGGCGACCTACCCGTCTGAGCGTATGGTTACTATGGAACAGCTGCACGAACTGATTGCCAAAGCAGAAGCCGAGGGTATCGAACCGCGTTTACTGCTCGATCCTCTGCTGTTGCCAATGGACAGCCCGTGTGAAGATTTTCCCGAAGTTAATTTGCTGCCCTTCGTGGCGGGTTATGTCAAGCAGGGCCAGCCCGTGCAGGCCTCTGGTATACCGCTTTCCGGCCTAGTGCGAATGACTGAAGGTGAAGAGAGAAAGTTCATCGGTGTAGGTGAAATCGATGATCAAGGCCGCGTTGCTCCCAAGCGCCTGGTCGTAGAGTATCCGGAGTAACCAGAAGTCGGGGAATTCCGAATGCGGGTTAACACCGTGTTGCTCATGTTGCGATCGCGCATATCAAAGAGTAGAATAGCGCAGCTTGTGCATGGGGTTGCTGAATTAGAGATCGGCGCCCGTTTAAATTAATCTATAATATTTTGGAGTTCATTATGTCTCTAAGCGTTGAAGCTAAAGCTCAAATCGTTGCTGACTACGGTCGCGGTACTAACGACAGCGGTTCTACCGAAGTTCAGGTTGCCCTGTTGACTGCTCAGATTAACCATCTGCAAGGTCACTTCTCAGAGCACAAAAAAGATCACCACAGCCGTCGTGGTCTGCTGCGTATGGTTTCTCAGCGTCGTAAGCTGCTGGACTACCTGAAGCGTAAAGACGTAGCACGTTACACCAGCGTTATCGAACGTCTTGGTCTGCGTCGCTAAGTTAGCGAGTTTCAGTGTAAAGGGGCCAAGTTGGCCCCTTTATTCTAGGAAGCGACAGAAAAGCTTTTACTGGCAAGTCTGTTGTTTCTACGCTACTTTTTTATAAATAAAAGTGTGTAATGCAGGGTCTACAGACCCGATTTTATAAAAAAGTAGAGTTTTAAAAGAGTAGTTTGTTTGCGAGATCTTCCGTTACAGAGGTTCGCGCGGCTAATGAGAGACTTTAATCCCAATGAGAGGGTTAAGGATTGTCATTAGTCGCGAGGATGTAGTGTGAAGTTCAGAATTTATTGACGTGAACTGCTGTCATAACAGCTGCGCGTCACACGAAAAGGATATTACATTGCTTAAAGCGACAGTTCGTAAGTTCCAATACGGTCAACATACCGTGACCATCGAAACCGGCATGATGGCGCGTCAAGCCACCGCCGCCGTTATGGTTAGCATGGATGATACTGCGGTATTCGTTACCGTTGTTGGCCAGAAAAAAGCGAAACCAGGCCAGAGCTTCTTCCCTCTGACTGTAAACTACCAGGAGCGTACTTACGCTGCCGGTAAAATTCCAGGCAGCTTCTTCCGTCGTGAAGCGCGCCCAAGCGAAGGCGAGACTCTGACTTCTCGTTTGATCGACCGCCCAATTCGTCCCCTGTTCCCAGACAGCTTCCTGAACGAAGTTCAGGTTATCGCAACCGTGGTTTCACTGAACCCACAGGTTAACCCGGACATCGTTGCGATGATCGGTGCTTCTGCTGCATTGAGCCTGTCAGGCATTCCGTTCAACGGCCCAATTGGTGCTGCTCGTGTTGGTTATATCAATGACCAGTACGTGCTGAACCCAACCGCCGACGAACTGCTTGAAAGCAAACTGGACCTGGTTGTTGCCGGTACCCAAGGCGCAGTGCTGATGGTTGAATCAGAAGCTGAAGTACTGAGCGAAGAGCAAATGCTCGGCGCAGTGGTGTTTGGTCATGACCAACAGCAGATCGTTATCAACGAAATCAATTCACTGGTTGCTGAAGTTGGCAAACCTAAGTGGGATTGGCAGCCAGAAGTGGTTAACGCCGACCTGCACGCTCGCATCGCTGCTAAAGCTGAAGCTCAACTGGGTGACGCTTACCGCATCACTGACAAACAAGAGCGTTATGCTCGCGTTAACGTCATCAAAGACGAAGTCACCACTGCCCTGCTGGTCGAAGACGACACGCTGGACGCTGGCGAAATCTCTGACCTGTTGGGTTCCATCGAGAAAAACGTCGTTCGTAGCCGCGTTCTTAGCGGTGCGCCGCGTATCGATGGTCGCGAAAAAGACATGATCCGTGGTCTGGACGTGCGTACTGGCGTGCTGCCACGTACCCACGGTTCTTCACTGTTTACTCGTGGTGAAACTCAGGCACTGGTTACTGCAACGCTGGGCACAACCCGTGATGCGCAAAATCTTGACGAACTGATGGGTGCCAAAACTGACACCTTCCTGTTCCATTACAACTTCCCTCCGTACTCCGTAGGTGAAACAGGGATGGTAGGTTCACCTAAGCGTCGCGAAATCGGTCACGGCCGTTTAGCAAAACGCGGTGTTCTGGCCGTAATGCCTAAGTTCGAAGACTTCCCATACACCATCCGTGTTGTATCTGAAATCACCGAATCTAACGGTTCATCTTCAATGGCTTCCGTTTGTGGCGCGTCACTGGCCCTGATGGACGCAGGTGTGCCGATTAAAGCCGCCGTTGCGGGTATCGCGATGGGTCTGGTTAAAGAAGGCGAAAACTTTGTTGTTCTGTCCGACATTCTGGGTGACGAAGACCACCTGGGTGATATGGACTTCAAAGTAGCAGGCAGCAGCGAAGGTATCACTGCACTGCAAATGGATATCAAAATCGAAGGTATCACCCGCGAAATCATGCAGGCTGCTCTGAGCCAGGCCAAAGGTGCACGTTTGCACATTCTGGGCGTGATGAACCAGGCGATCAGCCAGTCTCGCGGCGATATCTCTCAGTTTGCTCCACGTATTCACACCATCAAAATTAGCGCTGACAAAATCAAAGATGTCATCGGTAAAGGTGGTTCTGTAATTCGTGCGCTGACCGAAGAAACCGGTACTACCATCGAAATCGAAGATGACGGCACGGTTAAAATTTCTGCGACTGACAACGAGAAAGCGAAACACGCTATTCGTCGTATCGAAGAAATTACTGCTGAAATCGAAGTTGGCCGCATCTATCAGGGTAAAGTTACCCGCATCGTTGACTTTGGCGCGTTCGTTGCCATCGGCGGCGGTAAAGAAGGTCTGGTCCACATTTCTCAAATCGCCGACAAGCGCGTAGAGAAAGTGACTGACTATCTGACGATGGGTCAGGAAGTGCCGGTTAAGGTTCTGGAAGTTGACCGTCAGGGTCGTGTGCGCTTGAGCATTAAAGAAGCCACCACGCCTTCTGAAGATTCAGCTGAGCCAGCTGCAGAGTAATCTGTAACCTGTAGTTTACAGTCTCCCGGCTATTACGTCGGGAGCTGTTCGTATCATGAGTGCAGGATGCATTTATGTTAAGCAAGCGGATAACAGGATGTTTGTCCAATGTTTGTCTTCGGGAGTTGAAATGAAGCCTTTCTTGCGCTGTTGTTATGTTGCGACAACACTTTTGTTGGCAGGATGCAGCAACCATGATTGGCGCAAAAACGAAGTCCTGGCAATCCCGCTGCAACCTACATTGCAGCAGGAAGTTATCCTGGCTCGAATGGAACAAATACTTGCCAGTCGTTCATTAACAGATGATGAGCGTGCGCAGCTATTATATGAGCGCGGTGTACTGTATGATAGTCTCGGGCTAAGAGCACTGGCGCGAAATGATTTCTCACAAGCGCTGTCTATTCGTCCTGATATGCCAGAAGTTTTTAACTACCTTGGGATATACCTAACGCAGGCAGGCAATTACGATGCTGCCTATGAAGCGTTTGATTCTGTACTAGAGCTTGATCCAACTTACAATTACGCGCGTTTAAATCGCGGTATCGCACTGTATTACGGTGGTAGATATCCGCTGGCGCAGGATGATTTGCAGGCGTTTTATCGAGACGATCCAAATGATCCCTTCCGTTCGTTATGGCTATATCTTGTGGAAAGAGAAATCAATCCGAAGAATGCCGAAGTAGCGCTGCAGCAGCGTTATGACAAAGCGGACAGAGGGCAATGGGGATGGAATATCGTCGAATTCTACCTTGGCAAAATCAGCGAATCCACGCTGATGGACCGCCTGAAGGCAGAAGCAACGGATAACACTTCGCTCGCTGAGCATCTCAGTGAAACTGACTTCTATTTAGGTAAACATTACCTAAGTCTGGGGGACAAGGACAGCGCTTCTGCTCTGTTCAAACTGACGGTAGCTAACAACGTTCACAACTTTGTTGAGCACCGCTATGCATTGTTGGAATTGGCACTTTTGGGCCAAGAGCAAGACGACCTATCAGAATCGGACCAGCAATAGCTGACGACACTAATCAGCCTGATTAACCATGGCCTATGCCATTTTTAATCGCCTTTACGGGCGAGGGTTGCTTTGTTCGTTTTATAAACTAATTTGAGCCGGTTCACACTTTTCAATGAAAATGACTGAAAATTTTCTCGACGAGTTATGTAGACTGGCTGCCATTATTAATGAGGCACGTGTACATGACTACTGAGCTTGAAACCTCTTTTGCTGACCTGGGGCTGTCTGCTCCGATCATTTCTGCCCTGACCGATCTGGGCTACGAAAAACCATCACCTATCCAAGCCGAATGTATTCCGCACCTGTTAGCAGGCCGCGATGTTCTGGGCATGGCGCAGACCGGTAGTGGTAAAACTGCAGCATTCTCGCTGCCACTGTTGCACAACATTGATGCTTCTTTGAAAGCACCACAAATTCTTGTTTTGGCCCCTACCCGCGAACTGGCGGTTCAGGTTGCTGAAGCGATGACCGATTTCTCTAAACACATGCACGGCGTGAACGTTGTTGCATTGTACGGCGGCCAACGCTATGACGTGCAGCTGCGCGCACTGCGTCAGGGTCCACAGGTTGTTGTGGGTACACCGGGTCGTCTGCTGGACCACCTGAAACGCGGTACCTTGAACCTCTCTAACCTGAGCGGTCTGGTACTGGACGAAGCCGATGAAATGCTGCGTATGGGCTTCATCGAAGACGTAGAAACTATCATGGCGCAGATCCCGGCTGAACATCAGACCGCGCTGTTCTCTGCAACCATGCCAGAAGCGATTCGTCGCATTACTCGTCGCTTCATGAAAGATCCACAGGAAGTTCGCATTCAGTCAAGCGTGACCACGCGTCCAGACATCAGCCAGAGCTACTGGACTGTGCACGGCATGCGTAAGAACGAAGCACTGGTGCGTTTCCTTGAAGCTGAAGATTTTGACGCTGCTATCATCTTTGTTCGCACCAAAAACGCGACCCTGGAAGTGGCTGAAGCATTGGAGCGTAGTGGTTACAGCTCTGCAGCACTGAACGGCGACATGAACCAGGCTCTGCGTGAGCAGACTCTGGAACGTCTGAAAGACGGCCGTCTGGATATTTTGATTGCAACCGACGTGGCAGCACGTGGTCTGGACGTTGAGCGTATCAGCCTGGTTGTGAACTACGATATCCCTATGGATTCAGAGTCTTACGTTCACCGCATCGGCCGTACTGGTCGTGCTGGACGTGCAGGTCGCGCGCTGCTGTTCGTTGAGAACCGCGAACGTCGTTTACTGCGCAACGTAGAACGCACCATGAAGCTGACTATTCCAGAAGTGGAATTGCCAACTGCAGAAGTGCTGGGTCAACGTCGTCTGGCCAAGTTTGCCGCTAAAGTTCAGCAGCAGCTTGAAAGCAGTGACTTGGATCAGTACCGTGCTCTGCTGGCTAAACTTCAGCCTGCTGAAGAGCTGGATGTTGAAACTCTGGCCGCAGCATTGCTGAAAATGGCTCAGGGCGAACGTCCACTGATCGTTGCCGCTGATCCAATCTTCAAAAGCCGTCCACCGCGTCGCGAATTTGAAGATCGTCCAGACCGTGGCGAGCGTTCTGCACGCGGTGACCGTCCTGCTCGTGGCGATCGTCCTGTTCGTAGCGACCGTCCTGCTCGTGATGGTGATGCTCCACGTCGTGAGCGTCGTGACGCTGGCGAAATGGAACTGTATCGCATTGAAGTTGGCCGTGATGATGGTGTTGAAGTTCGTCACATCGTTGGCGCTATCGCTAACGAAGGTGATATCAGCAGCCGTTACATCGGTAACATCAAGCTGTTCGGTACCCACTCAACTATCGAGCTGCCTAAAGGTATGCCGGGCGAAATTCTGTCTCATTTCACCCGTACTCGCATCCTGAACAAGCCGATGAACATGCAGTTGATGGGCGATGCAGTACCTCAGGCAGACCGTCGTGAGCGTCCAGCTGGCGGCGAACGTCGTGGTAACGGTGCTCCACGTTCTTTCAGCGGTGATCGTCGTGAAGGTGGCGCACCTGCGGGTCGTCGTCCATTCAACGGCGAACGTCGTGAAGGTGGCAACTCGGCAGCAGGCGATCGTCGTCCGCCAAGCCGCGCACCACGTCGCACTACCGACGCATAATCTGTCCAGCCGCAAGGCTTGAGATAAATGTGCAATAAAAAACCAGCCCTCGGGCTGGTTTTTTTATGGGCTGAAAACGTCAGGGATCAGTCGATACGGGGCTGTTTAAAGATTTCACCCTGAAGCTGCGACACAATGTCAAACGAATGCAGTCGAGCCGTGTGGTCAAATATCTGGCCGTTAATCATTAACTCATCAGCCTCGGTTTCACGGGCAATCGCCTGGAGTCCGTGACGAACGGTCTCTTTATTACCTACCACCGAAAGGCGCAGCGCCTGGTCGACGCCAAAACTTTCCTGCGGTGACCACAGGCTTTCAATGTTATCCACCGGTGCAGGCAGCTTGCCAGGTTTACCACGACGCAAGTTAATGAACTGCTGCTGGTTTGAGGTAAACATCCTGCGCGCTTCTTCATCGGTATCGGCGGCAATCGCGTTGATGCAGACCATGGCATGCGGCTTTTGCAGCTGCGCCGACGGTTTGAATTTGCTGCGATAAATCGACAGTGCCTGATAAAGCATATCGGGTGCAAAGTGGGAGGCGAAGGCAAACGGCAGGCCTAACGCAGCGGCCAGTTGGGCGCTATAGAGACTTGATCCCAGCAGCCAGATTGGCACATGCAATCCTTGACCTGGAACTGCCTGTACAGCCTGTTCTGGCTTCACGTCGGCAAAATAGTGCTGAAGTTCCTGAACATCCTGTGGAAAATTATCGATTTCGCCCGACATATGCCTGCGCAGTGCCATCATAGTGCGCTGATCGGTACCCGGCGCACGACCCAAGCCTAAATCGATGCGGTCAGGATACAGCGTGGCCAGCGTGCCGAACTGCTCGGCAATCACCAACGGTGAGTGGTTGGGCAGCATCACGCCACCCGATCCCAAGCGGATCGTTTTAGTGCCGGCGGCGATAAAGCCGATCAATACTGAGGTTGCGGCGCTGGCAATGCCGGTCATGTTGTGATGCTCGGCCAACCAGTAGCGCTGATAGCCCCATTTTTCAGCATGCTGCGCCAGCTCTAACGAGCTTTGGAAAGCATTGGCAGGTGTTTTACCCTGAGGGACGGGCGCAAGATCGAGCACAGAGAAGGGGACTGGAATGTTTTTAGCGTTCGCTTCAGACATGTTTTATTCACCTTGTTATCTCTGGTAAACGTTTTAAATATTTACCAGTTAATGATAAAAACCAGTATTCATCATTTCCAGCTGCCTGAATACGCTATTTGAGCGGTACTGACTGCTGCTGCGGTTGTTTGATCAGTAATCGCGAACAATTCAATGCCTTATAAAGCACGGCAATATGTGCTAAAAATGGTCGAATTAAACAGATAAGAAGGTAAGAGAGAAAAAATGAACAAAAGGATATTATTAACCCTGCTGCTGGTTGCTGTCGTTATTTCTCTTGCCGTTTTATTTCGCGCCAGCAATCAGTCCCTGTTATTACAGGGCGAGGTTGATGCGCCAGAAGTTATTGTTGCCTCAAAGGCTAAAGGGCGCATTGTTGAACGTCACGTTCAGCGCGGTGACGACGTTAAGGCGGGTCAACTGTTAATCACTCTCGACAGTCCTGAGCTGATGGCTCAGCTACGTTCGCTTCAGGCTTCCCGCGATCAGGCTAAAGCGCAGCTTGATCTCTCTTTGAACGGCACCCGTGAAGAGAGTATCCGTAATCTGAAAGCGACACTGGCGCAGTCGCAGGCCGCGTATGCTAATGCGCGCGACCTTTTTAATCGCAACGCCCGTATTGCTGCCAAAGGTTATATTTCGGCTTCTGACCTTGAGGACTCCCGTGAAGCGCGCGACAGTGCCTATCAGCAGGTGCAGGTCGCGAAGGCTAATTTGGATGAGGGCGTCAACGGCGATCGCATTGAGCAGCGTGATGTTTATGCCGCTCAACTGCGCGCTGCCGAAGAGAATTTGCTGGAAATTAAAGCGCAGACCGATGATTTGCAGGTCAAGGCGCCGGTAGACGGCGAAGTAGGGCCAATCCCTACCGAGGTCGGTGAGCTTCAAAGCGCCGACAGTCCGCTGCTGACGCTGGTGCGTTTGCCGCAGGCCTATTTCGTCTTTAACCTGCGTGAGGATATTTTAGCGGGAATTCGCAAGGGCGATAAAATCTCGCTGCGGGTGCCGGGTATTGGCGACAAACACGTCGAGGCTGAGGTCCGTTATATTGCCCCGTTGGGAGACTACGCTACGAAACGCGCCACCCGCGCCACCGGTGATTTCGATTTAAAAACGTTTGAGGTCAGGCTCTATCCGCTACAGCCGGTTCCCGGTCTTCGGCAGGGTATGAGTGCGTTGTGGCAGTGGAAAGCAGCGCACTGATGGCGCACGCAATGCATCGAGCAAAGGCCGCATGGCGCTGTTTCAGCCGCGCGTTTACCCGTGAGACCCGCCATGCTTTTCGCCAACCGGTGATCCACTGGCTGTGCTGGTGTTTTCCGCTGATTTTGTTCGCGCTGATTGCCAGTAACTTCTCGGAGGGCACGTTGCTCGACCTGCCGGTTTCAGTCGTCGATAACGATCACAGCAAACTCTCAAAGGAGTTGGTTCGCAAGCTCGACGCCGGTTCGCATGCCCACGTTGTCGCCTATGCCGGTGGTTTACCGGAGGCAGAGCATCGGCTGCGCACGGCTCAAGATTATGCGCTGCTGTATATTCCGCCGCGCTTTGAAGCCGACGTTTTGGCCGGTCGCCAGCCGAGCGTTGTACTGTATTACAATGCGCTATTTTACGGTGCCGGGCTGTACTCCACTCAGGACTTCAGCGGATTAATGACCGAGCTTAATACCCGTTATCGCAGCATTATTGCCGCCGAAATCGGTAAAACGGTGCCTTCATTAGCCAGCGTCGATCTCTCTTACGGGAGTCTGTTCAACGCCAGCGGCAGCTATATTTACTATCAGCAGTTCGCCGCAACTATTCATCTTTTACAGCTGTTTACCGTCACCTGCATGATTTATGTCATGGCGCGCAGTCAGGCGCTGCTTGCCGCGCCATCTTTTACCTTCAGCCTGCTCGGAAAACTGGCACCTTATACTCTGTGCTTTACGGCGCTGCTGATGGTGGAGATTGCGCTACTGGTCGGCGTGTTTGATGCGAGAGTCAGCGGTAATCCTCTCGATATGTTGTTAATTTCATTTTTCTATGTGATTGCCGCCCAAAGTCTGGGGTTGCTGCTGTTTACCTTCACGAGCACCACAATTTCGGCTTACTCAATGATGGCTATCTTCGTGGGTCTGGCGCTAACTTTCTCGGGAATGGCCGTCCCCGAGTTATCTATGCCGCTGCCAGCGCGAATAATTTCTGAAATCGAGCCGCTGACCCATGCGCTGAATGCGATGTTCGACGTCTTTCTGCGCCAAGTTCCCAGCAGCCGTATTCTGGGCGTTTGTGCCATTTTACTGGTCTATCCGTTGATAACGGGCCTGTTAGTACACAGAAAACTCTTTATGCGGCTGAAAAAACAGGAGCCGGGTAAATGACGCGCCGCGAAGGGTTTTCGATTTATTGGCGTACCTTTACGCACTCTCTGCACGGTATGCTGGAAAAGCCGATGTGGATGATGCTGCTTATTTCTTTGTGCCTGATGAGCACGGTTTATGCCAACCGAACGGTCTGGGATCTGCCCGTTGCGGTTATCGATCAGGACCACAGCAGCGCCAGCCGTCTGTTAACGCGGGATCTCGATGCAACGTCAAAGATTAAAACGATAAGTTATGACAGCATTCCCGAGGCGCGTCGCGACCTGGGAGACCGCAAGCTGTTTGCCGTGGTTATTATGCCGGTCGATTTGGAAAAGAAAATTCTCGCCGGTCAGGACATCGTGATCCCGGTTTACGGCGATGCGACCAACCGACTGGCCAACGGGCAAATTCAGCAGGACGTCGTAGCCGCTTATCAAAGTCTGCTGTCGCAATACAACACCCAACTGCTGTTGGGTAGTGGTTTCAGCAACCGGCAGGCCAACGTGCTACTTACGCCGATTGTAGGCCAGACGCTTGATTTATTTAACCCTGGTATAAGCTTTGCAGCCATCATCTTCCCTGGGCTGTTGGTGATGCTCTTGCAGCACTCGCTGTTAATCGCCAGCGTGCGGGTTAATATCACCTTAAAAAGCGCGCCCGACGGCAAACCGGCCATTCCGGCGTTTCTTGGCGGCCTGTCTGCGCTGATCCCCATCTGGTTATTTTTGTCGATCGTACTGTTTGTACTGTGGCCGTGGGTATTGGGCTACCGGCAAACGGCCAGTATTGGGGAAATTCTGCTGCTAACCTTCCCGTTTCTGCTGGCGGTGCTGGGGTTGGGCAAGTTTGTCACCGAATGTTTGCGCAGCGTTGAAATGATCTACCTGACGCTGTCGTTTATTACCATGCCGGTGTTCTATATTTCGGGCACTATCTGGCCGCTTCAGGCGCAGCCCGACTGGGTACGCGCCGTATCTTCCATGCTGCCTTCCACCTGGGCAACCAAGGCCATTGCCGGGGTTAACCAAATGGGGTTGCCGTTTAATGAGGTAGGCCGCGATATCCTGATGCTATTGTTACTGTGCGTGTTTTACACCGTGTTGGGTATTGGATTGGGATTACTGCGTGACAGCGGCCGTTTGCGCAGCCTACTGCATCGCAAAAAACCGCTGCGTAATGATTAATCCGGCAATATAAGGTGACAGTGGCTATTCAACCAACTGCAGACCGGCAATATTCTGCCAATATCCGTTGCACTCGGTGCCCTGGCTGAGCGGGAGGGGATAAAGTCCACGCTCGTTGGCGCGAAAATCGGCCAGCGTTTTTAGGGTATCAAGCCCTTGCGGTGAGAGCCGAACAATATCAACCATTCCCTGCATGGTCAGTTGGTCATTGCCGAGGTTATAACAGGCACCACTTTGAGTTTGAATGCCGTTAAGGACAAACAGCTGCTGATTTTCCTGCGACATCACCTTGCGTCCCTGAGGATAGTTAATGCAGCAGGTTTCACAGTCGTCCTTGGCGCGATTCTCGGCGCGAGCGGTAAAGCAACGCGCCGAATACGCCAGCGGCAAATGACCATAGGCCAGCACTTCAACCTCAAATTTACCGCGAATGCCCAATGTCTGACATTGCGTCATCAGATTGGCCAACCAGTCACGAGAGAGCTCCACCGGCATGCACCAGCGAACCATCCCCTGTTTATATAAGATGTTAAGCGTGACGGCGTTATAACAGTTAAGCGCATGACCCGCCACGAATGGCAGTTTGCGTTCTGCCGCCATATTGACCGTACCGATATCATTCGCCTCGATGAGAAAATCGCCGTTCTCAACGTAACGTTTTAATTCGTTCAGTTCCGAAGGTGCCTGCAGCAGCGCCAGCGTTGAGATAACCACTTGTTTTCCGCCTGCGCTGACCTGCTTAGCCAACTCTATCCAGTCTGCTACTTTCATCTCGCGCCGTTTAGTACAGACGTTTTCGCCGAGGTAAATAATGTCAGCTTCACTGTGCATAGCTGCGGCATAAAAAGCCTCAACCTCTGTTTTTGGCCAATAATAGAGCAGGGCACCTAATGAGTATTTCATGATTTTCCCTTAATTATTGCCATTTGCGGTGATAAGCACCCAGTGTGGTTTGTGTCCCTTCCGACAGCGAGCCCAGCTCATCCATCCAGGTTTTCTCAGCTTTAAATTCCTGAGGATTATTGCGGCAGCGGTCAATGGCCGCCCGCCAAACTCGTGTCACCTGGCTCACATAGGCCGGGCTTCTTTGTCGGCCTTCAATTTTCACCGAGGCAATATTTGCGGCAAACAGTTCAGGCAGCAGTTCAAGGGTGTTGAGGCTGGTGGGTTCTTCCAGCGCGTGATAGCGAACGTCATCCACCCGATAACGTCCTTTACACAGTGTGGGGTAGCCGGCATTTTCGTTGGGCCCATAGCGGTCAATCAGCACATCATTGAGCCGCGACTCCATGCCCTGCGGCGTTTGCTGCCAGCGAACGAAGCGCGCGGGTGAACAGGCACCCACAGTGTTAGGTGATTCACCGGTCAGGTAGGAGGAGAGGTAGCAGCGGCCCTCCGCCATAATACACAGGCTGCCAAAGGCAAAAACTTCGAGCGGAACCGGGCTACTGCGCGAAAGTTGCCTGACCTGATGCATCGACAGCACGCGCGGCAGCACGACACGGGCGACGTCAAAATTGTTTTTATAAAACGCGATTGCTTGCTCGTTGGTGGCCGAGGCCTGTACCGATACGTGGCGTTCAACCTGCGGATAGCGCGTGGCGGCGTACTCGAGCATCGCCAAATCAGCCAATATCAGCGCGTCGGCTCCCAGTTGTGCAGCCATATCAACGGCGCGTTCCCAGCGAGCATAGCCGTCAGGATGAGCAAAAGTGTTAATAGCAATATGCAGCTTGCGGCGCCGACGGTGTGCATACTCTGCCGCTTCGTGCAGCTTTTTTTCGGTGAAGTTGAGACCGGCAAAGTGCCGGGCATTGGTATCATCTTTCAGCCCGATATAAACCGCATCCGCGCCATTATCAATCGCCGCTTTCAGCGCGGGAAGATTCCCCGCCGGGCAAAGTAGCTCCATCGTCATCTCCTGCTAACACTGCTTAAAGGCCTGCACGACGTGCGGCCGGAATCGACGCTCATTTTAGATAAGCTCGGCAGGCAATATTTTGATTTAAGGCAGCTTATGTTCGGTTGAGCGATTCCAACAACAGGCAGAGGTTGTGTATGGGGTATTTCTGGTGCACTATTTTTATAGGGAAATATTGATGTAGACGGCGGCGCGCTGCTGCCGATATGGCAAAATGAGCTGTTTTCAGCTCAATATTTCCCAGAAGACTGTTATCAAAAGGAGAAGTGCCAGTGTTGCAAAAACTACGAGCACGATGGGTGCGTCAAGGGCCGTCACTGTTAAGTGTACCGTTAAAATTTACCCCCTTTGCACTTAAGCGACAGGTTCTGCAACAGGTGCTTGGCTGGCAATTTCAGGAAGCGCTGGCCGATGGAGAGCTCGATTTTCTGTCGGGACGTTGGTTGCGCATTGAGATCACGGATCTTAATCTGCAATGGTTGATGACAGTGAATGACGGCAAACTTGAGGTTTGCCAGCAGGGAGAGGCCGACGTAAGCTTCTATGGCACGGCAAACGATATGATATTGGTCGCCGCACGCCGAGAAGATCCTGACACGCTGTTCTTCAAACGGCGTTTACGTATTGAAGGAGACACTGAATTGGGCCTGAACGTTAAAAACCTGATGGACTCTATCGAGCTCGACAGCATGCCCGCGCTATTGCGCCACGGGCTTGACCAGCTTGCGGCCTTTGTTGCAGCAGGCAGTGTTGAAACGGCCTGCGTTGAAACGCGTAAACAAGAGGACGGCGAGTCATTCTCACCGGCAGTATCGTCATGTTAATCAGAGTTGAAATACCTGTAGATGCCGCAGGCATCGATAATCTGCTGCGCGAAGCCTTTGGCCGCGATATCGAAGCTGACTTGGTTCAGCGTTTACGTGAAGACGGTTTGCTGACGCTGGGCGTTGTCGCGACAGATGATGAAGGCGGCGTGGTAGGTTATGCCGCATTTACGCCGGTCGATGTGCAGGGCGAAGACCGTCAATGGGTGGGATTAGGCCCGTTGGCGGTACATGCGTCACTGCGTCGTCAAGGACTGGGTGAAAAACTGGTGTATGAGGGCCTCGATTCGCTCAACGAATTTGGCTATGCCGCCGTGGTAGTGCTGGGATCGCCAGAATATTACGGGCGCTTTGGTTTTAAATCCGCCGCAGAGCACAATCTCCACTGCCGCTGGCCAGAAACTGAAAAGGCTTTCCAACTGTATGTTTTAGCGGACAATGCTCTCGAAGGCGCCAGCGGGTTGGTGGAATATCCTCCACATTTTAATCACATTTAATCGCTGAAATATATTCTGCTCAATGGCCGATGTTGTTACATCGGCCTTTTTATAGGTAAAAAATG
Source organism: Rouxiella silvae (assembly GCF_002093625.1). Classification (GTDB taxonomy): domain Bacteria; phylum Pseudomonadota; class Gammaproteobacteria; order Enterobacterales; family Enterobacteriaceae; genus Rouxiella; species Rouxiella silvae. The sequence continues at coordinate 34,386 of NZ_MRWD01000026.1, read as the reverse complement.
CTTATTCCGTAAAATAGCTTTATTTGCTAATGGCAACGAGCGGAATAAAAAATTAACTTACACTATCCCCGTGTAATTATTACTCTATTTGATATTTACGAATAATTACAAATGGCCGTAAAATTCACTGCGTTATTATAAATTAATATCCATCATTGCAGCTTTTAGCACAAAAGGTAAAAACTGCCGATATTTAAACCGCTGAGTACCAACGTTGTGTTACATATTTAATTGTCTTGTTTTAAATAATCGAATGCACGTCACAGAATATTACTCTGCAGGGAATAACATTATTGTCACTGAAGTTAATACTGAACTTTAAGAATCAAAAGGAATCTAAAGTGGCCAATAAATCCCCCCTTCGTTTCAAAAAGCTGTATCTGGCATGTTCTGTTGGACTACTTTTTAGCTCAGCCCAAGTATTGGCCGCTGACAGCGGGCCATTTTCGCCAAACTCTCCGTGGATGCTCGGGGATTGGGGCGGCGAGCGATCCACACTCAAGCAGGAAGGCGTTGATTTCCAAGTAAACTATACCGGTGAGGCGGCAAGCAACTTTTCCGGCGGCTATGATAAAAGCACGACGGCGCGCTATGCTGACCAGTGGCAGTTTGGCGTCGACCTTGATTTAGACAAATTGCTTAACTGGAAAGACACCGAATTCCAGATGACCGTCACCAACCGTAACGGCAGAAATATCTCCAACGATGCCGTCGGCGACCCGCGTACCGGCACCCTGTCGTCTTCGCAGGAAGTGTGGGGCCGTGGTCAAACAACGCGCCTGACTCAATTCTGGATCCGTCAGGGATATTTCAACGATACGCTGGATATTAAAGCCGGTCGCGTCACCGTTGGCGAAGATTTTGACTCACTGAAAAGCAACTTCCAGAACTTGGCGCTGGGCAGCGGTCAGGCGGGTAACTGGCGCGGTGATCGTTGGTACAACTGGCCAATCTCCCAATGGGGCGGTCGCATCAAGCTTAATATTACGCCTGAAATCTATACACAGGTGGGTATTTATAATCAGAACCCTAAAAACTACGATACCGGCAACGGCTTCCGTCTCGATAGCTCTGGCTCGATTGGTAACCTAATCCCGGTAGAAGCTGGCTGGACACCGACGTTAGGGCCGGATAAATTGGCCGGTAAATACGCGCTGGGCTTCTATTACAGCTCCACCAAAGGCAACGTCTACAGCAGCGGATCGATTCAAAACGGTTCCGAGCAGTACAGCGACCAAGCGCACGCCTACGGCGGTTATGTATTGGTTCAGCAACAACTGACCGCGGTTAACGGCGACAACAGTCGCGGACTGTCGTTGACTGTTCAGGGCGTAATGAACGACAAGAAAACCTCCAGCACTGACAACTATCAGTCCGTGGCGATTACTTATAAAGGGATTTTCGATTCACGTCCTAAAGATGAACTTGGCTTCGGCGTAGGTCGTATTCACGTTAACAGTGATTTGAGCCAAACGCAGCGCGATCAAAATGCGGCTAACGGCGTTAATAATTATAACAACCCAACTTATTTGCCAGTACAAAGTGGGGCTGAATATGATTACGAACTCTACTACGGTATTCAGGCAACGGATTGGCTGACAGTTCGTCCGAACCTGCAATATATTTCCGCACCGGGCGCAGTCAGTCAGGTTAAAGATGCTTTCGTTGGCGGCATAATGGTCAACGTGGCACTGTAATTAATGCAGAGAATGCGTTAAACGGCCAGTTTACTAATATGGGGCGCTTCCGGCGCCCCATTTATATAATAACGTTGGGTGAATATCCCGTCGTGACGGCTAAATATTCAACGATATTCTCCGGGCACTCCCTCACCAATATCTCTTTGTGTTTTTTACTCAACTGTTTTATTTGATATTCCAGCTGCGACGCTTGCGAGCGGTCGCCCGCTGCACAGTGAAATACCAGCGTCAATTCACCTTTTCCGCGTAGCGACTTTGCACCTTTCCCGCATTGATGCTGCTGTAAACGGCGCAAAACGTCGGTCGTGATGCCGGTGTACAACATACCCGTCGGCGTGCGCAGCATGTAAAGATGCCAGACAGCGGCTGCGTGAGGCGAAGAAGGGCGAGGAACAGTGCTTTTCACAATAAAAACGTGGCTCTTTGCGATAGTGGGGGATGAAGCAGATTAACCCACAGCGGCCAGAATAAGTGAAGTAAAACCACACCTTCTATGCTGTGCATAAAAAACGGCAGACTGTAACTTGGTCGACATCGCGCTAAGATAGGGCAAATTTTTTGGCAGGAGCCGGGCATGAACGATCCCGAAGATCTAAAAATTATTAGCCGTTACTTGAGTAAAAATCACGTGCTGGCGCTGTGCGCCCATGCAGACGGTGACATATGGAGTGCGACCTGTTTTTACGTGACGGACATTGAACGTATGTGCCTGTATTTCATGACAGAGTTAAAGACGCGTCACGGCTCACTGATGCAACGCAATTCTCACGTCGTAGGCACCGTCGCCAAACAACCTAAAACAGTGGCGCTTATTCAGGGCATTCAGTACAGCGGCAGCGCGACGATTTTAGAAGGTGAAGAGGATGCCGCCGCCCGTGCGCGCTACTGTAAACAGTTCCCGGTCGCGATTGCCATGAAAGCGCCCGTTTGGGCACTGCGGTTAGATGAAATCAAAATGACCGATAACACGTTGGGCTTCGGTAAAAAAGTGTTCTGGCAGCGGGAGACGTGATTTAACGGCTGACCTTGTTCCTTTTTTATTCAGGCGGCAAGGTCAGTATTCAAGGAGAGAAGATCAGCCTGCGGCAACGGGGCCGTGTAAATTGTGATTCCAGGTATTAATCAGTCATTGAACTCTGTGGTAGTCTATAACCAAAAACGCCAAATTTTCGCAGATCTAAAACCCTCCCCCATGCTGTTTGCGCCAAGTGTCTTATCGGGGCAGCTTACAGATACTTCTCGACAAAACTGTCTAGATTTCTGAATTCCGGCATTCTTTCCTCCAGCGTTTGATGACTCCAGTTCCACCACTGGCTACGCTCGATCCTTTCGATCAGTGAATCTTCAAAACGCATGCCGATCTTTTTCGCCGCCACGCCAGCAACGATCGAAAATGGCTCGACGTCCTTGGTGACAACCGAAGACGATCCGATCACTGCGCCGTTGCCTATCTTCACGCCCGGCATGATCACCGCATTGTGGCCGATCCACACGTCGTGGCCAAGAGTAACGGCGTGCTCGCGACGCCAGTTGAAGAAGTCATTATCGTCCTGACCCAAATCGTAGGCCGAGCTGCGGTAGGTAAAATGGTGCTGCGCAATACGCTGATAGGTAGGATGATTTCCTGGATTAATGCGTACATAGGTGGCAATGGAAGCAAATTTGCCGATTGAGGCATAGTGGATCTGATTATGGCCCGCCGTGTAGGAGTAGTCGTCAATATCGACTTCTTCAAAGATAGCATCGTCAGAAATATGCACGTATTGGCCTAAACGCGTTTGTTTCAGTATTACGTTTTCACCAATCTTTGCTTCACTCTGCGTTGGGTTAGAAAGCGTCATAGTGCATTGTCCTGTGGGTAAACAAGCGTGGGGTTATTGGAGGTCGCTGGGCTAACGGCCAGTGAAGAAAGCAGCGTCAATAGTTCGGCCAGTGTGTCCTGCAGACGGCCGTCATTATTGAGCAGACGACATTCGGCGGGCAGGCTGTGCTGATAGTCTGCGGCCCGCCGAAGGCGTAGCTGAATGTCGTGCTCCGTTTCACGGCCGCGGGCATGGAGTCGTTCGGCAAGCACCTGCGCAGAGACGTGCAGGCAAACCGGTAGCAGCGCCTGGCCGTAGCGCGCTTTTGCCTCAGCCAAGTGGGCACGCGATCCGTTGATGACTACGCTAAAACCCTGCTGCATCCAGTGGTCAATCTCGACGCCCAGCGCGTAGTGCGTTTGGTGCGCCTGCCAGTCGAGGGCAAACAACCCGTGCGCTTGGCGCTGGTGGAATTCATCAAGGCTGAGCGCAATATGGTTTTCCGCCCCAGCATTAGCCGGGCGGGTGATATAGCGATGCGCAACCAGCAGCCCAAGCGGCGTTTTGTTGCGCAGCGCGTCGAGCAGGCTGTCTTTGCCCGCGCCCGACGCGCCCATCACGTAGACTAACTTAGCCATCAGAATACCTGTATTCCCTGACGCCAGACGTTTTGCACATAGTGATGACTCTCGTGCGCCCGCGCCAATACCATGTCTGCGCGTCTGCCTTCGGCAATCACTCCCCGGTCTTCTAATCCCAACGCGCGCGCCGGATTGCGCGTCACCAGCGCCACCGCCTGTGACAGGCTGAAGGCGTTGCCTTCATCCAGCGCAATGCGGAACACGGCGTCCATCAGGCTGGCGGGATAGTAGTCGGAAGAAAGAATATCAAGCAGTCCCACCGAGGCCAGATGTTTCGCCGCCACGTTGCCGGAATGCGAGCCGCCGCGCACAATATTGGGCGCACCCATCAACACTTGCAGACCTTCTGCGTGCGAAGCACGGGCCGCCTCTTCAGTGGTTGGGAACTCGGCAATGACGCTGCCCAGTGCTTTCGACTCGCTGACGTGCGCCGCAGTGGCATCGTCGTGGCTGGCCAGTGCGATGCCCAACTCACGGCAGTGTGCGGCAATCGCCCTGCGGTTAGGCTGCGCCCAGCGCAGCGAGTTAGCGATTTGCGTAGCCTGAAACTCCTCCATCTGCTGATCGTTAAGCTGGTATTTGCCCTGATAATATTCGCGATACTTCTGCGGAGTGGCGAATTGACGCTGGCCCGGTGAGTGGTCCATGAGTGACACCAACGACACGCCCGGTTTTTTCATCAACTCTTCGAACAGAGGCAGCGTAGAGGAGTGCGGAAGCTCGCAGCGCAGGTGCAGGCGGTGCTCGGCGCGGTTAAGTCCGGCCTTCTGACTGTAGATAACCGCGTCGATCATTTTTTGCAGATTCTCGAGCCGATGACCGCCGTCACGCACGTCGCCAACGGCCACCGCGTCGAGTACGGTGGTTATCCCGCTGGCAACCATCAGCGCGTCGTGGCTGCTCATCGCCGAATGGGCTGGCCAGTCAACTTTGGGGCGCGGGGTAAAAAATTTATCCAGATTATCGGTGTGCAGTTCGACAAAACCGGGCATCAACCAGCCACCCTCAGCATCAAGCGCCTGCGGCAGTTGGCTGGTGGTATCAGTAAAGGAAGCGATAATCCCTTCCTTGATTTCGATAGAGCCTTTTACGGTTTCTTCCGCCAACACCAGATTGACGTTGTTGATAATCATGCCAAATTCTCCGCATTCGCTAATTCTGGTGCCATGACGTGCAGCCGGTCGGCCACGCGCTCACGCACGTCTTCATCGTGGAAAATCCCCACTACCGCCGCGCCGCGCGCTTTGGCCTTTTCAATCAGCGTGACGACTGCCGCGCGATTGGTGGCATCCAGCGAGGCGGTGGGCTCATCGAGCAACAGCACCGGATAATCGACGATAAATCCGCGCGCAATGTTTACCCTCTGCTGTTCACCACCGGAAAACGTTGAAGGGGCGAGCTGCCACAGGCGCTCAGGCACATTCAGGTGCTGTAAAAGTTCGCTGGCGCGCTGCTCGGCCTGCGGTTTGTCGATACCTAACTCCACCAACGGCTGCATCACTAAATTAAGGGCGCTGATGCGCGGAATAACACGCAGAAACTGGCTCACCCAGCCTACGCTGTGGCGGCGTACGTCGAGAATTTCACGCGCCTGTGCGCTGACCATATCGACCCACTGTTCCTGATGTTTAACCCAAATGTGGCCACTGTCCGGCAGATAGTTGCCGTATAGCGAGCGCAGCAGGGTGGATTTTCCGCTGCCTGAATGGCCGTGCAACACCACGCACTCACCTGCGTTAACGTCAAGGCTGGCGTTGTGAAACACCGGCAGCCTGATCCCTTGCTGATTATGTAAGACAAAAGTTTTACTCAGTTTTTCGACCCGGAGTCTGGTTGTCATTGGTTTATCACTCTTAAAGGGTTCTCAGGACAAAACGGATGAAACGAGCAGTTGGGTATAAGGATGATGCGGGTCATCCAGCACTCGGTCGGTTAGGCCGCTTTCCACCACCTGACCCTGTTTCATCACCAGTAAACGGTGAGCCAGCAGGCGCGCAACGCCCAAATCATGGGTGACAATCACCACCGCCAGCTGCATTTCAACGACTAGCGTGCGCAGCAAGTCCAGCAGGCGAGCCTGAACGGAGACGTCGAGGCCGCCGGTTGGCTCATCCATGAAGACCAAACGTGGATGCGTCACCAGATTGCGGGCAATTTGCAGGCGCTGCTGCATACCGCCGGAGAAAGTCGTAGGCAAGTCATCGAGGCGCGAAACCGGGATTTCGACGTCTTCAAGCCATTGACTGGCCTGCTGGCGAATGCGCGCATAGTTTCGCTCGCCAACCGCCATCAAACGTTCGCCGATGTTGCCGCCCGCGGAGACCTGACGACGCAGGCCGTCCATCGGATGTTGATGCACCACGCCCCAGTCGGTGCGCAACAGGCGGCGACGGTCGCTTTCAGGCATCTGATAAAGTGACTGCGCTGGCTGTACGCCGTTGTTGTAAATTACCTGACCCTGCTGCGGCGCAAGACGCGCTGAAATGGACTGCAACAGCGTGGTTTTACCTGAGCCAGATTCGCCGACAATGCCCAGCACTTCGCCAGGATAGAGCTGGAATGACACATCGCTAAAGCCTTTGCCCGGCGCGTAAAGGTGCGTCAGATTCTCGACACAAAGCAGCGGCATGGCGGAAGAGTTGACCGGATTCATTTAGTGTTGGCCTCTTGAGAAGATGCGGTTTCAAGCTGCTGCGCGCAGTAGTCGGTGTCGGAGCAGACAAACATTCGGTTGCCCAGATCGTCGAGCACCACTTCGTCGAGATAGCTGTCGTGCGATCCGCAGATGGCACAGGGCTGATCCCATTTCTGCACCGTAAACGGGTGATCCTCAAAGTCTAAGCTTTCAACTTTGGTAAAAGGCGGCAGCGCATAAATGCGTTTTTCACGCCCGGCACCAAACAGCTGTAGCGCGGGCATCATGTGCATCTTTGGGTTATCAAATTTTGGGATGGGCGAGGGATCCATCACGTAGCGATCGTTCACTTTCACCGGATAAGCATAGGTGGTGGCGATGTGGCCGAAGCGCGCGATGTCTTCGTACAGTTTCACTTGCATGACGCCGTACTCCTCCAGCGCGTGCATTTTTCGCGTTTCAGTTTCACGCGGTTCAATAAAGCGCAGCGGTTCTGGGATCGGCACCTGAAATATGAGGATCTGATCTTCCACCAGCGGCGTTTCAGGAATACGGTGGCGGGTCTGAATCAGCGTCGCATCGCAGGTTTTCTCGGTCGTTTCTACACCGGCAACGTTTTTAAAAAAGCGGCGGATCGACACGGCGTTGGTGGTGTCATCGGCACCTTGGTCAATCACTTTCAGCACGTCTTCTTGGCCGATAACGCTGGCAGTAATCTGAATACCACCGGTGCCCCAGCCGTAAGGCATCGGCATTTCACGGCCGGCAAACGGTACCTGATAACCCGGGATCGCCACGGCTTTGAGAATGGCACGGCGGATCATGCGCTTGGTTTGCTCGTCGAGATAGCCCTGGTTGTAGCCGGTGGCCGTAGCAGCCGCTTTATTATTTTTCATTAGAAGTGTCCTTGCCCAAGGCGGCGTCACGCTGTTTGCGCAAACGCTGCAACAGCTCCAGCTCGGCCTGGAAATCGACGTAGTGAGGAAGTTTAAGGTGTGACACAAAGCCAGCGGCTTCAACGTTATCGGCGTGCGACAGCACAAACTCATCGTCTTGCGCCGGACTGCGAACCTGCTCATTGTGTTCAGTGGTTTGCAGCGCGCGGTCAATCAGTGACATCGACATTGCCTTGCGTTCTGCGCGACCAAACACTAAACCGTAGCCGCGGGTGAAATGCGGTGGCCGGTCTTCTGGCGTAATAAAACCGTTAACCATCTCGCACTCGGTCAGCAGAATTTCGCCAATATCAATGGCAAAGCCCAGCTCTTCCGGGACGATTTCTACCGTCACCCAACCGGTGCGAATTTCACCGGCAAACGGGTGGGTGCGGCCATAGCCGCGTTGAGTGGAGTAGCTCAACGACAGCAAAAAGCCTTCGTCTCCGCGCACCAGCTGCTGCAATCGTGCGGCGCGTGAGGCGGGATAAACCGGCGGAGTGCGGGTGATGTCGTCCGGCTCGCTGCCGTCGTCGTCTTCACGCACCGCGAGCTGCTGATGGGTCAGCAGGTCAAACACGTGGCTGCAGGATTCGGGCAGAGTTTCATCGGCTTTTGGCGCGATGGGATCCAGCCCTTCGGCCAGCAGAGCAAAGTCCAGCAGGCGATGGGTATAATCATAGGTCGGGCCTAACACCTGGCCGCCGGGAAGATCTTTATAAATTGCCGAAACACGGCGCTCGAGACGCATATTGGCGGTGTTCAGCGGCTGGCTGACGGCGAGACGCGGCAGCGTGGTGCGGTACGCGCGCAGCAGAAAAATGGCCTCAACCAGGTCACCGGACGACTGTTTTATCGCCAGTGCGGCCAGCTGTGGGTCGTAAATTCCACCTTCGCTCATCACGCGGTCGACCGCGAGGCCAAGCTGCTGCTCAATTTGTTCGGCGTTGAGCTCAACAACCTGGCTATCTCCGCGACGCTGATGCGCCAGCAGTTCATGGGCGGCCTCAATGGCCTTCTCGCCCCCTTTAACGGCAACGTACATTAGCAGGCCTCCACGCGGGTAGTGCGCGGTAAGGCAAGCAACTGCTCACCGCAGGTAAACATGAAATCCAGCCCCAGTGGGAAACGGTGCGGACGATTCAACAAATACTCCGTGACGGCCTGCGGCAATTGCGGGCAGATTACCCGCTGGTGCTCAATACCCGGACCCAGCAGGCGCAGCGGCGTTCCGCCTTCCAGAGACTCAAGCTGCACAATCACGCTGGTTGCCAACTCGGGAGACATCTCGTCGCCGCATGGAAATGCCAGCAAGGTGGCGCTATCGAGTGAGCCTTGGGCCAGAGCAAAACTGACGCTGCTCGGATCTTCGGTCAGTAGCGCACCGGTGTGAAAACGCAGATTTTGACGTAAAACGTCATCGTCGAGTTGCGGACTTATCCACAGTGGCGTGTCTTTATCAATCAGCGTCAGCAGCACGCAAGCGCTGGCGGAACCGAGCTTGCCGAAACCGGGCATGGAAGGCAGGGTAACCACCGAGCCTGGCTCGCTTAACGCTTTGAGAATACGGCGAAAACTGTACTGCGCATCGGCAACTGGATGCTGAAAGCTGGCAACAAGTGACATTATTATTCTCCCCGAACGAGGGTGAAGAAATCGACACGGCTTGAGGCGATTTCGCGGGCGCGCTGTTCGCGACGAGCCTGCTGGCTGGCGGCCAGAGGGGCAATCACGCGTTTGTGTATTAACTCTTCCATGCCGGACACTTGCAGCAGGGCATCGATTACCGCGCAGAGCTCCGCGTGGTCTTTGTCGCGGCCGCTGACGTAGCTGTAGCCGTAAACGCCTGAAGCGAGTTGAATCACCGCACGCGTGACGGTCATGTCGCCCATCACAAAGCGTTTTCCGGTGCCGCCCATGCGGCCCTGAAGCTGAGTGAGTCCGGTTTCTGCCGGGCGAAGGCGTTGAAAAGTGGGGGAGAGATTTAGCGGCTGCCAGTGCTCAAGCAGCTCCGACGGCTGGCTGTGGGCCAGTACCGACATCCAGCGTTGACGATTTTGTAAGGCGTCCATTAGTGCTCCATGGTCAGTTCAATCATGTCAGCACGCGTCAGACTGACGGAGTATTCCGCCACGCTATCGTTGCTGTCACAGGTATTTATGGTACGCACACAAAGCAGCGGCGCCTGCGGGACGATTTCCAGCAGCTTGCTCTCTTTTGCCAATGCGCGACGGGCGTTGATACGGGTAGTACAGCGACTTAACTGCTGATTTATTTCAGTGCGGATAAAGTCGTGCAGCGATCCACTTTGAAAATGTTGCAACACCGGCCACCAGTCGAGGTCAGGCAAATAGTGGTCAATCACGCAGACCGGCACATTGTTGACGCGACGCAGGGTACGCAGGTGAATAACCGTGTCGCCTTCTTGGCGGCCAACGGCGGTTGCTACGTGGTCGGTGGCGGGGCGCAGCACGCCCAGCAGCCTTTCACTGGTAGGATGGCTTCCCTGATCCAGCAGATTTTGACTAAAGCGCGCCTGAGAATGCAGCGGATAGTCGTAAGGACGCATCAGCACCAACGTGCCAACGCCCTGACGGCGCTGGAGCCAGCCGCGTTCAACCAGCTCATCCACCGCACGTCTGAGCGTGTGACGATTAACCTGAAAACGTTCGGCAAGCTGATTTTCTGGCGGAAGATAATCGCCGCAGCGATAAGTGCTGCGCAACTCATGCTCTAGTTGGGCGGCGATTTGCTGATAGCGGGTTGGATAACTGGTCGGATGTCTAGATAAGTCCATCACAATGAATACCTCGCGGCGTGCAGGAGTGCAGCGACTGCGTAATAAACTGCTCGGCGGCCGCGCTTTTGCGCTTGATGTAGAGACGATGCGATTGGGGTAAAAGCGTGCATGATGTCAACCTCAGTTCGACGTTGGCACCATCTTGAAGCGCAAAAATGACAGTTCGGTGAAGCGGGGGTTGCAGGGAGATGAATAATAGAGGAGGAGAATTAACGCAGGTAATGGACCACTTGATTGCTGCTTCCGCGCCAGATTAATGACGGGTCGCGCAGGCTCTGTACATATTTCCCGTCGATAAGCACGTTAACCCTTGCCAATGTTTCCTGCTGTTCGCCGGTGAGATCTTCTCGCCGATAGCCGGTCCACATCCAGACGTTTTTCCCCGGACACTCACTGACCACGCGCCGCAACAGCTGATTAATTGCCTGAAGATTTTGCGGATGAAGCGGATCGCCGCCCGACAGCGACAGCCCCTGACGCGGGATAAGCGTATCCTGCAGATTGGCGACGATCAGGTCTTCCATTTCCTGAGTAAAAAGCAGGCCGGAATTCAGCCGCCAGGTACTTTTGTTATAACATCCGGGGCACTGATGCACGCAGCCGGAAACAAACAGCGTGCAGCGAGTACCGGGGCCGTTGACCACATCGACCGGATAATATTGATGATAATTCATGCTATTAGCCTAATTGTCCACTGGCAAGATGTTTCACCCGCCGTTTCACTTCCTCCTGCTTGCCGGCATTAAATGGTCGAGCATCGGGGCTGCCTAGGTAGCCACAAACTCGCCGGGTCACTGATACGCGGGCCGAATCGTGATTGCCGCATTTCGGGCAGGTAAACCCCTTGCTGGTGCAGGAAAACTCGCCGGTAAAACCGCAGTCATAGCATTCGTCGATCGGCGTATTGGTGCCGTAATAGGGCACGCGCGAATAGCTATAATCCCACACGTCTTCCAGCGCGCGCAGGTTGTGCTGCAGATTGGGGTATTCCCCATAGCAGATGAAACCGCCGTTGCTAATCGGAGGGTAAGGTGCTTCAAAATCCAGTTTTTGATAAGGATTAACCTTTTTCTGAACGTCGAGATGGAAGCTGTTGGTGTAATAGCCTTTGTCGGTGACGTCGGCGATGATGCCGAATTCTGCCTTATCGAGGCGACAGAAACGGTCGCAAAGATTCTCGCTCGGCGTGCTGTAGAGGCTGAACCCATAACCGGTTTCTTGTTTCCAACTTTCAGTGGCCGCTTTGAGATAGGCAACAATAGCAATGGCCTTGTCGCGCAGGGCGCTGGCATCAAACGGATGCTGTCGATTGCCATACAGCGCATTAATGGTTTCATGCACGCCGATATAGCCCAATGAGATTGAGGCGCGGCCATTTTTAAAAATTTCGGCAATATTATCATCGGCCTGCAAACGAACACCGCATGCGCCTTCCATATAAAGAATGGGCGCCACGCGTGCTTTTACCCCTTCGAGGCGTGCAATTCTCGTCATCAAGGCTTTTTTGGCCAACAGCAGGCGCTGGTCGAGCAGAGTCCAAAAGACGCTTTCGTCTCCCTTGGCCTCCAGAGCCACGCGCGGCAAATTAAGGCTAATCACGCCGATGTTGTTGCGCCCGTCGTGAATTTGCTCACCGTGCTCTTCATAAACGCCTAAAAAACTGCGGCAGCCCATCGGGGTTTTAAACGAACCGGTAACCTTGACCACTTGATCATAATTAAGAATGTCAGGATACATGCGCTTGCTGGCGCACTCTAGCGCCAGCTGCTTGATGTCATAATTGGCATCACCTGCTTTATGATTGAGCCCATCGCGAATGGCAAAAACCAGTTTCGGAAACACCGCCGTTTTTCGATTTTTACCTAGCCCAGCGATGCGATTGCGCAGAATCGACTGCTGAATCAGGCGCGACTGCCAACAGGTGCCCAGACCAAAGCCGAAGGTGACGAAAGGCGTCTGTCCATTGGCGGTGTGCAGCGTGTTAACCTCATATTCCAAAGACTGGAAGGCGTCGTAGCACTCTTTTTCGGTTAATCGGTGGGCGTAGGCCTCAACGTCGGTGATGCTCCATTCTCGTGCGGTTTTCTTATGTTTCTCAAAACTTTGCGTGACAAAGGGGGCCAGAATTTCGTCAATACGGTTTATCGTGGTGCCGCCGTAAATATGGCTGGCAACCTGAGCAATGATTTGAGCCGTCACTGCGGTGGCGGTCGAAATCGACTTTGGCGTGTCTATTTCGGCATTACCCATTTTAAAACCTTGATTCAACATGCCTTTTAGGTCGATGAGCATACAGTTGAACATGGGGAAAAAAGGCGAGTAATCGAGGTCATGATAGTGAATTTCACCGCGCTCATGGGCCAGCACCACGTCACGCGGCAAAATATGTTGCCGGGCATAGTGTTTCGCCACAATACCGGCCAGCAGATCACGCTGGGTAGGAATGACTTTGCTGTCTTTATTGGCATTTTCATTAAGCAGCTCAAGGTTGCTTTGCTCAACCAGACCGCGGATCTCCTGATTTAAACGGCCACGCTGCTCGCGTTTTACGTCTCTGTCGTGGCGGTATTCAATATAGGCCCGTGCGAGGCGTTTGTGCGCACCGGCCATCAGCTGATTTTCAACTGCGTTTTGAATGTCGTGAATATCCACTCTCTGGCAGCCATTGAAACTTTCGGCGACCCTGCACGCGACCTGAATGCTATACGCCACATCTTCAATACCCACGGCCTGCGCGGCGCGCTGAACGGCTTGTTCGATCAGTTTCTCATCAAATGCTACCAGGCAGCCATCGCGTTTAATCACCAGCAGGTGCGGGGTTTCTGAATTCACAAGGTCACTCCTTTTAAGGGGTATGGTTACTACATATGGATAATCAAATCACTATACACACCATATGTTGATTTTTCCCTGAGCTTAATCCCGTGCGAATTGATCTGAAACAAGGAATTTTGTTATCGCGAGGTGCGATGAAGTGGCTTTAACTTTGGGTTGAAACTGAATTGACCGGTGACACTCTACAGACTGAGAGAGAGCTGTGAAACAATGCCCAATATTGAACGCCACTCCATCAGTAGGGGGGGATTTACATTCTGATTTGAGGATTTTACTATGCCAAAAACGCTGATTTTAAGCGCCCATCGTACCCCGGACACTGCGGTTATCAACAAAGCGCTGGTCAATGCTCTGAAAGATCTGCCTGACGTCACGTTGCATGAGCTGTCACGTGCTTATCCAGATTATAAGATTGATGTGGCGCGTGAGCATCAACTGCTGGATGCTCATCAACGACTGGTGATGATGTTTCCATTCTACTGGTACAGCTCCCCGGCTATCCTCAGCGAATGGCAGGATGCGGTATTAACTTATGGTTATGCTTACGGTTCTGAAGGCAATGCGCTGCAAGGTAAAACCCTGCAACTGGTGGTATCAACCGGTGGTAACGAGCAGGCCTACACGGCAGAAGGTTATAACCGATATCCTGTGGAGTCACTGCTGCTGCCTTTCCACGCAATGGCAAATCGTACCGGCATGCACTATGCCGCGCCGCTGCTGCTGCAGGGCGCGAATAGCCTGACCGATAGCCTGCTGGAAAAGCACGTTGATGCCGCGGTCAGGTTGGTGAGCCATCAGTCGTCGCTATTGTGCAGCCAGTAAACCGCCTCAAACGGCCGCAGGACGTTATCCTGCGGTTTGTTTGGATAGTTACTCAACAGCAGACTCCCTTTAACGTCTGGTAAATCAAAGAACTGCGGTTCGTTACTCAGATTTGCCAGCACGCTGAGTTGCTGACTCTGCCAACGTCGCTGGTAGCACCAGAGCGCCTGATGTTCAGGCAACAGATCGACATAGTCACCGTGGGTCAGTAGCGGCTGCTTTTTACGCAGCGTAATGAGCCGCTGGTAAAAATAGAACACCGAATCAATATCTTCGAGCGCCTCTGCCGCATTGATGATGGGATAATTAGCGCACAGCTCAATCCACGGCTCTCCTTGGGTAAAGCCCGCATTTTCAGTGTCGTCCCACTGCATCGGCGTGCGGCCGTTATCGCGAGATTTTGAGGCCAGAATATCCAGCAGTGGTTTGCTGTCCTGACCCAAAGCCCACCGCTCGGCAAACATATTCAGGCTTTCAACATCGCGATACTGCTTGATGTCTTTAAAGCCAGGATTGGTCATCCCAAGCTCTTCCCCTTGATATATATAGGGTGTTCCCTGCATGCCGTGCAGCACCATGGCTAACATTTTGGCGGCTTTAACTCGATATATTCCCTCGTCGCCAAAGCGAGACACGATCCGCGGCTGATCGTGGTTACACCAGAACAGCGCATTCCAGGCATGTCCGTGCATTCCCTGCTGCCACTGGTTGAAGATTTTTTTGAGTTCCACATAATCAGGCTTGGCCAGCGTCCATTTTTGACCGCCAGGATAATCCACTTTGAGATGGTGGAAGTTAAAGGTCATTGAAAGCTCACTGCCGTCCAGTGCGCCATAGCGGCGGCAGTGTTCCAAACGCGTTGACGACATTTCACCTACTGTCATCAGGCCGAGTGGCTTAAAGACGTCACGACTCATCTCCTGCAAAAACTCATGAATGCGCGGACCATCAGTATAGAAACGGCGCCCGTCGCCCTGGTCATCATTCGGGAAATCTTGCTGTTTTGACACCAGATTAATGACGTCGAGGCGCAGACCGTCAACGCCAATATTGGACCAAAACTCGCAAATCTCTTTGAGCTCTTGGCGAACCGGAGGATGTTCCCAGTTCAAATCTGCCTGCTCATGGGCAAAAAGATGCAAATAATATTGCCCGCTCTCTGCGTGCCATTGCCAGGCATTGCCGCCAAACTTTGAGTGCCAGTTGTTAGGCGGCACATCGGCTTCCCCGTCGCGCCATACATAGTACTGACGATAAGGACTTTGTGGATTTTGCGACTCGGTAAACCAGCGGTGTTGGGTAGAGGTGTGGTTAAACACCATATCCATAACGATGCGAATATTGCGCTGGTGGGCAGCATCAACCAAGGCGATAAAGTCGTCTAAGGTGCCATAAGCCGGGTCAATGGCGCAGTAGTCGGCCACGTCATAGCCGTTATCAACCTGTGGCGACAGATAAACCGGCGTGAGCCAAATGGCATCCACGCCAAGCTGCTGCAAATAGTCCAGACGGCGAATAATGCCTACCAAATCTCCCGTACCGCTGCCGGTACTGTCTTGAAAACTCTTGGGATAAATTTGATAGATAACGCCGTTTTGCCACCAGGGTAAAGAAGTACTCATTAACAAAATCCCTCTCAAATTAGGCGGAAGGGGGACTTCCGCCGAGAAAAGTTAAACGGCCAATTCACCACGGCGATGTTTACGTTTATAAACCAGGATGGTCAGCACCAGCGGAACCACGATGGCGATGAGCATCGAGACCAGGTACACCGACCAAAACTGAGATTTGATGGACAGAATGCCGGGTAAGCCACCTACGCCGATACCGTTAGCGGTAACGCCGTACAGGCCACAGACCAGTGAGGCGAGGGCAGAACCTATCATCGCGCAGAGCATCGGGAAGCGGTATTTCAGGTTAATCCCGTACATTGCTGGCTCGGTTACCCCTAAAAAGGCCGAAATAGTGGCTGGGACAGAGATTTCACGTTCGTTGTGTTTGCGGCTAATGATCACAATGCCCAGCACCGCAGCGGCTTGTGCAATGTTGGAGATGGCGATAAGCGGCCAGACCGGTGTTCCGCCAGTGCTTTGCACCATCTGCATATCAATAGCCAGTGTGGTTTGATGCACGCCAGTAATCACCAGAGGCGCATAGAGGAAGCCGAACAGTGCGGCACCAATCGGCGCCATGCTGCCCGTCATTACCGACTTAACCGCCCAGGCAACACCGTCGCCAATCATGCGGCCAAACGGCCCTATCAGCGTGTGCGCCAGGAATACGGCAATAATCAGCGAAGTAACCGGCACAATCACCAGATACAGATAGTTAGGTATTATTTTCTTCAGGCCATTTTCAATCCAGGCCAGTGCAATACCGGCGAGCATGGAAGGAATGACCTGCGCCTGGTAACCCACTTTTTGCACGGTGAACCAACCGAAATGCCACACGTCAGGCGTTTGCTGACCCAGCTGATAGGCATTCATCAGCTGTGGTGACACCAGTGTGATGCCCAAAACAATGCCCAGAATCTCGGTACCGCCGAGCTTTTTAACGGTTGACCAACACACCGCGACCGGCAGGAACATAAAGATCGCTTCGCCGAGCAGCCACAGGAAATCATAAACCGTCTGCCATAGCGGGTGCATCTGTGCCAGCGTTTGACCGCCGCTGAGCGGGATGTCGCCGATCAGATTGCGGAATCCGAGGATCAGACCGCCGCTGATTAACGCTGGCAGCAGGGGGAAAAATATTTCGGCAAAATGAGAGATGCAGCGCTCGAATATATTCATATTCTGGCGAGCGGCCACCTTGGTTTGCTCTTTGTTGTCGCTGTTTTTGCCGGTGAGCTTAAGCAGAGCTTTATAATAGTCATCCACTTCAGGACCGATAACGACCTGGAATTGACCGGCATTGGTGAAGCACCCTTTGACCATGCGCAGAGTTTCAATCTCTGAGGGCTTGGCCTTCGAGGTGTCGTTAAGCACAAAACGCAAACGGGTAATACAGTGAGTGACGGAGGCGATATTTTCGCTGCCGCCCACCCACTCAATCAGTTGTTCTACATCCTGAAGTCTCATTTTACTCATGGTTTGGCCTTTCCGGCAGTGTGAGAAAAACATGAGCATATCCTGAGAAGTTAACTCTGTCTGGGAACGTTCCCGGAAATTAGCGGAAGATCACAAAATCATCTTTTTGTACGCACATTCAGATATAAATCAGACGGTCTAAGGCAGGGGATCGGCCAGCTGGCAGGGCACAATAATATGTTGTCCAGACGGGGCGGAGTGCAGCTGCGACATCAGCAGGCGTACGGCTTCAGTGCCTGCGCGCCCATAGCCTAATTCCACCGTCAGTGCCTGAGGAAACAGGAAGCGCATCAATAGGTTATTACCGATCCCGCACAGGGTAATGTCGCTTTTATGCTGCTGTTGCAGGTACTTGGCTACCCCAAGTGCGATGCTGTCGGAGGCACAAATTACCGCCGTGGTGTCGGGGCGTAAAATTCCCTCTGCCAGCTCATATCCGCTGTGATAGGTGAGCTCGCCCAATATCAGCACCGGTTCAAGCTGTTTATGCTCACAAAATGCCTGATAAGCCTGAGTACGCAGCGCACCCGTCGTCGTGTCGGCCTCGTGGGTTCCCATGTAGCTGATGTGGCGATGCCCTTGCTGATAAAGCTGATTCAACAGCAGATTAACGGCACCGCTGTCGTCGTAGCACACGCTGGAAAATCCCTGATACTGACGCGCCACGATCACGGTTTTTTCCTGCCAGCCTTCTAGGATTTGCTCGTCGAGGCCGGTGAAGCCAAACAGAATGACGCCATCGGCCGCACGCTGTTGTAAAACTTGCAGATGCTCCTGTACGCGCTGCACGCTGAACTTGCTTTCCATCACGATGGGATCGTAGCCCTGTTCATACAGCAGCGGCAGCATAGTGCGTACCGCCTGATTTTCAGAGGGCGAATCAAGTCGGGAGACGATAATGGCAACCACTTTGTCGCTTTGACCGCGCATCGCTCTGGCGGATTTTGAGGGCAGAAATGACTGTTGCTCGATAACCGCCAGCACGCGTTCACGCGTTTGTGGACTGACGTGGCCTTCATTGTTCAGCACTCTGGAAACGGTAGATTTCCCCACACCGCTCAGTCGGGCAATGTCTTTAATAGTCAGACGATTTTGCATGGTTTATCAACGGTTCAAGTTAAGAGGAGTATATTTCGCGCACCGAATTGATCGAGATCAGTTCAAGTGGCGCAGTATGCGCGACAATGACGCACCGTCATACCCTAACGGATTTTACTTCTTTAGGCATGAATTCCTGAGACGAATGCAACCTGGGTCAGAGTTTTACACATGTCCCTTCTCTCAGCGAAAATGTTTTTAACTTACCGAGAAAATTTTTATGGATCCCGACCCCAACCCAGTGAGTTCGTCTTGATCCGGTAAGCACCCGCCTTTTTGCAGCTACTTACCGGATAAAATTTGGTAAGCATCTGCCTGCACTCTTGCTCGCAATGCTTTTAATCCTTTGCCATCCCCACGACGTAATAGCCCGTGGTTTGATGCGGTGTCTGCGTTTTAATGACTGCGGATATTGCTTTAAAACCCAAGGGAATGTCGGGTCGTGGGCGCAATAAAGGTACGAGTTATGTTCAAAGCTTTCACCCACCGTCTGTTCACTATGTTCAGCCGTAATTTGCCACGCCGCCTGATCCGCCGTTCTCCTATGCTGGAAAATGCGCAACCCACCGCAGGTCATGATGTACCAACGTCTATTGTTCAGCACTCACAGGCCTGTGCCCGTGCCGATGTTGAACAATTATATACCCAATTCGATAGCCATTTTGAAGGGCTAACCCATGCTGAAGCCGACGCAATACGCGAACGTGTCGGGGCCAATCAAACCGACGATCAGCAGCCTGCGCCCTGGTGGCAGCATCTGTGGATTTGCTATCGTAACCCTTTCAACCTGCTTCTAACCCTGCTGGCTGCGGTGTCCTACGCCACGGAAGACATGAAAGCTACGCTGGTGATTGGCAGCATGGTGGTTATTTCTACCCTTATGCGCTTCGTGCAGGAAGCCCGCTCGAACAGAGCTGCCGACGCCTTGAAAGCCATGGTCAGTAATACCGCCACAGTTTTGCGCTGCGATAGCCACACTGGGCGCAGTGAAACGCTAGAATTACCTATCAATCAGTTGGTGCCGGGTGACCTGGTCAAACTCTCGGCGGGGGATATGATCCCAGCAGACCTGCGTATTCTTTCCGCAAAAGACCTGTTTATCAGCCAAGCGGCGCTGACCGGTGAGTCATTGCCGGTCGAAAAATTGGCCCACAGCCGTCTGCCGGTTGACTGTGACCCGCTGGAGCAGGACACGCTGTGCTTTATGGGCACCAACGTTATCAGTGGTACCGCGATGGCGATGGTGATTTCCACGGGCGCACAGACCTGGTTTGGCCAGCTCGCCGAACGGGTGATTAAACAGGATGAGCAGCCGAACGCCTTCCAGCGCGGGATCAGCAAAGTGAGCTGGTTACTGATTCGGTTTATGATGGTGATGACGCCGGTGGTGTTGCTGATTAATGGCTATACCAAGGGTGACTGGTGGGAAGCGGCGTTGTTCTCACTATCTGTTGCCGTAGGCCTCACGCCTGAAATGCTGCCGATGATTGTGACTTCTACTTTGGCAAAAGGCGCGGTTAAGCTCTCACGTCAGAAAGTAATTGTTAAACATCTGGATGCGATTCAAAACTTTGGCGCGATGGACATTCTGTGCACCGATAAAACCGGGACGTTGACGCAGGATAAAATCATTCTTGAGCGTCATACCGATGTACTGGGTTCACCGTGCAACAACGTGCTGCATCTTGCCTGGCTCAACAGCCATTATCAGACCGGACTGAAAAATCTGCTCGACGTGGCGGTGCTTGCAGGTGCGGAAGCCGTGAAGATGGAGCAGGGTGTTGATCATTACAGTAAAGTCGATGAAATCCCGTTTGATTTCGATCGACGTCGTATGTCGGTGGTGGTGTCAGAAGCCGCCGATCATCATCGGCTGATCTGTAAGGGCGCGCTGGAAGAAATTCTGTCGATTTGTACCCTTGTGCAGCTCAATGATGAAACCGTACCGCTGACGGATCAACTGTTAAAGCGCATCCGTCGTATTACCGATGATCTTAATCAGCAGGGATTGAGAGTCGTCGCCGTTGCCCATAAAGTTATGCCGTCGCGTGCAGGAGACTATGCGGTGGCCGATGAGTCCAGCCTGATCCTCGCCGGATATATTGCTTTCCTCGATCCGCCAAAAGAGAGCACCGCACCGGCTTTAAAAGCGCTGCAAAATAAAGGCGTAACGGTGAAAATCCTCACCGGTGACAATCCACTGGTGGCGAGAAAAGTCTGTCTGGACGTCGGTCTGTCTGTGGATAAAATTGTCATCGGCAGTGAAATAGAACGACTTAGCGATGCCGAACTGGCAGAGGTGGCTAAAACAACCCGCGTATTCGCTAAACTTGCGCCGTTACATAAAGAACGCATTGTCCGCGTGCTGCGTGAACAGGGCCACGTCGTTGGTTTTATGGGCGACGGCATCAATGATGCACCGGCACTGCGGGCGGCTGATATTGGTATTTCCGTAGATTCTGCGGTAGATATCGCCAAAGAAGCGGCGGATATTATCCTGCTGGAAAAAAGCCTGATGGTGCTGGAGCAGGGCGTTACCGAGGGCCGTCGCACCTTTGCCAACATGCTCAAATATATCAAAATGACCGCCAGCTCCAACTTCGGTAACGTTTTCAGCGTATTGGTAGCCAGTGCCTTTCTGCCGTTTCTGCCGATGCTGCCGCTGCACCTGCTGGTGCAGAACCTGATTTATGATGTCTCTCAGGTCGCGATCCCCTTTGATAACGTTGACGAAGAACAGTTGGCGAAGCCACAGCGCTGGAACGCGGGAGATATCGGTCGTTTTATGGTGTTCTTTGGTCCGATAAGCTCGGTGTTTGATATGCTGACCTTCGCGCTAATGTGGTGGGTATTCAAGGCTAATACGCCAGAAATGCACACCTTATTCCAGACCGGCTGGTTTATAGAAGGGCTGCTGTCCCAAACGTTGATTGTGCATATGATCCGCACCCGGAAAGTCCCCTTTATTCAGAGTCGCGCGTCTTGGCCGCTGTGTATGATGACGTTGCTGGTGGTCGTGGTGGGCATTGGCCTGATCTTTACTCCCGCCGCCGGATTCCTTCAGCTTCAGGCATTACCGCTGGGATACTTCCCGTGGCTGGTGGCGATTTTGGCGGGCTATATGGTGTTAACTCAGGCGGTTAAAGGCATTTTTTTCCGCCGCTACGGTTGGCAGTAATCGCTGTAAACTCCCTGCGCGCTTAATGCGTGATGCTGCACGGTGCGCGGGGAGTCGCTTGCCTTACAGGCGGCTCAGTCGTTCGCTCAGCATCTTTAGCAGTAGAGGATTATTCACCTCGGTAATCACTTCAATATTGGTCGCGTCGTTTTCTAAATGGCGCGACTTCACCGCCACCAACGTTTGGCCGCGGTGCCTGCCATCCTGATAACTTACGCTAATATTTCCCCGTATCCCTTTGAATAAACTTGGGTCAATAAGCCAGGCAATTGCACAGGGGTCATGCAGACAAGGGTCAGCT
Organism: Rouxiella silvae; assembly: GCF_002093625.1. Classification (GTDB taxonomy): domain Bacteria; phylum Pseudomonadota; class Gammaproteobacteria; order Enterobacterales; family Enterobacteriaceae; genus Rouxiella; species Rouxiella silvae. The sequence goes on along the minus strand of NZ_MRWD01000026.1, from coordinate 12,550 downwards.
GCGCCATAGCTGCGCATCATCGCCGTGGTGGTTTTCAGCAGAGAATTAACCTGTTGCAGCTCATCAAGATAAGCGGCGTCAATTTTAGCCTGCAAGGTGACATCAAGACCTAGCATAATCTGAGGAATGCCCGCGCTCAGCACCACATGCGCCGCCAAAGGGTCAACGAAGATATTAAATTCGGCCACCGGAGAGACGTTTCCCTGGCAAAAAGCCGCACCGCCCATGAAAACAATCTGCTTTATTTTTGGGACGATAGACGGGTCTTTAATAATCGCCAGCGCAATATTCGTCATCGGCCCAATAGGGCAAAGGGTTATCTGACCCGGCTCGGCGTGAACTGAATGGATGATAAAATCTACGGCATGTTGAGCCTGTAGAGCAAAGCCCGGCTCGGGCAGTTTGACACTGCCTAGTCCGTCGTCGCCGTGTACCGTTGAATGCAGGCCTTCTGTCTCAAGCATCGGGCGAGGGCAGCCGGCATATACTGGAATGTCTTCACGACCCGCGAGAGTACAAATTCGTCTGGCATTGTAGGCCGTACGCTCGAGTGGCACATTGCCTGCAACCGTGGTTATGCCCACCAGTTCTATCTCTTCGGGTGAGGCCAGCGCCAGTAAAATGGCCACTGCGTCATCTATACCTGGGTCGCAATCGAGAATAATTTTATGATGTGCCACAGAACACCTGCCTCTAGTTTATGGGCGCGCCTACGCGCCACAGAGGCTATAAAACTAGCTGCCTTGTGACACATCGGCAACCGATTTTAGTGATACTTGATGTCATTATGCGTCTGACTCATTGCGGTTATTTTCTGTTTTTATGGTGGCTGGGGGAATGGAGACTGCGTAAACCAGGTTTTGATTTTAATGAGTATTTTTTTCGCAAAAGCGTGAAGAGATGCCAAGGGCTGGAATGAATGCGTAAGCGTTTTAGATTTTGCAGACAGACTCTCATCCTGAGAAAGGTTTTTTTTAATGTTGTTAACTCTGGTGGATTTTTCCTTTTCGTTATTAATCATCGTGGTAATTAATGCATCTAACGGCTCATAGCTGACATTTCTATGATTAATGAGTTTTTTCTGAAATTCTTTCAGATGATCCAACGCGAAGGGTACCGGTTGATGTTCTATTTTTATGGGCAGTAATTTTGTCAGAGTTTGGCCGCCGTTTTTTATTCCGAGAATAGTGTCAATCACCTTGTTATAATTTTTATTTAATGGTTCATTAATTGCGTTATTAGACAACTTGCTGATGCGAGCCATTGAACAATTGATTTGTGCGATTTGTGTAGTCATCGATTATTCTCTATAAAATTGTTTTTTCATAACTTAATATTTTTAGAATTATAAACTATCAAAAAACGCTCAAATTTCTTTTGCATGCAACTTTTTCTAAACTTCTTGATCTTTAGGGCGCTGATCTAAGTGTTTTTTAGCCGTTTCTTCTCTTGCTCTAATTATACACTTCGCAAGGTCAGACTGTCTTTCCGATGGCTTAAATATGCTGTTGAAAATTTCCTCTGCTGATATTTCGGGTAAAATGTCGGGCTTTTTATAGCAGATTTCAATAGTATTATAACGGTCATCTCTGGCAGTTATTCTTGGGGGGAGTGTGATGGATTTATATATATCAATGATGCGGTTACTGACTCCCGTATGTGTGGTGAAGTGCTCCAATTCGGCTGGTAAACTTGAAATGTGGGTATTTTTCTTAGTGCTTGATGGTTTTTTAAAAATATTCATTACCTTACTTATAAATTTTTTAAACCCCTTAGGGTTATCACCTGCTTTTGGAACAGCTGTCATGATAAAAGAAGTCGCAGGTTGTCTAATAAACATAACGGACATCATCGGCATTTTCTTCACCTAGTTATTGAAATAGTGATCGATATTAGGCTGAAAATGGATGTTGTTTTATCAAAAAACGCTTTAATCCTATCGCCTATGACGCATTTCGGATACTTCATCATTTGCATGTGTGATTTTTAGTGAGTTAACTCATTTGATGTTTATATTGTTTAAGGTATTTGTGCTGTCGAAGGATGAAATACTCAGCGTACTCGTTTCCCTTTCTACCCGTATTGGTGATTTCTTTTACCGGTAGAAAGGGATGTTTCAAAGCTTTATTAATCGATTGAGTTAATTGAATATATAGTGAGGTTTTTTAAAACATCAAAATAATGCCTTTGTGTTAACAGTTATTACATTTTTAGGCAATCTAAGATTTATCGTTTCTGTAGTTAACCCAGGCGTTAATGATTAAGGTTAAGGCCAAAATACTGGCAACAACGCCCAGAGAGATCCCCACTGGAATGTGAATGAGGTCCAGCAGCAGCATTTTTGCACCAATAAATACCAGAATCACGGCAAGGCCATATTTGAGCATTGAGAAACGCTCGGCAACGTTAGCCAACAAGAAATACATCGCGCGCAGGCCAAGGATCGCAAACAGATTTGAGGTCAGCACAATAAACGGATCGGTGGTGACGGCAAAAATAGCTGGAATGCTGTCAACGGCAAAGATAACGTCGCTGAGTTCAACCATGATTAATACTAACACCAGCGGGGTTGCGTACAGCAGACCGTTGCGGCGCACGAAAAACTTCTCGCCCGACAGCTCATCGGTCATGCGTAAACGCCCGCGCAGCCAGCGGATAATAGGTTTGTCGCCAATCGCGCCATCATCTTCTTTGGCCAGTGCCATTTTAATACCGGTAAACAGCAAGAACGCGCCAAATACGTAAAGGATCCAGCTGAACTCAGAGACCAGCCAGCTGCCGGCGAAAATCATGCCGGTACGCAGCACAATTGCACCCAGCACGCCGTAGACCAACACTCGGCGTTGCAGGCTGGCAGGTACGCTGAAATAGCTGAACAACATTAACCAGACAAAGACGTTATCGACCGCCAGGGCTTTCTCAATCAGATAGCCGGTTAGAAATGCCAGCGCCTGCTTATCGGCAACTTCGCGGCCAAATTCGCCGTTGAGATACCACCAGAAACCATAGTTAAACAGCAGTGATAGGCCTACCCAGAGCAGTGACCACAGTGCTGCGCTTTTCATCGTCATGCTCTGCTCGCCTTTGCGCCCTTGCAGCAGCATGTCTATCGCCAGCATGATCACCACCACCACTGCGAAAGAACCCCAAAGCAGCGGATTTCCTACGGAATTCATCATGTTACAACCCTCTAAAAAGCAAAAAAACGGCTAACGTCAGAAGACGTTAGCCGCTCTTTGTTGAGCTGTGAGCAAACCTCGCCTTCTGGCAAGGTCTCACTCACAACCCAAAATATTCTGCGTTCTTGACACTGTAGCGGCGTTCGCTGCGTTCACTTACCCGAATCACCTACACTCGTAGGCTCATTGGAATGCGTTCACTTACCGCCTTGCTACAGTATCTATAACAGGAATATATAATTAGGGTTGCTCGGTAACCGGGTGAAGTGAATCACCGTATTGACGATTAGCCGACTAGGAAGTTACTCCCCTTTGCAGAGGGGAAAGTAATTCAAAATGTTTCATTCGTCAAGCGCCGCGAAACATTTAGGTGGCTAACCTGCCAGTGCGCGCTGCTTTTCCACTGACGCTATGAAAGCGAGTAGCAGGCCCTGACTGCGCGGCGTTTCGCTTACGTTTTCGAGTTTCCCATAGTAATCAACGCTGTCATCGGAGGCTTGCTGGTCAAGCCAGGGCAGATAAGTTCTCATCACGGCTGCGCTGAACTCTGGGTGAAACTGGGTGCTAATGGCATTGGGGCCGTAGCGCAGGATCTGATGCGGATCGTGCGCTGATTTTGCCAAGACCGTGGCACAGGCTGGTGGTTGCAGCACGGTTTGCAGATGGATCAAGTTGGCGCTGAACCGAGCTGGAAGGGATGAAACCAGCGGGTCATTGTCGGCCGCCGGCAGCAGCTCAATTTCTTCCGTGCCGACTTCGATCCCCTGTGGATGAAAATCGACTTTTCCGCCTAGCGCATACGACATCAGTTGATGACCATAGCAGGCACCAAACATGGGTAAATTGCTTAGCATGGCCTGTCGTATCCAGTCAGCGGCGTACTCGCTCCACTCGAGGTGCTCAGTCACCATGCTGCGTGAACCGGTAATGACGGCTCCGGCATAGTGGCTCGGTGGAAGAGGTCGCTCACCGGCCTGTAGGTCGATGATGACTGCCTGCTGACTGTCGATATTTCCCTGACGAATAAACATCTGCGGGAAATTGCCGTGCAGCGCACGAATAGGTTCAGGCGCCTGGCCGGTTTGCAAAATAAGCAGGGGTTTTTGGACGCGTTGACTCATGCTAATTCCTTAACTATTTTCAACAACCGGATTGATATCCGCAGGGAAGACTACGCCCGTCTGACGACGAATTTCGGTCAGCAGTTTGGCCGTGATACGCGACACTTCTAATCCCGGATGGCCATAAAACTTGCTGTCTACCAAGGTGGCAAAAGTTTCTGCCTCATAGAGCATGGTGTTGATGTGCTGAGGCTGCGTCAGGTCCAGCGTTTGCCCTCCGCGCGGCGTATAGCGCAGCGTTTGGCATTCAGACAGCTTATCGATTTGCAGTGTGCCATCTTCGCCCTGAATTTCACTTGGCAGCAGCGAATCACTCACTTTCGAGTGGTTGATCACCACCTCAAAATTACCGTAGGCCGTATTTTTATAGCCCATCAGCACGGTTCCTTGAGCATCCACGCCGCTCTCAAGCAGCGTCGCGCTGGCAATCACCGAGTCCGGCTCGCCAAAAAGGGCCACGCTGCTGGCGAGGCAGTAATAACCGATATCCATAATGGAGCCGTTGGAAAACGCCGGATTAAAGGTATTTGGGTTCTCTCCCGCCAGATAGCGTTGATAGCGCGACGAGTACTGGCAGTAGTTGAAAACGGCTTTGCGCAGTGGGCCCATTCTACCGAGCGTACTTTTCATATGCAGGAAGTTAGGCAAATAGGCCGTTTTGAAGGCCTCAAACAGCACCACCTGATTCTCGTTGGCACAGCGAATAGCGCGCTCTGCCTCTGCAAGGGTCGAGGACAGCGGTTTTTCGCAAATTACGTGTTTCTTATGGTTGAGAAACAGCAGAGTTTGTTCGCAGTGCAGGGAGTTGGGGCTGGCAATATAAACGGCGTCAATTTCGTTAGAAGCAGCCAGCGCTTCCAGCGAGTCAAAATAGTGTTCTACCGGGTAGTCGTGACCAAGTGCTTTGGCATTTTCCAGCGTGCGTGAGTAAACCGCCGTCAGCTTGAGTTTGCCACTTTCGTGGGCGGCGTCGATAAAGCTTTTGGTTATCCAGTTAGTGCCCACTACGGCAAAGCGAATCATGGTTTACTCCCTTATTGGCATGAAAAATATCTGAGAAAAACATGAGTAAGATGTGAGTGAACACAGATTACTAACGATACAGTTTTCCAAACAGATCGAGGTGAGTCAGGTACATACGCGTATCAAATTCCAGCTGATGATAATCCGGCGTCATATGACAGCACAGGCTGTAGAACGCTTTGTTATGTTCTTTTTCTTTAATATGTGCCAGCTCGTGAACCACAATCATACGCAGAAAAGCCTCCGGTGCACTTTTAAACACGGTCGCAACGCGTATTTCGGCCTTGGCTTTTAGTTTGCCGCCCTGAATACGAGAAATTGCAGTATGCAGACCTAACGCGTGGCGCATAACGTGAATTTTATTGTCGTAGGCCACTTTGCTTAGCGGAGACGAGCTGCGTAAATATTGGTTTTTAAGGTCGAGCGTATACTGATAGAGCGATTTGTCGGTAGTCAGCTCGTGAGGTTCTGGATAGCGACTCAGCAAAACGCTGCCAAGACGATTTTGGTCGATCAACTGGCGAACCTGGGCCTGAAGATGTTCCGGATACCCTTGCAGATAGGTCAATTCTGGCATAACTATTTGCTTTGGCTCTCTTTAATTAGGGGAAAACCTGCACGCAATCCGCCCATAACAGGCCTGTGGGCAGCAGGGGGTGACAGATAATCCCTTTTTAACTGAAAAAACATTTTACTGATAGCGCAATTTAAGGGATAAACAGCGCAAATTGAAATTTGAGGAGGGCCAATGAGCCATTTTGAACTGGATACACTGCATCTTGAGCTGGAACGTTATCCGCTGCAGGAAGAATCCACCACGTTGCAGGCATGGGAAGCGGCGGATGAGTATTTGCTGCAAACTTTGACCACCGACACACTCAATGGCCGTCCTGTGCTTATTTTTAACGACAGTTTCGGTACCTTGACCTGCGCGCTGCATGCGTTTTCACCGGTCAGCATCGGCGACTCGTTTATGAGCCAACTGGCGACCCAGCATAATCTGCGCCTCAACGGACTGGATGATTCGCGGGTAACCCACCAGAGCAGCCTGGCACCTCTACCGCAGGCGCCGGGTTTGGTGGTTATCAAAGTGCCCAAAACGCTGGCACTGCTTGAGCAACAGCTGCGTGCACTGCGTGAAGTCGTGACCCCCGATACGCAAATTATCGCCGGTGCCAAGGCGCGAGACATTCACACCTCTACACTGCAATTGTTTGAAAAGATCCTCGGCACCACGCGTACCAGCCTGGCCTGGAAAAAAGCCCGTCTGATCCACTGTCAGGCTGAAAGCGATATGCAGCCTGCCGAACCGGTCACCGCCGAATGGGCGCTAGACGACAGCGAAATGCGTATCACCAACCACGCCAACGTATTTTCTCGCACCGGACTGGACATTGGCGCACGTTTCTTTATGCAGCACTTGCCTGAGGGCATTGAAGGCCGGATGGTTGATCTTGGCTGCGGCAATGGCGTCATCGGCATCACTGCACTGGCGCTTAATCCAGAGGCTGACATGCTGTTTGTTGATGAGTCCTACATGGCCGTTGAATCAAGTCGCACCAACGTCGAAAATAACCTGCCGCAGGATCTTGCCCGCTGTGAGTTTGAAGTGAACAACATGTTGGCCGGCGTTGAACGTGAAACGCTGCACGCCGTACTGTGCAATCCGCCGTTCCATCAGGGGACCGTGGTCAGCGATGACACCGCATGGCGTATGTTCTGCGACGCCAAGCGCTGCCTACAGCCGGGGGGAGAATTGCGTATAGTCGGCAACCGTCACCTGGACTATTACCAGAAACTGCGCCGCCTGTTCGGCAACTGCACCACCATTGCCACCAATCAGAAATTTGTTATCCTGCGCTCGGTGAAAACCAACGCGGGTTACTAACATTTTGATTAAAAAGATATTATTAAATAGTTAGACCTAAACGGGTGCCCTGATCGATGGCGCGACGGGCATCCAGTTCAACGGCGACATCTGCGCCGCCTATCAGATGAACAATTTTCCCTCGTTGACGCAGTGGCTCCGACAGGCTCCTCTGTGACTCCTGTCCCGCACAAATAATCACGTTATCTACCGGCAGGCAGTAAGTTTCTCCCTCACGAATAATGTGCAGCCCCTCGCCGTCGATGCGCTCATAGGTCACGCCATTTTGCATATGAACGCCGCGTGCCAACAGGCTTGCTCGGTGGATCCAGCCAGTCGTTTTACCTAATCCCGCCCCAACTTTGCTGCTCTTACGTTGCAAAAGCGTGATGTCGCGTGCCGAGGGCGTGGGATGAGGGCCTTCTGCGGCTAAACCTCCGCGCGTTTTTAGGCTGGGATCGATACCCCATTCCTGCTGAAAGGCCTGAATATTCAGGCTTGACGAGGGTTCAACGTGGCTGAGATATTCTGCGGTATCAAAACCAATTCCGCCCGCGCCGATAATAGCCACCCGCTGTCCGACCGGTTTTTTATCACGCAGCACGTCAAGATAAGTGAGTACGCTGGGGTGGTCGATGCCGTTTATTTCCGGCAGGCGCGGTAAAATACCGCAGGCGAGAATGACCTCGTCAAACTCCGTCAGCGCATCCGCCTCCACCTTTTCGCCCAGTTCAAGCTGTACATTAAGCAGGCTGAGCTGACGTGAGAAGTAGCGCAGAGTCTGATAAAACTCCTCTTTACCCGGGATTTGCTTGGCGATATTAAACTGCCCACCAATTTCCCGCTTGGCATCAAACAGGGTCACACGATGCCCGCGTTGGGCGGCGGCAGTGGCAAACGCCAGCCCCGCTGGACCTGCGCCCACCACGGCAAGCCGTTTAGGCCGCTCGGTGGCGACAATCGGCATGTGTGTTTCACGACAGGCGCGCGGATTGACCAGGCACGAGGTCAACTCGCCAATGAAAATCTGGTCAAGGCAGGCCTGATTACAACCAATGCAGGTGTTAATTTCGTCGGCGCGGTTTTCCGCGGCTTTTTGCACAAACTGCGGGTCAGCGAGAAACGGCCGTGCCATAGAAACCATGTCGGCGTCTCCGCGTGCGAGTATGTCTTCAGCAACCTGCGGATCGTTAATTCGGTTCGTGGTGATCAGTGGAATAGTCACTTTTCCCATGAGACGTTGCGTGACCCAGCTAAACCCGGCGCGAGGTACGCGGGTGGCGATGGTTGGAATGCGGGCTTCATGCCAGCCGATCCCGGTATTAATCAGCGTCGCACCGGCGCGTTCAATTTCTACCGCCAACTGCTCGATTTCATGCCAGTCAGAACCCTGTTCCACCAGGTCTAGCATCGACAGTCGATAAATAATGATAAATTCGGCCCCACAGCGGGCGCGCACGCGGCGCACGGTTTCAATCGCAAATTTCCTACGATTCTCTGCGTTACCTCCCCATTGGTCTTCACGCTGGTTGGTACGTGCGGTCAGAAACTGATTAATCAAATATCCCTCTGAGCCCATGATCTCCACGCCGTCATAGCCCGCCAGCTGCGCCAACTCTGCACATTGCGCAAAATCCTCAAGAGTTTGTTCAATTTGTTCATCACTTAGCGCCTGCGGTGAAAAACGGTTAATTGGCGCCTGCAGCGCTGAGGGAGCAACGGGGTTTGGCTGATAGCTGTAGCGCCCGGCATGAAGAATTTGCAGCGCAATTTTTCCTCCTGCGGCGTGCACAGCGTCAGTCACGATTTGGTGATGAGGAATTTGCGAGGCGTGATTGAATATCGCTCCCCCCTGATACACCACCCCCTGAGCATTGGGTGCAATGCCTCCGGTCACAATCAGCGCAACGCCAGCGGCAGCTCTTTCCGCATAGAAGGCCGCCATGCGCTGTGGACCGTCTTCTTTTTCCTCTAAACCGGTGTGCATTGAGCCCATAAGGACGCGGTTTTTCAACTGCGTAAAGCCGAGACTCAGTGGCGCAAGCAGATGAGGGTAGGGGGCGGATTGATTTTTCATAACGGGCTCCATCAATAAATTCCGCCACACCCATAAATGGGGGTAATGCCTTAAGTGGTCGGATGAGATGAGATTAAATCTACCGCTTGCCGTGGGGCTTTCAAATAAAGGCTGCTGTGATTGTGATAGGGGTCATAAATAATGCGGGAAAGAGGCGTGAGCGATCGCCTCTCGGGAGAATGACTGCCCGAGAGGCGATGTTTGGCATAGCGATAACGTTTATTGCAATTGGAAACTGCTTTGCTTAACGTTTTGAGAATCTAATCCAACGAATACGTTGAATTTACCGGGTTGTGAAGCCCATTTCAGCTGGTTGTCGAAGTAACGCAGATCTTTTTCTTCTAGGCTAAAGGTCACTCGTTTTTCTTCACCGGGCCGCAGATAAACTTTTTCAAATCCACGTAACTCTTTCACCGGACGACTGATAGAGGCGGTCACATCTTGCATGTACAGCTGCACCACGGTTGCGCCCGCAACTTTGCCGGTATTTTTAACCATCACGCTGGCCTTGATGTCACCTTTCGCCGCAAGCGTGGTGGCTGACAGAGTAATATCCGAGACGCTGAACTGGGTGTAACTCAGGCCATAGCCGAAGGGGAACAGTGGGCCATTCGGCGTATCAAAATAGCGCGAGGTATATTTATCAGGCTTTTGAGGATTGAACGGCCTGCCGGTATTCAACATGCTGTTATAAATAGGAATTTGACCCACGTCGCGCGGGAAGGTCATCGGCAGTTTTCCTGACGGATTGTAGTCGCCAAACAGTACGTCGGCGATTGCATGGCCTCCCTCGGTGCCACTAAACCAGGTTTCCAGCATGGCGTTGGAGATGTCGTTTTCCCAGCTTAACGTCAACGGGCGGCCGTTCATCAGCACCAGTACCAGCGGTTTTCCAGTGGCCTTCAACGCTTTGAGCAGCTCACGTTGAGCTTCAGGGATGTTGATATCCGTTCTGCTCGAGGCTTCGCTAGACATACCCTGTGACTCACCGACCACCGCGACGACGGTGTCGGCTTTTTCGGCCGTTTTAACCGCTTCATCAATCATCTGCTGCGGCGTTCGCGGATCGTTGGTTACCGCCTTGTCATAGGAGTTCAGGAAATCATAAATGGTTTTATCATTGGTAATGTTGGCACCGCGGGCATAAAGCAGGGTAGCTTTATCGCCCAAAGCATCCTGCATACCTTTAAGCACCGTAATTGACTGCTTGGCCACCCCTGCGGCCGACCAACTGCCCATCATATCGCGCTGGCTGTCCGCTAGCGGCCCAATCAGCGCGATGGTGCCTTTTTTCTGCAACGGCAGTATTTGGTTTTCATTTTTAAGCAGCACTAAGGTGGTACGAGCAACTTCTCGCGCCTCTTTGCGGTGTAAGCGACTTTCGGCGTTAGTATCGACAGGGTCCGATGAGACGGGGCCTAGATGGCGATACGGACTGACAAACAGGCCCATGTCCCACTTGGCCGTTAATACGTCATGTACTGCGCTGTCGATGTCCTTTTGTGATATCAGCCCATCTTTAAGTAAGCCTTTAAGATATTTACCATACATGTTGTCGGCCATGTCCATATCGACACCGGCTTTCAGCGCCATTGCGGCCGCCTGACGATCGTTCTCCGCTACGCCGTGTTTAACTAATCCGCCGATTGCGCCGTGGTCACTGACCGTTAGCCCGTGAAATTTCCACTGGTCACGTAAAATGTCTTTTAACAGCCAGGAATTTGAGGTGGCGGGTACGCCATTGACCGAGTTGAGTGCAACCATTACGCCACCGGCTCCAGCGTCCAAGGCAGCTTTATAGGGGGGCATATAGTCGTTAAACATCCGCGACAGGCTCATATCCACGGTGTTGTATTCGCGTCCGCCTTCCACCGCGCCATACAGCGCAAAATGTTTAACGTTAGCCATGACATTGTTCGGGGCTGAAGGATCATTGCCCTGATAGGCTTTGACCGTTTCATAGGCCAGGCGCGAGGTGAGATAGGTATCTTCCCCGAAGCCTTCAGAAACACGGCCCCAGCGCGGGTCTCGGGTAATATCGACCATCGGTGAAAAGGTCATGTTCAGGCCATCTGCCGCAGTTTCTTCGGCAGAAATGCGCGCGCTCAGCGCTACGGCGCTCATGTCCCAGCTGGCGGCTAACCCCAGACTGATAGGGAAAACGGTACGTTGACCGTGCACGACGTCATAGGCATAAAAAGGAGGGATTTTCAGTCGGCTGTATTGCACCTGATCTTGCATCTGACGAATATCATGCTTGGTGACGGTGTTAAAAACGCCGCCAACCTTATCCGCACGAATATCGGCCATAATTTGTTCCCTGGGATTCTCGGGGCCCACGCTGACGAGGTTGAGCTGGCCGATTTTATCGTCCAAGGTCATTTTTTTCATCAGGTTCGAGATGAAGAGCTCGCGCGCCTGAGTCTGTGACTGAGGTATATCCGAATTTGTAGAAGCTGGCGGTACGTTTTGAGCATAAAGCGGTGAGCTAAACAGTAAAACAACGGCGCTAATCAAGTAATGCGGTTTCATTCAAGATCCTTTATCCCAACTTCTTCTACCCGGCCAATGGCTCAAAGGGTGATGGAAAGATTATTAATTTTAGGTGAAGTAAGGGTGAATCTAATACGGGAATTCGCGATTTAGCAATTAATAACTCTGTTAAACAACTCATTATTTAATTTTTACGGATGCAGGCAGCCATTTGCCCTGAAGCAATGAGGAGGGGAGTGACAGCGAGTACTGGCAGGCACTCGCTTAAAGGCAGATTTCGGGCAACAGACCTGTTATGACGGCATTGGCCAGTTGGTTGGCGTTTTGCTCATAATATCGATGAATACATCTTTGGACGTCATCCAGAATTGTGTAATAGCCTCAACGCTGAATGTCATGCCCATTAATCCCATCACAAACCAGCAGGTCATGGACAGGCCTAAACCACTGCACATAAAGGCGAGGGTATTTTTACTGGTTTGACGGCATACCACGTTCATTTGGCTGGCGAGAAACATCATCAGTGCGCTCAGCAATTCCCAGCGCATCATCATGAATCCAGTCGTTAGGGTACTCATCGAATATTTTCCTTTGATGCAGTTAGTTTTTTACGCTTAAAACGTTGCCTGAGTTAGGTAATTAACTGATTTTAAAAAATTAAAAGTATTAAAGTGTAAGGCGTTAAATACTACCAAGTGTGATGCAGATCACATTCTACCATCGGATTCGGAGGTTGTGCAAAAAACAATCTGGAATATAAATCTGCCTAATTCGCATAAAAGTAATAAAA